>CADECY010000222.1 GCA_902825945.1 uncultured Acidobacteriota bacterium
CCCGCCTTGATCCACTCTTCGAACTTCGCGATCGCCTCGGGCGCCAGCTTTGGTTGCCCGAGCGGCATTCCGGGTTTCTTCTTGTGCGTGATGTAAGCGAAGAGTAGGCTTTCCGATGGGTCGCCCGGCACGATCGCCGGTCCGCGATCGCCACCGCGCACCATCCGGTCGCGCGAGGAGAGGTCAAGCCCGCCCTGCTTGACGGTCGCGTTGTGACAGGCGTGGCACTGCTTTTCGAGTACCGGCCGGATGAACTGCTGATAGGTTCCCTGCGCGCCCGCCTCGAAGGCCAGCGCGCAGAGAACGGGTACTACTCGTAGCTGCATCTAAAAGATGAACTTCAGACCCATCTGCATCTCCCGCGCACCACTCGCTCCCAGAATGCGGCCGGTGGTGGGTTGATTGAGGGTCGTGTTCGGATTGCCGTAGTTGACGTGGTTCGGTGAATTGAACATCTCCCAGCGGAACTGGAGATATCTACTCTCGGCCACGTAGAAGTTCTTCGTGAGCCCTGTATCCAGGGTATGACGGGCGGGACCGTCGATCAAGCCGAGCCCGGCGCCACCCCATTGCCTTGGGGCGGGAGCGGACAGCACCGAACTATCGAACCAGCGGTCCGGTCCTGGGTTGGTTACCGAGGGTTTCGCTGAAGCATTCGCGCGTGTATTGCGTCCGTTGCCGAGAGTCGCGCCGGGAACGATGAACGTCAGCGGCGCGCCGGATTGGAACAAGTAGATCCCGTTCACCTGCCAGCCCCCCACGATCGCGTTCAACACCGGATGCATGCTTGCGCCCATCGATCGCCCGCGCCCGAACGGCACCTCCCATACGAAGTTCCAAGCCAGCAGATGCGTCCGGTCGAGATCGGAACGTCCACGATTGTAACCCTGCGGTGCGAATGGCTCGAGAACGCTCGTGTGCTCGGTGCCGGTTTCGTTGAGCATCAGCTTCGAGTAGGAGTACGCCATCGTCGTCGAGAGTCCCTTGACGAAGCGCCGCTCCACTTTTGCTTGGAACGAGTTGTACCAGGTGTGACCGTTGTTGATGTAGAGTCCGCTGCCGCCCGCCAGCAACGGATACGGACGGGCGTTCTGCAGATTCGGATAGGCGCCGGGAGCCACTTCGTTGAAGATCTGCTGCGTGATCGCATCGGTGCTCTTGTTGCCGACGTAGGAGAGCGTGACCGCTGATTGGAACGGAAGCGACTTCTGGATCGAGAGGTTCCACTCGTGGGTCTTCTGTGCTTTCAGGTTGACATCCGGCGCGACGACTGAGGGCGTGATGAACGCGCGCGGATCGGCGGGCCATGCAGTCTCCCATGGCTGGATCGTGGTGGCACCGAAGATCTGCGTTTCCCAGGTCCAGTAGGGAGGTCCGATGATCGCGGAAGCTGAGCGATTGGCGGGGAAGCTCGATGCGAAAAGGCCGTAGCCGCCGCGCACGACGAAATCGTTCGAGTCGCGAGCGCGCCACGCAAACCCGAGCCGTGGAGAGAACGTGCCGTTGGCGGCGAACAAGCCGTGAGGCGCGCCCACCTGATTGGCCGGAACCCACTGCCCGGCGGTGGCGGCGGCCAGGAATGGTGCCACCGGCTGCGCTCCGAGGTCGACTTTGCCGTTCTTGTCCACGCCTGCGATGATCTTGCCGGACTTCAGATCGAACGTCGCGGCGTTGCCTCGCACCAAATCCTTCTCGTGCCAGTAGTCGTACCGCAGACCGAAGTTCAGCGTGAGGTTGCGCGTTACCTTCCAGTAGTCTTGCACGTAGGGTGCCGAGTAGGGAGCGTCCTTGGTCCCGAACGTTTGCAGCGGGAAGTTTCGCGAGGTGTTCTGCACCAAGCCGAGCAGATAGTCGCCGAAGCCGTCAGTTGTGTACTGGCCATTGAAGGTGAAGGCGCCGCGCGCGAAGCCGGAGGAGTGGCGGCCAAACGTGGTCAGGTGGTGAAACTGGTAACCCGCGTTGATCGTGTGAGACCCTCGGATCATGTTCAGGCTGGCCTTGCCGCCGGCGGTGGTCCACCAGAGGCGATAAGGAACTCCGAACGGCGTGCCGAGCCCGGTGTATCCGGCGATTCCAACGCTGTTCGGCAGGCCGACAGAAGCTCCCCGCCCGTCGGTCGGGAATCCGCGAATGCCTGCTTTGTCGGTCAGGTTTTCGCCGCCGACACAAACGCAGTTCTGCTTGATCACCGACTGCATGGTGCCCGCATCGATGGTGAGCAGCGTGTTCGGGCTGATCGTGTTCGTGTAGTTGATGCCGAGGTTCTGCTGCGGCGTCTCGCGCAGGTTCACCACGTCCGGACTGTAGTTCGGCGTGTTGCCCTTGTCGCGAATGATGATGCCGCGGCCATAGATCCGCTGCTTCGACGTGATCTGGTGATCGACGCGGACCGTGTACTCGTTCACGTCGTTCGTCGTCGGGGCGGTAGCGCGGAAGCGGTCCACACCTGAATTCGGTGTGAGCAGGTACTGGTAGAAGAACTGTCCGGCCGGCGAGAAGCGGGCTCGGGGAACCTGATTGTTCGGGAACGGGGTGTTCGCCACCGGATCGCGTAGCGCGCGTGGCAGGGCGGAGAAGTCTCCATTCCGCTGAGCGAGCGATGGAACCAGCGAATTGTAGATGGTTGCCCGCCGGATTCGCGTGCCCTCGAAAGCGCCGAAGAAATGTGTCTTGTTCTTGATGATCGGCCCGCCCACCGAGAATCCGAACTGATTCTGGCTCAGCTTCGGCTTGCGCGCGCCGGGAATCTTGGCGAACGTGTTGAACGAGTCCATCTTCTCGTTGCGGAGGAACTCCCATACGGTTCCGTGCAGTTGATTGGTGCCCGACTTGGTCACCATCAGCACCTGCAGCGCGTGCCGTCCGTTTTCGGCGCCGAAGTTCGAGGCTTCCACCTTGAACTCGGCGATCGTATCGACATTCGGAATGCCCGCGCCACGTTCGTCGAGGCCTGTGTTGGCGGCCAAGCCATCGATCTGGAATTCGGTTCCATCGCTGCGGTTGCCATTACCTTGTACGGTGGAATCGCGATCGGTCGCGCCGCGGCCGAGGAAGCGGACGCCGGGCACCAGGTTCACCAGTTCGATCGGATTGCGGCCATTGAGCGGAAGGTCGCGGATCTGGCGCTGTTCGACAACGGCTTCCACGGCGCCGCGCTCGGTCTGCACCAAGTCCGCCGAGGACTCCACTTGAACTCTGTCGGCGACTTGACCGACCTCGAGTTTGGGCGACAAGCGCCGCCGTTCGCCGACCGTGATCTGGGTCTTTTCGAGCGTCCAGGTCTTGAAGCCGCTCATTGTCACCGTCACCGAGTAGTTGCCGATCGGAAGCGCGAGGATCTCGAAGATCCCCTCGCTGTTCGACGTGACTTTTCGTTCAAGGCCGGTGTCGGTGTTTCTTGCCGAAACTTCGGCTCCGGAGATCACCGCTCCGGTCGGGTCCGATACTACGCCAACGATTGCTCCTTGCGTGCCGAGTTGCGCGAACAGGGGCAGACTCACCACCAGGAGGAAAAGCGAGATGCGAAATGCGATTTGCTTCACTTTGTTCCCCTCCGGGATATCGAGATTGGATGAGGGAAGCCTATCACAGGTGGAGCGCGTCTCGCCAGGTTCTAGAACGGGCAAAATTTGCGAGCATTTTCCGCCTACTGTCGAGCGCACCTGGCGCATTCAAGAATTGGTCCGGTTGGAGAATCGGCGGGTCGTTCCCACGAGCGTCTCCCCGAACGGGCGATTCCTGGTCGCATCGGTCTCCTCCGCGGGAGTCCAGCGCCGGAACTTCCTTGCCGGAGCTGCCGACGCGGGTGCATGGGGAGAGGGGGCCAGCCCGCCTCAGACGAAAACCTGCGCCGAATCGGGCGTTGACAGTATCGGCCGGCACCGCAATTCGCCCGATCAGTCCGATACATGTCGAGTTGTGGCTACCTTCCGGCACCCATTCCCGCTAACGAAGCCGAGCGGCTCGGCGCCACCCGCGGGCTGGGCCTGCTCGATTCGAACGCCGAAGAGCGCTTCGATAACGTGGTCGCGCTCGCGGCCGAGGTCTTTCAGGCTCCCATTGCCTACGTGGCACTGGTGGATCAAGAGCGGCAGTGGTTCAAGTCGAAGACCGGACTGCATGTCGATGAGACTCCGCGCGAGACCTCGTTCTGCGGACATGCCATTCTAGAGGACAACGCCCTGGTGATTGCGGATACATTCGAGGACGCGCGGTTCGCGGGCAATCCGATGGTGACCGGATATCCGTACCTGCGCTTCTATGCGGGGCAGCCGCTGACGGCCGCGGGACAGAAGGTGGGGACGCTGTGCGTCGCCGATCATAGTCCACGCGGGTTCGCCGATCGGGATCGGGCGGTACTGCGGAACCTCGGCCGGCTGGTGGAGCGGGAGTTCTCGCTCAGCGCGAAGGTGCGGGAGCAACAGGAGGCTATGCGGCAAACCGAGCGCCTTCTCGAGGCCCAGGCCGGGCTGGCGCGGCTGTGCTCGCAACTGGAATCGGAGAAGCGGCGCGCCGACGAACTGCTGCTGAACATCCTGCCCAAGCCGGTGGCCGACGAACTCAAGGCGAAGGGCTCGGTGCGCGCCACCAAGTACGACGAGGCCTGCATCCTGTTCGCGGACTTCTCGGGATTCACGTGCGTGACCGAGTCGTGGTGCCCGACGCAGGTGGTCCGCGAGTTGAACATCTGCTATTCGGCGTTCGATCAGATCTGCCATCGCAACCGGGTCGAGAAGATGAAGACGATGGGCGACGGCTACCTTGCGCTCAGCGGGATTCTCGATCATGGTCCGCGCAGCGCCTGGAATCTGTTGCGGGCGGCGATCGGAATCCGCGACTTCGTCGCTTCACGCAGGGCCACGCAATGCACGGCGGGTGCCCGGTACTGGGACATCCGCATCGGCCTGCACGCCGGGCCGCTGGTGACCGGCGTCGTCGGGCTGCGTAAACTCGCTTTCGACGCCTGGGGAGACGCCGTCAATACATGCGCGCGCCTGCAGGGTGCGAGCGAACCAGGACGGATCAACGGATCGGCGGCGTTCGTGAGTCTGCTGGACGGCGCGGCGCTTGTCGAATCTCGCGGGAGTTTCGTGCTGAAGGGTAAACAACAACCGATGGAAATGTTCTTCCTGGATGACGCTACCATAGCGTCATGAAGATCACTTCGCTCTGGCTGGCCCTCGCGCTTTCCGCTCTCGTTTCCGGCGAAAACTGGCCTGGCTGGCGGGGAGCCTCCGCGAACGGAATCTCCGGAGAATCAGGCGCGCCGCTGTCATGGTCGAAAGAGCAGAACGTCGTGTGGCGGGCTGAACTCCCTGGAGCCGGCAACTCCACGCCGATCGTTTGGGGCGATCGAATCTTCGTTACGCAGGCCGTGCCCGCCACCAACCGGCGCACGGTCACCGCGTTCGATCGTGCCACGGGCAAGCAGGTGTGGCAATCGGGAGTAACGTACCCGGAGCCCGATCCGAGCCATCAGACGAATCCCCACTGCTCGGCGTCGCCCGCCACCGATGGCAAGATCGTCGTAGCCTGGTTCGGCGCCGCGGGTGTGGCGGCCTACGATTTCAATGGCAAGGAACTCTGGAAGCGCGATCTCGGCCTGCAGAAGCACGTTTGGGGATACGGCTCGTCACCGGTGATCCATGGCGAACGAGTCTTCCTCAACTTCGGTCCCGGCGCGCAGTCGTTCCTGATCGCGCTCGACAAGAAGACCGGCAAGACACTTTGGAAGCAGGATCTGCCGAAGGGCACAGGCAAAGCGTTCGCCAACTGGAATCCGGAAGACATGTTCGGGTCCTGGGCTTCGCCCGTGATCGTATCCCGCGATGGCCGCGATGAACTGCTGCTATCGCTGCCGCATGCGCTCTCCGCGTTCGACCCGTCGACCGGGGCCGAGCGTTGGAAAGCCGAAGGGCTCGGCGATCTCGTCTATCCGTCGCCGATCGTGACGCCGGGCGCGATCGTCGCGTTCAGCGGATTCGGCGGACCGGTGCTCGCGGTGAAGCCGGGCGGCGAGCGGCTCTGGCACAAGGACAAGTCGAAGGCGTCGATCGGTACGGCCGTGGTCCGCGACGGCTACCTCTATCACATCGACAACGGCGGAATCGCGGAGTGCCAGGAGATCGCGACCGGGAAGGTGATGTGGACCGCGCGGCTGCAAGGCAAGGGCGAGTCGAACGCCGTATGGTCATCTCCGGTGCTGCAAGGCGATCGCGTCTACGTGATGAACCAGGGCGGTGACACGTTCGTGTTCCAGGCATCGCCGAAGCAATTCGAACTGCTGGCTTCGAACCCGCTCGGTGAGCGGAGCAATGCGAGCGTGGTGATCTCGCAGGGTGATGTCATTCTGCGGACGCACGCGGCGTTGTACCGGATCGGCGGGCGGTAGGCGCCGAACTACTCTCGCTTTTCTCCCTGCGTCACCATCCCCGCCAACCCAAGCGCTTCCGCGTTAGCCCGCATCGCGCCGATACAAAAGTCGATGTGCCGGTCGAGATCGACTCCGAGTTCGGCCGCGCCATTCACGATATCCTCGCGTTTCACCGCTCGCGCGAACGCCTTGTCCTTCATCTTCTTCCGGACGCTCGCGACGTCCACCTCATGGATGCTTCGGCCCGGTTTGACGTACGATACCGCCGTCAGGAAGCCCGCCAGTTCATCGCAGGCAAACAGCGCCCGCTCCATCAGCGACACTCGCGGGACGCCGCTGTATTCGGCATGCGAGAGAATCGCGCGCCGGATCTCGGCGCTGACGCCTCGCGCTTCGAGGATCGGCTCGCCCTTCATCGGATGTTCGTCGAGTGTGGGGTGGATCTCCCAATCGAAGTCATGCAGCAGGCCCGTCACGCCCCACGTATCCTCATCGCCGCCGAGGTTCCGCGCCGCCGCCCGCATGCACGTTTCGACGGCCAATGCGTGCTTTCGCAAACTTTCCGACTGGATGTGCTCGCAAACGATGCTCCACGCTGTCTCTCGATCCATGAGCTTGTAGTATACTGAAGAGGTTGGTTGAAACGTGGGCCTGTGGCGCAGTTGGGAGCGCGCTTCCATGGCATGGAAGAGGTCGAGAGTTCGAATCTCTCCAGGTCCACCAAACTTTTCAAACACTTGCGGGCCTCGGCCCGCCAAGTTCCTCGCCCGTGGAGTCCAACTGGAGTCCCATTTGATGCACGGGCAGCCATGGGCACCGTGTGAATTTCGATGCCCGCCCACGGTTAGGTCTTCATCCTCAACGCGATCCAAAGTATGGGCAGTGTGGGCACCGTTTTCGCCGTTTGTTGTTTGCTGGAGACGACAACAAATACTTTTCCACATAAGGACGTTGCCCAGCTTCCGAATCACGCTGCGCGGGCGTGTTGCGCCTGCGGCTTGGCATGTCGCACGGCATGAGAATACTGAGAGATCAAATCGCGGAGAGCTGGCCGCGCAATCCGCAAAGCGGAAGTTCCAAGTGGCGCGAAAGCAAGCCGAAAGAGTAGAATTGAAAGCCCCCGACCATGACCGAACTGGACTGGGATCGCTTCAGTGCCGTTGCTGCCGCAGCCCTCGAAATGGAGCCGGAGCAGCGGTCCCGTTATGTCGAAGCCGCTTGCGGAAGTGATGGAGCGCTGCGGGAGCGTGTAGAGCGGTTTCTGCGCAAGTCAATCGAAGCTGAGGGATTCCTCGAGCCTCCGGCGGGGCTGGCCGCGGTGCTACGCGCAAAGGGCGACCGGGCTGGCCCGTATGAACTTGACGAGCAGATAGGCGCGGGCGGCATGGGCGAGGTGTGGTCCGCGCACCGCGTCGATGGTCAGTTCGAACAAACGGTCGCCATCAAGCTGCTTGCCGGCGGACGTTTCTCTCCATGGCATGAGAAGCGCTTTCGGGAAGAACGCCAGATCCTGGCCATGCTCGATCACCCGAACATCGCCAGGCTTTTCGATGGAGGCCTGGCCGCCGACGGTTCGCCGTATCTGGCAATGGAGCATGTGCGTGGAGAGGGATTCGACAGCTTTTGCGCGAGACTCCCGCGGGATGCCCGGCTGGCGATATTCGAAAGGGTGGCGAGCGCGGCGGACTACGCGCATCGCCAGCTCGTTGTCCATCGCGACATCAAGCCGTCGAACATTCTGGTGACGGGGGGCGGTGAACCGAAGCTGCTGGACTTCGGCATTGCCCGGCCGCTGTCTGCATTAGACGCCAGAGCCACGCGGACGGGATTGCTGGCGTTCACGCCCGACTATGCGAGCCCCGAGCAGATCGAGGGCAAGCCCGCAGGGATTGCGGGCGACATCTATTCGCTAGGGATCGTACTATTCGAATGCCTGACGGGACGCAAACCCTATGCGCTTTCCGGCAAGATGCTCGCCGAAGTCTTCGAGACGGTTTGCCGGCGCGGGATTCCAGATCCCGAAACCGGATCACCTGAGTTGGACGCGATCATCGGCAAGGCGACTCGTATCGACCCGGCGGAACGCTATGCCACGGCCGCCGAATTGGCCGCCGACCTCCGCCGCATTCGGGAGAAGCGTCCCGTGCTGGCGCGTCCCTCGAGCGGTTGGTACCTCTTCAGGAAGTTCGTCGCCCGCAATCGCCTGGCGTGCGGAGTGGCGGCGGTGGCGCTCGGCCTGGTGCTGGCCGCAGGAACGATTGCACAGTTGCAGTGGCGGGAAGCCGTCCGGCAGCGCAGCGAAGCTGACTTGCGATTCAACAGCCTGCGCAAGCTGGCCCGCTCCTTGATGTTCGACTTGCACGATGCCATCGAACCACTGCAGGGCGCGACCCAAGCGCGTCAAATGCTCGTCAAGGAGGCACTGGCCTATTTGGATCCGCTGTCGAAAGACCCGGCGGCCGAACCCATGCTGCAGGCGGACCTTATTGAAGGCTTCGCCCGCATGGGCAAGCTCGAAGGTTCCATCATGGGCCCGAGCAGCGGCGACACCAAATCCGCCATGCTGCATTACAACCGGGCGATCGAGTTGGCCGAGCGTGCCGCACTGGGACAACCTTCGGATAGCGTGCTGGCTGCCGCGGTCACCGCATTTCAGGAGCGCGGAGGATTGCGTGTGGACCGGCATGACTTCGCAGGCGGCATCGCGGACCTGGACCGGGCGATCGAACTGGCACGCCGAGGCGGCGTCAAGCGGCGAGCCCAGTTACGCACCGCCTTGTTCACCAAGGCGTTCGCGCTGCTCGACATCGCTCCTGGCGAAGCGCTCCCAGTCTACGACGAACTGATTGCCGACTTCACTCGCAGTATTGCCGCCGATCCGGCTGCCCGCAGTCCCCGCTATAGTTTGATGACCATCGAGATGAACGCCGGGCTGGCGCACCTGGAACTAGAGCACCCGGCCGAAGCTGAGGCTCACCTGCGGAAGGCGCTCGCGCTGGGCGAGAGCCTGCGCCGGGAGTTCCCCAACGATCGCAAGATCCGGACCAACTTCCGGCTGGTGTTCGTGTACTTGGGTCAGCTCTTCACAGGCGCGGGCCGGCTGGAAGAAGCTGCCGCGGTGACGGCTCGCAATTTCGAGTTGCTCCAAGAGGTGGTCAAGGATGCGGGCAATACCTCCACCGCCGGCAGCATCGGATTGGCGCACTTCGATCTCGGGAATCTCGAGCGGAAGCGAGGCCGGACGGCGGCGGCGAAGGCGGCTTATCGCCGGGCGATCAATGCCTATCGCGAGGCCATGACGGCCATGCCAGACCTTCCGTCGCACCGTGCCAAATTGATCCTGACGCAGGTCCAACTCGGTTTACTCGAACGCGCCGAGGGCCGC
>CADECY010000223.1 GCA_902825945.1 uncultured Acidobacteriota bacterium
CCACCGGAGTGGCCGAGTTCGTCACCGGAGGATTCACCGTCACCGTGGCCGTTGCGTTCACCACGCCGCCTTTGCCTACCGCGGAGAGCGTGTAGGTTTGAGTCGACGTCGGACCGGCGTTGGTCAGCGATCCGCTCGAGATGCGGTTGCCGACTCCGCCACTGATGAAGACGTAATCCGCGCCCTCGGTCTCCCACGTGAACGTGACCGGTTGACCCGGCGTGATCGTGGTGGGGTTAACCGTGAAGCTGAGGACCTTCGGCCGCGGATGGACGACCACGGTTGCGATCGCCGTTGTCTGGCCGAAGTCATTCACCGCCGTCAACGTGTAGGTAGTAGTGGTTGACGGTTGGACAGGAGCGCTGCCCACCGCGTTCACCTTACCCACGTTGTTGGAGATCGTCACTTCGTTGGCACCCTCGACGTTCCAGGCGAGCGTGGAAGTTTGACCTTCCGCGATCTCGACCGGGTTCGCCGAGAAGGTGAGCACCGAAGGACGGTTGCCCTGCACCACGGTGACCGTCGCCACCGACGTGGTCTGACCCACGCGGCTGCGAGCGATCAATGTATAGGGAGTGGTCACCTCGGGGGTGACATCCACCGAACCCGTGTTGCCGGTATAGGTGCCGACACCCACGATTTCGACCGACTCCGCGTCGGCGGTCTGCCAGCTCAGCGTCGACTTCTGGCCACGATTGATCGTCATCGGGGTGGCCGTGAAGCGGATGGTCCGCGGACCCGGCGTATCGACAACTACCGTCACCGTCGCACGATCTTCGCTGCCGTTGGCGTTGCGCGCCGTCAGCACGTAGTTGGTGGTCTGCGCCGGAGTCACCGGCACCGAACCGTTGCTCGCGCTCAGATCGCCGGTCACGCCGGAGATCGTCACCGAGTCGGCATTCGACACGTTGTAGTTGAGCGTGGCCGTTCCGCCCGGCAGGATCCGGTCGGGGCTGGCCGTGAAGCGCGTAATCTGCGTGCGCAGACCGGCGCGGGTAGAGATCGTCACACGGGCGATGCCCTGCGCGTTCTTGTCGTCGGTCACCGTCAGCCGGAAGCCGTAGCTTTGATCTTCCACCGCGGTGAAGGTGGCGACAGCGGCCGTCGCGTTGGCGATGGTCACCGCCGGACCCGCGATCTGCGTCCACTGGTAGCGGATCGGATCGCCATCCGGGTCGAACGAACCCGAGCCATCGAGCCGGAGCTGCCCGGCGCGCACGCCGATTTGGTCGGCACCCGCGTCAGCCACCGGAGGATCGTTGCCCGTGCGAGTACGCCGCGTCAGCACTTCGTACCGCACTCGCGGAATGTCCACTGGCACCGGTCCGCCGAAGTTCAGGAATTCGCGCGGCTGCAGGTAGTTGCCGAACAGCAGGCCGAAGACTGCGCGGCCGTTGTTGTCGCGGCCGACGAGCGTTTCGTTGAATCCGCCTTCCGCGGTGAGCGCCAGCATCTTGTTCACGGGGAACACGAAGCGGAGCGTGCCGCCTGGACGGTCATCGCCGTTGGCGCGGCGGAGCCAGCCGAGGTTGCCCTCGAGCACCACGCGCGGATGCACCTGCACCGCGCCGCTGCCGCCCAACTGATCGACCACCGAGAGGTAGCTCTCGTCGAGGATCCAGCGCGACGGGCGCCGCGATTGGACCACCGCGTTGTTGAGGAAGCTCTTCGTTCCGAAGGCTCCGATGCGGCCATGCTTGAACAGGTAGTCGGCGGTGAACGCCGCCTGACCGAGCACGCCGGTCGAATCCATTTCCTTCAGGCCGATCGCCTTGAAGCTCGAGAAGGCGCCCACCTGAACCTGCTTGAAGCGGTTCACGAGGCCCAAGTCGAACTGGCCTTCCTTGCGATCGCGGAAGTACATGTATTCGCCCTGACCCTGAATCGCGGTGTGTTCGCCGAGCGGCTTGAACATCCGGCCGCGGCCGGTGAACGTCGCGCGGCCTTCGCCGTCGACACCCAGATTCATGCCCATCAGCGACAGTACCGGACCGCCGGCGCCGCCAGCCTTGCTGATCCGCTTCAGGCTGTCTTCGAGCGTTTGCGGCGACACGCGTCCGAGTTCCGTATCCACGGCTCGGCGAGCGGCCCGCTTGGCGATCTCGTCGATCTGCTGCGGAGTGAGCGTTGCTTTGCCCGCGTCGATTGCCTTCTGCAGCGCCTTGCGCGCAGCCATCTCGGCGAGTTGCTCCATCTCGAGCGGCGACATCTTCTTGCCTTCGCCCTTCGCATCGACGATCGCGTTACGGGCGGCGCCGAGCGCGAGGTTGTCGATTTCGTCGGGAGTCAGCTTGCCTTTGTGGTTGGCAATGCCCTGATCGTCGAAAGCTTTCTGAGCGGCTTTGTCGGAGATGCGCGCCATGTCGGCGGGCGTCAGCTTGGCACGATCTTCCTCGGCCTGCTTGGCCGCGTCCGTCGTGCGTTGCTGTCCAACGTTGCCCTTGAGCGAGGCGACTTCGCGCTTCAACTCGTCGTTGTCTTTCTTGAGATCGCGCAACAAGCCGAGAATCTCATCCAGCTTGTCCAGCCGCTTGAGAATCATCGAACAGCACTCTTCTTGCTTCTTCTGGACGGCTTCGAGCGCCTTGATCAAGTCGCTCGGGCCGCCAGCGCCCACGATCTTTCCTTGGCCATCGCTTACCGTCATATCGACGCGGCGGTTCATGAACCGTCCTTCGCGATTGCCGTTGTCGGCCTTGGGTGTGCGGTCGCCATTCGAAGTCACGCTCACCTGTCCCGGTCGCGCTCCATACTTTTCAAGGAACGCCTTGACCGCTTCGGCGCGTTTCATGCCGAGCTTGTCATTGTAGGGATGAGACCCGGTCGAATCGGCGTGACCAACCAGTTTGACCTTGTAGTCGGGATTCTTGTTCAATAGCTCCGCGAGGCGGAGCAGGCTCGGATAACCATCCGAGAGAATGGGGGAATTCAGTTCAAAGTTGATGTCTTCCCAGTCATCCTTCGTCGCAGTGGTGTTCAAACCCTGCGCGGAGAGAATGCCGGTCAGCCATAACAAAGAGGCCAGCGTCGCAGTTTTGCGCGCCATATGGGGGAGTACCTCCTCGGATCCGTAAGGCTTTTTTCGTTTTTCTCCGGTACCAACACTACGGTACAGTCCCTACAAGGATACTACATTGTTCCCCCTAGCGGTGAGGGCTTTCGCCTTTGCCTACAACGGATTGAGGCGCAGCCCTTCCGCCTTCTCCACCCGGCAGGCGAAGCACTTGTAGGCCTGTTGTCCCGACAGATTGTCGAAGTACCGGTCGCTTGATAGTACGTTCGCTGCCTCGTAGACGGGCGCGCCGGTTTCGGCGCCTACCGTTTGTCGCGGCCCGAATCCGTTTGGGACAAAGATCGTGTCCTCACGGATGCCCTCCCACAACAGCGCCGTTCCCGACACGGAACCGCGTGGGCTCGTCACGACGATGTTGTCGCCATTGACGATCCCGGCGCGCCGCGCGGTCTTCGGATGAATCTGCACGAGCCGGATTCCGTTCATCCGCTTACCGGTCGCGGTCCAGTGAGTGACCCCCGCGAAGTGGACCACACTCGAACGCCCAATCATTCCCATCAGCGGAAATGCCGCGTGCACCGCTCCCTCCGATCGGTTGCCGATCACAACCCTGGGCGTAACAGCACCCGGGTTCAACGGATTCGTCACCAATTCGCTCGTGTACTCGACAGTGGGATGCCGGCCCGTCACTTCGGGGTGGGTGTAGAAGGCTGGAAGCGCGGCGTGACCGGCCGTCGCAAGTTTACGTTCGATCTCGGGCGTGAAGATTTCCACTTTGCCGCTCGGCGTGAGGAAGCGTTTGCCCTTGCTCTTCGGGTCGAGTGCTTCCGCCGCCGCATACCACGAGGGATGATCCAAATAGAGCGTGCTCACGCCTGGATGCGCCACCGACGGACATGGCCAGCGCAAAGGCTCGGTCCGCTTGGCCATTCGCTCCCGCGTCATTCCAGCCATTCCGGGCGTGTTCGCGACGAACGTGTCCCACAACGTGCCGTAGTCTTGCCACTTCTCCGGCAGGTTGCCGGTCCAATAGGCGGGTGGATTCTTGCGGTCGAGCCTCGCCATCGCGCTCGCCAGTCCAGTCCAGATCTCCCAATCCGGTTTCGAAACACCCACTCGCGCAACGGCTTGGTCCTGCCACCGGATCGCGCGGTCGTCGCGGCGCATGTACACCCCCTCCATCTCGAAGCCCGCGCACACCGGCAGGATGATGTCGGCGTAGTAGGCGGGTTCCTCGAGGAAGAGTCCGGTATAGACGTAGAAGTCCAGGCTTTGAAACGCCTGCTTCACTCTTTCGGTGTTCGCACTTCCGAGCAACGGGTTACCCATTGTAATGAGAGCTTCTAATCGATACGGGTTCGACGCCAGGATCGATTCGGCGAACCAGTCGGGTCCGACGGGCAGGGCCGCGCCCCGCTTCGGAACTTCCCCAGTCACCGGAGGAAGCCGCAGTCCGCCGGGCCATGTGTTGTGCATGAAGTTGCATCCGCCGCCGTTGACACCGATGTTGCCGGTGATGGCGGCCAGGAAGGCGAGCGCCCGATATGTGTCGAAGGCGTTCAACTGATGCGAGATGCCCGCGTTGCAAAAGATCGCCGCCGGTTTTGCCCGTGCGTACGTCTCCGCCATGTAGCGGATTTTCGCCGCCGGGACTCCGGTCACGCCCTCGGCCCACTGGGGAGTATACCGGTTGCGACCGAGGTGCTGCTTCAACTCGCTGAACCCGAGCACCCAGCGCTCCACGAATCTCCGGTCATGAAGTCCGCTTTCGATCACGTGTGTGAGCATCGCGAGCACGAGCGCGAGATCGGTGTGGGGCTTTGGCGCCAGCCACTCGTCCGCTTGTGCGACGGTCGGTGTCAGCCGCGGATCGACGGCGAACAGCTTGGCCTTGGTGCGCGCCCGCTGCCGTAGCAGGTACTCGAACGTGACCGGATGCGTCTCGGCCTGATTGGTTCCAAAGAAAAGCAGGCACTTCGCCGACCCGAGATCCTCCTTTCCGGTGGATTCGTCTTTGCCGTAGCCGTTTGTGAAATTGCCCCGCCCTAACGTCCAGGCGAGCGCGTTGCCACCGGCGTCATTGCACACCGGACCGACATCGGTGTCATTGGGGCTGCCTAGCAGTTCGAAAAACCGCGCGATCAGCGATCCGGTGCCGCGCGGCAGCCGCCCGGACGTCTTGCTCGCCACCGCATGAGCCCGGCCCACGTCCCGCAGCGCGAGCAGCCTTTGCGCGATCGTCTCGAGCGCCTCATCCCAGCCGATCGGCTCGAAACGGGAACCGGCGGAGCCCTTCGCTCCGGCAACGCGCTTCATCGGAGAACGGAGCCGGTGCGCGTTGTAAACGAGTTCCGTCATGAGCCGTTCTCCTTTCACGCACAACGACCCCGCCTGAACCGGATCGGCCGTCTCGCCCCGCACATCGATGATCCGGCCGTTCTTGACGTGCACCCGGAGCCCGCAAAGCGAATTGCAGAACTGGCAGGCTCCCCGCACGATCTTGTCTGGTTCGAGGGCGGCTGACGCTTTTGTCAAATCCACCGCCTGTCCGGAGGGCACCTGCGCCTCGAGCTTTGGTGCGAGGCTGAGAGCCGCAGCCGACCCAAGCAGGCCGCGGCGAGTCAGATTGTCATTGTTTTTCATATGCTTAGAATCCGGATATGAAGTCGAGCTTGACGGTAAAAGCGGGAGGCCGTCCGTGAGCAGCTTGCGTGACCCACGCCTCCACCGCCATGTGTTTGGCAAATACGTAGACACCACCGACGCTTGCCGCCCAGTTGGTGCCTCGATCCACCTGAATCGCGTCCGCCCGGAGGACCAAGTCCCGGCGCGCCAGCCTGAACCCGCGATCAATCCCAAGAATCGCCGAGTTGCTGTTGTTCGCCTGCACTGCGTACCCGCCGTGCAACCTTGCGACATTGACGTTTTGGGAAACCACAGCGAACGAATATGGTTGCCCAACGCGAGCCCTCCCACCGGAAGAGGGTGCTACATTGGCTGTTCCCACGCAGAGTGTGGGTCCCGAGAGCGATGGCTGATACGACATCTTCACCTGCAGCAACGGAGCGCCATCGCCCGGCCGGGTGCGCCCGTCCAACCCCCACTCGATTCGCAAGGGGCTCGATCGTGCCCGCCACAAATCATAGCCTGCCTTGAACGCCAGGAAATTGTCGGTGACTCGGCGTGCCCCGAAGGTTGGATAGTCTTGGAAGACCAGCACTCGGTGTCCCGCTGTGTCCGTGGTGGGGATGTTGTTCAAGCCACTGGAGGACGCCAGCAAGGAGAGGGCCGAGGCGGCCGCTAGCATCAGGCGGCGGCAATACCGTGTTTGCATACATGCACAATTATGCATATAATGATCGGTGATGTGCAAGAGGTCCGTGATGATTTGCTCCGCTAGCGCGGCAGTTTATCCAGTTGGAACGTGCAGCAGCCGAGGTCGAGAATGCTGCCTGCCGCCGGAACACACTTGCGGAGCCCGACAGGGACGCGGTAGAGGCGCTGTTGTCCTTGCTTTTCGATTTCGAGCAAGCCAGCCTCTCGCAAAACCTTCAAGTGCCGTGAGACATTATATTGCGTAACTCCAAGATTATCGGCGATTTCTCCTACGCTCATCTGCCGGTCGAGAAGCAGCCGCAACATCCGCAGGCGGGTCTCTTCGCCCAGAGCTCGCAACGCCGGAACGCAGCCCAAGCCGTCCATGTGCCGTTTATACCTCCCATGGGACCCGGAGCGCAACTGTGATTTGGATCGTCCTCTTATCCGTCTGCTTCCTCGCCTACTCCAATGGCGCCAACGACAACTTCAAGGGTGTCGCGTCACTGTTCGGAAGCGGCGTGACCACCTACCGGCGGGCACTTGCGTGGGCCACGCTGACCACCGCCACCGGCGCCCTCTCAGCGCTCGCGCTCGGACAGGCGCTGGCCGCGAAGTTCTCCGGTCGCGGCTTGGTTCCGGACTCGCTCGCGGCGGCGCCGGAATTCGCGGCGTCCGTTGCAGCGGGCGCGGGCCTTACCGTCATCTTTGCGACGCTCACCGGTTTCCCGATTTCGACCACTCACGCGTTGACAGGCGCGATCATGGGCGTCGGCCTCGCCGCGCCCGGCGGAAACCTGAGCCTGGGGGCACTCGGCAAAGGATTCGTGCTGCCTCTTTTGTTCAGTCCGGCTCTCGCCATCGGAGCCTCGCTGGCGGCGGACCGTTTGTTTGCGGTGATGCGCGTCCGCCAGGGTGCCCTCGCCGCCGCGGCACAAGTTCTCAGCGCCGGCACCGTTTGCCTTGCCCGCGGACTCAATGACGCGCCCAAGATCGCGGCCATGCTTTTCGCTGCAAGAGCGGTCGCTCCGTCCCAAGGGTTCGCGCTGGTGTCTGCGGCTATGGCCATCGGCGGCCTAGTCCATTCCCGGCGTATTGCCGACACCGTCAGTCTGCGCATCACGCCGCTCGTCCCTACGGAAGGGCTTGCCGCTAACGTATCGACCGCCGTGATCGTTCTGGCGGCATCGGCCGCGGGCCTGCCGGTCTCGACGACTCACGTGTCGGTGGGATCGATCTTCGGCATCGGACTTGCCTCTGGCAGGGGCGACCGTTCGGTCATGAAGGCCATCCTCGGGTCGTGGTTGCTGACGCTGCCGTGCGGCGCCGTCCTTGCGTATGTGCTCTACTGGATGCTCCGATCGCAACAGTGAATGCCGCCTACGGTGGCGACCGATCGCAAGTGACCCCTTCGCCCACAGGCGCCTTCGGGTCCCAAGTTGTTTCCACCGAACGTCTCGCCGGACTCGGACCGCTCGTTCCGCGACCTCTGGCGAATACTTGTGCGGGCGGGCCTTCAGTCCAGATTGAGCACCCGCCCGTTTCGGTTCCTTCGGCTGCTCTTGCGATCGCCAATCGGCAACCGCATCTGGCTGCCTCAACGCAGGCGAAGCCGATGCTTTAGGCAGCTATTGATAAATCGTTGATTTTGAATTCGTGAAAGCGTCGGTTTCGCGTGCGTCAGGGGCTTCTTTCGTCACTTTCGATTTTCCGGATAACATGCTGGTTATATTGCGGTTCCCCTGGGCCGCGATTGGTTCTTGCGCCATGCCGTCCGATGCGGCCCGGTAGCATTCGAGCTACCAGGACAACCGCAAGCCGAACTGCAACGCCCGCGCTCCGTTGCCAGAGAACGTCGAGTCGATGATGCCCGTCGTTGAATTCGGAGTCTTCGGAATTCCCGGCATGTTCAGCACGCTGAAGAAGTCCACCGTCAGCCGAAAGAATACGCGCTCGTTCACCGGGATCACCTTGAACAGCGATGTATTCAGTCCCCAATTAGCGAGACCCTGACGATATTGGTTCTGCCAGGGATTCAAGGCGTTGTTGAAGGTCGTCCGCTGTTGCGTGCCGTCTTTCATCGTCACGAACACCGTATTGCTGTCGTAGAACGGCGCGTTCGGATCTCCGGGGCGCGGCGTCGCGGGCTGCGGAATCAGTGGCGAGTGCGCCGGACGGTAGTTGTCTGGAACCCCCATCACGCCGTTCGGACGCCCCTGCGCGTCGATGCTGTTGATGCGATTGGCCGGAATGTAGCCGTTGTAATAGAGGTAGCCGTCGAAGCAGGTTCCGCTGCGGCAGTCCTTGATCGGATACTTCGTTCCATAGATCTCGAGCGGGTTCGGGAACGACCAGTTTCCGTTGGGAAGTTGCCACCACGAACTCGTGACCGATCCCTGTCCCGCGATCTGCCAGCCGCCGATCACGCGATTCAGAATCGGGCCCGCGCCACCCGCGATCGCTTTGCCTTTGCCGAACGGCAGGTCCGCGATCCAGTTCCAATTCAGGCGATGCTTCGGCACGTCGATATCGCGCCGGTAGAACAGGAAGCGCGCCCGCGCCTGCTCGTCCTTCGGCACCGATCCGGGCAGGTAGATGTCGGCGGAAGGAAGGTTGTCGTCTTCCCATCCGCTGCCGCCCGCTTTCAACGTGTTGCTCATCACGTAGAACATCTGGAATCCGTAGCCCTTCGAGTAGCGCCGCTGGAACTCGATCTGGAAGTTCTGCGAATTCGACCAGCCGGTCTTGCGATACTCCTCGATCTCGCCGAACGTCGTGGTTTCGAACACGCGGGTTGCGGTTCCCGAGAAGGTCCCCGTTGGCCGCGGCACGCCGCGCGTGGTGAACCACACGTAGTCGTTCGGCTGCCCGTTGTACGTATAAAACATGTCGAGGCGCGATCCATGCGTGCCCACGTAGCCGAATTTCAGCAGCGTGTTGTCGAAGATCTCGCGTTCGAAGGTGAGGCTCCACTCGTGCGCACGCGAGGTGGGTTGGCGCGGATTGAAATAGCTCGTCAGAAAGCTGCCGCGCGTGATTCCGCCGGGCTGCGAGATGTCGAGCACGTCCTTCGAATTGACGCCTGCGATGAACTGCGGCGCGGCCCGCAGACCGTAGTTCGGCAGCCGGTCCGGCGTCTGCGCCGAATTGGCCAGCGAGTAGGTGAAACGCGCGGTCGTCGGCGGATTCTGGCGCATGCGCGCATTGAAGTCGCGCAACGGCATCGGATAGCCGAAGATCGAGTAGCCGCCGCGGACCACCAGCGGACGCCGTCCATCGGTCACCTTGTAGGCGAAGCCGCCCCGAGGGTTGAAATCCCACTTGTTGAGGTAGATCAGGTTGTTCGGCTGCCCGACATCGGACGGGCTCACGAACTTGACGCCCAGATCGTGTAACACCTTGCCGA
>CADECY010000224.1:0-8723 GCA_902825945.1 uncultured Acidobacteriota bacterium
CGGACTACGTGCTGATCAATTGTCCGTTGATGGATTCCACCCGCGGCCTCATCGGTGAGCGTGAACTCCGGCTGATGAAACGCGACGCGGTTCTGGTCAACACTGCGCGCGGACCAATCGTGGATGAACGTGCGCTCGAAAGGATCCTCGCCGAAGGCGCGATCGCGTGCGCCGCGCTCGATGTCTTCGAGAAGGAACCGTTGCAGGACGATTCTCCGCTGTTCGCAATGGAAAACACGATTCTCACGTCGCACTCGCTGTGTTGGACGCACGAGTTGTTCCGTGACATGGGTAGAGAGAGCTTCGCCGGCGTCAAGGCCATCAGCGAAGGCCAAGCGCCGGCGAATGTGGTGAATCAGGATGTGTTGACGAGGCCCGGATTCCTTCGCAAACTCGAAAGAATCCGGAACCGCGCTTGATTTAGCGGACCGCGACCTCAGCGGCGTTCGAAGCGGTGCCCGCGATATTGAGGAACAGCGCTCGAGCTCCCGGCTGCACCCCGCTCGGCACGACGACCGAGGCACGGTAGACACCGGCGAGGCCGGGGTTCGCAATCGATGAGCGGACCTCGGCATTCACGCCACCGATGGTGGCCGTGGCTGTGGCCGTGTTGAACGTGCCCACCGCCGGGACCACTTGTCCGGTCTGCAACGCGGGAGTCGTGACACCGCCGCCCGTGTAGTAGACCCACAGCATTTCACCCGCCACAGCCGGGTTGTCGGCCGTCACGAGCGAGCCGTTGTTGGCGTGAACGATGTAGGCTTGCGAGTCTGCGACGAAGATCGCTGGGGCCGCGGCCACGACGCGCACGCCGTCGCGGACGCCGTTCGCCGTGCCGTTACCCACCACCACCTGTTGCATGCCGAGTGGAGTTTCGAAAGGCGCCTGCGCGTTGATCTGATCCCCGGATACGTAAATGATCCGGGCGCGCTGGCCACCGATCGTGAGCGCCGATCCGTTCAGCAGGTCAGGCAAGCGGGTGCCTGCCCAGCCTTCGAGGGTTCCGCGGAGCTTGGCGAGGTTTTCGCCGAACACGGTGAACAAGCCGCCCGGCGCGACATTGTCGGTCACGAGATTCGCGCTCGACACGCGGCGGATCGAAGGCGCCGGCGGGACGCGGCCCAACTGAGCGCGGTTCGCGCCACCAGGGTTCACCGAGGTGTGGATGTTGAAGTAGAAATTCTCCGGGCTGCGCAAGAGTTCGTTCAGAATCTCGAGTTGCTCGGGCTTGTAGACCGGAGCGCCGGGCAGCGAGATATGTCCGAAACCGGTGGCCGATGGGAACTGCGGAGGCAGGCCCGAATTGAACACCACTGGGCCATTGGCCCCGGCCGCTCCGCGATGCACGTGCATTCCGGTGAACGTGGTTTCGCCGGTGAAGCGATGGTGCACATTGAAGAGGACGGCGCCGAGTTTCGCTGTTCCGTCTTCGTTGCGCTGCGTGAGGATGCCGACGCGTCCGATGGTCTGCGCGGTCAAACCGGCGATCTCGGGAACTTCCTCGGCGGCTGTCGCCACGAAGGGGATCTCGGTGACTTCGGCGCGAGAGAGCTGGCCGCGAATGAATCCGCCGGGATAGTCTATGTTGTGGATGTTCATGTAGTGTCCAGCGGGATTGGCGGCCAAGCCCGCGAGTGTATCCACTTGAACGGGCGTGATCATCTCGACGAAACCACCGGGCAGCGCGACGCCAACGAGCCCCTCGGGAGGCGCTGGCAGTTGCGCGGGGATGGACGAATTGATCACCACGGGTCCGTTGACGCCGGCGTCACCCCGGTGGATATGGAAGCCCGTGATCGTAGTGGCGGCGGTGAGCGTATAGGCAGCCGCGAACTGAACCGATCCATGCGCGACGTTGCCGTTCTGGTCGAGCGAGTGGACCGCGATCACGGCGCCACCGCCGCTCGCGACGATCGGCACTGCCGGAACTTCCTGATCGGTGGTCATGGCCGCGCCGAGCACCGTCACCACTGCCGGTTCCAACTGTCCGCGAACCGCGCCACCGGGGAAGACCGCGGTATGAATGTTCACGTAGAACGCACCAGGATCACGGAGCAAATCGCGAAGGGCCGCAACGCCCGCTTCATTGGTGCCGAGCACGTTTCCTTTGACGGAAACCGCGGGAACGGTGATCGGTCCGCGTGTGATTCCGGAATCGATCACCACGGGGCCGTTTACACCAGCAGCACCGCGGTGAATGTGCAATCCGGTGATGTTGAGGTCAGCTTGGCCGCTGAGGCCGAGCGTCACGTTGAAGTCCACTGATCCGGACACGACTTCGCCGGCGGCGTTTCGCATCACGTGCACCAGGATCGTGGAACTGCCCACGCCAGCGAAATCGGTCGCGGGCACCTCATTGGTCGGCAGCATTCGCGCGTGGAAATAGACCGTCTGTGACGATTGCGCCCAGAGTCCAGCCGCAAAGGACGCTGCAATCAATAGTCTTTTCATATTCCTCCAAACCCAGAATCCAACCTCAGTATATCGGCCTCGGTGGGCAGCCTGAAACGGAAGACCGAGATTTTACATCCGGGGCGCGCAACTTCTTGTGGACACCGTAAGATGGAGAGACATGTATTGGCTCGGACTCGATATCGGCACCGGCGGCTCTCGCGCACTTCTCGTCAACGGCGAGGGCGAGGTCCGCTTCGGCTTCACCGCCGCTCATGAGGAGATGCGCATGGAGCATCCGTTGTGGGCTGAGCAGCGGCCGGAGAATTGGTGGGATGCGGCGCGGCACGCGATCCATGGAGTGCTGGCCGAGGCGGGGGCGAAGGGCGCCGACGTAAAGGGCGTCGGGCTGTCGGGTCAGATGCACGGACTTACGATTCTCGACGAGCGAAATCAGGTCATCCGTCCTGCTTTGATCTGGTGCGACCAGCGCAGTCAAGAGCAGGTAGACTGGATCAACCGGACTGCCGGTGCGGAGGCCGTACTCGCTTCGATCGCCAATCCGATGCTCACCGGCTTTACGCTGCCGAAGCTACTGTGGGTGCGCGATCACGAGCCAGCGAGCTTCGAGCGCGTGCGGCACTTGTTACTTCCGAAGGACTACATTCGGTTCAAGCTCACCGGCGAACACGCCTCGGAAGTGAGCGATGCTTCGGGTACGGGCTTGTTCGATGTAGTGAACCGGAGATGGGCCGCCGGACTGGCGTCGAAGGTTGGGATTGACCCCGCGATTCTTCCTCGTGTTCATGAATCCCAAGAAGTCACTGGAGTCATCTCGGCGCCGGCCGCCGAAGCCACCGGACTCGCGCCCGGCACGCCCGTGGTGGGTGGCGGAGGCGATCAAGCGGCCAGCGCGGTGGGCAACGGGATTGTCGAAGGCGGAGTCGCCTCATGCACGCTTGGGACGTCCGGCGTCGTGTTCGCGCACCTCGATCAGCCGGTGTATGATCCCCAGGGACGAGTCCACACGTTCTGCCACGCGGTTCCCGCCAAATGGCACGTGATGGGCGTGACACAAGGTGCCGGACTCTCGCTGCAGTGGTTCCGCAATCAACTCGTGCCCGGCACAGGTTATGACCGGCTCACCGAGGAGGCCGCCACGGCACCCGCCGGGTCGCAGGGTTTGTACTGGCTGCCCTATCTGATGGGTGAGCGCACGCCGCATCTGGACGCGATGGCGCGTGGCGGATGGATCGGACTCACGGCGAAACACGGGCGCGCGGATATGATTCGGGCGTTGATCGAGGGAGTGTCGTATAGCCAGAAGGATTGCCTGGCGCTGATCGATGCCATGGGTGTGCTCGTGGATCGAGTGCGGCTTTCAGGCGGCGGTGCGAGAAGTGCCTTTTGGCGGCAGATACTCGCCGATGTCTTCTCGCGGCCGGTGTCGATTCTCGCGTCGCAAGAAGGATCGGCATATGGAGCGGCGCTGCTAGCGATGGTGGGCACGAGCGCTTACGGATCGGTACCGGAGGCCTGCGCGGCAACGATCCGCGAGACGGAATCGCTGACTCCGCGCAGCGCCGAGTCGGAGGCGTACGCAAAGTCGTACCGCGTGTTCACGTCGCTCTATCCGGCGTTGAAGTCCGTGTTCCGGGAGATGTAGCTTCCATGCGCCTGACTTGGTTCGCAACTGCGTTGACGCTCGTCGCCTATGAGCCGCGGTTCACGGTCAGCACCTCGAACCAGGCGACGGCGGTTTATCATCTGGCCTGCATCACCGATCAGATCGGCTGCACGAAGAAGAAGTTCGGAGTGCACGCGAAGCATCCATCCGTTGCGGAGTGGAAGGCGGCGTTCGCGGAGTTGAAGCCAGAACCGGCGCAGGAGGCCGCACCGTCGCCGTTTCCCGCGAACACACCGGGGATGCATCCCGAGGTCCGGCTGCGGGCTCGCACACTCGAAGCGGTGCTGGACTCGAAGTCCGCGGGCGAGTTGGCGCGGCGCGCGCGCATGGATCCGGCCGTCGCACGAAGAATGTGGAAAGCCCTGGAGGGGATGGCGCGAGCCTTGGGAGACACGGGTGCGCAGGTGCGCAGGCAGGTGGTTCCCGCGCAGCGGTTGCTGAACGATCCACGGCTTGCGGGTCTGGCGCGCAACGTTGGTTCGTTGCTCGAGCCCGCTGGAGCGAGCGAGCGGATCCAACTCCACCTGATTCCATCTCCGGAGCCGAAGACAGACGAGGCGATGGGCACTTTCATCGGACATCATGCGGTGATCGAGCTGACGGACTCGGCGAAGCCGGAGTTCATCGCGTCGGTTGCCCTGCACGAAACCATCCACTACCTCTATGACTCCGTGCCCGCGAAGGCGCACCGGAAGCGGATGGAGATGTTCGTGGCCCGCGATCATCCGCGCGCGGCGTCGTTCTATGCGCTGTTCAATGAGGCTCTCGCGGTGGCGACGCAACATCTGCTGACCAAACGGATGCAATGGCCAGAGGAGCAGAAGAGCGATGAGGAGATGTACCGGCATGCCTACATTCCGAGGGCCGGCCGGGTTCTGGCGCCAGTACTCGAGCAGTGGATCGGTGACCGGCGGGGGTTCGATGGGGAGTTCGTGAAGGCGTACGAGGAAGCATGCGTGACAGAGTTCGCGGCGGATCTGCGAAGCCCCCGCTTCATCTTCGTGAGCGGTGACTTCGTCGTGTCCGAAGCGGGCGAGAAGGCATTCGGGGTCCTGATGGGGGACCTGCAGGCGGTGAGTTGGGTGAAGCGCGGTGACCGGCAACTGTACACTCACCTGCCGATCCTGCACTTGGTCGAATACGATGCGATTGATGAACTGCACACCGTCATTCCCCACATCTTCACGCTCACGAAGATGAAATCGTTCGCCGTGTTGTCTTCGGCACCGCGGGCGATTGCGGTGATCAGCGGGAGCGATGCCGATGCGATTGTCGATGGAGTCCGGACCTTTCTCGGTATGCCCGCGTTTCCCGAAGCCGTGTCGTTTCCATCGCCCGACGGCGGAACCGTGTTCGCCGACCGGTATGGATCGGGCCCGCAGGCCGTAGTACTCGCGCATGGCGGGCGTTTCAACAAAGAAAGCTGGCACAGGCAAGCAGCCATTCTCGCGAAGGCCGGATTCCAGGTTCTCGCGTTCGACTTTCGGGGCTATGGCATCTCATCGGGGCCCGAAGACGAGAACCCGATGGGCGCTCCGCTCCACAATGATGTCCTTGCCGCGGTCCGGTACCTGCGGCAGTCGGGTGCCACTGATGTTTCAATTGTCGGAGGCAGCATGGGTGGCGGCGCCGCGTTCGACGCGCTCGCCGTCATGAAGCCCGGCGAGATCGACCGGGTCATCGGGCTTGGATCGGCGGGCGGCAGCCTTCCCGAGGAGCGCTACACGGGACCGAAGTTGTGCATCTGGACCCGCAACGACGCCAGCGGGTCGACCCTGCGCCTTCCCGGACAGCAAGCAGCCTTCGCGAAGATGCCGGAGCCGAAGCGTTTCGTGCTGCTCGAGGGAGACGCGCACGCGCAATTCATGTTCGATACGGATCTCACGGACCGAGTGATGAAGGAGATCCTGGATTTTCTGCGTGGGCGCTGAGCGGACTTCGTGCTGAAATCGATGTTTCCGGTATCGAAAAACACACGCTCCACCGTACGCCGAAATAACCGAGGGAAACGAATGTCTCTAGCGGGCCCCGCCGCAAAGGAAAAGGCGGCCACGCCGGGAAGCGGGCCGCCTTTCGGGAAAAGCTTCAACTACGCGTCGGCAACGCAAGGGTTCGTCAAGACGCCGAGTCCGGCGACCTTGACATTCATCACGTCGCCCGGCTTCAGCCAGCGCCCGCGCGCCATGCCGACTCCGGAAGGCGTGCCGGTAGAGATGACGTCACCCGGTTCGAGCGTGAACACACTCGAAAGGTAGGAGATGAGTTCCGGGATCTTGAAAATCAACTCACGCGTGTTGGAGCTTTGGAGAACTTCACCAGCAATATCGAGACTGATATCGAGGTTATGCGGATCGGCGATTTCATCCGCAGTCACCAGATACGGGCCCATCGGACAGAACGTATCGAACGTCTTGCCCATGACCCACTGCGTCGTCGCGAGCTGGATATCGCGCGCGCTTACGTCGTTCAGGTTCATATAACCCGCGACGTGGCTTTTCCAATCGTCTTTGGCGATGTTACGGCCGCCCTTGCCGATCACGACGGCAAACTCGGCTTCGTAGTCGGGCTTCTCCGAAATCTTCGGCAGCACCACGTTGTCCCCAGGCGCGATCACCGCCGTCGGGAACTTGCAAAACACCGTCGGAATCTCGGGGATCTTCATGTTGGTCTCGATCGCGTGGTCGCGATAGTTGAGACCGATACAGATGATCTTCGGCGGCCGCGGAATCGGGGCCAGCAGCTTGACCGAATTCAAATCGTAGGCCGGAGCCGCTATTGACTGGGCCTTGGTGAGCGCATCCGCGCCACCGGCCAGGATTGCGATGACGTCCGGAAATGCGGAAGCGACACTCACGGCGTTCGAGCCGCTGACATAGCCCGGCTCCGGCGCGGCGCCCGGCCGCTGGAATGTTACGAGTTTCATGGAAGACTAGGCGGCCTTCTGGACCTTACCGTTCCGGATGCAGGCCGTGCAAACGCGAATCCGCTTCGCGGCGCCGTTCACTACCGCGCGTACCGATTGCAGGTTCACGTTGAACCGGCGATTGGTGACATTGTGAGCATGGCTGACGCGGTGGCCGTACATCGGCTTCTTGCCGCAGAGGCAACAGACTTGTGACATGGGAAGGCTCCTTGGGCGGACGCCCAAACGTTCAGGTTAACATCCGCGGACCGGATTTCGCAAATTCCGATACGATAAAACCTGATGATTTCTCCCCGCGCCAGCCGCTGGACCCCGGTCATCGCGGCTGCGGCGCTATCGGTGGCCGCCCGCCACCGGATGAATGCCGATGGCCTATCCTACCTCGACATGGCCGCGAACGGGCAGGTTTTTCACGGCTATTGGAGCCCTCTCCTGGCGGTCCTCCTCCGCCCGGCGGCTGCCCTCGGCCCCGATTGGGAGTTCGCCGGCGCCCACGTGATCATTTGCCTCGGGTTCCTCGCCGCCTCTTGGGGCCTGCACCGGATCGCGGGGGACCGGCCGTTCCTCCACCTGCTCCTCTTCTACGCCGCGGCACGCCTCGTCTCGTTCACGCAGGTGACGCCCGACATGCTCGTGTTAGCCACCGTCCTGATCATCGTGAGCGAGACTCGAGCCGTCTGGCTCGGCGTCTGGCTCGCGCTCGGCTTCCTCGCGAAATCGGTGATGCTTCCAGCCGGTGTGTTATTCCTTTTGATCCGCCGGCGATTCCTATGGGCGGGCGTGATCTTCGCGGTCCTCTCCGCGGGGCCCATCTGGCGCATCAGCCGCGCGGCCGGCCATCTGACGATCGGCGACTCGGGCCGGCTCAATTACGCGTGGTTCGTCAACGGTCAGCAGCCCTACTCGGGTTGGATCAAGGCGGATGAGCACGGAACTCCCAATCACCCGCCGCGAGTCCTCGTGGCCGATCCGCTCACGATCGAATACAGCGGTCCTGTGGCTGGCACCTATCCGCTTTGGTACGATCCCGCCTACTGGTATTCCGGCACGCGGACGCCAATCCATCCGGGCAGGCTTATGAAGGCAATCGTGGGGAACATTCAGGAGTGCGTGCGCCTGTTCTTCATCGAGGCGGCTCCGATCACCGGCGCGATCCTCGCGCTTGCATGGTTCGCTCGCGGACGCTGGTCGCTGCCGCGCGAGAAGCTCTGGATGATCCTGTGGCCGGTGAGCATGATCGCGCTCTACTGCTGCGTACTGGTCGAGTCGCGCTACCTCGCGCCGTTTCTGATCGTGCTCTGGATCGCGCTTTTCGAAGCCTTCCGGCCGGAGCCGGCCATCGAGAAGGCGATCCTCACCGCGGCGGCGATCGCGATCCTGCTGCCACTCTCGGCCCGAAGCATCGAGGAGATTCGTGACGGCATGAAGCCGCCTGAGCATCGAGCCGTGGCCGATGCGCTACGCGCCGCCGGAATCGGCGAAAGTGACCGGCTCGCCGCTATTGGCTTGGCCAACGACTACTTCGCAGCGCGAGTGCTGCGCGCGAGGATCGTGGCAGAGGTCCGCGATCCCGATCTGTTCTGGACTCGGCCCGCAGACACGATCCTCGAAGCGAAACTAGCGGCCCTCGGCGTTAAGGCGATCCTCGGAGTCAATCGCCCGAAGCATCATCCCGACAGGGCATGGCAGAAAATTAACAATACCGGCTTCTCGATAAAGGCG
>CADECY010000224.1:8733-9726 GCA_902825945.1 uncultured Acidobacteriota bacterium
GATCGCTTTATGACTGAGCCTCACGGAGGCAAGCAGTAGCGCCCGCGGACCGCCGCAACTCCAGCAAGCGGTCAGCTTCTCAAGTCTTCGGCGTGACACTTCGGCGCCGGAGACGAGCGCCACGTTCATTCCGGCTATGATAAGCACTTCCCCGTGGCACTCACCGCGCTCGACTGGGCCGTCATCGCCCTCTACTTCCTCCTGAACATCGCGATCGGTCTCTACTACCGAAGCCGCGCCGTCTCATCGCTCTCGGAGTTCTTCCTCTCCGGCCGCGACGTGCCGTGGTGGCTCGCGGGCACGAGCATGGTCGCCACCACCTTCGCGGCCGACACGCCCCTCGCCGTCACCGGACTGGTCGTCCGCGGCGGCATCGCCGGCAACTGGCTCTGGTGGAACTTCCTCGCCGGAGGCATGCTCACGGTGTTCTTCTATGCGCGCCTGTGGCGCCGGTCGGGCGTGATGACCGACATCGAGTTCTCCGAGATCCGCTACTCCGGACAGCCCGCGGCCTTCCTGCGCGGCTTCCGTGCGGTCTACCTCGCGATCCCCATTGGCTGCATCGTGCTCGGCTGGGTGAATCTCGCGATGGTGAAGATCCTCGGCATGGTGCTCGGAGTCGATAAGACCACGGCGCTCGCGTTGGTCATGGGCCTGATCGCGCTCACCGCATTCATCTCGGCGATATCGGGGCTGTGGGGTGTACTCGTCACCGACAGCATTCAGTTCCTGATCAAACAGGGCATGGTGATCGCGCTTGCTTTCGCCGCGGTGAGCGCCGCGGGCGGAATCGATGGCATCAAGACCAAACTCGCCGCGGCGGGTAAGTCGAACGCGCTTTCGTTCACGCCCGACCTCGACTCGCCGTTGACACCGATGCTCGCCTTCCTCGTCTACATCTCGGTGGTGTGGTGGGCCACGTGGTATCCCGGAGCCGAGCCGGGCGGTGGCGGATTCGTCGCGCAACGCATGCTCTCGGCCCGCGATGAGAAG
>CADECY010000225.1 GCA_902825945.1 uncultured Acidobacteriota bacterium
CACCAGCGGCATGTTCCTGAAAGTTTGGCGCCGCGCCTTCGCGGCCTGTGCGCTTCTGAATGATCCTACCGAACTCAATATCCGCACACCCGGGAAAGGACTCGCGATGGGATCAGCTCCTTTCGCGGCTTCCCCTCCACGTGGCAATCGAGGCAGCTCGCGCTCGATAGCACCCGGCGGTGCCGATCCGTACTCCGCGCATGGACCGCGTGGCACGCCAGGCACGACTGCCCTTCCCGAACCGCCCGGAACACATGGCGGTCCACCGGATTCGGATCGGGCTCGCTCCCGCGAAGATGACACGCGCCGCAGATCCGGTTCGTCTCGGCCGCTTCCGGCCGCCGCTTCTTTGAGAACAGCACCAGGCTCGTGTCGCCGGAGTGCTTCAAGTCCACCGATCCGTGGCACGCGTAGCAATCGATCGCCGGAAGCGCGAAGGTCAACGTCTTCGGATCCACCGCCGTGTTGTGGCAGCGCGAGCAGCGCTCAGAGAAAGCGTCGCCCCCTTGTGGAAAAGAGAACTTACCGAAACCCGCCTTGCGAATCGCTTTCGGGGCCGTGTTCCGGCCGCGCCCGATCAGCCACTCGTCCGATCCTTCGCTCTTCGGCCGTACTGTCCGATTGTGCGGATTCGCCTGCCACGCCGTGCCCGTCGTGAAACGGTGGCAGAACAGGCACTCATCGCCCGAAACGAAATCCTGCGCGAGGGCCACCGCCGCGATCAGCAGCGCGAAACTAATCGTCCGCGCGGACCCAGCCATACGCCGCGTTCTCGCGCTCCCCGCCCGTCTCCGCATAGGCGATCTTCAATCGCGACAGCGCATCGGCGGGCATCGCCTTCCGCCTCTCCTTCACGTTGATGCCGTAGAGCTTGGCCGCGTTCAGGCCGAAGATCTTCGCCTTGTCCTGCTTCGACAGCTTCTTGTATCCGAACTTCTCGCAATATTCATCGGAGATCTGGAAGCGCTTGAAAGCCTCGATCACCCACTGCGGCGATCCATACCAGATGCAGTCCGTACCCCAGATGATGTGATCAACGCCGTAGGTCTGGATGTTCTTGCCCACGCCGTGCATTGCGAGTCCGGGATGGGAAAGCGCGAGCAATCCGAAGAAGGAACCGAGCTCCGGATAGACGTTCTTCATCTTCGGATTGCGCTTCTTGATATCCATCAGCACGTTGTGCCAAGCCATGTCGCCCTTGCTGGTGTCGAGCTTGGCCGGATCCTTGAACTCGGGCTCCGACGGACTGTGTTGCAGCGCCGAATGGTAGATCACGAAGTTGATATCCGGGTGATCGAGCGCGGCCTTCTCGACATCCTTCGGATTGCACAGATGCCCCAGCGTCCGCGACTGCGCCGAAAAGCCCTTGTGCACGCTGAACAGCTTCATCCCGCGCTTCTTCGACTCTTCGTAGAACCAGTAGGCGTTCTCATCGTCCAACTGGAAGCCGCCGCCTGAACGGCCCGGATCGAAGTGGCAGTACCATTTCCACGAATCGATCTTGTACTGCTTCAACTCGCGCTCCATCTGTTCGAGCGTCGCGGTGCGATCCATCTTGTTCGCCGCGCGGTCCCAATAATGATTCGGCGCGAGATTGCCCTGGCACAACGCACGCCGCGATCCGGCAATCGTGTTGATCTCGTTGCGCGCGTCCGACATCAGCCAGCTCGGCAGAATGCCGCCGCCACGGGCGCGCCCTTCCAGTTGCTGACCCTGCGCGTTCTTATTCTGTTCGCGTCCCGGAACGCCCGAGATCACGATCATCTCGGTTTCCGAATCGAAGAAGAACTCTTTCACGAAGTTCTTGTATCCGTATGACTCGGTGCTGTTGTCGAGCTGGAAGCCCATCCCCTTCAGAAAATCGTTGTTGCGGAAGTTGAGGGCGTATCCGTTGGTGAAATGCGCCTGCACATCGAGGATGAAGTACTCGCCCTTCGGGAACTTCTCTTCCGTCGCCGCGGGTTCGTACGCCTCTTCGGCCGCGACATCCCAGTAGTCACCGTAGACCTCGTTCGCCGCGAGAAAACAGGTGGCCAGTCCCATGGAGGTGCGCATGTAGTCGCGGCGCGAAAGCCCGATGCGCCGGGAAGCCTGTGCCGCGAGATCGCCGATCAGCGACTCGACCTTCTTCTGCTCCTCATTCTGCGGGCGCGGCACGAACTCCTCGTTCGAGACGAACTGCGTCGGCATCGGCGAATCCACGCCCTTGCGGCGGTCGCGTTCAGCCTTGCGAATCCACATGGTGCGACTAAATTAGCATCTTTCGAAAAGCCCCGCCGCGCCCTGCCCGCCGCCCACGCACATCGTCACCACGCCGTAGCGCGCGCCGCGCCGCTGCATCTCATTGGCCAGCGTTCCCACCATGCGCGAGCCTGTCATTCCGAACGGATGGCCGATCGAAATCGAGCCGCCGTTCACGTTGAGCTTTTCGGGATCGATTCCGAGCCCATCACGACAATAGAGCACCTGCACCGCGAACGCCTCGTTCAGCTCCCACAGATCGACGTCGCTGACACGGAGCCCATGCCGCGAAAGCAGCTTCGGCACCGCGAACACCGGACCGATGCCCATCTCGCTGGGGTCGCATCCGGCGATGGCGTATCCGCGAAAGACCAGCTTGTACGGAATCCCGAGTTCGTCCGCCCGGGCGCGCGACATTACGAGCGTCGCCGAAGCACCATCGGAGAGCTGACTCGAATTGCCGGCCGTGACGGATCCTTGGCCCGAATTCGGATCGAAGTGCGGCTTCAGCTTTCCCAGGCCTTCGAGCGTCGTGTCCGCACGATTGCATTCGTCGCGATCGAGCACGGCTGCCTCTTCGCCGATCGCTTCACCGGACGCCTTGTCGAGAATCGCGCGCGTCACAGGCATAGGCGCGATCTCCGCCGCGAAGAAGCCCTCGCTCTGCGCGCGCGCCGTGCGCTGCTGGCTCGCGAGCGAATACTCGTCTTGCGACTCCCGCGAAATCCCGTAGCGCTTGGCCACCACCTCCGCCGTCTCGCCCATCACCATGTAGTAGCCCGGATATCGCTCCGCCACCCACTGATTCGGATTCCGCTCCCGCGCGAGCATCGTGATGCTCTCGACCCCGCCCGCCATCACCGCGTTCGCGCCCTCCTGAATCACCTCGTGTGCCGCCATCGCGATTGCCTGTAAGCCGGAAGCGCAGAATCGATTCACCGTCGTCCCCGCCACCGCCACGGGCAAGCCCGCGCGCAACGACGCCACTCGCGCGATGTTGTGGCCCTGCGCGCCCGCCGGATATCCGCAACCGAAAATTGAATCCTCGATCTCGGCGGGGTCGAGCCCCGGTACGTCCGCCAGCACCGCGCTGATGCAGTGCGCCGCCATCTCGTCGGGCCGCGTTCGATTCAACGATCCGCGCACGGACTTGGCGAGCCCGGTCCGCTTGGAGGTGACGATGACAGCTTCGCGCATTTCCTGAAGTGTAGCGCGCGGGCCCGGCCGGCACGTTCACACGCTCCCCCGCCGCGGCGGTGTAGTGAGAGAATCGTATCGAGGGATGCTGCTACTTCTGGCGCTGCTGTTCGCCGGACTGGGCATCGGCCAAACGCTCGCCGATTCCGTGGCCGCCGCGGAGAAGCTGTACAAAGACGCGACGCCGGACTCGCGGCGGGCGGCGAAAGCCGCTTTTGCCGCGGTGCTCGAGCGGAGCCGCGCCGAGGCGAACCGCGGTGTCGAAGCGAACGCGTTGCTGCGGCTGGGCCAGCTTGCGCTCTTCCTCGACGAGCCCAAGGCCGCCCTCGGGCATCTGCCGTTCGCCGCCACGCGATTCCACGAACTGGCCGACCCCGTCAATGAGTCTCGCGCTTTGAACAATCTCGGTGTCGCGCATTGGCTGCTCGGGGACGGTACGAAAGCGCTCGAAACATACGAGCATGTCCTCGAATTGCGGCGGCTCCACAAAGACCGCGCCGGCGAGGGATACACGCTGCTCGGAATTGCCGGCGCGCACGGATCGATGGGCGAGAGCGCCCAGGCGCTCGAAGCGTATCGCGCCGCGCTCGCGATCTGGCAGGAACTGAAGGACTCGAACAACGAAGCCGAGACCCGCAACTCGATGGGCACGGTGTTCGTCGACCTCGCTGACTTCGACCGGGGCCGGCTCGAGTTCCAAACCGCGCTCGACCTGTGGCGCAAGACCGGCAACCGGAATCGCCAGGGCTACGCACTCAGCAACCTCGGCTGGGCGGACATCGGGGGCAAGCAATACCAATCCGCGATTGCTTCGGAGACCGCCGCTCTCTCGATCTTCCAGGCCACGCAGGATCGCCGCTCGGAATCCTACGCCTACCACCACATCGGCAGCGCCCATGCCGCGCTCGGCGATCGAACCCGAGCTCTCGAGAATTTTGAGAAGGCCCTCGAACTGCGCCGTGCCACGGGTGATCGTTTCGCTGAAGCCTACACGCTGCAGGCGATCGCTGACCTCACCCGGAATCCCGCCCTCTGGCAACAGGCGCTCGAACTCCGCCGCGACATTCCCGATCACCAGGGCTTGATCGTCACGCTCGGGGCGTTCGCGCACTACCACCGCGATCGCGGCGAACTCGACAAGGCTCGCGCGGTGATCGAAGAGGCAATCGGCTTGATTGAGTCGCGCCGGGCGGCTTTGCTCGGGCTCGACTTGCGCGCGTCGTATTTCGCGTCGCGCCGCGACTACTACGCCTTCCACGCGGCGCTGCTGCTTCAACAGGGCCGGACTTCGGCAGCGCTCGAAGCCGCCGAGCGGGCGCGCGGGCGCCAGTTCCTCGATCGCATCGCCGAATCGGCGGCGCGAATCCGCTCCGATGCCAGGCCCGAACTCGTCGCCCGTGTCCGCGAAATCGAGCGGCGATTGGGCGCCGCGGCCGCGCGCGCACAGTCGGGCCGTGTTCCCGAGGCTCCGGCATTGCTCGCGCAGCTCCGCGAGGCGGAAGAAGAGATCCGTCGCGCGAGTCCGCGATATGCGTCCCTGCGCCGGCCCGAATCGATTCCCGCCGCTCGCATGCGGGAGATGCTGGGGCCCGGCGAGGTTCTGGTGCAATATCTCGTGGGCGGCGACGCGGCGCACGTCTGGCTGGTCACGCCGGACTCGATTACCGCGTATCCGATCGCCAGTCCCGACAAGATCCGCGCCGCCATTCCGCCGTTGCGCGATGCACTGGCCGCACGCGCCGATTGGCGGCCCCACGCCGATCGTCTGGCGTCGCTCGTCTTCGCGCCCGTGGCGAAGCAGATCGCCGGACGGAAACCGCGCCGGCTGATCGTCGCGTCCGATGGACCGCTCGAAGCGGTCCCGTTCGCACTGATCGCGCCGGAATACGAGGTCGCGTTGCTCCCCTCCGCGTCGGCCCTCGCCCTGAGCCGCGGGAGCACGCCCGCTCCGGTTCCGCGCACCTTGGCGCTGCTGGCTGATCCGGTGCTTTCTCCGGACGATCCTCGCGCGCCGGCTTCCGTCAAGCGCGAAGGTGGTTCGCTCGCGCGCCTGCGTTTCTCCCGCGTCGAAGCCGGTCAGGTCTCCGCGATCGTGCCGTGGCGGCAAAAGAAGCTCGCGCTCGACCTCGACGCCAACCGCGCCTTCTTCGCCTCGAACCTGAGCGGCTTCGGCTTTCTCCATCTCGCCACGCACGCACTCGTCGACACACGCAACCCGGAGTTGTCGGGAATCGCGCTCTCCGACGGCATGCTGCGCCTGAGCGAAATCTACAATCTCCACCTGCGCGCCAAGCTGGTGACGTTGAGCGCATGCCGCTCCGGCACGGGCGCCGAACTGCCGGGCGAAGGCCTGATGAGCCTCACGCGCGGATTCCTCTACGCGGGCGCCTCCTCGGTTCTCGCTACTCTATGGGATGTGGATGATCGCGCCTCGGCCGAGTTGATGAAGCGCTTCTACAGGGCCCACCTCGTGGAAGGGCAGCCGCTCGCCGCCGCCCTGCGTTCGGCCCAGACTTCGCTGCGAGCTGAACCCGGCTGGTCGCATCCATATTACTGGGCCGCCTTCACGATCCACGGAGAATGGCGTTGAGCAGCCGCTTGACGCGCGAGCGGTTCGACTGTCTGCTCGCCGCGTTCGATGCCGATCGCGATGCCGCGGCCGGAGCCTACGAACAACTGCGCTATCGGCTGGTGAAGTTCTTCTCGTGGGAAGGCGCGCGTGCGCCAGAGGACTGGGCCGATGAGGTTCTCGACCGCGTCGCCACGCGGCTGGTGGAGGGAGAAGCGATCGCGAGCGTTCCGGCCTACGCCTCGGGCGTGGCGAGGCTCGCGCTGAAAGAAGCGCTCCGGAAGCAGGATCGCGAACGCCCGGGTGTCATCGAGATGCCGGTGCCGCCGGTCGAAATTCCGGACCATCGCTCGGCCGATTGTTTGACGCGCTGCCTCGACGGGCTCGCGGCGGACACCAGATCGTTTATCCTCGAATACTATAACGGCGACGCGTCCGAAAGGATCGCGACTCGCCACAGGATGGCGGACAGGTTGGGGATTTCCATGAATTCGCTCAGAAACCGGGCCCTCCGTTTGCGGGACCGGCTGGAGATTTGTCTGAATTCGTGTCTCGAGGGGCGTGATGGTTCGCCGGCGCGAGACACATCAGAACAGGGCGGCTCCGAATGAAAGGGTGGATGCCGCGCGAGTGGTCAATGGAAATCGACTACCTGTTGGGCAGGATGGACGAAACCGGCCGCGCCGGGTTTCAGGCGCGGATTCTCGAAGACCCCGAGGCGTTCGCCAAGGTGGCCGAGGTCGAGAACGAGCTGTTCGACGCCTACGCGCAGGGAGTCCTTCCGGAGGACTTGCGCGCCCGCTTCGAAAAGACGCTCCTGAAACAGCCGGACGCGGCCCGCAAACTCGCCGTCGCGCGCCGCCTGAGCGGGACCCGAACCACGTCATCGGGCAAGCTGATGTGGCTCGCCGTTGCCGCGGGTGTCGTCGCGGTCATCGGAGCTTCGTTCTACGCGGGCCGCCTCTCCCAGCGCGACACCGCTCCCCTCGTCCTTCGCCTGCCTCCGATCCAGCGCGGCTCGCCTGAGATCCCGGTCTACGAGGTCCGGCCGAGTATCGTGAACGTGGAACTCGTGGCGCCCGTTCCCACCGGTCCCGCCGCGCCGGAGTATTCGGTGGTGCTCGCCACGGTGAAAGAGGCAGGCGTCGAGCAATGGACCTCCGTCAAACCCGTGGGTGGTGAACTTCGCATGAGCGTCCCGGCGGCGAAGCTCCCGCCAGGGGCCTATGTTCTGAATGTGCGCGACGGAACCGGGCCGGTCGCGTTCCATGAGTTCCGGATTCGCGGGTCCGGGGAATAGGTCCTCGTTTACGCGCAGCCGGCCTTCCGGCGATCCCTCTACCGATAAACCACTTCCTCAAACAACACGCCCAGCGATCGCCCGGCCGTCTCTTCCATCGCAACCCGAAAATCCCGCGAGTCCACCAGCTTGCCCGCATGCCGCCGCGTGTAGAGCGCGATTCCGCGCCAGAAGCGCTCCTCGCCCATTTCGCCCCGCAGCCGGTGCAGGAATAGCGCACCCTTCCGGTACGGCACCGGACCGAGCGCGCCCACTGCGTCCGTCCACTTCTCCCAGTGCAACGGCCGGTCTTTGCCCTCAGCCCGGAGATTGGCCATCTCGCTCTCGAGAGTCCTGATCTTAGCGTCGTACGCCGCGCGCCCTTGATGATGCTCGACGAACGCGGCCGTCATGAACTCCGTGATGCCCTCGTTCAGCCAAAAGTCCGACCACGAGCGGATCCCCACCAGCACGGCCCACCATTGATGCGCCAGCTCGTGCGCCATCAGCTCCACCGAATCGCGCGTCTCGAGGTTCTCGAGATAGGTCTGCGACATCAGTGCCATGCCCGCGGCTTCCTGTCCAATGCCGCGCATCGAAAGGAACGCCTGTGCGTAGTGCGGGTCCGGCAAATCGATCCCCGCCTTCTGGCGAAAGAATCGATAGGCTTTGGCCGACTTCGCCATTGCTTCTCCGCTCGGCGGCCGCACCGACAGGATCTCGAAGTTGCCCGACACCGATCGCTCGACCTTGGCCACCGCGAAGCTGAACAGAAACGACTGCGCTGCCTTTCGGACCTCGTAGACGAAGTGCTCTCCTTCGCTGTCCCGATACTGCTTCGTCAACCGGCCGGGTCCGATCGCCCGCATGCCGGACGCCGCCGCGGGTACGACAATCTCGAGCCGCAATGTCGCGCGATATCCTGGACTCGCGTCGCACACCATCCAGGCGCCGCAGTCGAACATCGTGATGATCGTGCCGTCGTCCAACCAACGGAATCCCTGGCCCGGTTTGGCTTCGTACTCGAAGCGCCCCTCCGCGGGCTTGCGCGTGATCGTGAGGTTCTTGCCGCCCGCAAGCGATGCGCGGGCCGGGTCACGCAGCTCGACATCTTCGATTCCGCGCAGGACCTTCTTCTCGAAGTCCGGCCGAAGCACGACCGAGTAGTGCGCCACCTGCGCCCATAGCGATCCCGCGGCCAATATCAGCAGAGCGATCCGCATCCGGTCACTCTAGCACTAGGCTATACTCGAGATCGCATGACGCCGCGACTTCTCTCCATGCTCGGCATTGAACGGCCGATCGTCCAAGGCCCATTCGGCGGCGCTTACTCCACCACGCGCCTCGCCGCCGCGGTATCGAATTCCGGTGGACTCGGCTCCTTCGGCATGCACCGGCTCTCCCCTTCCGAGATCCTCGAGACCGCCTCGTCGATCCGCAAGCTCACCTCCCGGCCGTTCGGGCTCAACCTGTGGGTCTCGAACCATGACGAAGGCGGCGCGCACCCCTCACGCGAAGCGCTCCTCCGGATGCGCGACGCTCTGCGCCCCTACTACACCGAACTCGGCATCGACCCGCCGGAGCCCGAATCGAAAACCGTCTTCGACTTCGAAGAGCAGGCTCGCGCCATCATCGAAGCGCGGCCCGCGGTGTTCAGCTTCATCTTCGGAATCCCCTCGCGCGACATCATCGCCGCGTGCAAACGCGCGGGGATCATCATGGCTGCCAGCGCGACCACTGTTGACGAGGCCCGTGCGCTCGAGCAGGCGGGTGTCGATGTCATCGTCGCCTCCGGTTCCGAAGCTGGCGGCCATCGCCCTTCGTTCCTCGCCTCGGCGGAGGATTCGCTCACCGGCACGATGTCGCTGACCCCACAAGTCGCGGGCGCGGTCGAAATCCCGGTGATCGCGGCGGGCGGCATCGCGGACGCGCGTGGAGTCGCCGCCGCGATGGCGCTGGGCGCACAAGCCGCGCAGATCGGAACGGCGTTCCTCGCCTGCGAAGAGTCCGGCGCGCCCGCCCTCCATCGCGACCTGCTCTTCGATCCCGCCGCGCATCGCACTGCGCTGTCGCGTGTCTACACGGGCCGCCTCGCGCGCGCCGTCTTCAATCGCCTGCCGAATGATCTGCGCGGTGCGCCGTTGCTTCCCTATCCCGCGCAACTCTGGACCATGTCACCGCTGCACGAAGCGGCTCTGCAGAAAGGCCGCGCGGACTTGATGTCGCTGTGGTCCGGCCAGTCGGCGAGTCTTCTGCGGCATCGGACCGTCGAGTCGCTCATGGCGACCCTGCCTTGATACGAACGCTTGTTCGCTATCGAACCGCCGTCGCCTGTGGTGTCGGGCTCTGCTCGGAGGTCTTTCCCATTCCCGGCGCCCTTCTCGCCGCGCTTTTCTATCAGGAGGGCATCCACTCAT
>CADECY010000226.1 GCA_902825945.1 uncultured Acidobacteriota bacterium
TGGCCTCGTCGAGCGCAATGACGAACTGGCTTTCGCCGCGTTGGCCCTGCGTGAAGATCTTTCCCCCGGCGACCGTCATCGACGAATAGCCTTCACCGAGCCCGGTGGATTTCCAGATCTGCTTCGGCCCGCCTTCTGGCCACTGCTTCAACAGGCCCGTCTCGGCGGACTTGCCGTCGCGATTCGGCCCGCGCCATTGTGCCCAACCGGCCGCCATCGCCGCCAACGGAAGCAGGAAAAGCATCGATCGCATGGCGTTACTTCTTCTTGAGCGATTTCAGGATCGCTTGGAATCCGGCGGCCGTTGCATCCACCGTCTTCTGGGGCCCGGTGAATTTGAAGAAGACGGTGCCTTCCGGAGCTTCGACGATCGCGCCGAGCATTTTGAAGCCGGGCTTCTTTGTCTTCGGTCCCATCATGCCGCCGGCGAGAAACGTGCCGGACATGTCCATGGTGGTCACCGCGAATCCGTTGATGGTCTGCTTTTTGGGGGTTGGTTTGGTCCCGAGTTCGAACTGCGCCGCCCAGCGTTGAATGTTGGCTTCGACCGATCCGCCTTGACCGGACCCGAAAAAGAACACGGCGCACTCGGCGCCTTCAGAATCCCCGGGCGCGGCGGGCGTCATGTAGGTGGCGGCTCGCATCGGCTTGTCGACGGACTTCCAACCAGCAGGCGGAGTCCATTGGATGCCAGCCGTCGAGTCAGCCCAGAGTGCGGCGGCGAACAAAGTAGCGGTGAGGAATCGCATTACTGCTCATGGTAGCAGCGCGGTCAAACCTTCCGCTTTCGCGCGGCCGCCAAGTCGAATGAGCCGTGCCAAGTCGACTCCGCTCCGCCGCCGTAGCGCGAGATCACCACTTCCACCAGATAGGGATTCCCGTCGCGCGTCGACTTCATCCCGCGCTTCAACGCGGCGGCGAGATCGGTGCCCTTTGCGACGCGCTCGCCGCGCACGCCTTGACTCTCGGCCAAACGCACGAAGTCGATCTCGGGATCGCCGAGGTACATCCCAGCGTAGTGGCCGGTGGCAGCCATTCTGCCCTTGTAGGCGGAGTAGGCGTGGCGCACGGTTTGATAGTTGTGGTTGTTCCACACCACGGTCAAAACAGGAATGTGGTATCGGGCCTGGGTCCAAAATCCGGCAGCGGAGTACATCACCGATCCGTCGCCGATCGAGCAGACCACTGGGCGATCGGGCGCAGCGAGCTTGGCGCCGATCGAGGCGCCGATGCCCCAGCCGAGTCCATTGCCGGTATTGCCGATCCACCACATTTCGTCCTCGCGATAGCCGAACGGGAACCAGTCGTGCCGGCCGGTAAGGTTCTCGCTGACGAAGATCGTGTCCTTGTCGAGGGTGTTGGCCAGCGCGTGTCCGAGCTCGTCGGGGTGGATCGGCGATTGGCCGAAGTTGGCGCGCGAAGGATAACCGCGTTTCGCGATCATGGCGCGGCGTTCGGCCGCAAGTTTCGCGGCGCGGTCCTTGGTCAACGCGCTGTCGAGCGCCGCGCCGAGATCCTTCAGCACTTCCCGAACGTCACCGACGAGCGCAAGATCGGTCGCGTAGTTGCGTGACATCTGCGCGGTGTCAAGCCCGGCGCGGATCAAGCGGGCACCTTCCGGAGATTCGGAAGCCGCGGGGACCACGCGTCCGCCGAAGTCGCGCGCACCGAGCGCGAGCACGAGGTCGGCGCCGCCTTTCAGGGAGAGTCCCCCGGCGTGGTTCGGATGCTTCGTGGGGAAATTGCGATATCCGGACGTCGATTCGGCAACAGCGAATCCATGCTTTTCGGCGAGTTTCACCAATTCGCCGGTCGCGCCGCTGCGCCACACTTCGTCGCCCACCAGCAACACGGGACGCTTCGCACTCGCAAGCCACTTGGCGGCCTGTTCGACGGAGTCCGCGTTGGGGCGCACGCGGGCCGGAATCATGAAGCGATCCTCGGGCAGAATCTGGGCCTTCACGCCCTTCGCTTCGAGGGCGTAGTGGGCCATCGCGAGATACACCGGACCACCGGGCGGCGCGGCAGCCGTCTTCATCGCACGCCGAAGCATCAACGGCAGAGACGCGGGTTGGCGCGCTTCCCAGGAGATCTTCGTGAATTGGCGCGTGACCTCTTTCTGATCGAATCCCGGGCGCGGCGCGAGCGAGACCTCATCGCTCCACAGTTCGTTGTCGAGCAGCCCAGCGGTCACCACCACTGGAACACCATCCCGCGCGGAATTGTAGAGCTGTCCAGCCATCTGCGCCGTTCCCGCGATCACGTGCACATTGACGAAGCCAGGCTTTCCGCTGACACGCGAATAGCCGTCGGCCATCGCGATGACGATGCCTTCGTGCAGCGCCATCACCAAGTGCATGTCCGTCTGGCCGGTGAAGGCATCGAACAGACCCACCTCGAACGATCCCGGGTTGGTGAAGAGATACTTCACGCCCGCCGCGCGCATCTGCGCCACCACCAGATCGCCGCCTGAGCCGGTCACGGCATGGGATTCGGGAACCTCGCTCTTCGCGGCCGCTTCCGAAGCGTCTAGAGGCTCCACCAGCAGGCGGGCGGCGGTGGACGTCAAGCCCAGCGCACCCAAACGCTGAAACAACGTTCTGCGGCTGATGCCGGCGTTCAAATAGCGGCTGAGCAGTTCGCGCATGGGGCCGAGTCTATCACGTACAATGACCAATTGGCTCGTTGATTGCGGTCACGTTGATTTCGGTCGCGCACAGGAGAACCATGTCCAACCTACTCGATTCCGTGATGAGCCTCGCCGGCCCATCCCGTCTTTCCGCTCTTGCCTCGCGGGCGGGCCTTTCCGAAAGCTCCGCAAGCAGCGGACTCAAGACCTGCGCCGGTGCCCTTCTCGGCGCCCTCGCTTCCCGCTCCGGAGAGCCAGGACTGATGTCGCGAATCGTGGACTTGGCGTCCAGTGCCGCGAGCCAGGGAGTTCTCGGCAACCTCGCATCGATCGCGAAAGGAGAATCGGGAGGAGCGGCTGGAGATCTCACCAACGGACTGCTCTCGGCGTTGTTCGGAACGCGGCGTTCCTCGACCGAAGCGGCGCTCGCCAAGGTGACCGGAGCCAGTTCGAGTTCACTGAGCGGCCTACTCGCACTCGCGGCGCCGATGGTTCTCGGATTCCTCGGGAAGAAGTCGGCGGACGAAGGCTTGTCACCGCTCGCGCTGGCCTCGACGCTGAGCGCTGAGTGGCCGGCGCTGCAGCGGAGCCTACCGGGCGGGCTCGCCGCGATCGTGTCGGCCGCTGGTCCGCGAGCCTTCGAGGCTCCAGCCACCGAACAGCAGCAGCAAGGAAGCAAGTGGACCCTGCCGCTTGGGCTCGGCGCGATTCTCGCTGCGGGCATTCTGTACCTGATGACGCGCGGAACCGGCGCCATGCCGGAACCGGTGAAGCCCGCCGCTCCCGTTGCCGCGGCTCCCATCACCGAGGCTCCCTCGCACTGGGTGATTCCCGCGCTCGGTGAGTTCCTGAAGCGGAAGCTTCCGAACGGGATCGAACTCGACATCCCGCAACTCGGGATCGAGAACAAGCTGGTCCAGTTCATCGAAGACCCGTCGAAGCCGGTGGACAAGATCACGTGGTTCGACTTCGACCGCTTGCTGTTCGACACGGGCAAGGCCACGCTCCAGCCGAAATCGCAAGAGCAGTTGGACAACATCGCCGCGATTCTGAGGGCGTTCCCGAACGTTCACGTCAAGGTGGGCGGCTACACCGACAACGTGGGCGACAAGGCAGCCAACATGAAGCTCTCGCAGGATCGCGCCACCAACGTGATGAACGAGCTCGTCAAGCTCGGTATCGACGCCGCACGCCTGACCGCCGAAGGCTACGGCGATCAGCATCCAGTCGCGTCGAACGATACCGAAGAAGGCCGCGCGCAGAACCGGCGCATCTCATTGCGCGTGACCCAGAAGTAGCGGCAAGCCTCAGATCGACTTTCCAGCCTCGAGCGATTTCACCATCGCCTCGAGGCTCTTCTTGTTGAGCGGGTCCGGCGCCTGCGGCAAAGCCTTGCGGGCATGCTCGAGGGCTTTCGCCAGATCGCCCGACGCGGCATATCCGCGCGCGAGACCAACGTGGACGGGCCACGTGTCGCCATGACGCTTGGCGTTCAGTTGGAACACCTCGAGCGCCTCCTTGATCCTCTTCTCGCCGAGCAACTGACGCCCGTACTGGTGGATCTGCGCTGGTGTGGCACCGGGGAATTCGATCGCCGACTTCATCAGCGCCGCGGCCTCGGCGCCCTTGCCAAGCTTGGCGAGCACCTGCGATTTCGTGCTGAGCGTCTGGAAGTTGCGCTGCCCGACGAACGGGGCCGAGATCGCGTAATCTGCCCATTCGAGCGCCTCTTCGAGGTTGCGATTTTCCCGCAGAAGATACTGGATCGCGGCTGTCCAGCCCTGCCAGTTGAACCCCGGAACGTTGTGGAGCTCATCGCGCATCTTGGAGATGTAGGCGCCCTGAATGTCAGGCACCCGAATCGTCCATGCGACCGCGAGATCTTCCCACTGCATTTCCGCGACCGCCTCCGCCGGTTTGCGCACCGGAAACTCATAGGTCAGCCATTCGCGATAGTCGTGCTTTCGAGGTTTGACGGTTACGCGAAGCGCGTCATTCTTTTCGTCGTAGAAGAAGCTCCCCCATTCGTTCGAAGACCTCGAGAAGAGGAGAGTCCACTCCTCAGGACCAGCCATCATGTGGACTCCGTAGCGGCCGGCCGGAAGGGGCTTGCCCTCGATCTCCACGGCATGCGAAACCTCGAACACGGTGTTCTCGTTCGCGCCGGCACGCCAGGGAGCTGGCTTCCGATGGCCGAATCCGAGATCGGTCATTCCGTAAGGGACCAACTGTCCCCAGATCTTGCCTCGCCGGTCCGCGATCGCGCCAGTAGGCGGAGTGGGTCCGTGGACGGCGGGGCTCGAATAGTCGATCCGGACGCGAACGGGTCCGATGTACTGCGTCACCGACGCCTTCTGGTTGTTTCCGCTTGGTGGGAGCGAGAGACCAGGATATTGTCCGAAGGCGGCGGCGAGCGTGAGAATCAAGGAAAGGAGGAGCCGGGGCGTCATACCCGGTGCAGACGCCCGCCGCCCTGAAAAGTTGCAGGAATGGGGCCGGACGCCGGCCATTCGTGGCGAGCCGGAACTACTCGGCGCTGGCGATCTCAGCCGTGCCTGGGAACTCGAAGGTCGCGGACCGAGTGCGAATGGCCTTCAGGCGGTCCTCACGCCCTTGGCGGGCAAACACGGCGTGCGGCTTGGGGGCGGACTCCCCAGTTCGCAGCGCCCGTACCGTCACCTCTGAACCCGTCACGGCATTCACGATCAGCACCGGGCCGTTTTCACCCGCACCGGGAGTGTGGATGTAATAGGTTCCAGGGGCGAAATTCTTGCCGTCGATCACGGCGGGACGCGCAAGCTGGACTCTCAGGCTCTCTGCCGATGCCGGAACTGCCGTGAAGGCGGTGATTCCGGCAACGAGGGAAAACAATGCTTTTCTCATAGGGTTCGGCCCGGTTGGGCCTCATTTATCTGGACGCGGAACGGGCCCCGGCGGTTCCAAGGAAAAACTTCGCCGGGGGCTTGACAACTTCCGTATTTCAATTATTATGGAAATATAGAAACGCCAATGGCGGCTCAAACAGACAACGCACAGATCATCAGGTACGCGGACATGTTCGCGGCGATCGGAACCGAGTCGCGGCTTCGAATCATGCAATTGCTGCTATCCGCGCATCCGGAAGGAATGGTTGTGGGCGAGATTCAGGCGGAGCTCGGCCTGTCCGCCTCCAATCTCTCCCACCATCTCGACAAGCTTCGCAATGAGGGCTTGGTCCAGGTGAACCGCGAAGGCACCTTCCTCCGCTACACAGCCAACACCGCGGCGCTCCAGGAGGTGCTCGGATTCCTCTACGCCGAGTGCTGCACGCGAAACAAGGCGATCAAACCGGAACAAATCATCCGCATCGGAAAACAGGAGACTTTGAAGTGACCACCACGACTGAAATCAAGGACATCGTCAAGGAGAAATACGGACAGGCCGCGCTACGCGTGGTCGCGGGGGGCGGTAGTTCCTGCTGCGGCGCTTCGTCCGCGTTCGGCGACTGCGCCGATCCCATCACCAGCAACCTCTATGACACCACGCAAACCGGCGAGTTACCCGAAACGGCGGTGCTGGCGTCGCTCGGCTGCGGCAATCCCACCGCGCTGGCCGAACTGAAACCGGGAGAGACCGTACTCGACCTCGGATCGGGCGGTGGCATCGACGTGCTGCTGTCGGCCAAGCGCGTCGGCCCAACCGGCAAGGCATACGGGCTCGACATGACTGACGAAATGCTCGCCCTCGCCAATGAGAACAAGCAGAAGGCGGGAGCGCAAAACGTCGAGTTCCTGAAGGGTGAGATCGAACACATTCCTCTGCCCGACAACTCGGTCGACGTCATCATCTCCAACTGCGTGATCAATCTCAGCGCGAACAAGGATCGCGTTCTGCGTGAGGCGTTTCGCGTGCTGAAGCCCGGCGGCCGGTTCGCCGTCTCCGACGTGGTCACCAGGGGAGAGATGCTACCGGAGATCCGGCAGAGTGTGCTGGCGTGGGTCGGTTGCGTGGCGGGTGCTCTCGAAGAGAACGACTATCGCGCCAGGCTGTCGGCGGCGGGATTCGAGAATCCTTCGCTCGAGCCGACCCGGGTCTACCACGTCGAGGATGCGCGCGCGTTCCTGCAAGGGCAAGGGATCGATGTCGACGCGATCGCGCCGCAGGTCGATGGGAAGTTCTTCAGCGCCTTCATCCGCGCCAACAAGCCGGCGATCGCGCCCAAGGCCTGCTGCGCGCCGGGCTGCTGTTCCTGATCCTACTCGAAGCCGTACTCGTAGGGATCCAACCCGAGGCGCTCCATCTGCCGGGGCAGTTCGCTGCGCAGCGCCTCGGGCGTGCTCTCGATCCAAGCCCGCACCACGGTATTGGTTCCCACGCGGCTGACGCCGTCCATTTCGGCGGCTGATTCCGCCACCTGCCGGACCTGCGATTCGATCTGCTGCCGCACCGGCAACGGGGTCTGCATGAGGATCTGGTGCAAGAGATCCTCGGCGGCTTCGTTCCAGTCCATCAGGACGCTATCATAGCAGGGAGTGGCACTACTTCTCGAAACAAATCTTCCCGGAATTGATTTGATCGCCCGCGGCAAGGTGCGCGACAACTACGCCATCGGCGACAAGCTGCTGATCGTGGCGACCGATCGGATCTCGGCGTTCGACTACATCCTCGCCACCGGCATTCCTGACAAGGGCCGCGTGCTCACGCAGATCTCGATCTTCTGGTTCGATTTCCTGCGAGAGATCGTGCCCAATCACTTCCTCACCGCGAATGTCGATGAGTACCCGCCGGAGTTGCGCCCGTTCCGCGATCAGCTCGAGGGACGCTCGATGCTCGTCAAACGCGCCAAGATGCTCGATGTCGAATGCGTCGCGCGCGGCTACCTTGCCGGATCCGGATGGAAGGAGTACAAGGCGCAAGGTTCCGTCTGCGGGATCCCCTTGCCTGTGGGGCTGGTCGAAAGCGATCGCTTGCCGCAACCGCTGTTCACGCCGGCCACCAAGGCCCAGAGCGGCCACGATGAGAACATTCCGTTCGAGCGCGCAGCCGAAATCACAGGTGCGGCGACGGCAGCCCGTCTGCGCGATCTCACCCTCGCGATCTACACGAACGCCTCGGACTACGCGCGATCGCGCGGCATCATCCTTGCCGACACGAAGTTCGAGTTCGGATTCGTAGGTGATGAACTCGTGCTCGCCGATGAGGTGCTCACTCCGGACTCTTCGCGTTTCTGGCCGGCTGATCAATACAAACCCGGCGGTCCGCAGCCCTCCTACGACAAACAGTACGTGCGCGACTACCTCGAGGAGATTCGCTGGAACAAGCAGCCACCAGCGCCGCCGCTGCCCGCCGAAGTCGCCGAGCGAACCGCCGCCAAGTATCGGGAGGCCTACCGCCTGCTGACAGGAAAGACGCTATGAACTGGCTCGACATCACGCTCGGAATCATTCTATTCTCGATGGCCTTCGCCGGACTCCGGCGCGGATTCGCGCGCGCGATCGTAGGCTTCGTTGCGACGATCGCCGCCTTGGTGCTTTCGCTGTGGTTCTACGGCACCGCGGGCAGCCTCATCGCCGACTACGTCAGCCACCGCTCGGTGGCCAACCTAGTCGGGTTCATTGGGGTGTTCGGGGGCGTTTCGATCATTGGCGCGCTGCTGGGCTGGCTGATGGCGAAGATGATCAAGTCCGCTGGCCTCGGCTGGCTCGACGGTCTGCTGGGCGCCGGACTCGGCCTGCTGCGCGGCACCGTCGTTTCGATCGGTATCATCCTGGGCCTGAGTGCCTTCACCCGGAATCCGCCGCCGGCCGCGGTGGTTCAGAGCCAGCTCGCTCCCTACGTGATGGGCGCGGCAAATGTGCTTTCCTACGCCGCACCGAAAGACTTTCGCGATGCGTTCGAGAAGACCTACGACAAGGTACGCAAGCTTTGGTACGAACTGAAACCGGCTTCCGTCTAGGGCGGGTCGAGCTGGCGATCTTCGATCTGGACGGCACGCTGATCGATTCGACACAGGACTTGGTCAACTCGGTGAACGCCACGCGTCTCCACATGGGACTAGGCGAAATCGAGGCGCGGCTCATTGCATCCTACGTCGGCAATGGCGCTCCCGTGCTAATTCAGCGTTCTCTCGGTCCGGAAGCGTCCGAGCAGGATTGTCTGCGCGGACTCGAATTTTTCCTTCGCTACTATCGCGAACACATGCTCGACCATACGGACCTCTATCCGGGTGTCCGAGAGGCGCTGGACGAACTTTATGGCGCAGGTGTGGGGATGGCGATTCTCACGAACAAGCCGGTGAGGTTTAGCGAGGCAATCATCGAAGGATTGGGCCTGGCCTCCCACTTTGCGCGAATCTATGGCGGAAACAGCTTCGCGGAAAAGAAGCCGCACCCGATCGGCATCGATACGCTTCGGTCGGAATTGAAGGCCGAGCGGGAAGGGACCCTGATGGTGGGTGACTCGGCTGTCGATATTCGTACCGCGCGCAATGCCGGAGTCGCGGCGTGTGGCGTGACGTTCGGAATTCAGCCCGAGACCTTCGCGGCGCATCCGCCGGATTTCGCCATTGACGACCTGCGGGAACTCTCCCGCCTGATCCTCAACCGCTGATCGCGCAGCGTACGTTGTCGATCAGGCGTGTACTGCCGATCCATGCGGCGACCAACAGGCGCGCGCCGCCGGACAGAATCGTGACCGGTTGCATTCGCGAATCCACCGCTTCGGCGTACTCGACGCGGATCGACGGCTCGCGGTCCAACACGGCGCGCATCGCGGACGTCACCCTCGCCGCGTCGCGTTCACCGGATTCCGCCAGTTCCCTGCCCGCCGTCAGCGCGCGATAGATCAGCGGTGCGGCGCGGCGCTCTTCCTCCGAAAGACGCGAGTTTCGCGAGCTGAGCGCGAGACCGTCGGCTTCGCGTACGGTCGGCACGGGCACGATCTCGACGGGAAAATCCAAGTCGCGGACCATCCGCTCGATGATCGCCAACTGCTGCGCGTCTTTTTCGCCAAAGAAGGCGAGATCGGGCTGCACGATGTTGAACAGCTT
>CADECY010000227.1 GCA_902825945.1 uncultured Acidobacteriota bacterium
GGCTTGAAGCCGTCGAGCACTTCGTTCGCGTTCAGCGCCCGCGACTTTACTTGATACTCTTCCCGCGCGTTGAAGTCCACTGGCAGGAGATAGTTCTGGCCCTGGATCTCGAGTCCATGACCCGAGAAGTAGAACAGCCCGGTGTCGCCCGGCTGCAAGCGGCGGATGAAATCGGCCACCGCTTCGTCCATCGCTTCCTTGCTGAGATTGGTCTTCAGGATCGCCTCGAACCCGGCGGATTCGAGCGACTGCTTCAAATCGGCGGCGTCATTCTCGGGATTCACCAGCGGCCGGTGATTCGCGTAGACACGGTTGCCGATCACCAGCGCGATCCTGCGCCCGGTTCCCTCCGCGCGCACGCCGCGGTTCTGCGAGTGAGCGGCGAGGACCGCGATCAAGACGAGGGAAAGAGTCCGGAGCAGCATGGTCACACCCGTTCTAACACGACTTCCACGCGGCGGTTGACGGTATGGTCGGCATCCGAATTGCCCGGCCGCAATGGCTGGCGTTTCCCCTTGCCTTGGGCGCGCAGGCGATCCATCGGGATCCCTGCCTTGCGCGCGAACTCGAGAACGGTGATCGCGCGGCGGAGGGAGAGCGGATCGTTGATCTCGTCTGACCCAGTGGTATCGGTGTGGCCGACGACGACGAACTTGTAGCCCTTGTGCGCGGGCTCGCTCATGTGACCCACGAGGATCTCCGCCTGGCGGACTGCGCCTGGCTCCAACAAGTGACCCATCACCTTGAAATTGACCCAGCTCTTCACCGAGGCGGCACCACCACCCCGGCGAACGATCCGGACCTCTTTCGCCGCCTCGAATGCGCCCTTTAGGCCCTTGGAGGCGAGCTCCGGGTTCGACGCCAGCTTGTCCTGCAGTTCATGCATGTAGCGCCGGGCGATCGGATCTTCTTTGAGCTCGAGCGAATCTTCCATTACCTGCAGGGCGGTCAGCGTCTCGCCCAGTCCGTCCAGCGCGGCCGCCCGTTCGAACAGGATGCGCGCGCGAAGGCCATCATCGTCTGGCGTGGTCAGTCCGAAAGCCTCCTTGAGCAAGCTCAGCGACTTCGAAAAGTCGCCCGACTTTCTCGCCTTGCGCGCTTCATTCACCAACTCGGCCGCGTGGCTCGCGTTCTGCGCGCGGACCAGTGCGATCCCGGGCAGAATCAGCAGTCCGCGCCGGGTGAACGGGTTCATCTTTCCAGTGATCATTTCTGTTTCCTCCTGGGTCTCTTGGTGGCTCGTGTGGACTTCGTGGCCGCCGCCGGCTTCGGCGCCGCGGTGAACTCACCGGTGCGCAACCGCGCCAGCCATTTCTCGTCCGTCAGGCGATCCGCCATCGGTTGCTTGAATTCGAAATGCGTGAAGACGGCTCCCACCGCGGTCTTTCCGGCGGCGGTGAGCTCGGCGGGGAAGCCGACTCCCTCTTGCACCACCTGCCCCGAGTTCGGTTCGGTGTGGACATCGGTCACCGCGGGACGGTCCGGCTTGCCTGTGAGGCGCGCGAGTTCGGTGTCGAGCCCGTTCAGGAAATCCTCCTGAGCCGGCGAGATGCGGCCCGCGTGCCGCGCGGCGCGAGCCGCTTCGATGCACTGATCGAGCGCGGCGATCCAGCCGTCGATCGCCTCGGATGGACCCGAGTTGCGGCGGATCAGGTCCGCTTGATGGCGCAGTTCGAGATAGAGCGCGGGCTCGGGTTCGATCCAGGATCCGGGTCGGCGCGGCGGCAGCGCGAATCCCTTGGCGACGCCCGTGTACGACTGTTTGGCGTAGAGCACGCCCGATCGTTTCTGGAGCGTCCAGTAGGCGAGGGCCGAGGTGAGGTGACGGTGCGAAGCTGGATGGGCGGTGAGCCAGGAACGCAGCAGCCACAGTTGTTGCTTGGCGAGTCCGGAGCCGGTGTCCAGGCTCGTGGCGGCGGCTTGCCGGGCTTTGGCGTAATCGGCATAGTTGATCGCATCGGCCGCGGTGAGCTGCTTACCGGCTTCGGCCGAGCCAAGCAACGACATCAGCTCGAGGGCGGACGGAAACGCCTTCACGGGCTGGCCCGCGATCACGCCGAGCGTGAACGGCTTCTTCGATCCGCGATAGGCGCCGGCTTCGGGGAACGAGAGCGCGCCGAGTGCCGCCGAGTCCGGCGAATAGCGTTGGGGAAGCAAACGAAATCCGGTGAGGACGTCGCGCGCCGAGCGGCCCGTTTCGAGCAGGCCCGTTTCCACCACACCGCCGAGGATTCGTGGACGCTTCCCGGTGGCGAACATCGCCTTGCGGAACTCCGTGGGAGTGGAGCCGAGGTGCGCGCTCAGGTCCGAGAGGACGAGGTCGTCGGCCGGTCCGAAGAAGAACTCGAGCTGGCCCTCGAGCTTGGCGTAGGTGCGCTGGAGTTCCGGCGAGCCGCTGATCGTTCGGGCGAGCGCCATCGCTTGCGACGCGAGGAAGTCGGCATCGGCCGCGCTGATTCCGGTCGCCTTGCTGTCGAGCGCGGGGAACAGGACCGTGCTCGCGAATCGATAGGCGCGGAAGTAGCGGCTCAGCGTCTCCGATTGTGTGTAGTGTCCGCGCGGGCGGAACTGCGAGTAGTCGATCTTCTGGCGGAAGAGCGCCGAGGTGGCGATGCCCTCGGCTTTGTCGATGCGGCTCCGTTCGGCGGCGGCTTCTTGACTCGATGCGAGCATCGGCTCACCCGACGCGAGCGCGGCGAGAATCGCGGCGAAGTCGCGCGCGGCCGCCGTGTCCGGTTGCGCGGCGAGTTCCTTGTGGAGCCCCTTCGTCAGCACGATCAACGCGGGTGCGGCGACATTGGTTTCGAAGTCGACGATCGTGCGTTCGGCGACCATGGAGTGGGTGAGCAGCAGAAAGTCCGCCGTGATGTAGTTCGGGACTTTCCGCGCGCGGTTTCGCGCGTAGAGCTCGAACATGCCTTCGACGGGAGTTTCCGCCGCGGCCGCACCGAGGCTGATCAAGAGCGCACAGGCCGCGAGCCGTTTCATTGCGTAACCTCGACCACCACTTTTCCAGCGTACGCCGGCGCGCCGCCGCGCTTGCGGGGCACGATCTCGAAGGCGCGCTCTTCGCGGCGCGCCAAGCCGCGAAACGCGCCGTGCAGATCCTCGCCGCTCTTGTGCAGGTCGACGGGCTCTTCGTAGATCAGCGCCACCAGCGCGATCTTTTCGTGGGTGGCGCCATCCGCCAAGTGCGCCTCGAGGTCGAACTCGTTCGAAGGCGAGGGGAGCGTGATTGTGGCGCCCTTCTCGACGCGATTTCCGCCGCTGTGGATTTGGTTCGGGAACAGGACCTCGATGCGGTTCGTCTTGTCGCTCACCTGGATCAGGTTGAGATATCCGGAGACGGGCAGGTCAGAGAGCTTCAATTCGATCACCTTTCCGGGCTTGAACGTGGCCGCGTTGGCGGTCAGTGTGATCTTCTCGGACATCGAGTCGGCCCATTGGGAAACCATCGTGAAGTAGTCTTCGATGATCCGGAGATTGATGCCCTTCTTGGCGGGATTGCCGCGGAGTTGCGGATGCTGGGAGGCCGGCTTGCCCGCGTCGCGCATCTCGCGGCAGAACTTGTCGGCGGCGGCGGCGGCGATTTCGACGAGCCGCTCGGCGGTCAGCGGCGAATACTTGACGGCCGCCTCCTTGATCGCCGTGTGCACTGCGAGCGTGAAGACGCTTCCCCGCGAGGTCGCCGAGGCGAACTCGTCTTCCTGGGCGGCCATCAGCGCGACATAATTGTCGCTGGCGGAGGCCACCGTTCCGGCTGCCTTGCTACCTTCAGCGGGTGTATACTCGGCGGGCGGAAACAGCGATGGAACCGCTTTCCACTGCAACCCGTCTCCGATTCCCTTCGCTCCCATCGAGCGCGCCTTGATACCCTTGTCGGCCGTACCGCTGTTGCAGGAGTCGAAGATGAGCACGACATGCTCGCTCGGAATCGCCTTCACCAGCGCGGCGATCTCGTCGTCGGTGAGAACGTTGACGAGCGTCTTCTCCCCTTGCGCGAAATCCCACGGCAGGAGGACTTCGTCAAGGCCGTCGGACCTCTCATCTCCGTTGGTGTCCGGGATCTGGGAGCCGTGTCCGGAGAAGTAGATCAGGACACGATCGTCCTTGCCCGCGGACGAGGCGATGCGCCGGAATTCGGCACGGATGGCAGCGAGAGTCGCTTCGCGATTTTCGAGCACCTTGATCTGATTCGGCCGGAATCCAAGCAGGCCCGCCGATTCGCGCATCATCCTGACGTCGAGATCGATCCCGCTGAGCGCGGTCAGGATCTCGCGCCCGCCGGACATGAGCTTCTCGGTCTGGTACTGGCCGATGCCGATGAGCAGGACCTGATTTTCCGCCACGGCCAAGGCCGGGACCAAGAGGAGTGGGAGTAGATGCCGCATGGTTATTGAACGGGTTTCCGCGCCGAATAGAACACGAGTCCGGCTTCGGCGCCATTGGACGATTTCTCGATGGTGGACAACAGTTCGGTGAACGCGGCGCTGGCCGCGGGGAACGGATCATCGGTCACAAAGCGATTCAGGTCGCCAGGCGAGGTTTCGAAGGCGAACAGCTTCATGTACTCCGCGCCAGCCGGATCTTCGAGTCTTGCCTTGGACATGAGCTTCTCGATCTTCGCCGATGGCTGATACTTGGATGGATAAATGACCGAAATGCCACCGGCGGTGTTGACGTTCACCAGAAGGAAGTACATTGCTTTCGACGCCGACATCCGGAACTCGACGAGATCATCAATGAAGTGAACACCTTTGCCTTCGGGGCCGAAGGAGAGCTCGACCTTTGCCGCGGGCTTGTCGAACTTCCAGTTCATCAGCTTGCGAACGCCGGGCTCGGCCTTCAGGCGCGCCAGCAGCGACGGCAGATCTTCGCGCGCGTATCGCCGGACTTCGAGTCCGTTGTCGAGCGCCAGGCTCCAGCCTCCGGCGGCGGGTTCGATGATGAAATCGGGCGCGCTGTCGACGAGTTCGATGCCGGATGCCTTCATTTCGGCGATCTTCTCACGCAGTTCGGCGGCGCCGTCCCGGACGAGCACCCCGACCGTGGAGCGCGCCTTGGGGCCGCTTCCTCCAGCTCGCTCGAACTTGCGGTTCGAGCCGAACGCCGGGCTTTCGAGCATTGCCGCGGACTTGGCTTGGATCTGCGGGCTCTGCCCGCCGCGGAGCTGCTGGATGGTGAACTGATGGAGTTCGCGGTAAGAGATGGTCTGATCGCGGTCGAGGTCCGCCGCGCCGCGCAGGCCGATCAACATGGCGTTCGTAAAGCGGCCGTGCGGCTTGCCATCGAAGGTCGGCTGCTCCTTGAGCTTCCACTCAGGAATGTCGAATGCGCGTTCATCCTTGGCGGACGCCGACAACGTGATCACGCGTTCGTAGGGAAAACCAGAGTCGCGGTTGCCGCCCGATTCGTTTGGTCTCGCGTAGGCGGTGGGATCGAGATCCTCCAGGGAGTCCAGCGCGGAGCCCTTGGCCGCGCCCTTCTTAATGAATGCGCTCAACGGAGCCTCCTTCGCAAGCTTCGCGGAACCCTGGACCGACTTCGCCGAGTTCTGGGCATAGCAGGCGTCGAAGGCCACAAAGATTCCGTCCGGATTCTGCTTCTCCATGTCGAGCAGCGCCGGACGGATGTCGCGGCGTCCGAGGATCAATGACCGCAAGATGGTGGCCTCATCGCCATTCTCGACATCGTGGGGAATCAGGCAGCCGGACTCGACATCGGCGCAGACTTTGGCCCATTTGGGGTCGAAGGCGGAGGTCCCGTGGCCGCTGAAGAACACGAATACCTGGTCACCGGGACGGGTGCGCGCGGCCAGAGCCTTCAGAGCCTTCCGAATCGCCGCACCGGTTGCTTTGGCATCGACCAGCACTTCGATATCCCCGAATCCCCATGCCTTCAGTTCGGCCGCCAGTTTCTCGGCATCGTAGCGGGGGCCGTCGAGCGACAGCTCGGGGTGCCCCATGTACTCTCCGACACCGATCAGCAAGGCGCGGCCCTCGGCCAGACCCTCCGGCGGGACCAGAGTAAGCAAGGCAGCCAGGCAAGTTCCCCACGAGATCTTCATTACAGAGACACCTCCACCCATCACTCCAATAATGAGTTGAGCGGCCTAAAAATTACACTGGCCGCGAAATAAATTTTCAGGCCCCGCCCGTCCCCATCCGCTCTTGCTTTTCCCGAGTTTTCTAGAGAAGATACTCGGGAGCCTGCAAGATCCCGGCCTCGTAGCGCATCTTGACGGTGAGGACGCGAATGAATCTCCACAAGCTTACCCTACTTTCCCTCTTTTCAGCCGCCGCGATGGCCCAGAGCGTGGCGCAGCTCCACCGGGACCTAGATCTCAGCGTCGACCTGCCGGCTTCCACTTCACAAAGCAAGTCGATCCTCGAGGAGGGCAACTCGAAGGTCGATCCCGCGCTTCGGCGCCTATTGATGGATTCGCAATCCAAGTCGATCGGCGAGATGAGCTTCACGGCGAAGGGGTTGCAGGTTCCGCTCGAAAACGACCGCTTGGCGGTGGTCCTGGCCGCCGATTCCGAAGCGAATGTCGGAGCACTGCGTGACCGGGTCCAGGACGCCGGCGGTGAAGTCGTGGCGATCGTCGACGAAGCGATTCTGGCGCGCATCCCTCCCGGCGCTGTCGATAAACTCGGCGGCGAGCGGCATCTCGAGTACATGGCGCCTCAGGGTACCTTCAGCTTGCCGCCCGGGTCCGAGGGCAGCCAACCCGGCCCGGCGCTGTCCCGCGGCGTGCTGATGACCAAGGCGAATCTGCTCCATCAAAAGGGAATCCGCGGTCAAGGGGTGAAAGTCGGTATCCTCGACTTCGGATTCACCGGTTACCGCGCGCTGCAGACATCGGGCGCCCTCCCCGCGCCCAAAGCCGTCAAGGCCTTCGGCAAGGACGGCGGCTGGGACCGCATCAATAAAGGAACGCCGCACGGCACCGCCTGTGCGGAGATTGTCCACGCCATGGCGCCGGACGCGGAGATTTTCGTTGCCGCGATCGGCGATGGTGAAGGCGGCGCGGCTTCCGACGAGATTATCCAGGCGGCGATGTGGCTGGCATCGCAGGGAGTCCACATCATCAGCTTTTCCGGCGGCGGCCACTTCGGACCGCACAACGGCACCGACCTTCTCGACAAACTGGTCGAGCAGATCGTGGCGAAGGGAATCCTGTGGGTCAACGCCGCGGGTAACGAAGGCGACTCTCACTGGGCCACCACGACCCGGCTCAACGAGCAGAACCTCGTCATGACCGGCGACAAGCCCTACATGCTTCTGCGGGCGAAGGTGCCGGCGATGATCGTGATGGTGAGCTGGGACGACTGGGGCCCGAACTCTCTGGCTCCATCGGCCAACCAGGACTTCGATATCTTTCTCGCTGCGGTGGATCCCAACAGCGGCGAAGCGAAGGTGGTCGCCGCGTCCCAGAATCCGCAGAACGGCCGGGGCGCGCCGCGGGAGACAATCGGCGTCCGGTGCCCACAAGGTCAACTGTTCGCCCTCTATATCCGGGGCTCCCGAGTGAGCCGGCCCGTGCGGCTCCACGTTTACACGATGGCGCCCGCCGATATGGCGCCGAAGACGCCCGTGGGCAGCATCGGGATTCCCGCCACGAGCCCGCTGTCGCTCTCGGTGGGCGCGATCAACATCAAGGACGGCGCTCTCGAAGCGTTCAGTTCCCAGGGTCCCACCGACGATAACCGATCCAAGCCGAACGTCTCCGCTCCGGATCGCGTGATGTCGGCGGCTTATAAGGCCGAGTTTCCGGGAACTTCGGCGGCATGTCCGCACGTCTCCGGTTTCGCCGCCTTGGTTCGTCAAATGCGCGGCCGGATCACGCCGGCCGACCTGTCTCGCGTGATCGAATCGGCCACGAGCCCGATCGCGGCGAACGCGGGCGCGGGCCGCGGCATCATCGACGCGTCGAAGCTTTCCGGAGGTGGCGGAGGCGGCGCCGTGCCGGGCGGGAGCACCAAGCTCGCCGCGCTGTTCGACCGGGGTTCGGAAGAGAACGAACTCGGCGTGAAAGTGGTGGTCGGCCGCCCATCCTACCGGATCGGCGACGGACTCAAGATCGGATTCCGCGCCGAGCGTGACTGCTCGTGCGTGCTCATGCACCGGAGCTCGAGGGGCGAGTACACGCCGCTCGAACCGTCCGGCGACGGCGATCTCCGGCTCGAGGCGGGAAAGAAGTACGCCTACCCGCTCGATACCGGCATGACGATCCGCGTGACAGGCCCTCCCGGCAAGGACGAGATCGCGTTGATCTGCTCGCGGGATTCGCTGCGTCCGCAAGGCATCGAAACCACGGGCGACAATCTGTCGGTCAGCGTCGCCGCCTACGACGTTACACAATAGGAGAACGCCATGAAACGACTTTTTACCTTCCTTCTGGGCGCCTCCATGGCGTTCTGTGCCGAGACCGAAGCCCAGCGCTTCTACGCCGGCGCGGCACCCGGCTCGACGATCGACTATGAGATCCGCGAAGGCGAAACGCTGTTCCATGTCGCCGAGAAGTTCCTCGGCTCGCCTTACGGCGCCGAGCGTCTGGCGAAGGAGAACAACATCGCGGACCCCTTGAAGGTGCGTCCCGGTACGCGGATCCGCGTGCCCGCGCCCTCCGCCTCGCCCGCCTTCCGCTATTCGATCGAGCGGATCGCCTCGAACGGCGACGTCTCCGAGTTCCGCCCGAATGACCGGATGAGCGAAAGCGACCGCTTCCTGCTCCGGCTGTCGGCGAACACGTCCGGGTATCTTTATGTCTTTAGTCGACAGCGGAACGGCTCGGTTTCACGCCTGTTCCCGCAAACCCGCGCGGGCGTCAAGATCCAGGCGTTCACCGAATACATGCTGCCCACCCGCGAGTATTTCCAACTCGACCGGTCCCGCAACGCCGACGAGCAGATCTGGATGGTGCTCACGCGCCGCGCCGAGCCCGATCTCGAGGATGCCCTCGAAGCGGGATCGCTCGACGAGGCCCGCGTGCGCGAATTCGGCTCGGCCGTCGCCGAAAAGGGCATCGTCATCACCTCCGACTCCGACGAGGACGACTCGGACCAGGTTGTCCGCGGCAATTCCGACGGCCGTTGGGTTCTCGTTCATCCAATTCGAATCCGGCGCCGGTGAAAGATTCCCGGCCCGGTCAGCATATATGTAACGAAGCCGGACGATTCCCGGTTCGACAAGCGAAATCAACCAAACCTTACAAGGAGTAGAATCCAGTGTTCAAACGATTCATCGCAGGGGCCGCGCTGGCCGCGTCCACTATGTTTGCCCAGGAAGCCGGAGCCAAAGGTATCTTCGTGACCGGCGGCGGAAACAACGGTGGCGGATCCAACAATCAGCCCCGCCCGGCCGTCAAGTACAGCGTTCAGTTGGCCCGCGCGGGAGATGGCATGCGTCCCGTGGCCGTTTCCCACCGTTTCCAGACGGGCGACCGTTTCCGGTTCCTGTTCGAGTCCAGCCAGGACTGCTATGTCTACCTGATGCACCGCCAGTTGCACGTCAACCCGGCCAGCCGGGAGCGTAACGTCCG
>CADECY010000228.1 GCA_902825945.1 uncultured Acidobacteriota bacterium
GCGCGGTGATGACGCTCTCGAGTTTCTTCAGCTTGCCGAGGCGTTCCTTGCGGCCCTCCTCGATGCGGGCGAGGAGGGGTCTCGCTTCGGCCTGGACCGAGTCCGGGAACTTCTTCAAGATCTCTTCGGCGCGCTGGCCGCCGATCGGTCCGAGTGCAGCTTCGACTCCAGGCAGCGCCTTGACGAGCGCCTTGCCCACTGTCTCGCTCCGGCTGTTGCGGAAGGCGTCGAGCAGGTTCGGCATGACGAGCGGGTCCGCTTCTTTCAGATGCTTGGCGGCGATCGCCATCAGTTGCTCGTCTGAGAATTCGGATCGGGAGAGGATCTGGCCAGCGACGAGTTTGAGGTCGGCTTCGACCTTCGGTGCGAGGCGCGAGACGAGGTAGTCGAAGTCCGCAGCGGCGAGCTTGGGTTGGCGGCTGGCGAGCGCGGAGAGAGCGGCCAAGCGGACCTCGTCCTTCTCCGATCCGCTGGCGGCGAGGGCGCGGAGATCTTTGTCGAGAGTGGCGACACCGCGTGTGCGCGCGAGCGCGATGGTCGCGGTGCGGACCTTGGCGTCGGCATGCTTCAGCAGCTTTTGCAGGCCCACGGTCCACTCGGCGGGGAACTCCTTCGAACTGCAACGCTCAGCGGCTTGCAACAGGAACTGTTGGCGGCTGGCGTCGAGCGTGGCATCGCCGAGCGAAGCACCGATGACCTTGCGCATGTTCGCATCGGCGCAGAAAGAGCCGATCGCTTCGGCCACCATCTCGGCTTCCGGCGCCGAGAATTGCGGCGAGCGGAAGCGGGCTTCGAGGGCCTGGGCGAGCTTGGCGGTCCATTTCGGGTGACGAGAAACGATCCAGAGCGCGGTCCGGCGCATTTCGGCATCGGTGTCGCCGAGGAACGTCATCAACTGACCTTCCTGGAGCGGACTTCCGTCCATCTGATCGAGCGCGATCAGCGCCGCCTTGCGGACGGGCAGCTTGTCACTCTTCAGCGCGGCGGCGAGCGGCGCGGCCTGCTTCAGGTGGATCAGCGAATAGATGATGGAGTGCTCGACGAAGCGATCATCGGGGTTCGCGGCGGCTTCGATCAACGCGGGAACGGCGCGAGCATCGGCGATCATGCCAAGCGATGCGGCGGCTTGGCGGCGGATGCCGGGCTCTTCCTTCTTCACCATCTCCATCAGCGCGGGCACACTCTCTTTGTCTCCGGCCATTCCGAGCTGGCGCGCCGCCGCTTGGCGGACATCGGCGCGCGAATCCTTCAGCGCGTCGCGCATCGCGGCGATCGCCGCCGGTGATCCGTTGCGGGAAAACGCGTACACCGCGCCTGTCGCACCCTCGATCGTTTTGGCTTCGCCGCGGAAGGCCGCCAGTTGCGCGACGGCTCCGTCTTTCGCGAGCTTATCAAGAGCGTATTCTCTCAAGACGGGCCGAGGATCGTCCAACAGTTTCGCCAGTTGATCGGGTGCCGCGTTGCGCTCGGCTTCGGTGCCGCGCGGATCGGCAATCTTCGCCGCGCCCTTCTTCCGCACCCGATAGAACGTGCCGTGAATGTCCGGCTTCGAGACGCGCGAGAGCGGACATCCGTGAATGAACCACGCGCCGGTATCGACGACGATCAGGCTGCCGTCCGCGTCTTCCATGACGTCCGTCGGATGGATTTCGGGATCGGAGGAGACGAAGAAATCCGAGTCCACGGTTTGGTAGCTCGCGGCCTTTTTCGAGACGATGTGGCGTTGAACGCGATGCGAGTTGAACTGGGCGGTGAAGAGGTTGCCCTTGAAGTCCGCACCGTAGGAAGTGCCGGTATAGCGGAGCAGGCCCGCTGGCGCGATGCGCGCGAACTTGGTCATCACGGGCATGAGGTCGCCCGTCCGCTTGAACTCTTCCGTGACCGGATACGGCTTCGGATAGACGCCGCCTTCGACGAAGTGGAGGATCGAATCGCGTTGACCATTGGCCGGATCCTGGAAGTACGTCATGGTGCCGAACATGTCGCCGCTTTCGGTGAAGGCGACTTCGACGGGGTTGTCGAAACCACCGCCGGCGTACCATTCGAGTCCGGTACCGTCGGGCTTGACGCGCCAGATGCGCGAGGCCTTTCCTTCGTACTTGCGGCCGTCCTTGGTTTCGATCTTGAAGCCGTGGCGGCCGTCGGTGAGGTAGAGATAGCCGTCGGGACCGAGGATGGGTCCATGGAGCGAAGCGGCGTTAGCGGAGAGATTCCAGCCGGTGACGATGATGTCTTTGACGTCGGCGACGCCGTCGTTATTGGTATCCTCGAAGCGATAGACGTGCGGCGGCGCGGCGACGTAGAGCGAGCCGCGATGGTAGACGGCGCCCGCGGGCAGCGTCAGCTTGTCGGCGAACACTGTGGACTTGTCGTAGATCCCGTCTTTGTCGGTGTCTTCGACGAGCGAGACGATGTAGTCCGGCGCGGCGGACATTTCAGGGGTCTTCATCGTCTTTCCGGACGATTCGCACATGAAGATGCGGCCGCGATCGTCGATGGTTCCGAGCATCGGGTAGCGGACGAGTCCGGGTTTGGCGGCGAGTTCGACTTCGAAGCCTTCGGGGACTTTGATGCTCGCGAGTCCGCGGGCAGGTTCGGCGGGCTTGCGGCCGAGCGTGAGATAGACACCCGCTCCGGCAGCGGCGACTCCGAGGAGAGGAAGAAGCTTGCGTGACATTCGTGGGTCCCCTTGTTTAGAACTCGACTACGATTTTTCCGATTACTTTTCGCGTGGCGAGCGCATGGAATCCTGCGACGAGGTCTTCCAGCTTGAACGACTGCGTGACGCGCGGCCGGACTTTGCCCTCGACGTAGAGCTTCGTCAGTTCAGCCTGCGTGTCACGAGTATAGTTCGGGAAGGCCTTCGCGTGGTTGCCCCACAAAACACCGACGACCGACATGTTCTTGAGCAGGATTCGATTCGCGGCGATCGAGGGGATGCGTCCGCCGGCGAATCCGATGACGAGCAGGCGTCCGTAGGGCGCAATGCATTTCGACGAGAGGTCGAAGATGTCGCCGCCGACGGGATCATAGATCACATCGGCGCCGCGTTTGGTGATCTGCTTCACCTGGTCAACCCAGGTGCCGTCCTGATAGGAGAGCACGTGATCGGCGCCTTGCTCTTTTGCGAACGCTAGCTTGTCTTCGCTGCCCGCGGTGGCGATCACTTTCGCGCCCCATGCTTTTCCCAATTGAATGGCTGACATTCCGACGCCGCTGCCGCCCGCGTGAACGAGGAGCCACTCGCCGACCCTCAGTTCACCACGGTCTTTCAAGCCGAAGTACGAAGTCTGATAGATGAGCGGGAAGGCCGCGGCTTCGGCAAAGCCCATGCCATCGGGCATGGGGAAGGTATTGAGCTCGGTGGCGATGGTGAAGTCCGCGAAGCCGCCGAGGAAGGGGAGCGCGTAGACGCGATCACCGGATTTGAACCGCGTGACGCCTTCTCCCACAGAGTCGACGATGCCCGCGACTTCGGCGCCGGGCACCCAGGGGAATTCGGGGCGCTCCTGATATTTGCCTTGTACGCGGAGGATCTCGAAGAAGTTGAGAGCGCCCGCTCGATTGGCGATCAGGACCTCGCCGGGTTTCGGTTGTGGTTTCGGCATCTCGCCGAAGATCATCGATTCGGGTTCGCCCCACTGGTGTACTTGCCAAGCTCGCATCCTCACCATTTTGCTACATCGGCTGGCGGGGAGATGCTTGGTGATGGTGGGGTGGGTTGCGAGATCCTAAGGCTCGCCGACACAGCGGAGCCGGGTCCTTCCGTGGCTTTAGAGGGCGCCCCGCCCTGTGCCGACTAGGAACAAGGGCTCGCGCGATGGAAGCGGCGTCACGAGGCGGTATTGTGTGATCGTCGACAAAGATCACTCCGGCATGGGATTGCGGATTCGGCCCATCTCACGATGAGCGGTCGAATCGTGCGCTGATCGTATGTAACCAAGGTCAATCCGGCGGCGGCAACGGTAGTGAGGAGCTGTTCGTCGTCCTTTCCCCGCCAGCGGCCGACACGCCACTCCAGGACCGATTCGACCAGGAGGCCGGGGCGTTCACGCCGCACGATCACGCAGACGCTCGGCGAGATGTGCTCGTCGAGCAAGAGTCCCGGCATTTACCGAGTGTCGATCCAACGCCCGGGCGGCAAGATGGTTCGCAAGTCCTCCTCCTTCATCGCCCGGTTCTCGGCGAGCGCGGACTGGATCTCGTCCGGGTAGTCCGCGAAATAGCGCAGCACGTCGTTCACCAGACTCTCGTGCCACCCGAGATGCGCCGCCGTTTGACACGGATCGAGCCCGTAGCCCTCGGCGATCATGACGACTTCCCAGACGGCGAGGCCCGACCCGACGGCGTAGGCCTGACGCCCGGCGATCGAGTCGCGAAACTCGACCGCGGGAAATTCTTCGTGGCGAAGGGCTTCCTCGATCAATTGCGCCGCCGCTTCGTCACGGCCCTTGCGCAATCCGCCCGCGAAACGGTCGAGGCGTTCCAACTGACTCGGAGGCATGCGCAACGCAATCGAAGTCATTGCTGGTTTCGTTCTAACCAAACATTCTAACCAAACATGTACTCGTCCCCGCCATTTTGCTACATTGGCTCGCTGTGAGACGCTTGCTGATTGCGATGGCGGCAGTGGCCGCGGTGGGTGCGGGGCAGGACCGGCCCAAGGAAACAAACCGGCCCGGACTTCTGTTTCGCGAGGACTGGAAGGAGACGGAGGCCGAGTTGCCAATCACTGCCGAGCACTTGGCGAATCCGGATCTGGTGATGACGCTGCATGGTCCGGGAAAGGGCAGCATCAAGAAGAGCCATCATGACAAGCCGGCCGATGATCCCTTTTATGTGTGGTCCGGCGAGTGCCGCGCGAATTGGGCGGTGAGCTTGCGGCGGAAGGCCAGTTCGATGGATCTGCGCGGGCAAGCGAAGGTGCGTTGGCGCTCGATGCAATCGGGATTCCGTGCGTTGCGGCTGATCGTGCAGGCAGGCGATGGTGGATGGCTGGTGAGCGATCTCGCGGATGGACCGTCACGCGATTGGCGCGTGACGGAGTTCAATATCGCCGATATCCATTGGCGGCGGCTGGATCTCGCTCGCGTGGTGGAAGGGGCGTGGGTGGAGAATCCCGATTTGTCGAAGGTGCGCGAGATCGGATTCACAGACCTGATGCCGGGCGGATCGAGTCCGGCGTCTTCGCGTCTCGATTGGATCGAGGTGTGGGCCCGCCAGGCGGAGTGATCAATGGGACTCGAAGCGAAGTGCCGCGCGGCGTGCGGTGATCAGACGGGTGAGGGGAAACTGCAACTCGAGGGCGAGTCACTGCTGTTTCGCGGCGATTTCCGGCTGGTGATCGCCCGTGCGGAGATGAAGCGCGTGGCGGCGGAGGGCGGGTCGCTGTTGGTGGAGACGGCTTCGGCGCGGGCGCGGTTCGAGTTGGGTGCGGCGGCTCCGAAATGGGTAGACAAGATTCTGCATCCGCCTTCGCTGCTCGACAAGCTGGGTGTGAAGGCAGGCTCGAAGGTCTCGCTGATCGGAGCGTTCGACGTGGCGTTTCTGGCGGACTTGCGATCTCGCGGAGACGTGGGCGTGCGGCCTCGCAAGGAGTCCGACGTGGTGTTACTGCTGGCTTCGACTCCGGCGGACTTGGATGGGATTCCCCGGGCGGCGGCCTATCTGGCTCCGGCCGGCGGGTTGTGGATCGTGTATCCGAAAGGGTTGAAGACGATCACCGAGATGGGCGTGTTGAACGCGGGCAGAGCGGCGGGATTGAAGGACAACAAGGTGGCTTCGTTTTCGGCGACGCACACGGCGTTGCGGTTCGTGATTCCGGTGGCGAAGCGGTGATGTAGCTGAAAGAAGCACGCGTTACGTAAGGATGGTCGAGTGGTCCGATGAGGATCGATGCTTCGTGACTGTTGTGTGGCGGTTGCCACGGCAACGAGGTTGACCTCGACCGGCGAGACGGTACGCCGTTTCCCTGCCCGGCGGAGACGGTCAAGTGTCGCAACTCGATGAACGGGCGAGCGAATGACTGATGGCTCGAACGATGCGATCGGTCCGCGCCGTATGGTAGCGCGATGCGTTGAAGCAGTTGGCTTGGACGATTCCGATACGGCCTTCAGTGACGGCGAGGTCGTGAGTGTAGACCTTCGCGGACGGATCCGCGGGCGCATGTGCGGCCCCAGCGCCGATACTCGGAGCAGTCCACTACTTCGGCGGCGATGAATTCAGGTAGATCGGCTGCCTCATCCATCCGCGACTGGCGCTCGACAGTGGCAGCGCTGCGCGGTTGGCCCCGGGGCGGGGCTGGTTTGCCACGAACCTGGCCCATTCCGATGATGGCGAGTTGCGCGCGGCGCAGGCGGCCATCGAGACGCCCTCAGGCAACTGGAGGGCGAGCGCCACGGCCGCGCTGCGGGCGAGAGCGATTCATCACCAGTTGCCTTGTTCCAGGTGGGAGGCCGGCGCCGCCGCTGCCCACCATCTCCTCCCGGGCCATGGCCGGGGACTGGCTCCCGAACGCGCGAGAGGTGCCCGAACCCGTCCAGCAAGCCAGCGAACGCGGAGACCGCTTCACGGCGTTCAGCCTGCGGACATTACGCACGACACTTGCTCAACGATGAGCCGCCGCGGCCGAGGAGAACATCGTGCGTTGCTTGGCGGAATGGCCCGGTGACGGCGTCGATCTCGAACACTTACACCCCTTCGAAGGACTCGTGGACATCGATCTCTACTCGGACCAGCCGCAATCGGCCTGGAACCGGGTTGAGAGGACATGGCCGGAGATTGCCCGGTCCGGATTGCTACGGTTCACACTGTTCGAGACGTTCACCACGCCGCACGAACGGAGCTGCTCGACGTCGCCGCCAGCCGCTCGAAAGCCAAGTACGCAACCGGACTCGGCTTCGCGATCGATGCCGGAACGCAGCCTGCCGGGCGATCGCGGCAAGACGCGGGAGATGCTTCTGCGCGGAACGAGAACTCACGGCCAACCATACGATTCCCTGGCTGTCCGCGGTGCGGCTCTCGGTCGCCCCTTTGCTGGATGCCGAATCCGGGAGGCAGAGGTTGGATGCCGGACATTCGAGGATGGCATCGCAGGGAATCCCGCCGGCCCGAACTCATCACCCGAACATACCTGCCGTTTCCACGGGTCTGACCGGCGCCGGTTCTATTCAGGCTTCCGGCCCATGGCGAGCAAGGTCTCGAAGTGAGGCGCCTCTTCCTCGCGGTGAACGGGGAAGACCTCGAGACCGGTAAACCCGGCCGAGGCCAGGAAGCCCTCGAGTTCGACCTCGGAGAAGCCGAGCCAGAGGTCTGCGTAGAGTTCGCGGGCCTCTTCGAAACCGTGCTTCTCGAGGTCGAGGATGACGATGCGGCCGCCAGGACGGAGGATCCGGCAGGCCTGCTCGACGGCCTTCTTCGGATGGAGCGCGTGGTGGAGAGACTGGCTGAAGAAGGCGAGGTCGACCGATTCGTCGCCGATCGGAGGCGACTCGAGATCGCCGAGCCGGTATTCGATGTTCGTAAGCCCGTTCCGTTGGACGATGTCGCGGCCGAAGCTCACCATCTTTTCCGAGTTATCGATTGCGATCACCGATCGGGCGCGCCGCGCGAGCAGTTGCGTGAAGGTGCCTTCGCCCGCTCCCAAGTCGGCGATTTCGAGCGGTGGCATCAGCATCAGCAGCATTTCGGCGAGCCCTTTCCAGGAGCGGCCGGGGACGTAGTGGCGGCCGAACTTGCCCGCGAGTTCGTCGAAGTAGGCACGGGTCTTGTCCTGACGGCGGCGGAGAGCAAGGTCGAGCGCGCGGCGGTCCTCGCCAGCTTCCGGAAGCTCGGCCGCGGTAGCGGCGAGGACTCCGAGAATCGGCTCAGAAGTGCGGGGTTGTAGCCGATATAGAATGTGCTTGCCCGACCTCCGATCCTCCACCAGATCGGCCTGCTTGAGCTGCGAGAGGTGGGTCGAGATCCGGCTCTGGCCCATCGACAGGATGTCCTGGAGTTCAGCGACGGAGACCTCTTCCTGCTGGAGAATCAATAAGATGCGGAGACGAGATGGGTCCGCGAGAAGCTTCAGCGATTTGAGGATTGACGGCATGGGGGGAGCGCTAGTACAATTATCAATGTATCTGGATTCGTTGATTCAACGCAAGCGAGGTAACCACTCAATACGATGAGTTCCGCAGTTCTGCACAAGATTGACTACAAGGTCGCCGACATGAATCTGGCCGAATGGGGCCGGAAGGAAATCATGATCGCCGAGCACGAGATGCCCGGCTTGATGGCGATCCGGCACAAGTATGCCAAAGAGAAGCCGCTGAAGGGCGTCCGCGTGACGGGATCGTTGCACATGACGATCCAGACGGCGGTTCTGATCGAGACGCTGGTGGACCTCGGCGCCGACGTGCGCTGGGCGAGCTGCAACATCTTCTCGACGCAGGACCATGCCGCGGCCGCGATCGCCGCCGCCGGAATCCCGGTGTTTGCCTGGAAGGGCGAGACGCTCGAGGAGTACTGGTGGTGCACCTACCAGGCCGTCGGCCATCCGGGGGGCAAGGGTCCGCAGTTGGTGGTGGACGACGGCGGCGACGTGACGCTGCTGATCCACAAAGGCTACGAGCTCGAGAATGGGTCGGACTGGGTGAACACGCCTTCCGGCAGCCATGAAGAGAAGGTGATCAAGGACCTGCTGAAGGAAGTCCACGCGGAGAACCCGACTCGGTGGCACGACTTGGTGCGCGAGTGGAAGGGCGTTTCCGAGGAGACGACGACGGGCGTGCATCGCCTTTACAAGATGCAGCAGGCGGGCTCGCTGCTGGTTCCGGCGATCAACGTGAACGACTCGGTGACGAAGTCGAAGTTCGACAATCTGTATGGTTGCCGCGAGTCGCTGGCCGACGGCATCAAGCGCGCCACCGACGTGATGATGGCGGGCAAGGTGGCGGTGATCTGCGGCTTCGGCGATGTGGGCAAGGGTTCGGCGCAGTCGCTCGCAGGGTTCGGCTGCCGGATCATGGTGACCGAGATCGACCCGATCAATGCGCTGCAGGCGGCGATGGCGGGCTACGAAGTGGCGACGATCGAAGAGACGCTCGGCAAGGGCGACATCTATGTCACCTGCACGGGCAACTGCGACATCATCACGCTCGAACATATGGCGCACATGAAGGATCAGGCGATCGTGTGCAACATCGGCCACTTCGACAACGAGATTCAGGTGGACCTGCTCAACAACGCGCCCGGCGTGAAGCGGACCAACATCAAGCCGCAGGTCGACATGTACACCTTCCCGGATGGCCACTCGATCTACATGCTGGCCGAAGGGCGCCTGGTGAACCTCGGCTGCGCGACGGGCCACCCGAGCTT
>CADECY010000229.1:0-4104 GCA_902825945.1 uncultured Acidobacteriota bacterium
ATGTTCGACGACCGGTATCTGACGACGGTTGGGGTGCGAGTGGACAAGAAAGTCCTCCAAGCGGGTTCGACCGAGATCATGATGCTCATTTGGGACCTGGCGGGTGAGGATTCGGTGATGCGAGTCGACATGCGGCGCTGCCGGGGAGCGTTCGGTCTGATCTATGTGGCCGATGGCTGCCGCGCGCACACACTCGATACGGTGCTCCGCCTGGCGCACGAGGCTGAGGAGGTAGTGGGCCCGGTGCCACGGGTCTTGCTGCTGAACAAGGCTGATCTCATCGAGTCGTGGGAGTTCCCGCCGGGCACGCGGGAGCGCCTGGAGGAAGAGGGCTGGACGGTCTTTCTCACGAGCGCCAAGTCCGGCGCCCAGGTGGAAGAAGCCTTTCAAACACTTGCGCTGGCGATGGCGCCGAAGGAGGCATGATGGATCCGCTTTCGGCCAAGATCCTGTGCCGCTCGATGGACCTCGCCGCGTGGGAGATGGCGAGTGACGGGAGCCTGATACCCATCACCGAGCCTGCCTCTTGGCTGCCAAGCCTCGATCCCTCGTTGCCGCAGCGCGGGCAACTGCTCGATTACTTTCCGGTTCTCGACCAGTTCCTCGAGGACGCCGAGCCGTTCTTCAAGGAGGAAACCGAGGGCCGCCTGGGCTCCGATGTCTGGGTGCAACCGGAAAACGACCTGGTGATGCAGGCGTGGGCGATTCGGGCGCAAGGCCATGCCTACGTGATCGTCGAGTCGCTGGGTGACCGCCATCACGAGCGGATTCAAGCCATTCAATACGCGCGCCAGACCAGTCTGCTGGCCGAGATGCTCGAGCGCCGCAGCAAGCAGATCGAGTTCGCCAGCCGCCGCAAGAGTGAGTTTCTGGCCCGGCTGAGCCACGAACTCCGGACTCCGCTGAACGCCATCATCGGCTTCTCCACGCTTCTCGGGGAGGAGCGCACTGGTTCGCTCAATGACCGCCAGCGCAAGTTTCTCGGCGAGGTGCTCGGCGCGGGCCACCACCTGCTGGCGGTCATCAACGAGATCCTCGACTTGTCGCGAATCGAGGCCGGCGTTATCACGCTGAACCCGGAGAAATTCCACGCCGCCAAGGCGATCGAGGAAGCCGTTGCCGGTTCGCGGGTGTTTGCCCAACAAAGCGGCGTCGAATTGATCGTCAATCTCCCCCCGGAGCGCCTCGAACTGCTGGCCGACCGCGTGCGGTTCAAGCAGATCGTCATCAACCTCGTGAACAACGCCGTGAAGTTCACGCCCGCGGGCGGCAGCGTGCAGACCAACTGCGTGGCTGGTGCAAGCGAGTTCAGGTTCACGGTGCGGGATACGGGCATTGGGATTCCCGAGGCCGACAAGCCGTCAATATTCCTGGAGTTTTTCCAGGCGAGCAATCAACGCAGCCAGCAAGGTTCCGGCCTGGGGCTGGCGATCACCAGGCGCCTGGTTGCCCAACATGGAGGTACAATCGGGTTTGACTCCGAAGCAGGACGTGGCTCGGAGTTCTGGTTCACCCTCCCCTGTTCCCCGGATCCCACCGCTTAGAACCATGCTCCTGGTCGCCATTGACGATAACCGCCAATCTCTCGATCTGATTTCCGCGACGCTCGAACAGCCTGGTCTCGAAATCGTGACTTGCGATGATCCGATCGAGGGTATGGAGGTCGTGCGCCGCCGCCGGCCGCGGATCGTGTTGCTCGACCTGATGATGCCCGGCATGAGCGGAATGGACGTGCTCGATGAAATCGTGCGTTTCGATCCGTCGATCGAGGTGATTCTGGTAACCGCGCATTATTCCACTGAATCAGCCGTGCAGGCAATTCAGCGGGGGGCCTCCGATTACCTCGAGAAGCCATTTTCGGTGGAGCGGCTGCGCGAACGCGTCGGCCGGATCATCGCGGGCACGCAACTGCGCGAACGTGCGGGCGATCTCGGTGCCGAACTCACCAACAGCTTCCAGTTCAGCGGCATCATTGGCCGGTCTTCGGCGATGCTCGATGTGTTCTCGCGCATTCGCCGCATCGGTCCGCACTTCCGCACCGTTCTCGTGACGGGCCCAACCGGATCGGGGAAGGAGTTGGTGGCGCGGGCCCTGCACCAGTTGAGTCCGGTGGCAGGCGGTCCGTTCGTTGTCTGTAACTGCGCGGCGATCGCCGAGAATCTCGTCGAGAGCGAATTGTTCGGGCACGTCAAGGGCGCGTACACCGGCGCGGTTCAGGACCGGCCGGGAATGTTCGAGTACGCAAACAACGGTACGCTGCTGCTCGACGAGATCGGCGAGATGCCGTTGCAAGCACAGGCAAAGCTTCTGCGCGCGGTGCAGAATCAGGAGATCCAGCGGGTCGGATCGCCGTCGACCCGGAAGGTGACCGTGCGGGTGATCGCGGCCACGCATCGCGACCTGAGAGCGATGGTGAAGGTCCGAACGTTTCGCGAAGATCTGTTCTTCCGGCTCGGGATCATCGAAGTACGTCTGCCACCCCTCAATGAACGCCGTGAGGACGTGGCGCTGCTGACGCGCCATTTCATGGAACACTATTGCGTGCTCTATGGAAAGAAGCCGATGACGCTGACGCGCCGCGCCGAGGCGCTCTTGGCGCGTCATGACTGGACCGGAAACGTCCGTGAACTCGAGGGAATGGTCGCCTACTCGACCATGATGGCCGAGGGCGACGCGGTCGATGTGGGCGACTTCCCGGAATCGCTGCGCAGCCCCAGTGACGCGAATGGCTCGTCAAGCGACCTGCGGTTGTCGCTGGCGGAGATGCAGGTAGTCCACACACGCCGCGTCGTGGAGAGCCTGGGCGGCAACAAGAAGGTGGCGGCGGAAGTACTCGGTGTCAGCCGCGCGACGTTGTACCGGCTGCTAGCCGGTAAGCACGAGACCCCAAGCGAGGAGTAAGAATGCGAGTCTTTCCGCGGGTGTGGGCCGGGATTTTGCTGGTGTTGGCGGCCAGCGCGCAGGATCGTCCGGTCGCCTTTACTGGAGCGCGGCTGATCCCGATCTCGGGTCCGGAAATCGCGAGCGGCGTCCTCGTGGTGGAACGGGGCAAGATTGTTGCCGCGGGTCCGGCGGCGGCGGTAACGATTCCGGCCAACGCGGAGCGGCGAGACGCATCGGGCAAGACGATCATGCCCGGATTCGTCGACACGCATAGCCATATCGGGGGCGTGGATGGCGGCGATTCGAGCGCGTCTTTGCATCCCGGTGTCCGGGTGATCGATTCGATCAACGTGCGCGACACGCGCTTGCGCAAGGCTCTCTCGGGCGGCATCACGACAGTGAATATCATGCCGGGTTCCGGCCTGCTGTTGAGCGGGCAAACAGTCTATCTGAAATTGCGCAACGGCAAGGTGATCGACGACTTTTTCATCCCGTGGCCCGACGGAACCCCGATGGGTGGCATGAAGATGGCGAACGGCACCAATCCGCGCGGCGCGCCTCCCCGTCCCGGCACACGAGCGAAAGCGGCGGCCATGGCGCGCGCTCTCTTCATCAAGGCTCAGGAGTATCGAGCGAAGGTTCGGGCCGCTGGGGGCGACCGGTCGAAACTCCCACCCCGCGATCTCGACATGGAGGGACTGGTGGAGGTGCTCGACGGAAAGCGCACCGTCCACTTCCATACCCACCGGCACGACGACATTCTGACCGTTCTGCGGCTGGCCAAGGAGTTCGGATTCAAGCTCGTGCTCCAACATGCGAGCGATGGCTGGGCAGTGGCGAACGAGATCGCGGCGGCGAAGCTGGTGCGCTTCGAGCGGTACAACCCGCAGAGCCAGCCGAAGCTGATATGGCCGCCGGCGTTCGTCGTGGTGCGGTCGTATCTCGACCAGCTGGTGCGGAACGGCGGGCTTGCAGCTGAACAAACGGCGGCGATCTCCTCCGCTCTCGACATCGCGGAGATGCGGTCGGGCGCTGCCCGTGCCTCGGCGCTCAACGAACTCGCGCGGCAGGTGGACAAGGATGCCGGCGGTGCGAAGGACGCGGCTCGCGTGCGTACGATGGCCGACGAGATCCGTCGTCTCGCGGCGGCGTCGAAGTAAGTCGACGAGTCCTGAACAACAACGGGCGCCCTGTTGAGGGGCGCCCGTTTTGTTTGCGTCC
>CADECY010000229.1:4114-9292 GCA_902825945.1 uncultured Acidobacteriota bacterium
CGAAGGCACCGGGTTCGATCATGGTGCTCGATTCACCGGGCGGAAAGATCGAAGCCAAGGACGTTCAGATTTCGACGGGCGCTGCGCTCGAGAAGGCGGGCGCGCTGGTCGGCTTTCACACAGACGATAGCGTGACGGACTCGCGGCTGTTCCGCCGCTCAGCCGGATTGGCCGTTCGCGCGGGCATGTCGCGCGAGAAAGCGCTCTACGCACTGACGATGGCTGGCGCGATCATGATGGAACTCGACAAGCGCGTAGGCTCGCTCGAAGTGGGCAAGGACGCGGATTTCGTGATTCTCTCCGGAGATCCGCTGAGCGTCTACACGCAGATCCTCGAGACGTGGGTGGAAGGCACCAAGGTGTTCGATCGCGCCGATCCGAAGGATCGTTTGCTGCAGACCGGCGGATGGGGCGCGGGCGCCGGCGATTCGGCCTTGCATCTGCACGAGGCCGGGGAGGAAGAGCGATGAGCACGCGATGGATGGCATGGCTCGCCGCGCCGGGATTGCTCTGCGCTCAACTGGCGATTCGCGGCGACGTGGTTCACACGATGGCGGGTCCATCGATTCGCAATGGAGTCGTACTGGTGCGCGCGGGCAAGATCGAACGCGTGGGACCGGCGGCGCAAGTGACGGTTCCGACTGGCTACAGCACGATCAATGCCGCCGTCGTGACACCCGGGCTGATCGACGCGCATAGCCGCGTTGGCTTGGCCGGATACTTGAACCAGGCGCACGATCAGGATCAGAGAGAAAACTCCGCCGCGATTCAGCCGGAACTGCGCGCGATCGACGCCTACAATCCGCGCGAGACGCTGGTCGAGTATTTGCAGCGATACGGAATCACGGCGATCCACACGGGCCACGGACCGGGAGCGGTGATCACCGGCCAGACGATGGTGGTGAAGACGCGCGGTAATTCCGTCGAGGCGGCGGTTGTGGTGCCCGAGGCAATGGTGGCGGGAACGCTCGGCAATGACGCCAAGGCGGACGGCGGAAAGTCACCGGGCACGCGCGCGAAAGCGGTAGCACTGCTGCGCGCGGAATTGATCAAGGCGCAGGAATACGCCGCCAACACGAAGCCTGACAAGGCGCGCGATCTCCGGCTCGACGTGCTTGCGCAGGTGCTGCGCGGGGAGAAACCTCTGTTGGTCACCGTCGATCGCGCGCACGATATCCTGACCGCGCTGCGGCTGGCGCGCGAGTTCAAGTTCAAGCTGGTGCTCGACGGCGCGGCCGAGATCCATCAGGTGATGGACCAGGTGAAGTCCGCTGGAGTGCCGGTGATCCTGCATCCGACGATGCAGCGGTCCGGCGGCGACACCGTGAATCTGGGCATGGACACCGCGTCGATGCTCGCCAAGGCGGGGATTCCCTTTGCCTTGCAGAGCAGCTTCGAGAGCTATGTCCCGAAGACGCGCGTGGTGCTGTTCGAGGCGGCGGTGGCAGCGGCCAACGGACTCGGGTTCGACGATGCTCTTGGCTCAATCACGATCGGCGCCGCGCGGATTCTCGGAATCGACAAACGCGCGGGATCGATCGAAGTTGGCAAAGATGCCGACCTCGCGCTGTTCGATGGCGATCCGTTCGAGTACACGTCGCACTCGGTGGGCGTAGTGATTGACGGGGAAATCGTGAGCCGGGCGCGGCAGTAAAGATCCGTCGCTGGCCGACAGGATTTTTCGTTCCTTGAGGCGGAAGACGAATCGGCCCGTGACCTGGTCCACGAGTAGTAGCCAGAACCCGCTTCAGTTCAATTCAATTCAAGCCTGCGTGCCGGGCGCTCGATTGCGCCACGGCCGACTCGGCGCAACAATATCGGAAGGTGCCGATCCAGAAACCAACTCGCCCCGACGGCAAGATGCCCAAAGGCCTCGAAGTGGAGGACCTGCGGATCGGCGAAGGGCCGAAGGCCCGCCGAGGCAATATCGTTGACGTCCGATACGAGATCCGCCTGAGCCGGGGCGAGCTGATTTCGGACGGCGTGCAAGAGGGGCTCATTCTTGGAACGCGCCGGACCTTTGCTGGCTTCGAGCGTGGCATTGAAGGGATGCAAGCCGGTGGCCTGCGTCAGCTCCGCGTCCCGCCGCATCTGGGCTATCGGGACGGCCGGCTGCTCGTTTGTAGGCTCGAATTGCTGTCAATCGGGCACTACAAGTAGCCCAGCCGGACTCACCCCTCGAAGCTCTCGCCGCGCGACACCTGCGCCCATGTCATTTCCTTCGCCTTGACGCAGGACTCGAGTGCCATCACCGCCGTCAAAGTGCTGCGCGCCGCGTGGAAGCCAGCATTCTCGATCTTGCCCTCGCGAACGCCATCGATGAACTCGAACACGGCGTCGCGCGTGATGTCGTAGGTGGTTGACGCGGTTTCCGGAGCCCCCTTCTCGCGCCAGATCGTGTAGCCCTTGCGCGAGACATTGGCCGCGCCCTTCTCGCACAGGAAGGTCTCTGAGATGTCGCTGAAGCCCGGCGCCTTGAACTGGTTGGCGCTGTAGCTGAAGATCATGCCATCGTCGAACTGGAAGGTGCAGGCGAGGTTGTCGAAGATGTCGCCGTACTTGCGCACCTGGCGTGATCCGTATCCGCTCACCTTGGCCGGATTCTTGCCCACGAACCAATTCACCACGTCGATGTTGTGGCAGTCCTGCTCGATCAACATATCGCCGCTCAGCTCGCGATAGAAGAACCAGTTGCGAATGCGCTCTTCGCTCTGGGGATGACCCTGCTTGAGCGGCGGTCCGCTGCCGAGCCAGGCGGCGCGCACCATCTTGAGATCGCCGAGCTCGCCGGATTTGACGATCTGGTGGACCTTGCGATAATCCTTGCCATAGCGCTGCTGAAAATCGACGGTGATGCGCTTCGATTTGTCCGCCTTGCGTGCGGCGCGCAGCACGCGATGGCAGCCCTCGACATCGACTGCGGCGGGCTTTTCCATGAAGATGTGCTTGCGGGCGTTGACCGCGGCTTCGAAATGCTCGGGGTGCAGGAACGCCGGCGTAGCGATATAGACGGCATCGTAGTCACCCGCGAGAACGTCCTTGTAGTCGCGGAGGACCTTCGCGCCAGTGAACTTCTGCTTGGCCGCCTCGATCTTGTCGTCGTAGATGTCGCACACGGCCGCGACGCGCAGGAACTCATGCTTGACGAAATGGGTGGAGGTGACGTGTCCGCCCCGGTTGCCGACGCCGATCACCGCGAGGCTGACCGACGAGTTCGCCTGCGATCCGCGAACCGATTGGGGCTTGACGATCATGAAGCTCGCGGCTGCGGCGGCCGCCGAACCGGCGAACGTGCGCCGGTTTGTATTCTCAGACATATAACCTCCGTTGGGGACGATGCCGATGGAAGAGTTCCCAGACACATTATACTGGGACAACGCAATGAAAGTATCGATCCTGGTGCCGGTCTACAACGAGCGGACCCTCGTCGAGCGGAGTCTGGAGGCGGTGATCAACGCACCGCTGCCGGAGAATCTCGAGCGGGAAGTCGTGCTGGTGGATGACTGTTCAACAGATGGTACCAGCAACATCCTACAGGATTTGGCGAAGCGCTGGCCTCAAATCAGCCTCTATCGCCATGAGGTGAATCAAGGCAAAGGTGCGGCGGTCCGGACGGCTATCCAGAAGGCAACCGGAGATTTTTGTCTGATTCAGGATGCTGACCTCGAGTACGACCCAAACGACTATCCACAGTTGCTGAAACCACTGCTCGACGGCCGGGCCGACGCCGTGTTCGGGTCGCGCTACATGGCGGGCGAACAGAAGCGTGTGCTGCCCTTCTGGCATTCGCGGATGAACTCGACGCTGACCATGTTTTCGAACATGTTCTGCAATCTCGACCTCACCGACATGGAGACCTGCTACAAGGTCTTCCGAACCGACCTGCTGAAGAGCATCCCCATTCGATCCAACCGTTTCGGGATTGAACCCGAAATCACCATGAAGTGCGCCAAGCGCAAGCTGCGGATTTACGAAGTGCCGATCAGCTACCACGGCCGCACCTACGAGGAAGGCAAGAAGATCGGCTGGCGGGACGGAGTCAAGGCGCTCGGCTGCATTCTCTATTTCTGGCTGGTCGACGATCTCTACGTCGAACCCTACGGTAAGGAGTACCTGAACAATCTCAACGGAACTCCCGCCTACGTGCAGTGGATCACCAGCCTGCTGCGGCCCTATCTCGGCGATCGTGTGCTCGAGGTCGGGGCTGGGATCGGAACCATGACGGGCCGGCTGATGGGTAGGCGGCTCGAATACGTGGCGTGCGAGAATGCACCGCTCTATTATGATTCGCTGAAGAACCGATTTCTGCGGACTCCCCACGTGCGGGTGCGGCAGTTGACGCCGGACAAAAACTCGGATTATCAAGAGCTACGTGAATTCGACACGGCTATCTGTCTGAATATACTGGAGTACGTAAGCGATCCTGGCGCGGTGCTTGCAAATCTCCACGGAAGCATCAAGCCCGGTGGACGCCTGCTCCTGCTTGTCCCCCAGGGGAAGGGACTAATGGGGTCGCTCGACCGGAAAATGGGTGTGAAGCGGCGTTTCGCCTCGCGCGAAATGAAGGAGATGTTGGTAGCGAAGGGCTTCGAGGTCGAGCAAGTGCACCAGATGAACAAGATCTCGAAACTAGTCTGGTTCCTCAACTCGAAAGTCCTGGGCGCTGACCACATTAGCAAGCTCAGCCTGAAGCTCTTCGACAAAACTGTCTGGTTATGGCGCGCTGTCGATAAGGTTTTGCCGTTCGACGGCTTGTCGGCGATTTACGTCGCCCGGAAGAAAGAGTAGCAGGCGATGTGGGCGTTCGGGCTCGACTTCGGGGAGCGCCGGACCGGTGAGATCGCTCTGCCCGATCCGGGTGCACCTGGTCCGGGCCAAGTTCGCTTTCGCGTGGTCGAGGCGGGGATCTGCGGCACCGATCGAGAGATGGCGGCGTTTCGCCGTGGGCGTCCGCCTGCGGGCGAATCGAGCCTCGCCATCGGGCATGAAGCGCTCGGCGTGGTGGAGTTTGCCGGTCCGGGCGTGACCCTGAAGCCGGGAGACTGCGTGGTGCCGATGATCCGGCGGGCGTGCTCAGACCGGTGTCCGTCGTGCCGGAGATCGCAGCGGGATCTGTGCATCACCGGGCGCTACAACGAACGTGGCATATTCGGTGAGCACGGCTACATGACAGAGTTC
>CADECY010000230.1 GCA_902825945.1 uncultured Acidobacteriota bacterium
AGCGAATGCGAGCGCACCCATCCGACACAGCGTGATAGAACAGGAACAATGCCCGCCCAGGAAGCCCCAGCTTACCTCGCCAAAGTAACCGCGACCTCTTTACTCGGCCACCCCCTCCAAGGCTCCGCCGTCTTCATCGCGCCGGACCTCCTCCTCACCTGCCGCCACGTCATCTGGCCCCCCGCCGAGTCTGCGCCAGCGGAGAAGATCGAGGTCGATATCGCGGGTCACGGCAAACCCATGCCCGTGACGATCCGCCATACCTGCGGCCGTGACGACAAGATCGACCTCGCCGTCCTCCAACTCCCGAGCCCGCTTCACGGCATGGATCTCCCGCCCTGGCGAATGCCTCCAACTTTCCACTCCGGAGACACGGTCGTCGTCTCCGGCTACCCGGAAGGCTGCTTCGATAAGGACCACATGCGCGTCCACGCTGCCGTACAAGGGCGTTTGACCATCCAGGGATCGGTCAGTCAAGGTACCAGCGGCGGCATCGTCGAATGCTGGGTCCATCCCGAAACGTGCTGCGTTGCGCTCATCCAGTCGCAAACGCCCACGGTCAACACCGGCGCACTCCTGGTCGAACGAATCGAGCAGTTCCTCGAGCCCCTCGGCATCTCTCTCGAGAAGACTCTGCGGCCGAGGAAGCCGCCGAGGATACACGACCCGTCCCACTACCTGGACTTCCTCCTCCGCAACAGCCGCGCTTATGACTTCGCTGTCTTCAATCGCGATGCCGAGGAGGCGCCCATCACGATCGACAAGCTCTGGGTTCCGGCCCGGACCCGCCTCCCGGGCACGAATCAAGATGATCTCCGTGACCTGCGGGAGCGCACTCTCGTCGAGGCGCTGAACCGGAACCGCGTCCTGGTCGTCGAGGGCGATGCGGGCTCCGGAAAGTCCACCTTCGTCCGCCGCATCGTCTACGCGCTCGTCCGCCGCCTCGGGCCAGACCGCGATCAGGAGACCCTCGGCTTGCATCTGGACGGAGCCTTCCCGCTCTGGCTTCGCATTCCCGAACTTGAGACCTTCGTCAAGGGCCGCTACGCTTCGCCACCTGCGTCCGGCCGCCTGGAGTGGATCGCCGAGTGTCTCGAGAAGGATCACCTCAACCGCGGCGTCGATTTCGCTTTCTTCTCTGACAAACTAGCGGACCCGGGCACCGTGCTTCTCCTCGATGGCCTCGACGAAGCGGCAGGACCCTGGCGTCCTGTCTTCGCGGATCTATTCGAAAAGGCGCGGCACAGCCTCCCATGCCGCATCGTGCTGACCATGCGCCCGGAAGTGGAGCACTCGCACCCGTTACTGAAGCTCCGCGAGCGCGCGCCGATCCTCGAGATGACCGATGCCGAAGTCGATCAGTTCCTCGAGCAATGGAGCCGCCACGTCCCGGAGCACGATTCTCATTCGGCTGCCGAACACGCCGCCATCCTGCGAACCAACCTCGAGTCGCGCCCCGCCATCAAGCGCATGGCGCGCAACCCGCTCATGTTGACGATCCTCGCTTCGTTGACTCGCCGGGCTCGGTTGCCGGAACAGCGCGCGGCCCTCTTCGAACAGATCGTGCAATGGCTCGCTTGGTCGCGAGATAAGGACCAGGTGCGGATTGACGCCATGCTGCAGGATCTCAGCGCCGTCGCGCTCGGCATGACCCTTCGCGAGGCCGATCGCAAGTATCGCATCAGTCCAATCGAGGCCGAAGAGATGATCGCGAAAGACCGCGAACAGAAAGACCGTGTCTACGCTCGTGCTTCGCTCGAGCGCGCCAGAATCGAGACGGGTTTGATTCAGGATCGCGGTGAGGATCTCGCCTTCTGGCACCGGTCGTTTCAGGAATATCTCGCCGCGCGCAACATCACCGACATGCTCCAGTCGGACCGCGAACGCGCAGTGCTCGCTCTCCTGGAATCGCGTCAATCGCCGGAGGTCCTGCGACTGCTCGCGGGCTGCATGCAGCCGCGCGGGCGCCGCAGCCTCGGGGCTCTTTTCGAGACGTTCTTTACCCGTGAGAACGCCTCCGGCCGGCCATTGGAGTCACGCGCCTACGCCGTTGGGGTGATCGGCGGCATGCTCGCTGATCTCGCCCCCACCTCATACGAAATGCCAGCGCACGTGCAAGAAGGGTGGCAAACTCTGCGAGCCTCCGTCATGGAGCTCTTCGATCGCGAGGCTGCTGCGGAGATCGACTTGGGCGTCCGCGTCGCCGCTGCAGATGCTCTTGCCCAGGGCGGTGACCCACGCCTCCGCCTCCCGCAAGAGGACGGCTATTGGGTCACCGTTCCCGGTGGCCCTTTCGTCATGGGCGCCCAGAACAAGAATCAGAATCGTCAGGACTACGATCCCGAGGCCTGGGAGGACGAGGACTTCGGTGGAAAACGAGTCCAGGTGGAGACGTTTCAGATCGGGCGCTTCCCGGTCACCGTCCACGAGTACCAGGAATTTCCTGGCCCGCGAGAATCGAGAGCCAGGCCCGGAGATGAATTGGGACGCGCAACTCCAATATCCGAGCCGCCCTGTCGTCAGCGTCACGATGGAGGAGGCGCGCGAGTACTGTCGGTATGCGAACGGGCGTCTGCCCACTGAACAGGAGTGGGAGTTCGCCGCGCGTGGCCCCGGAGACAAGCCGCGCCGCTACCCATGGGGCGATCAGCCGCCGGACGCCTCTCGCGCCAACTACGGCGAGAGCTGGGGCAAGGGACCGACGCCGGTCGGGCTCTTTCCTGCGGGAGCAACCCCGGCAGCGGAGGAGCAGGACCGCATCCACGACATGGCGGGCAATGTCTGGGAGCGGGTGGAGGGAAAGCAGCGCCTGCGGGGCGCGGCTTTCGACTATGTTGCTCGCAACCTGCGGGCGTCGTTTCGCTACGACGACATCATCGACGTCAGGTACGACTACGTCGGGTTTCGTTGTGCCCGAGAAGTTTCCCCTTGACCCTTTTTTCTCTTGCCTTGACCGAGCCGAAGGCTCGGTCAAAAATGTTTTGGACAATTGCCCGCGTGCCGGCGATACTCGTTAGATGCTGAAGCAGGACGCCGCTCCGCCAGTCGTGCAAAAGACATACGAGTTCGTGCTTTGGCTGGTGAAGAAGGTCGAGAGCTTCCCGAAGGCACACCGCTTCACGGTTGGCGAGCGCCTCACCGCTCACTCGCTCGATTTGCTCACCACGCTCGTTGAAGCCGCCTACACTCGCAACAAAGAGAAGAATCTCGAGGGACAGCCCTACTGGGCAAATTCCTCCGGCTTGGCGTCATTCCTGGCCCCGTGCCGGATATGCAGCACCCGGACGGTCTTGCGAGCCTCATCCACCTCGTAAAGAATCCGATAAACGTTGCGCCTTTCGCCGAACAACAGGCATCGAATCGGCCTCCCGATTTTCTCCGCCTCTCTTGCAATCGGACACCGAAGCGGAAATCGGTTCAGCGACGCAAGACTTTCGATCAGTTCCTCGAACCAGATCCGGCCGCGTTCCGGGGCCGCGTCGATCGCCCACTGGTAGACCCCTTGGGCGTCGCTCTTCGCTCTATCGGCGAGTACGACTCGATAGGCCATTCTTCTTTCGGAACTCGCTCTCGAAGTCGTCCAAATCGGTTACCCTCCCGGCTTCTACGTCAGCCAAACCGCTCTTGATGCCCTCGATCGCCTTCAACTCATCGATCTCGTCCAGAAGCTCCTGGTAGGCGGTCGCGTCCTGCACCACCAGTTCGGCCTTGCCATTGATCGTCAAAATCAACGGATGTCCGGACTTCCGCATTTGCGAAACGAAAGTGCCGGTCTTGCGCTTGAAGTCGCTGAGCGAGTGGATGTCCTTGCTGATGTCGATAGTGGGCATGCGTCAAATTTGCACTCAATTTGATGCTATCACGCCATCGCGTACGTTCTCATGCTCATGCCGGATGGGCGCCGCTCCGGAGGGATGCCGCCAAAGCCCGGCCATCAAGGTGGACGACGCCGCCCGGGTCCAATTCCAGAACCGCTTCCCGTTTGCCTGCCCCGGCGTCATCGACACCACACTCGGCACGCCCGATGAAGAGGACCACGGCATCCTTCCCGTTCTTGGAACTGCGATAACAGATACCGTCAGGCGACGAACCGTTCGGGCATCGATGGACTCGCCGAATATGCTCGGTCACCTTCTGGCTCGGAATGTACTCGACAGGTTTGGGTCCTTCACGTTCGACAGGCTTTGCAATGTCCTCGGCAAACTCCTCCAGGAATCGGACGCCATGATAAAGATCGCGATCTGTGAAGAAACTTGGGGCACACCGCAGACGGGCTAAATCGACCAACTGCAGTTCCCGTCGCGGCTTCCACGACCCGACGGTCACCACCTGATTCTCGGTTCCCTCGCACTCGGGTTGAAAGGTCTCAACGATCGCGGTCTCGTGGTCGAATGCGCCGTAGAAGGCGACAATCCCCTCCGCTGTCATGCGATTCGACGGGGCCCACCCTGGCTCTGGTGGACCGAGTTCCGCTGGGGTCGTCAGTGGGTGATCCTCGACCCTGGCTCGAAAAATCGTCACCTCGGGCTTGATCGTTCGGGTGGGCAGCGCCCGGTCGAGGATAGCGCTGAGCGCTTCCAGAGTCCTTTCGGGCGGAATGCCGTCACCTGACCGATACGAGATCCCGAATGCCTCTGAGTCGCTCCCACTCACCCGAGTCCGCTCATCCGGGCGAATCCCTTCCTTCACCATCGCGCAATACGCCCACCACCCGCTGGAAAGCTCGGACGTCAGGTCGCGATCCTCGATCCACTTCCGGCTCCACGCGACATCAGGCAAACCATCGACGATATCCTTTGCAAGCGATTCGTCGAACATGCAAGCGATTCGTCGAACACTTCCAGAAGGAGGATATCGAAGAGCAGTTCCGCTGTGTCGTGCGTGTCGAAATGGTATCCGCCTTCTCGTCCGTCATAGGGTACGTACTCGTTATCGGCATCGCCGAACTCTCGCGTGACCTGCTCCTCGATGTGGTCGCACAGCGAACTCAACGCTGCAACCGCGTTCCTCACGCCGTCCGAGTTCTGGCGGCAATAGTCGCAACAGCCCGCCGTGCCTGTTTCCCGAACAAAGGCCGCCAGGCCCGGGTCATTTGCGCATTGCTGGCAGACGCTTTTTTCGACTCGTTGGCGCACATCACTCCCACAAACAATGGATATTCTCGATGCCGATCTCGACAAGCATGTCCGGCGACGAGTCTACCATGCCCCGGCGCACACGCACGATCAGGTAGTGCTTCCATGGCCGCCGTACCCTACCTTGAGCCATTTTCGGACAATGCCTTCCTCGGCACCGGCGTCCTCGCCTCCGAGGGCGCGGGCGGCGCTCTCGGTCAACGACATCGCCGCGAAGTCGGCAATGTCAAGGCGATATCCTGCAAGGAGATCCGGTCCATGTTCACGCCTTCTTGCATGGAGGGTGATGAGCCGATAGTCTTTGACATCTCGCTCTTCATGGTTGCGGGCGCAATTCGTGCGCGACGCCTTGATTCTACCCGCCTCCGTTTGTATGTCCCCTGGAGGAGGCTCGGCGCCGGGTCGGCCACTGAGCCTCGCGTGCGCGAAGCCGCGGCACGTCTCCGTCAGGTCAGGACTGCCGCGCTCCAGAACGTGATGCAGCCAGTTCTACTCCGGAACCGGCGCCATCTGCCCCGCCACCAGCAGATCGATGTCACCCTGATGGTCCTCGTAGTAGGCGAGGCATTCGTACATCTGAGATCTGGTCAACCCCGGGAAACACCGCGCCTGCAAGCTGTCGATGGTCTCGCCGTTCTGCACAATCCGATCACGTCGTGAACGCCGATACGGGTGCCCGCGACGGCCGACGTCCCGCCTCGCACGCCTGCGGACTGAACGATGTACCGGTAGCCAGTTGAAGTCGAGGTCATGTCCTCACCATGTGACCGGGCTGTGCGTTGGCGATCGCTCTCCATCCTCCGTTCCCCTTGTTATCTTCCGCGGCGGTCGCGGGCCATCGCCAAGCAGCGACTCCTCGCGGGCCAGCATTTCGAAGAACTCGTGCCCATCTACCCATTCGTCCCGGTCGAGTTCTGCCAAGCCCTCGGCGATCTTGCGCTCCACGTCTTCGATGAGAGTCCGCATCACACCCCAAGCTTAGCAGTACCGCATGACCCAAATGATGACTAGCCAGCCGGCACAAGGCGGTGCCCTAAAGGCATGAAAGGCCAACGCCGCCCCGACTCCGTTGCGCCGGCGAGTCCTAGGGGGCTTGGGAGTCTCGCGCCGCCGCCACAACGGAGCCTAGAAAGGCCCTCAACCCCGTGAATCGCGGACTATCCACCGGAACCACGGTCACGCCCTTGCTCCACAGATACGGAATCGGGGCCGCCGGATTGTCCTCCAAACAGCATGCCACCAGACACTGGAAGCGCATCTTCGCAAGCGCGTTCTCGCTCCAACCACTATTGGCCGCGCAGCGCTCGAATTCGGCAACGCACCGCGCTCGCTCTGGGTGAAGGTCCGCGGCTGCGTCGTACAGCAGATGCTCGAGTGCTCCCGCCGAATTGCCGTTAGGAAACAAGAAAAGACCCAGGACCAAGCCGTCCGGAGCGATACACATACCCGGCGGCGTGACATCGAGGTCGTATCCGATAGCGCGGAACTCGGCGCGCGCGGCCGCGATCTCGGCTTCGGGATCGGTATCCCCATCCCGGATCATGACGATGCCGGCCGGGTCGAATCCGCTCCCTGTCTTCAGCGCTCGGAGTCCCCGCTCGAACGTGCTTTTTCCTTCGCAGCTCTTCACGGAGAAGGCTTCCGTGTGCCCGGCAAACGCGATCAATTCCTCGAGGAGTTTCTTGTCCGCGGGCCCTTCACAGATGAGAATGATCTTCCTGCTCACGACACCGCCCGCCTATCGGATCTCCACATGCTCTTGCAGCGCCGCGTCCAGCGATTCCCCATCGAACTGCTTCACGATCGTCTCGCCGCCGCGCCGTTCCGTCCGAACCAGGCAGAACTCATCGCCACTCGCTGCCGTGATGGGAGCGATCTTCGATAGAAACTCCGCGCTGTGGGTAGTGAAGATGAGTTGCACATCCCGCTCCCGCGCAAAGTTCGCCATCACCTCGAACGACTGGCGCAAGATGCTGTGATGCAGTCCCGCATCGACTTCGTCGATCAGGACAGCGCCATGCTCCAGGAATTCAATCGAGATCAGGATGTTCACCAATCCAGTGATTCCCGCGGAAAGGAGATCGATCGGAAACAGGCGCGCGATTCCGGCGGACTTCACGAAGATTCTCGGTCGACCGCCATAGATCTCGACCCGTAGGTCTTGAACCTCTGGAAAGAGAGAGGAAACCGCCTTCACGATTCCTTCAGTTCGGCCGCGTTGGCTGAGTTCCGAGAATCGCGTCGTCACGTTGTGGCGGGCGGACGCTTGCCCGACTTGGCTGATGAAATCGTTGGGATACTCACTCGATGCGACACCGCTGCTGATGCCTTCGCCGGTCACCTTAGCCAAGATCTTCTCTTGAGGCGCGCCGTTGATCGAGTAAACGAACGCCATATGCCTGAGTCGGCCGCTGATCGAACCATCACGGAACAACATATTGACGGGGGGATCTCGATCCCAGCCGATCGAGAGCTCCCGGCTGCCCTGCCGGTCGTCTCGCTCGCGGAGCGCGACTGTGGACTCGAGGTCGAACCCGAAGAACAGGTCATCCCAAAGCGCTGCAAACGAGGGACTCTCCGCATAGTGCAGCGCGCGCCCGGCTCGAACGCTCAGCACCTTGTCCGGCCCGCTGCCGAGCAGAATGAAGATCGCTTCCAGCAACGCACTCTTCCCGCTGCCGTTCGCCCCCACGACCACAACGAAGCGCCGCAAGTCCCGAAGTTCCACTTTCCGGAAGCAACGAAAATTCTCGATATCGACGTCGACAATCATGCCCGGTGACGAGTCTACCATGCGCCACCTCGACCAACGATAAGATAATGCTTTCCATGCCCGTCCCACCCTACCTAGGGGCCATCTACGCGGACGAAACCTTCCTCGGCACCGGCGTCCTCGTGGCACCGGACCGCCTCCTCACCTGCGGCCACGTCATCGGACCCCACGAACGCCTCGAGATCCGCATAGCGGACCACAGATCCGCGAGCCTCGGCGTCGAAGTGGACCCCCAGTCCGACCTCGCCCTCATCCGCCTCGACACCCGCATCGGCGCCCCGCCCGCCTGGACCAACGAGGCGCACAAGGGTGACCACGTCGAACTCCTCGGCTTCCGCAGCGGCCAGTTCGTCACCGAGCAAGGCGAAATCCAATCCGTGCAGCGCACCGTCAACCGCCAGATCGTCTCCCTCACCGCCTCTTGCACCGGCGCCGGAGGAATGAGCGGCGGCGTCATCATCCGGACCATCAACGGCCAGATCCACTGCGCCGCGCTGCTCACCCAAGGCGGCGAAAGGGCCTTCAAGTCGATCCTCCAAGGCGGCGCCCCTATCGCGGACTTCCTCACCCGTCACGGCATCCCGCTCCACGGCTGGACACTCGCCACGCCGCCCACGCCCGCCGCCGAACCCGATGACTCCCGCTACCTCGAATGGCTCCGCAACGAAACCGGCTGGATCGACCTGCGCGGCTTCAAAGTCGGCTCCGCGCAGGCCAACCGCATGCCGATCGATCGCGCCTACATCGTCCTGCGGGACCGCCACCGGAAACCGATCGAGAAGCGTCTCGGACCGAAGCGCCGCTGCTTGATCCTGCAAGGTCCGGCCGGCTCCGGAAAGTCCACTCTGCTGAGGCACATCGCTTGGCGCATGGCTCACGAGAGGAAGTTCTATCCGCTCTACGTCCGCGTCGTCAATCTCGACAACTTCATCACCAAGCGCGAGCACGCAACCGGAATGCCCGCGCTCCCGGACTACCCCGCCTGGATCGCGCACCTCCTCGCGGACCTCGACCACGGCCTCGATGCCGCCTTCTTGCTCAGGAACCTGAAGAGTCCCGACACGCGCGTCCTGCTCTACGGATTG
>CADECY010000231.1 GCA_902825945.1 uncultured Acidobacteriota bacterium
TTTCTTCCGGTCGATTGCAACAGGATGGAGGCGCGGATCGCTTCCCGGCGGACTCCCCGGTCGGGCGCCGTGTCCGGATCATCCGGATCGGCTACGATGCGTTGGCCAAAAAGGGGCGCGGCCAAAAGCGTCAGAATCAGTGCCCACTGTATTCGTTTCATGTCAGACTCCTTGTGGTGTCGAGGTTTGATGCCAGGCGTCCTGGCGATGCTCTCCACCTGAAATGCGCGTTGACCGCGCTTTCTTACAGCCACGCCCGATTTCATTCGAACGTGAACTCCGGGGAACAAAGGTGCGCGCGCTCCCCGTCTTTCCCGACAATCTCGAGCCGGTAGCGCTCCCCCTTTCGGAGATAGCCCGGTTCGAGGGTTATCACGAGCAGGCCAGTCTCATCGGCTGCGAGTCCGGGGAAGTCTCGCGGACCCGCCGCCGCCTCGATCCTGGCATTCACTTGCCGTGGGCGGTCTCGGGGTGGCAAATGGAGTGTGAGAGATCGAGGGGCGGCGCCCACTGAGGGAAAAGGAATGCGCAGCGGGTCTAGGTTGGCCGCGCAGATCCCCAAGTCGATCGCGCCGGGATCGAAGAGTCCCTTCGACACACCGAACCCCTTGGATCCGGTAGGGCCGGCGCCGATCTCCATCGGGCGCGGACTCGCGACGGGCTCCGGATCGGGCAGCCGGGGTTGATACGGCTTCGTCACCAGGATCACCGCAACGATCAGAGAAGCAGCGATGCCGATCGTGCCCCGCCACAATCCCGAAGACCCCGCGGGCCTGGAACGGATCGCATCACACCGCTCGCAACCGTGCTGTTCGAGATGGATCCGCATCGCGACTGCGTCCGGACACAGCTCCGGATTGCGGCGATACCAAAGGACGGTCTCGCGGGGCGGGCAGCTATCGCGCCAAACGGCGGCCGTCATTCGCTGGCAGTGGAGACACTCTGACACGTGCTTGCGAAGCGCGGGCGACTCTCTCCAGCCGGTGGTAACTCCGTGTTCGAAGGATACGATGGATGGGCAGTCCGGACCCGGCCCCACGGGCGGCGGAGCATCGGGCGCGCCTTGCTCCACCGCTTCGCGAATCAGTTGTTCGACGCGGTTATCCAATGACATGGTCGTATCCTTTCTTAGTCAGGCATTTCGCGATCTTGGCGATGGCCCGAGACCGAATCGTGTAGAGGTTGCCGATAGTGATCCGGAGCTTGGCGGCCAGATCCTTGTTTTCGGCCCAGCCGAACAGCTCGGCGCCGACGATCCGGCGCTCGTCCTCGCTGAGATGGCTGATACATCCGGCGAGTGCGGACTGAAGACCGGGAACCGGCGCGCCGCAACCGTGGGGGAACTGGTCGATCTCGGCGGGCTCCAGGTTGACCGTGCGCGCACGGCCGGCTTTGCGGATCGCGTCGAGACCGGCATAGTGGCCGATGCCGAAGAGCCAACTCCGGAATTGGCCGAGTTCCGGATCATACGACTGGATGCCGGAGTAGGCCCGCAGCCAGGTGATCTGGGCGGCATCCTCCGAAGCGTTGGGGCAGAACGTAAAGAGATAGCGCGTGAGCGGGGCATTGTGCTCACGGATGACCGCGTCCCAAGTCTCCCGGTCATAGGTTTTCAACCGGGTTGCGAGTTCTTGGGCCGTTGAACCGTCTTTCGTCAACATGACTGAGACCCTTTCCTAGGTCCTCTGGGCGAAGCGGGGTTGGAAGGGGAAGGCTGCGCCGAGGCCGTTGACTCCAAATACTGCGTGGCGGGTGGAATCTTACGGGCGGCTCGAAAAATACTGTGAGGGCCGCACTACTCTGGAAGCAGGAACCGCGCATGCTATTGAACGTAGAGATCCCTGAGGAACTCGGCTACCGGCTGACGGCCGATGGTGTCGATCTTTCGCGGCGGGCACTCGAAGGCTTGGCGCTCGAGGAGTACAGACTCGGACGCCTCAGCAAGCCGGAACTGCGCCGTCTCCTCGGATTCGGGACCCGGTGGAAGCTCGATGGCTTCCTGAAGGAGCACGGAGTCTTCGAAGACTACACGATCGAGGATTTCGAGCAGGAGCGCGCGGCCTTGAAGCGGCTGGGTTATTGATGGCGGATCTCGTCATCGCTGATGCGAGCCCGGTGCCTGGGAACTCACCCGGCGATTGACGCGGCGGCGCGCGCCGCGCGGAACGGCGGCTACGCTCTTTGCGTTGACGTGAGAAAATACTTCGCCTCCATCGATCATGAAATCCTTGAAGCCCTGCTGGCGCGGGTGATCGGATGCCGGGACACGCTGCGGCTCGCATCGGTGATCATCGCTGGCTCCAACGAACAGGAGCCCATGGACTGCTACTTCCCGGGCGACGATCTGTTCACGCCGTTCGAGCGCCGGAGAGGGATTCCGCTCGGAAATCAAACTTCGCAGTTCTTCGCCAACGTCTATCTCAACCCGGTCGATCACTTCATTCAGCGCGAACTTCGGCCGGCGGCCTACGCCCGTTATGTCGATGATCTCGTGCTGCTCGATCCGGACAAGGAGAAGCTTCGCGAAGCCCGGGCGGCAATCGAAGAGAGGCTTTGCCAACTTCGCCTGCTGCTCCATCCGGGCAAGTCACGCATCTACCGTGTCGAGGACGGCATTACCTTTCTCGGATGGCGGATCTTTCCGGATCGCCGGCGGCTGGTGCGTGACAACGTGGTCCGGTTCCGGCGCAAGCTGCGCGGCTTGCGCGATGGCTGGGAATCCGGGCGGCTCGAAAAGGACGAAATCAGGCAGTCCGTCATGGCGTGGATCGGTCACGCCATGCACGGCGACACCTGGCGCCTACGGGAACAGATATTCGCATCGGTCGTGTTCGGCCCCAGGGCGTCAAACACCCGAAAAATTTTTCAGGCGGCTTCGCCGCCATCAAATGAAAAATAAACAATAATAAATGGAATCACTCCCGCGCACACCGGAACCCGAAAGTGAAGTTCCGGCCCGACGGCCCCCTCCCGAAACGGCTGGAGGCCCGGGCGAGCGTAGAGTAGTAGCTCCACGAACCGCCGCGGGCCACACGCTCGCTTCCGCTCGCCGGTCCCTTCGGGTCGTTGCCCGTCTCTCGCTTGCTGGTGTGCCAGTCCTCCGTCCACTCCTCAACATTCCCCAACATGTCGTATAGGCCCCAAGCGTTCGGTTCCTTGGTTCGCACCGCATGTGTCTTGTCGTCACTGTTCGATCTGTACCAAGCGATCCGGTCGAGCTCGCCATAGACGTCCTTGCCCGTTCCCGCGCGCGCCGCGTGCTCCCATTCCGACTCGGTTGGCAGACGTCCGCCGATCTTCTGGCAGTAGGCGGAGGCCTCTTCCCAATTCACGCTCTCGACCGGGAGATGGTCGCCCTTGAAGTGGCTCGGACTCTTCCCCGCGACCTTGCGATAAGCGTCTTGGGTGATTTCGGAATCGGTCAGCCAAAAACCACGAGTGATGGTGATTCGCTCGCGATCCTCGGTCTGATAGCTCCCGGGCGGGATCCACGCGTACTGGAGGCCGTCCGCCGGGTTCAGTTCTTTCTCCCCAGGTTCCGGCGGCACCCGGAACACCAGCTCCCGCCGATCCGCAGCCGCGATCATCGTCAGGAACCGGAAGCTCTCTTCCTCCGCCACGAACGGTGTCTCGAGCGAGCCGAGATCCAGCGTTTCCTTCAAACGGGCGGCATCCTGCGGAAGGACCCGCGTCTGATACTCCACGCCCTTCAGCCCGGCGAAAAGAAGCTCGCGATCCGCGTCGTACGACTTGTACACCAGCTTCGCTCCGAGTAGCGGATAGCGGCGCCCCTTCCACTGCGCGACCCGCTCAAGTGGGTCTTTGGTCAGCTCCGCGGTCCGCGTGGACGCCCGCTGCTCGATCACCGCCTTCGCCGCCGCGTGTTCCTCTTGCGCCTTTCGCACACGAGCTTCGAAGTCCGCTGACGTTTCGAACTCTCCGCGAGACTTCGGCTTCGGCTCGGGCACGGCACGCAACGCCACGTCCCTCTCTTCCTCGATCGTCTTCCGAATGTTCGCCACCTGTCGCTCCAGCGCCGCCACCTCCCGCCGCGCGACTTCGAGCGTCACCGCTCCTTCGGGGACTGCTTGCCCAGCGGCGACCGACCGCCGCAATTCCTCGTTGCGCGACACCTCGGCCTCACGCTCCTTGCGCTGCCGCGCCTCGGCTTCCTGCTCCTCCCGCACCCGCGCGAGCCGCGCGGCCTCTTCCTCTTTCCTCCGCTCCTCTTCCGACTTGCGGATGCGCAGCAGCAGTTCCTTCTCCGCCGCTTGGCGCGCTGCTTCGCGGCGCTCTTCCTCGGTGCGAGCCTTGCGGGCACGCTCCTCGAGTTTGGCGCGCTCGGATTCGAGTTGCGCGTTCTCGGCGCGAAGACGGGCGAGTTCCAACGCGGGATCGCGCAGCACGAGATCGCCGATCAGGTTTTCGTAGATCGAGGGAAGCTGCTTCTTGCCCGACGACAGGTAGACTTGCGTGCGCGCGCGGAGGAAAGCCTCGCGAAGTCCGATCCCCGGCGCGGTGAGTGTTTCGAGCAGGTATTGGGTGAAGAGTCCGTTGCGCCCGCCGCGATTGTCATCGGCGACTCCGTTGCCCGCCGTGGCGAACGAGATCATGGTGCCCTCGACGCCGGACGCCATCGGCGCGAGTCCGCCGAGGCCGCGCGTGTAGCGGAAGGGATTGTTGCGGCACGCGTCGAGCACCAGGACGCGGACCCGCGCCGGACTGCGCTCCATGCGCTCCTGGAGCTGGTCCGCCGAGAAGGAGGCATGGCGCGCGTCCACTTCGTTAGCCGCGGCGAAGTCGATCGGAAGCAGAAAGTTCTCACGGTCGATCTGGAGGCCGTGTCCGGAGAAGTAGAAGAAGGCGAGGTCGCCCGGGCGCAATGCCTTGACAAACTCGTCGAGCGCTTTGTCGAACGCGGGCTTGTCGAGGTCGAGGAGCTTGCTGACCTCGAAGCCGACGGATCGGAGCGCCTGCTCCATGGCGGTGGCGTCGTTGCCTGGGTTCTGGAGCGGAGCCGTCCGGTAGGCGGCGTTGCCGATCACCAAGGCGATGCGCCGTTGGACGTCGACGGTAGGGCGCAGGCCACGGTCGGAGGATGGGGTTTGGCTGAGCAGGGCGGTCGCCCAGGCGATTAGGAGGAGGTTGGTCTTGGGCATCGGCCTACTCACACACACACCGGAACCCGACATTGTTGAGCCGGTCCGACGGCGCCCTCCTAACACGGTTGGACGCCCGGGCGTTCGACGAATAGTTGCCCCACGAACCCCCGCGGGTCACGCGCTCGCTGCTGTGCCAGTCGGATGTCCATTCCGAAACGTTCCCGAGCATGTCGTACAAGCCCCAAGCGTTGGGCTCCTTCATTTTCACCGGGTGCGTTTTACTGTCGCTGTTGGAGTTGTGCCAAGCGATCCGATCGAGCTCGCCATAGACATCCTTGCCCGTTCCCGCGCGGGCCGCGTGCTCCCATTCGGACTCGGTTGGCAGGCGACCGCCTGCCTCGCGGCAGTAGACGGATGCCTCTTCCCAATCGACGTTCTCGACCGGCAGGTCATCGCCCTTGAAGCGGCTCTGACTCTCACCCGTCACCTTCCGATACGCATTCTGAGTGATCTCGGAATCCGTTAGCCAATAGCCGCGCGCGATCGTGATTCGCTCACGAACTTCCGTCTGAAAACTTCCGGCCGGGATCCACGCGTAGGCGAGACCGTCCACCGGATTCAACCATTTCTCACCCGGCTCCGGCGCCATCCGGAACTCCACCTCGCGCCGATCCGCCGCCGTGATCATCGTCACGAAGCGGATGCGTTCGCTCTCCGCTACGAATGGGGCTTCGAGCGTGCCGAGGTCCAGCGTCTCCTTCAAACGAGCCGCGTCTTGCGGCAGGACTCGCGCCCGATACTCCATGCCCTTCAGCGCCGTGGCGAAGAGCAACTTGCGATCCGCGTCGTACGACTTGTACACGAGCTTCGCACCGGGCATCGGATACCGGCGCCCCTTCCACTGCGCGATCCGTTCAAGGGGCGCCTTGGTCAGCTCGGCCATCCGCCCGGACGCCCGCTGCTTGATCGCTGCCTTCGCAGCTTCGTGCTCCTCCTGCGTCTTGCGCACCCGAGCTTCGTAGTCCGCTGACGTCTCGAACTCTCCTCGCGGCTTCGGTCGAGGCTCGGGCACGGCGCGCAGCGCCGTGTTCTTCTCCTCCTCGATCGTTTTCCGAATATTCGCAACCTCTCGCTCCAACGCCGCCACTTCCCGCCTCGCGACTTCGAGCGTCACCGCTCCTTCCGGAACTGCACGCCCAGCCTCGAGTGTCCGCCGCAATGCCTCATTGCGCGCCACCTCGGCCTCCCGCTCCTTGCGTTGGCGCGCTTCGGCTTCCTGCTCTTCCCGGACCCGCGCGAGCCGGACCGTCTCTTCCTCCCTCCTCCGATCCTCTTCCGACTTGCTGATCCGCAACAGCAGTTCCTTCTCCGCCGCCTGGCGCGCGGCTTCGCGACGTTCCTCCTCGGTCCGAGCTTTACGGGCCCGCTCCTCGAGCTTCGCCCGCTCGGCTTCGAGTTGCGCGTTCTCGGCACGCAGGCGGGCGAGTTCCAACGCCGGATCGCGCAGCACGAGATCTCCCACGAGATTCTCGTAGACCGAAGGGAGCTGCTTGCGATCGGACGCGGCGTAGACCTGGGCACGGGTCCGCACGAAGACCTCGCGGAGCCCGACGCCGGGGGCTGTGAGGCTTTCGAGCAGGTATTGGGTGAAGAGTCCGTTGCGGCCGGCCGGGTTGTCAGAAGCTTCTTTGTTGCTCTCGGTGGCGAATGAGATCATCGTGCCCTCGATACGAGAAACCATGGGCCAAAGCCCGCCGAGTCCCCTCGTAGAGCTCAACCGGCTTCGGCACGCGTCAAGCACGAGCACGCGGACCCTCGCTGGACTGCCCTCGAGACGTTCCTGAAGTACGTCCGCAGAAAGCGCCGCTCGGCGCTCATTGGCCGCGTCCGACTGGACGAAATCAACCGGCAGGAGCAAGTTCTCGCGATCGATCTGAATGCCGTGCCCGGAGAAGTAAAAAAATGCCAGATCGCCGGGACGGATTCCATTGACGAAGCTATCGACAGCCCGGGTCATCGCCTCCAAGTCAATATCCACCACCTTGCGAACCTCGAAGCCCAGCGAGCGGAGCGCTTTCTCCATTGAAGCTGCATCATTCCCTGGGTTGCGCAGTACGCCGACGTGGCGGTAGGCGGAGTTACCGATCACGAGAGCGACCCGGCGCTGTACTTCCACGACCGGAATCACGCTGCGGTTCTGCCCAAACGACGCGACCGCAAGGAGAGTGCCGAGCAGCAAGAGAGCGCAACCGCGAGACATGGTCCCTCCTCGTTCTTCCTACCGGTGATCCAGCGGCATCCGCAACACGATCACCGTCTTCGCTCCCCGCGCCGCGAACAGCTTCGTCCACTCCTTGTCCTCGAACCGCCGCGACGAAGAGGGCCGGAAATCGCGCTCCACCAGCGCCAGCCGGTCTTCGCACTCATCGCGCGGAATCGTCCGTTCGGGCGTGTTGAACTCGACTAGCGGATAGGCCGCCGCGACGAGCACGAGATTCTCGATACCTTTCTTTCCGTCGATGGTGTACCAAAGGTCGCGGCCGGGCAGCGTCACCACGCGACCCGCGTCGAGCGGGTTCGACAGCTCGATCTTGGGATTCGGGTACAGGAACTGGTAGCTCGGCGACGACGCCGGCCGGTTCAACAGATAGACATGCGCCGCGAAGCCGGGACGGAACTTGACGCGGAAGCGGTCGTCTCCTTGGAAGCGGTACTTCTCGTCGATCCGCCGTTCGGCGCCGCGATCATCGAGGAAGAGCGCGTAGTCGAGTTGGAGTTCGGGGGGCTGCACGGCTTCCGCCGGAGGCGCGGACTTGGTGTCCTTCTTGTTGTCCGCCTCCTTCGCGCCGCCGAACGGCATCTCGCAACTGGCGAGCAGCCCGGCGGCCAACGCGGCGGGAAAGGCGCGGCGGTTCACCGGTCACCGCCGCGACGAGTGGTCCGGTGGACCAGGTCGATCTGGCGAACGGCGAAGGTGCGGCCGGAGGCGCGGCGTTCCACGTAGTAGGTCGCTGGGATGACGCCGACGGCGGGATTCTCACCGTCGTCGAAGCGGAGGGAAGCCGCGCGGCCGTTGGCTTCCATCATCCGGTCGAACCCGGACTGCGACATCGTGCCCGAAGCTGACGCCGCGTCGATCTCGGGAATCGGCTTGGCGCTCAGGAACAGGAACAGTCCCTCGATCGCCGGCTTGTTGTCGAACACCATCCACTCCTTGGAGCGGCCGGGAATCGTGCGGACCTCGAATGCCTTGAGCTTGGTGGCGCGCGAATTGCCTTTGGCGGGATAGAGCAGCTTGTAGCCGCCATCCTGCGCGCGAACCATCAGGTAGAGATAGCCGTCGTCATTCGGTTGAACGCGAAGGCGGAACTGATCTCCGCTGCGAAAGTCCGCGCTTTCGCCCACTTCACGGACACGGGCCTTGCCACCCTCGTTGTTCTTGAGCAGAACGCTCGTGCGGACCCCGACCCATTCGGGGTCCTGCGAGCGGGAGGCTTCGAAGTAGCGGTCACGCGCGGTGGGTCCGTCGGCGGCGAAGGCCGGGGCCAGCAGCGCGAGCGCTGACAGAATCGTGTGGCGATACATGTGAGTTCTCCGGTTCGGGCCGCGCGGCTAGTTGGCCTGCCGGTAGTGCCGCAGATCGATCGTCACCAGGAACGGCTTCTGAGGATTGCGGGGTGCCGAGTAG
>CADECY010000232.1 GCA_902825945.1 uncultured Acidobacteriota bacterium
TCGAGAAACGCCTACCTGAGGCTGATCCAGTAGTTCTCTGTTTCGTGGAGGAGGCACAGTCCAGGGGATTCCTTCCAACGTTCGACTTGCCGAATCGCGAGGGCCGGTTCGCTCGGCGCCCGAAAAATCCTCGGATTTGTTACCGCACCGAGAAACTCGTGCACCCAGGGCCAAGGAATCGACCAAGGGGTCTGGCCTTCCGCCAGCCGCTTGTTCGAGGCCGCGGCTCGCTGATGACGCGGCGAGTCCGTCGGGTGGGCATGAGCCAGAATGCCGGCGTCGACGGCGATCAATTCCGGAAGGCTTGCCCCTCATCGTCATACGCCATTGTCGCGATATCGGACCACTTCACTCCGGGCTGCAGTCCGGGCACGCCCCGGAAGCTGGCGTCTCGAAGCCGGAACGGCTTCGCTTGCTTCGTCGTCCGCGCCTCTACCGCCGCCTGCAAACCTTCCTCGATGAGAATCCGGAAGGTAATGCCCTCCTTGACCGCGAGAGCCTTGGCCTGTTTGAACAACGGGTCCGCGATTTCGGCGGTGGTCTTCATGGGTCCACGATACCAAATCGTCGATATGGGTCCGGCCCAGTGAGTAGAGGTTCAGTCACTCGTCCACTTCAGGATTGACTTCCGCTCCGGTCTGCAAATCGGCGATGCGCCAATTCAGGTGTCGCGCGAGTCGCAAACCTACCCCGAGGTACTCACCGAGGTTGGCCTCGGTGAGATACGCGTAGGGAATGTGCAGGTCGATTTGGTTGACCTTGCCTCGAGCCTCATCTGAACCGAACATCGTGTCGCCTTCGGCGTTCATGTAGTCGAGGTCGATCTCCATCCAACGATCTGCACTCGGGGCATAGACGAACCTGGCTTCACCGTTCGCCTGAATTCCGGGGATGCTGGCGACAAAGGCCGCCGTTGTTGCGATGTCCGCGTGTTCACGCTGGGATTCGGACTTGTAGATGCTGAGGTCGTAACTCATCTCGGTTTCCACCATGGTATCGCCTGACCCTGATCATCCATAGAGCCGTTCGACGTCGCTCCACACCTCCGCGGGAACCAACTCCCGCCAATCTCCGCCATGAGCAATCCGCCGCCGGACCTCCGTCGCCGACACCGCGTCCCAATCCGGCGGCATCGCCAACTCCCTCACCCGTTCGCCGAGCTGCTCGGGCGGCCGGTAGCTGCCTTGTCTCGCCGCCACCAGAAGTCCATATTCGCGCAACTGCGCGTCGATGCTGTCGCCCTCGCCGTAGTCCCACCCCACGATTCGCTCGGCCGCGTCGCGCCCGCAGATCAGCCACGGTGCGTCCGAGGCCGGAAACCGTGCGCGAGCTTCGCGCGCCATCTCGATGAAGAGCCCGCCCTCGGAGATTGCGACCGCGAATCGCGGCTCGGTCCGCGTGGCGGCGATCACGAGGGCAAGGCGATCGTCGAGTCCCACTGCTTCGTACTCCTTGTGCGGGAAGCGGCGCGGCATGGTGAACAGCACCAGATCCACGTGCGAGAGCGCGGCCGCTCCCAGCGCCACATGCGCGCGGGTTACCGGATGAAAGCTCCCGGGCAGGATGCCGACGCTCGCGATCGAGCCCGCTGGAATCGGCGTCAGGATGTCCATCGCAGAAACGACCGCAGCACAATCCACGACTTTTCGAACGCCGACAGCCGGACCCGTTCCCGCAACACCGGATAGGAACGCGCCTCCATCCGCCCGAGCAGCCGCGAGTAAATTTCGATCAGCGCCCACAGCGACGGCCGGCACTTCGAATCGATCATCTCGAGCAGAGGGCGCGACTCCCAATAGTAGTCCCGCGCTCGCTTGCCTTCGAACCGCATCAGGCCAGCGAAGCCGTCTGAAGCCTGACCCATCGCGAACCCCGCCGGATCGACAGCGAAGCGATCGAGATCCTCACGCGGCAAATAGACACGGCCGTTCTGAGCATCTTCCCGAACGTCGCGCAGGATATTGGTGAGCTGGAACGCGACTCCGCACTTCTCCGCCAGCGCTTCGGCATCGTCACCTCGATAGCCGAAGATCCGGATCAGACAAAGCCCCGGGATCGAGGCGACCTGATAGCAGTAGCGATACAACTCGTCGAACGTCTCGATCTGCCTCCGCGTCAGGTCCGAGGTCACGCCGTCGAGATGATCCTCGAAGTAATGCGCCGGAATCTTGTATCGCTTCACTGTGTCGGCGAACGCCGGCCAAATCGGATTCTGTCCCGGGGGCTCCGCCAGCGCCGCGCGCAACTCTCCGCGCCAGGCGTTCAGCGCGGCTTCGGTCGCCCCCGCCTCGTCGCTTAGATCGTCGCAGACCCGCATGAACGCATAAATCGCGCAGATCGCGTCGCGGCGTTCGGAATCGAGCAGCACGAACGCGTAGTAGAAATTCTTGGCGCGCGACCGAGTGATCTCACGGCACACGCGATAGGACTCGGTGAGCGAAACAGGCATCGGTGTCAGGCGGCGCTCGGAAGCGCCCAATGGAGCAGGGCTCGCGCGAGCAGGGCCACCCGCTCGGTCTTCGAGATTTTCGGCCGCTGAGCCAGTACGTTGCAGTCGAGGCTTACGATCTTGTCCAGCATCTTCAAGCCGCCGCGGCTGAATAGTTCGAGATCGAGCGACAACCGCCGGTCGACCATTCGCGCGAGCGGCAGCCCCTCGAGGAAGAGCTTGCGAGCGACCTCGACACTTTCGCCCATCGCGGCACGGAACTGGGGCGTGAACCGCCGCGCTTCCACCTCTTCGAACGACGAGCCGTGCTTGCGCAGCACTTCGCGCGGAAGATAGATCCGCTGCTTTTCCAAATCCACCGTTACGTCTTGCCAGAAGTTCGCCAGTTGCAGGGCCGTGCAGGTCGCATCGGAAAGCCGGTGCCGTTCCGGGTCGCGATAGCCGCACAGGTAGAGAACCAGCCGCCCCACGGGGTTCGCCGAATAGCGGCAATAGTCGAACAGCGTGTCCCAGGTTTCATAGCGGGTCACGGTCTGATCCTGTTCGAACGCGGTGATCAGGTCGTGGAAAGGCGTGGCGGGAAGATCGTGCCTCCGCGTGGTTCCCTCGAGCGCCACAAACACTGGATGCGCGGCCTGGCCCTCATACATTCGCTCGGTCTGTTCGCGCCACCAGGCAAGAAGCCGCAGGCTCTCCGCCGTATCGCCGATCTCGTCGCCCAGGTCATCGGCCCAGCGGCAGAACGAGTAGACGTTGTAGAAGTCCTGATGCAGGTGCTTGGGCAGCAGGAAGCTCACCACGTGGAAGTTCTCGTAGTGTCCGGTGGCGAGCCAGCGTGTATACGCGGCCGCTTCCTCCTGGCTCCAGGCGCGATGCATCGCCTCCTGGTTCCGGACGAAGTCCTTCGGATGCAGGCGGAACACGGACGTTAGGGAATGATGGCCGTCTTCATGTGCCCGTTGTGGCTCATGAGATAGCGCATCACTTCGAGCAGATTGGCCAGCGGCTCCACGCGATTGACGAAGTCGTTCGCCTTGATTTCGCCGCGCGATACGGATTCGAGCGCTTTGCGGATGTGCGAGGGCGTGTGGTGGAAGCTCGCCTTGCAGGTAATCTCGGAGTAGTGGAGAAGGCTGGTGTCGAGCGCCACTTTGCTCTCGTTCGGACAACCGCCGAAAAAGTTGACGGTACCGCCGCGCCGCACCATGCGGACGGCCTGCTCCCAGGTCTCGGGAATGCCGACGGCCTCGATCGCCACGTCGGCTCCGTAGCCGCCGGTCAACTCGCGGACCATGTGCACCACGTCGGCACCATGCGCGCTGATCAGCACTTCGTCGGCGCCCATTCGGGAAGCCCGATCCACCTGCGTCCTGCGGCGGCCGACCGCGATCACTCTCGCGCCGATCACGTTGGCCAGACGTACGAACATGAGCCCGATCGGCCCCAGCCCGATCACCACGCAGGTCTGGCCCGCGCGCAGATGGGTTTCCTCGAGCCCGCGCATCACGCAGGCCAGCGGTTCGCTCAGCGCCGCGTCCTGGTAGGTGATGTGGTCGGGCAAAAGGTAGGTGTTGCGCTCGACAATGCGCGCCGGAATCCGCATGAACTCGGCGTAGGCGCCGTTGTTGAACAGCAGATCCTCGCACAGGTTCTCGTTGCCGCGTTTGCAATAGAAACACTGGTTGCAGGGTGCCGAGTTGGCCGCCATGATCCGGTGGCCGGCGCGAAATCGAGTCACCTCGTCGCCCACCGCGATCACGTCGCCCGCCAGTTCATGTCCGAACAAGGCCGGAGGCACGATCATGCGCGCGTGGTAGCCGCGGCGGAACACCTTCACGTCGGTTCCACAAGTGAGCGCGGCGCGTACGCGGACCAGAACGTCTCCGGGGCCAATGGACGGAACGGCGACCGGTTCGACTTTCAGGTTCTCCTTGCCGTACAACACGGCCGCCATCATTTGTTTTTTCACTAGGACCACCTCTGTGGTTGAACAATTATTTTCAGTGATTTGGAGCCGGGACGCAAGGCGAGGTCCATTCCGGCCCTCATGCCCGACAACGGTACGCGATGAGATACCAATTCCTCCACCGGCAGTTCACCACTGAAAACAAGGCGTGCGGACTCTTTTTGCAGATCCACCGACGCGCTGTACGATCCCATCAAGACTCGCTCTCCCATGCAGATGTCCTTGCCCGAGAGTTCGATTCGCTCTTTGTCCGACGTTTGGGCGAAGAGCATGATTCGCGCGCCCGGACGCGTGGCCCGGACCGCTTCTTCCACCAGGCCGCGAGCTGAAGTGGCGCAGATCACCACCTCGGCTCCGCGCCCTTCGGTCCGCTGGCGGCACTCGACCGCGACATCGGCTTCTCGCGGATCGAACGCGAACTCCGCTCCGAACCTGCGCGCCAGATCGAGCCTTGCGCCGATCGTGTCGGTCGCGATCACGCGACACCCGGCCCGCCTGGCGAGCATCGTGAAGACAAGCCCGATCGGGCCTTGTCCCTGCACGAGGACGGTATCTTCGCGCCCGAGCCCCAACTGATCAACCGCTTTCACGCACGTGTTCACCGGCTCGACGAAGCATGCCGCGTCATAGGAGACGCCATCGGGAATCTTCTCGACACCTCGCTCGACGATCCAATCCATCACTCGGATGTACTGCGCGAAACCTCCACCGGCCGGTTCGAAGCCCGCTGTGATGCCCACCCGCTTGTAGACATCGCATTGCGCATAGAGCTTGCGCAGGCAAAAGAAACAAGTTCCGCACGGAATGTGATGGAACGCCACCACGCGGTCGCCCGGCGCGAACATGGAGACGCCGCTGCCCACCGCCACTACTTCACCCGCGGTTTCGTGCCCGTAGATGCGGGGTGGGGATAGCAAGTCGTACTCGATCTTCTTGAGATCGGTGTGGCAGATGCCGCAACTGTGGACTTTGACCAGGATCTCGCCCCGCCCGAGTTCGGGCACGGGGATCTCTTGGACCTCCACTGTTTGGTTGCCCGTGTAGACGGCGGCCTGCATCGTGGCAGGGATTGAGCTAGAGACGGCAGCCGGCAAGAAATTCTCCTAGCATTTCAGAAGCCATTTTGGTTTGACGGTCGAAGTGAATCAGTTCGGGGATTCGCGTCCAAGGCTTTCGCGCGGCCTGCGCCAGTATGCTCATCAGCTCAAACCGCCCTTCGGCGTCGCGGGCCGCGTTCAAATCGGTGTCGAATCCCTCTTCAGCCGTGTCACTGACGACACGGATACAGTGGAACGGCAGGCTCCGCGCCTGCGATGCCTTTGCCACCGCGGAAGCCTCCATGTCGGCGAATCGCGCCCCGGTGGTGCGGCGTAGCTCGGCCTTCATGCTGGCAGTCGAAATCACCCTGTCTCCGGTAACGATCGCTCCCCTTCGCAGTTCGCTCGCGCCATCCGGCACCGAGGCGCCGAACCGCTCTCCTGTATCGCCGTCGATGACGAGATCGGCCGCTACAACTTCGCCCGCCCGCAATTCCGGATCCAGCGCACCGCAGTAGCCCGTGTTCAACACGGCGCGGAACCGGACACGGCTCGCGGCGGCCTCGAATGCCCGGGTGGCCAACCGTGGTCCCGGCCCGTTGGCGGCGAGAATCCAGCGGCGGCCGTCCCGTTCGACGGAACGCGAATACCCTATTGGCCATTGTAAATCAGAGCCGGCGCCGATACGGGCACACAGGCCCCGGAATTCCCGGGCGTCAGCGGCGATCACGAGTAGAGCCTCCACGACCGTTCAGCAGTATCCATTGGAGCGAAACCATTCCACCGCCCGGCGCAGTGCGGCATCCACCGGCCCGGGTTCGAATCCCAACTCGCGCGCCGCCTTGTCATGGCGCACCCACATCTTCTTCCTCGCCATCCGTACGCCTTCGATTGGCGCGATCGGCTCACGTCCGGCTAGAGAGGAGACAGCGGTCGAAACCACTCCCGTCAAGTAAGCCACGGCGTACGGAATTCTCACGCGCGGCGCGGGCACGCCACCAATCCGCTCGAGCCGTTCGAACAGTTGCCCGAGCGTCAGGTTTTCGCAGCCGAGAATGTAGCGTTGCCCCGCTTGGCCTCGTTCGGCGGCGAGCAGGTGTCCTTTCGCCGTGTCCCGGACATCCACGAAGTTCAGTCCCGTCTCGATGTAGGCGGGCATCTTGCGCTTCAGGAAATCGGCGATGATCCTGCCGGTTGGGGTGGGTTTGAAATCGTGGTCGCCGACGGGAGCGGTGGGATTGACGATCACCACCGGCAGGCCCGCGCTCGCGGCATCGAGCGCTACTCGCTCGGCTCTGAACTTCGAGAGCTTGTAGTGGCCGCTCATCTCCGCCTCCGATACCGGTGTCCGCTCGTCACCCGCGCCGCCCGCCGGAATCCCAATGCAGCCGACCGTCGATGTGTACACGACGCGCTCGACGCCCGCGCGGCGCGCCGCGTCGAACAGATTCCGCGTGCCCTCGACGTTCGATTCGTACAGATCCTGGGGACGCGGCGACCACAGCCGGTAGTCCGCCGCGACATGATAGACCACGCCGCAACCGGAAACCGCGCGCGCGAGCGACGCTGGATCGCGAAGGTCTCCGCGCGACACCTCGGCGCCGTCGAGTTCCCGCACCGCGCTGGCTGGGCGCGCGAGCACACGAACCGCGTCTCCGCGTTCCAGAAGCTGTCGCGCGACATGCCAACCCAGGAACCCCGTTGCGCCTGTCACCAAAGCCGGTTTCACGCGCCCCTAGCCGAGCATCCAGCTCAGCATGCGGAATCCATCTCCGAATTTCGAGTTGATGCCCAACGAAACCGAGGGCTCGAAGCCGCAGTGCATCAGGCAGTGCTCGCAGCGCGGATCGTTGCCGTGGCCGTATGACTCCCAGTCGGTGCGCGTCATCAGCTCCTCGAAGGTCTGATGGTGCGCGTCGGTGATCAGGTAGCAGGGGCCTTTCCAGCCCTTCGTGTTGTAGGTGGGCGTGCCCCAGGCGGTGCAGGGAAGATCGCGTTCGCCGCGCAGGAAGTCCAGGTAGACGGGCGTCGTGTTGACGCGATGCTTGTGCGAGATCTTCTCGAACTCACGGAACTTCTCGTGGACGTCGTCGCGCGTCATGAAGATGTCGCGCTCGTTGACCGCCGAATACCCATAGGCGGGCGCGACCATGTGTCCGTCCACGCCAAACGGCTTCAGGAACGTAAACAGTTCATCGATCTCGTCCATGTTCGTCTCGCGATAGATCGTGGTGTTCGTGCACACCTTGAATCCGGCCGCCTTCGCCGCCTTGATGCCCTCCACCGCTTCCTTGAAGACGCCTTCGCGCTCGACGGCGATGTCGTGGTTTTTCTCCATCCCGTCGAGGTGCACGTTGATGAAGAACTTCTCGCTCGGCGTGTAGTCCTTGATCTTCTTGCGGATGAACATGCCGTTCGTGCAGAGATAGATCGTCTTGTTGCGGGCCACCAGTTCGCGAATCAGCGCGGGCAGATGCGGATACAGAAACGGTTCACCGCCGCAGATGGAAACGATCGGGGCGCCACACTCGTCGACGGCCTTCAAGCATTGTTCGAGCGTCAGCGTCTGGGAGATCGTCGACTCGTACTCGCGAATCCTTCCGCATCCCGTGCACGTCAGATTGCAGGCATGCAGCGGTTCGAGCATCAAAACGAGCGGGAAGCGCTTGTTGATCATCGGATGCGGCTTACGCGATTTCGCCCCGGAGGAAATGATCCGGAACGGATTGGCCGAGTCGATATGGGCGTGGTTGTCCACTTGCCATTCCGGCCGGGGACGCCACTTGTTCTTGGCGATGTAGCCGGCAAGGCCGGCGGTCATGGAAAGCGGAAATCTCATGCCAAATCACCCCTGGTTTGGTTTCGATAGCGCATGTAGGTGGAGAGCGCGAGCAGCGGAAAAACGTCGCGGTATAGGTGGTAGGTCAAGTAGAAAACTCTCGGAAATCCGGTGCCGGTGGCCCGGTCCTCGTCCCAGCGGCCATCCTCGCGCTGGTTCCGGATCAGCCATCCGATTCCTTCGCCGAGGCTCATGCTGTCGTCGTCGCCGCTGGCGATCAGGCCGAGAATCGCCCAGGCCGTCTGCGAGGCCGTGCTCGGACCCGCGGCGAAGGAGCCGCGATCGTAGCTTTCGCAACTCTCGCCCCAGCCGCCATCGCCATTTTGGATCGAGCGGAGCCATTCGCCGGCCCGCAGAATGCCAGCCTCGCGATCGTCCTCGCCCGCCGCCCGGAGGCCGCGCAGGGCAAGGAACGTACCGTAGACATAGGCGACGCCCCAGCGGCCG
>CADECY010000233.1:0-4822 GCA_902825945.1 uncultured Acidobacteriota bacterium
CGCATCACCCGCGAAGATCAGTCAGCTTCAATCGGATCTCGCCGCCAAGGCCGGCACGCTGCCCGGCGTGACACACGCCGCGGTCGCGACCGACATCCCGTACGAGGGCGGACGCTTCACCTCGCCAGTCGAGGTGGAAGGGGACGCGCCAACCGATCGCGTTCGCCGCGCCTCCGCGCTGACCACGATGGGGCTCGACGCGTTTTCGATTCTCCGCATTCCGCTCCGCCAGGGCCGCCTGTTCGATGCGAGCGACACCAGCGCCTCGGGCCGTGTCGCGATCGCCAACGAGGCATTTGTCCGGCAGTTCTTCGGATCGGTGGATCCAATGTCGCGCCGGGTCAAGATCGACAGTGAATGGCGCACGATCGTCGGCGTCGTAGCCGACACGCGTCACATGCCGTTCGATCGCAATGTGCTTCCCGTCCTTTACCGGCCGGCTTCACAGGCTGCGCCGAGACGGTTCGAATTGCTCCTGCGCACCGGAGGTGATCCGGCTAAGTTGTCGTCCACCGCTCGCGGACTGCTGCAAGACCTCGATCCCGCACAGCCGTCGCAACGTATCCTGCCGTATTCGACGATCATCGACAATCAGGTGAATGGTCTGCATTGGGCCGCGTGGATTCTCGGAGTCATCGGATCGCTGGCACTGATCCTCTCCGCGGGAGGAATCTACAGCGTGATGGCGTTCGTAGTCAGCGGCAAGACACGCGAGATCGGAATCCGCATGGCGCTCGGCGCGCGCGAGAAAACAGTGGCCTTCGGCGTGACCCGTAGCAGTATCCGGCTCACGGCATGGGGGCTGCTCATCGGATGTCCAGGCGCGCTTGCTCTCGTTCAGTCGGTGGCCCACCTGATTCATGGCGTGAGTCCGCTCGATCCGGCTTCGTGGGCGCGTGTGCTCGCGCTTCTCATCGTGACCGCGGTGGTGGCATCGGCAGTCCCTGCCCTGCGGGCCGCACGTGTCGATCCGGTCATCGCGCTCCGTTCTGAATGACGCACAATGGTTCGTGGATGCGTCTCGCCGCGCTGTTGCTCCTCTCGCCGCTGCTGTGCGCGTCGCCTCTCGATGAGGCGGAAGCTCTCGCCAAAGCCGGACACTGGAAGCGGGCCCGCACGGCGCTCGGGCCTTCAATGAAGGCTCCGCCAGAAGAGGCGCGCACGCTCTGGCTGGTGTCACGCGTGCAACTCGCATTCGGTGAGAAGGACGCCGCGGTTAAGACCGGTGAGCGGGCCGCCGCGCTCGATCCGAGGAATTCCGAGTATCAGTATCACCTCGCCGAGGTCTACGGAACCATCGCACACGAAGCGCCGATCTGGCGGCAACTCGGGCCCGGCCGAAAGTGTAAGCAGGCGATGGACGCGGCCTACCGGCTCGATCCCGCCCACGTCGAGAATCTGTTCATCCTGATGCAGTATTATCGCCGCGCGCCCGGATTCATGGGCGGAGACCGCAAGCGCGCCTACGCGCTCGCCGAGACGATCCGGCAACTCGACCCGGCGCGCGGATGGATGGCCGCGGCCGTTCTCGCGGGCCTCGACAAGGATGTCGCGGGGCAGCGGTCGGCTCTCGAGAAGGCCGTCGAAGTGAATCCGCAACACTACGCCGCGCGCATCGAACTCGCAACCTTCCTGCGCTCCCAACGCGACTGGGCGGGCATGGCGCGACACGCCGAAGAGGCGATCCGCATCCATCCCGATCGCGGCGCGGCGCATCGCTTGCGCGCGGTCGCGGCGGTGCATGTCGGAGGTCTGGACGAGGTGCTCACCGAGGCGGAACGCAAAGCGCCGGACGACCTGAGCCCGTATCTCGCGGCCGCCAACGAACTCGACGGCAGATCCGAGCAGGCGCGCAAGCTTCTCGAACGATACCGCGCTCAGGAACCAGAAGCCATCTTCCCCAAATGAAGCCCCGCATTCTCATTGCCGATGACCAAGCCGACGTGCTCGAAGCCCTACGGCTGTTGCTGAAGCCCGAGGGCTATCAGATCGACACCGCGCAGTCGCCGGCCGGCGCGATGGCGGCGGCGGAGTCCGGCGAGTACGAGGCCGCGATCATCGATCTCAACTACGCTCGCGATACTACGTCCGGACAGGAAGGCATCGAGTTGGCGCGCAAACTGCACTCGCTCGATCCGTCGCTCGGGATCGTGGCGATGACGGCGTGGGCGAGCATCGAACTCGCGGTGGAGGCAATGCGGCAGGGTGCGCGTGACTTCATCCAGAAGCCTTGGGAAAACGCCCGAGTGTTGGCGATCGTCGCCACGCAGGTATCGTTCACGCATGCGTTGCGGCGAGCACAGCGGCTCGAAGCGGAAAACCAAGCGCTGCGCGCCGACGGCGGTCCTTCGATGATCGCCTCTTCGGCCGCGATGCAGCCGGTGGTGCAGTTGATTCAACGCGTAGGCCCGTCGGAGGCGAACGTGCTGATCACCGGCGAACACGGCGTGGGCAAGGGTGTCGTGGCACGGGCGCTGCACGCGGTCTCGGCGCGATCCGGCCGGCCACTCGTCACGGTGAACACCGGCGGACTTCCCGAGAGCTTGTTCGAGAGCGAACTGTTCGGACATGTGAAGGGCGCCTTCACCGATGCGCGCGCCGATCGCGTCGGACGCTTCGAGATGGCGGACGGCGGTACGCTGTTTCTCGACGAAATCGCGAACGTGCCGCCGAGCCAGCAGGCGCGTTTGTTGCGCGTACTCGAAACCGGCGAGTTCGAGCGAGTGGGCTCCTCGCGGCCTCGCCGGACCAATGTCCGCATCATCTCGGCGACCAACGCGGACCTCGCCGCCGAAACAATCGCGGGCCGTTTCCGCGAGGATCTGCTATTCCGTTTGAACACCGTCGAGATCCACATTCCGGCGTTGCGTGACCGCCGGGATGACATCCCCGTACTCGCGTCGCACTTCCTGACAGTTCAATCGGAGAGGTACCGCAAGCGCGTTCACGGCTTCGACAGTTCGGCGACGCAAGCGCTACTGGCACATCCATGGCCCGGCAATGTTCGCGAGCTCGAACACGCCGTGGAACGTGCGGTGCTGATGTGTACCGGCGATCAGATCCGCACGGGCGATCTCGGGCTCAAGCCCGCGCGCGAATCCGCGAATCGCCTCGAAGACATGACGGTCGAGGAAGTGGAGGCATTCCTCATCAAGAAGGCTCTCGCGCGCCATCAGGGCAACGTGAGCCACGCCGCCGAAGCCCTGGGATTGAGCCGAAGCGCGCTCTACCGGCGCATCCAGCGATACGGGCTATGAACAGCCGCGAGCCCGCTGAACCGCGCATCGCGTTCGAAACCCGAATAACATTGTTCGCATTGGCTGCCGGAGCACCGGCCGTGGCGGCTACTCTCTCTCTGCTCTGGACCTCGAGCCAGACCGCGCGCTGGCAGTGGACTCTCTCCGCGGCGATCCTGATCTGCTGGATCGGATTCGCGCTCGCTGCGCGCAATCGGCTGATCCGCCCCTTGCAGACCCTGTCGAACCTGCTCTCGGCCCTGCACGAGGGCGACTTCTCGATTCGCCTCCGAGGCAGCAAGCGTGGCGACGCGCTCGACGATGTCTTCCGCGAAGCGAACACCCTAAGCGATACGCTGCACGCGCAGCGGCTTGGCGCGGTGGAGGCCACTGCCCTGCTCCGCACCGTCATGGCGGAGATCGACGTGGCGGTCTTCACGTTCGACGACGAGGCTCGTCTGCGCCTGGTGAATCGCGCAGGTGAACAGCTTCTCGCCTCGGCGCCGGAGGCACTGCTCGGCCGGACCGCGGCTGAAATCGGGCTCGCGGAGTTCTTCGAAGGATCTCCGCATCGAACCTCCGAGCGCGCCTTTCCAGGCGGTAGCGGGCGGTGGGGAATTCGCGTGAGCACATTCCGCGAAGACGGGCGCCCGCACCGCCTGCTCGTAATCGAAGACCTCACACGCGCCCTCCGCGAGGAGGAACTGCAGGCATGGAAGCGGCTCGTCCGCGTGCTCGGACACGAATTGAATAATTCGCTCGCACCCATCCGCTCGATCGCCGGGAGCCTCGCAAAACTGGTGGAACGCGATCCGCTTGCCGAAGATTGGCGCGACGACACCTTGCGCGGACTCAACGTGATCGAGAGCCGCAGCGAGTCGCTCACGCGCTTTCTCGAATCGTACGCGCGGCTCGCAAAACTCCCTCCGCCACGCATTGGGACGGTCGAGGTCGCGCAATGGATCCGCCACGCCACGCTCCTCGAGAATCGTGCGCCGATCGACGTGGCCGCTGGCCCGGAGTTGAAGATCCCCGGCGATGGAGATCAGCTCGAGCAACTGCTCATCAACCTGCTCGCCAACGCCGCCGAGGCGTCGGCTGAATCCGGTGGACGCGTCGAGTTATCGTGGCACATTCATGGACCTTGGCTCGAGGTGTCGGTGCGCGATGAGGGTCCGGGAATCGCGAATCCGGCCAATCTATTCGTTCCGTTCTTCACCACCAAACCACGGGGATCTGGAATCGGGCTGGTGCTCTGCCGGCAGATAGCGGAAGGTCACGGCGGTGGACTCACGCTCGAGAATCGCGTGGATCGGGCGGGCGCGGAGGCGGTGCTCCGGATTCCCGCCGCGCGGCGATGAGCGGAATTGGCACGATTTCACGCATTACATGGTGAGAGCACGGCATGACCAAGAAGACGGCGAGGGCGATCGTGGTGTTCGTCCTCGCGACTCTGGCCGCGGCCATCCCGATGCGTCTGGCTGCTCCGGAACTCCATCCCGAACCCGCCGGGAGAGAATCACGAGCCCCGGTCAGCCCAGCCCCGGACGACTCCTGGTGGCTCGAACCGCCCAACGCGCCGGGCA
>CADECY010000233.1:4832-8691 GCA_902825945.1 uncultured Acidobacteriota bacterium
AGTTCGCGATAAGAAGGAACCTACATGGAATCGAATCAGGCATCCCTGGCGCCGCACTGGAACATCGTATCCCTCGTGCTCCCTGTTGTCGCAGCCGCGATCGCGGCTGCCGTCGTCGCTTCGTCGAGATCCAGCGATTACGCTACCGGAATCGGTAGCGTACTGAAGTCCCTCATCGCCGTAGGCGCCGTCTGCGTACTGGGAGAAGTGGCCGCGATCGTGGCGCTGGTGAGGGGTGAGAGAATGGCATGGTTGTCGGCGATCGGCGCGATTCTCAACCTCGCGGTGATCCTGCCGTCCCTCTACCTCGTCAGCAGGACCGAATGACACCTGCGCGAATGCCGGCACGGTCACCGCGCAAGAGAACGGGCCGCGGCAGACCCAGTTGGCGCTGAAGTTCCTGTTCTAATCACGTAAGCTGGAGTGAATGCAGCCTCCCGCCGCGTCCCGATCTGGTGCGCGCCGGGAGGCTTTTCGTTTGTCCTATCGCTTGCCGGGAACGCCGTTGGTGGCCGTCCAGCGGCGGCATGACGAGCCCGCGATCCTCGCCAAGCTCGAGTTTCTCAATCCGAGCGGCTCCACCAAGGACCGCATCGCGCGCTTCATCCTGGAAAGAGCGTATCGCGACGGACGGCTGACACCCGAACATACCGTGATCGAGGCTTCGAGCGGATCGACCAGCATTGCGATGGCGCTCGTTTGTGCGCAGATGGGCTTGCGCTTTCTCGCCGTCATGCCCGAAGGTGTGTCGAACGAGCGGACGATGATGATTCGCGCGTTCGGCGGCGCGATCCGGCTGACGCCGAAGGACGGCGGCGTGCTCGAGTCGATTCGCGAAACTGAACGGCTCGCGGCCACAATGCCCGCTTTTCTCCCATGCCAGTTCGCCAACGAGGACAATGCGCTCGCGCATCGTACCGGCACGGCGCGCGAGATCGTGGATCAGCTTCCCGCAGCCACGGTGGACGCCGTCGTCAGTGGCGTCGGAACCGGCGGCACGCTCGTGGGCGTGTGCGAGGGGCTGCGCGAAGCCGGATGCACGGCGATACCCGTGGTGGCTCGGCCGGTGGCCTTGGGCGGCGAAGTCGAGTGCTGTAGCTTCAGCGCACGGATTCCCGGCGTAGTGGATTGCATTTCGGCGATCTTCCGGCCGGAACGGCTGGCTGGCCTCCGCACCATCGAGGTGGAAGAGCACGACGCACTCGAAACGGCGCGTGATTTGGTGCGGCTGGGATTCCCGGTGGGCCCGAGTTCGGGCCTGAACTTTCACGCCGCGGTTGCGATCGCGCGGGAGCTCGGGCCGGATGCCACGGTGGTGACCGTCTTCCCGGATCGTATGGAGCGCTACTTCACCACTGAGATGTTCGCGCCGTTCCGCTGAGCTACCAACCGTTGCGAAGCTTGGCGTAGGTATCGGCGAGGTCTTCCGGCATTACGCGAGTCTCGCCGATCGTCGTCATGAAATTCGCGTCCGCTGGCCAACGTGGCAGCATGTGCAGGTGGATGTGCCCGGCCACACCCGCGCCCGCGCACTCACCGATGTTCATTCCGATGTTCATCCCTGGAGCCTGGTAGGCGGCGCGCAGCAGACGGGCAGCCTGCCGCGCGAGCCGCATCATCTCGAGCGCGGTTTCCTCGTGCGCATCCTCGAGCGTGGCGACATGCTCGAACGGCGCGATCATGATATGTCCGTTCGTGTAGGGATACAAGTTCAGCAAGACGAAGTTGAGTTCAGCGCGATGCAGAATCAGATTCTCTTCATCGCTGCCCGAGCGCGGCTTGTCGCAGAAGATACACCCGCCTCCGCTCGACCCGCCTGAAACGTAACGATAGCGCCAGGGGCTCCAGAGACGGTCCATCCGGATCTAGTCTTCGTCGTCTCCGTCGAGGTCGGGCCCGTGATCCTCGCCACCGTTGACGAGGTCCTTCAACTCCTTGCTGGGCTTGAAATACGGAATCCGCTTGGCCGGAACGTCGACGCGCGCGCCAGTCTTGGGATTACGCCCCACGCGCGATTGGCGCTGGCGCGTCCGGAAACTGCCGAAGCCACGAATCTCGATCTTGTCGCCGGAGTGGAGCGCGCGGCACACACTCGAGAAGATGGTTTCCACGATGACCTCGGAGTCCTTCCGCGTCATCTCCACCACTCTCGATACTTCTTCGATCAGCTCGGCTTTGGTCATTGCTATCTCTTGGCTCCTAGCGACTAAACTCTATCCTAACATGACCTTACCGGGCCCCGCCTTGCCCCTTGCGGCGCAATGCCTCCTCGAGGGTCGAGGTGGCGGCCGTCGCTTGGCGATGGTAGTCTTCCAGCCTGCTCCGTTCCTCGTCTTCCGAAATCGCCTTCACGCTCAAGCCGATCTTCTTGTCCGCTTCGATCATCTTGATGATCTTGAAATCCGTTTCCATGCCGATCGGCAACGCGGGCTCGTCCTTCCCGCGATCCGGGCTGAATGGGATTTCAGAATTGTGGCAAAGCCCTTCGACACCCGGTGCCAGTTCTACGAACAACCCGAACGCCGCCGCGCGCGCCACTCGCCCGCGGACGATGTCACCCGGGTTGTGTGTATGGAAGAACGATTCCCAGGCATCGGGCTGAAGCTGCTTCACTCCCAGCGACAACCGGCGGTTCTCGACATCGATTCCGAGGATGACCGCCTGGGTGACTTGGCCCTTCTTCACGATTTCGGAAGGATGCTTGATGCGCTTGGTCCAGGTGAGATCAGAGATGTGAACCAAACCGTCGATACCCTCCTCGATCTCGATGAAGGCGCCGAAGTCGGTGACCTTGCGGACACGTCCTTCCACCACCGAGCCGATCGCGTACCGGTCGCCGACCGTGGTCCACGGATCGGCTTCGAGTTGCTTGATGCCGAGCGAAACGCGGTGCTGATCCGACTTGACCTCGAGCACCACCGCTTCCACCTGATCGCCGACGCGGCAGACCTTCGACGGATGCTTCATGCGGCGCGACCACGTCATCTCCGAAATGTGGATCAGCCCCTCGACACCGGCTTCGAGCTCGACGAACGCGCCGTAGTCGGTGACGCTCATCACACGTCCGATCACGCGGCTTCCCGGAACATAGCGATCGCGCGCCGTGGACCATGGATCCGGTGCGACCTGCTTCATGCCGAGCGAGATTCGCTCGCGTTCGCGGTCGAACTTCAATACCTTGACCGTGACCTCGTCGCCGGGGTTGAGAACTTCGGATGGATGCTGAACGCGGCCGTAGGAAATATCGCTGACGTGCAAGAGCCCGTCGATGCCGCCGAGGTCGACGAAAACGCCATAGTCGGTGAGGTTCTTGACGATGCCGGTCAGGACCGCGCCTTCGTGAACATGATCGAGGGTTTCAGCCTTCTTCGAGTTGATCTCTTCGTCGAGGACTACCTTGCGCGAAACCACCACGTTGCCGCGCCGCCGGTTGATCTTGAGGATCTTCACCGCGACATCGGTTCCAACAAGAGCGTCGGAGTTGTGGAACGGGCGCGAGTCCACCTGCGAACCGGGCATGAACGCGACGACGCCGACATCCACAGTGAGTCCGCCCTTGGTCTTGCCGAGCACCCGGCCCGAGACCACCAGGCCCTGGTCATGGGCCTGCTCGAGCACGTCCCAGTAGCGAAGTTGGGCCGCCTTGTGGTGCGAGAGGACCACATAGCCTTCCACTGGGGCGGCGCCGCGATCGATCATCACGTCGACCGTGTCGCCGGGCTTTACCGAAACGCTGCCATCGGGCGCCGCGAACTGCGCGAGCGGGACCAAGCCCTCCGACTTGTACCCGATATCGACGATGACGTCTTTGTTGGTGACCGCAAGCACGCGGCCCTGAAAGATCTCGCCCTCCGACGGC
>CADECY010000234.1 GCA_902825945.1 uncultured Acidobacteriota bacterium
TGCTGGCCGAAGGGCGCCTGGTGAACCTCGGCTGCGCGACGGGCCACCCGAGCTTCGTGATGTCGAACAGCTTCTCCAACCAGACGCTGGCGCAGATCGATCTCTGGAAGAATCGCGAGAACTACAAGATCGGAGTTTACACGCTGCCGAAGAAGCTCGACGAGGAAGTGGCGCGGCTGCACCTCGACAAGATCGGGGCGAAGCTGACGACTCTGAGCGACAAGCAGGCTGATTATCTCGGCGTGTCGAAAGAGGGTCCGTACAAGCCGGATCACTACCGCTACTAGGGCCGGGCTCAGGCTCCTTTTTCGAAAGACATCAAGGCCGCTATCCCGGGTGGGATGGCGGCCTTCGGTTTTTTCGCCGGCCGGACTCCAGCCCCGCGCTGCACGTGCTTCTCGCAGTCGCGCGGGAAGCCGACTACGACTCGCTTGCGGGCATTCGATTCGATTAGATTAGACGAGACTTTTCCAAAGAATCGGACCCACATCAAGGCGGACGGCCATGCTGGTGCCAGTTCGAGGTAAGGAAGCGGTGACTTCTCCGTGGGCGCGAGATCGGTGGATCGGACTCCACGTTTCAGAGAAAATGGGTCGAGCGATGCGCCGCACCGATATCAAAGCCGCCGTGTTGCTTGCAGCCGTCCTGGCCCCGAGGATGTGCGCGGGCGGCGATCCGGTGGCCGTCACACCGAAATGGCTTGCCGAAGCCAAGCGGACCATGGGCAGCAAGCTGATCGTCGCCGAAGCGAGTTGGAACCCCGGCGGCGGAGAGCGCGAGTACAACGCGGGCCACATTCCCGGCGCGATCCACATCGACACCGACGTATTCGAGAACGGCTCGCCGCGTTGGCACTTGCTGCCGCCAGCCGAACTGCATGCCGCGCTCAGCGGGCTCGGTATCGCACCGGATTCAGTCGTGGTGGTCTACAGCCATCAGACCGTGGCGGCTGCGCGGGTCTGGTGGGTGATGGAGTACGCAGGCGTTGCCGATGTCCGCTATCTCGATGGCGGACTCGAAGCGTGGCGTCGCGCCGGGTTTCCGGTGGAATCCGCACCCAACAAACTGGCGCCAGCGCGGTTCACCGCCCGTGTCCGATCGCGGCTACTGGCGGAGACTGGCGGCGTGCGCCGCCAGCGCGGATCCGTGGTGTTGGCCGACGTGCGCAGCGAGTCCGAGTTTCGTGGGGAGACCAGCGGCTATTCGTACCTCGAGGCGAAGGGCCGGATTCCCGGTGCCATCGCAGCCGGCAACGCGGCGGATGAGGCGCGGCTCTACCAGCACGCTGACGGGACGCTGCGAGAGGCCGCGGAGATCCGCGAGATGTGGCGAAAAGCTGGGCTCCCGGTGGATGGCCGGGAGATCGTCTTCTATTGCGGTAGCGGTTGGCGATCGAGCCTAGCGGTGCTCTATGCGCGGATGATGGGGCTGCGGAACGTCCGCAACTATTCCGACGGCTGGAGCGGCTGGAGCACGCGTTATGAGCAGTCCGGCGGCGAATGGAAGCAGGTCCCCTCTTCGAATCCCGTGACGCGGGGGCAGTAACGGCTATAATCGGGGCGATGCCTCTCGCGATTTCGCAAGATCAACTGGGCGCCCCTCCCACCATCTTGCGCCGCCGGCCGTGGACCCGCAAGGACTATGAAGTTCTCGAGAGCACCGGTGCGTTCGAAGGTCAGCGCTACGAACTGATCGAAGGGGAGTTGATCGACAAGATGAGCGTGAATCCGCCTCATGCGGCGTGGCTGTCGGCGATAACGGCGTGGCTGAACCGGGTCTTCGCGCCAAACACGATTCGTTCCCAGTGCCCCATTGACGTCCGGCCCGAAGACAACCCGACGTCTCAGCCGCAACCGGACGCATGTGCTACGCTGCACCCCTTTCACCACTACACGGACCGGCATCCCGCACCATCGGAGATTCTTCTCTTGATCGAGGTCTCCGACTCCACGCTCGACTACGACACCACCACGAAAGCCGGACTCTACGCCCGCTCGGGCATCGCCGACTACTGGGTCTTCGACGTCGCCAAGCGCCGCATCATCGTGCATCGCACACCGGTTGATGGGACCTATCAGTCGCTGACCGTATACAACGAGCACGAGGCCGCGACCCCACTCGCGGCACCGAGCGCCGAGCTCCGCTGTTCCGATCTGTTCGCGTAACCGTTCCCGCCACTAGGCGATCCGGAACTTCGCGACCGTCTCCTCGTTCACCTCGACACCCAGCCCCGGGCCCGAGGGCACAGCCACATGCCCGTCCACCAGCCGGAGCGGATCGCGCACCAGGTCGCGGCTCAGCGGACCATGCGACGTGTTGAACTCGACGAGCACCGGCCGCCGTTGGAACGCGTTCAAGTGCAGTGACGCGGCGGTGAGCAGATCCGACGACCACGAGTGCGGAATCACCAGCCTGTTCGCCAACTGCGCCATGTGCACGATCTTGCGCGCCGCCGTGAAGCCGCCGCAGCGCGTGAGATCCGGTTGCAGCACGTCCACTTTGCCTTCGTAAATCAGGCGGTGGAATCCCCACTCGGTCGCTTCCTGCTCGCCGCACGCGACGGGTACGTCCACGGCTTCGGCCACGCGCGCATAGCCGTCATAGTCTTCCGGATGGAGCAACTCCTCGACGAAGAACGGCCGGAAGGGCTCGATTCGCTTGACGATTTGAATCGCTTGTTTCGGCGTGCGCTCGACGAACCAGCCCGTGTCCACCAGTAAATCGCGCCTCGGACCGAGCGCTTCGCGCGCCGCTTCCACCAGGCGCACGTCATTCTCGGAATCCTGCCCGAAGACGCCCCATCCGAACTTCACCGCCGTGAATCCCTCGTCCGCGTATTTCTTCGCCGCTTCGCGCATCGCCGATGGCGTGGGCCGGAACAACGTGCTCGCGTACGCTCGGACCTTCTCGCAATGCCGCCCGCCCAGCAGTACGCTCACAGGCTGCCCGTAGAACTTGCCGCAGATGTCCCATAACGCGATGTCGATCGCCGAGATCGCCTGGATCGCTACGCCGCGGCGGCCGTAGTAGATGCTGCCGCGCCACATCTTGTACCAAAGCCGGTCTGTCTCGAGAGGATTCTCGCCGAGGATCAGCGTCGCAAGCCCGTCGAAGCATTCGAGGCCGCCACCTTCGCTCCAACGTGGCGCGTCGATCGCCGCTTTCGCCACCGGCGCCGAGGTTTCCATGTCGGACCATCCGGTGATCCCATTGTCGGTGGTCACCTTCACCAGCCCCATGTAGGTTGGGCCTGGCGGCTCTTCGCTTCCATCCGGACTCTTGTAGAGCCCCGGAGACTTCAGCACCATCGCCTCGACCGATGCGATCTTCATAGCTCGATCACCTGCCCGATCACGAACAGCGTCGCGCCCTTCTTGCACACCGCGCCGAGATGCTCCATCATCAGCACGCCCGATCGCGGTGCCCGAATCTCGAGCGGCACCGACGAATGATCGGAGAAGTCGTGCAAGCGGCCGAGCAGGTCGCCTTGGTTGACATCGGAACCGAGCGGGATCACCGGCTCCCAGATTCCATCGCGCGGACACGGCGTGTAGTAGTCGAGTTCGGGCGCGGCGACGAATCGCGTGGGCGTGGGCCGGTCTGGATCGACCCGTACGATCTCCCCGTCGATGTGTCCGTAGTGGCGAAGCACGTTGAGCGAGCCTTCATACGCGTGCCGGGTGCCTTGAATGGAACACGTCGCGCCGGATCCGAATTCGCTGCCGATCGTGATCTTGCCTTCGTCCTCAGCCTCGTCGGGGAGCAAGCCAGAGTGCAGCGAACGCGCATAGATCATCACCGCCGGCGTGTCGTAGAGCTTGGCGACCGTTGCCATCTCGGCGCGTTGCACGGGATCGGCGATCGGATGAAACGACGTGCACATCGCGAAGGCACCTTCAATTCCGCCCGAGTGGATATCGATCACCACCTGGACTTGCGGAAAGACGCGCCGCTTGATGAAGTCCGCGATTCGATACGTGATCGACCCGCGCGGATTGCCGGGGAACGCACGGTTCATGTTCACGCCATCGAGCGGCGACTGGCGGATTCCCGCCACGCACGCGGGCTCGTTCAACTGCGGAATCAGAATCACGCGTCCGCGCATTCGTGCTGGATCGAGATCGGCACAAAGACGCTTGACACCGACCTGCCCTTCGTATTCGTTGCCGTGATTGCCGCCATTGACATAGACGCCCGGCGGCGCGGGTTTGGCCGGATCGGGCTCGCGAAGTCCGTTGATGACGGTGATCGGAACCAGGGCGAATCCCCAGGTTCCGTCCTGTCCGAAAGCGACCTGGTAGTGGTGCTTGCCGGGGCGGGAGAAGTCGATTCTCGAGTGATCGTAGATGAGTTCAGGCATCGGTGTAATCTTATATTGAACTCCATGACACGTTTGTTGTGCTCGCTGGCCGCCGCGTTCGTCGCGTTCGCGCAAGACAAGGAACCGCCGTCCGTGTCTCCGGGAGCGAATGGCACCGCGCCATCGGACGCGATCGTGCTGTTCGACGGGAAATCCATGGACAAATGGATTGCGCGTAGTGGAAGCAGAAACCTCTGCGACGTTCGCAACGGCGAAATGATCTGCCGGTCGGGCGTCGGGGACCTGATGACGAAGGAGAGATTCGGATCGGCGCAAGTGCATGTCGAGTTCAACCTGCCTTCGATGCCGAACCAGAAGGGGCAGCTTCGGTCGAACAGCGGCGTCTACCTGCAGGGACGCTACGAGATCCAGGTGCTCGATTCGCTCAACAACCCGACCTACACGAACGGCATGGCAGGAGCGCTCTACGGCCAGCACGTTCCGCTCGTGAATCCGAGCGCCGGCCCAGGCAGGTGGCAAAGCTATGACATCATCTTCCACGCTCCGAAGTGCGACGCCTCCGGGAAGGTCTCGGCATCTGGCAGCCTGACACTGATCTTCAACGGCGTGCTGGTGCAGGACCACGTGCCGGTGATGAAGTTGACCGGCGGCGCGGTGTCGGAGAATCTGTGCGAAGCGGGTCCGCTGTTGTTGCAGGATCACAGCGGATTCAAGGATGCACCGTTGACGGAGTTGCGCTACCGCAATATCTGGCTGCGGAGGCTGGCTGAGTGAGCGCGCCCGGGCGGTCCCGGTGGTACCAGTACCCCCTGTTGAACAGCGCCAAAGGACGTGGTAGCCTTTCCTGAAAGTTAACAATTTCGAAGAACCGATCAGAGGGACGGAACTTCGGGTACCATCTCAACACTGAGGTCTACTAGTGAAACACTTTCAGCAGGCTGTGTTTTCGGTGGCGCTTTGCTCCACCGCATTGCTGAACGCGCAGGAATATCGGGGGCGCGTTTCAGGAACCATCTCCGACCCTAGCCAGTCGCCGGTTGCCGGAGCGAAGGTAACGTTGCGCAATTCTCAAACCGGAACTGAAAACCGGGCAGACACGGACGCGACGGGCAAGTACCGGTTCGACTTCGTTCTTCCCGGAACCTACACGATTAGCGTGGAGAGCGCCGGGTTCACCAAAGCGGCACGAGACAACGTGTCGGTATTGACTCGCGGCGACGTCACCGTCGATATCCAACTCGCGATCGGCAATGTTGCCGAATCGGTGACCGTTGAGGCCGAGGCCGCGCAGGTGCAGTTCAACACCTCCACGATGAACACGACGGTGCAGGGCCAACTCCTCAAAGACGTACCCGTCCTCGCGCGGAATCCCTTCACGCTCGCGCTGCTCAACCCCGCGGTGATCAATCGCTATTGGGACGTTGCGCATCGCAACCCGTTTTACATGTGGTCCTCCAACGGACTCGATGTCGGTGGCGCCACCGGCGGCAAGAACGACATGCTGCTCGACGGCGTTCCGCTCGGATACGCTGCCCGCGGTTCCTACAATGCGTCAATGGACGCTGTGCAGGAAGTGAGCGTGCAGCAGAATTCGGTGGATGCCGAGTTCGGCTTCTCGGCCGGCGGTGTGCTCAACCTCTCGATGAAGACCGGCACCAACGATTGGCACGGTCTCGCCTACTACTTCGGGCGCAACCCAGCGCTGAACGCGATGACGAATCGCATCTCGCGCGAGCCCAGCGTCGTCCGCAATCACACATGGGGCGGCACGCTGTCGAACGCGATCAAGAAGAACAAGATCTTCTCGTTCTTCTCCTACGAACAGTGGCGCACCACACAGCCACAAACCACGCAGGCAACGCTGCCCTCCGATCTCGAACGGAACGGCGACTTCTCGCAGACGCGAACGCCGGCAGGTGCCGTCCGGCCGATCTTCGATCCGCTGACGACGCAATTCAACCCCGCCACCCAGGAAGTGATCCGCACGCCATTCGCCGGAAACGTCCTGCCGCAGGCGCGCATCAATCCCACTGGCCGCAAGATCATGAACGATTTGTGGAAGCCGAGCGGGCCAGGCAACGACATCACAGGCGTCAACAACTACTCGAAGACGTACTCGTGGTGGATCAAGTATTGGAACATCTCCGAGCGCGTCGACTGGAACATCACTGACAAGCTACGCGCCTACGCCCGCTTCTCCAAGTACGAGACGCGGCTCGACAATCCGAACCACGGCGGAACGATCGCCGTCCGGTCGGACAACGGCGGAATCATGGATGCACTAAACGCGGCCGGTGATCTGCTCTGGATCAAGTCGCCCACCACTACCGTGAATATCCGCTTCGGCGCCACCTACCTCGAGGACGACTACGATTCGCAGTGGGCAAAGGTACCTGAAAGCGTTTGGGCGAACTTCTGGCCCAGCGGCTGGTACAAGCCCGTACTCGCGGCGCTGCCCGGAATCTACTATCCGAACTTCGGTTTCAACGGAAACGGTTCCGTCTCCACCGGTATCGGCGGATGGTGGCAGGTCCACGGGCGCGTGCAGAATTGGCAGGCCACGGTATCGAACACGCGTGGAAAACACAATCTGAAGTACGGCTGGCAACTCCGCCATAGCTGGGACTTCAACGGAAGCCCCGGCCCCGGCAGCTTCAGCTTCAACTCCGTCGATACGGGCCGCACCTTCATCAATCACCGCCCGGCGGAAGAAGGCAACATGTTTGCCTCCGCGCTGCTCGGCGTGGTGAACAATGGCAATGGCAACATCAACCCGCTGTTCCAGAGCAACTATCAGCAATGGGGCCTGTTCATCCAGGACGACTTCAAGCTCAGCAGCCGCGTTACGCTGAACCTCGGTGTCCGTTGGGAGATCGAGAATGCTCCGGCGGACAAGAACCGGATCTTCTCGCGCTATCTCGATCTGAACAATCCGATTCCCGAGTTCCAGGGCGCGGGCCAGCCGAGGATGCCAGCCCAAGTCACCGCGCTCGCCAACGTTCCGTACAAGTTCAACGGCGCCTGGGTCTTTACCGATGACCAGAATCCACGCACGTACCCCGCGCAATGGAATCTGTTGCCTCGCGTTGGAATCGCATTCCGCATCAACGACAAGAGCGCATTCCGCGCCGGATGGGCACGCTACGCGGTTCCGTTCAAGGGAGCGTTCACGGAGGGCTTCTCGATCCCGCGCGACGGATACTCGGAGAACACCGCGGCTCTCGGACCGATCGAAGGCCGTCCTCGCGCCTCGATTGACGATCCGTTCCCATCGTCCAACCCCCTGCGTGCCCCGGTGGGCAATGGCCGCGGACGCTACACCAATCTCGGCAATTCGCCCAACTGGTTCTACCAGGACCTGAAGCGCTCGGTGAACGATCGGATCAATTTCTCCTACCAGAAGATGCTGCCCGGCGGCATCGTCACAGACGCGACGTTCTTCATGAACTTCGGACATCGCATTCTCGGCCCCAGCATGTGGGGTGGAGAATTCTCGCTCAACCGCAACATGATGGATCCGGCGCTGCTCTATCAACACAAGGCCCTCGTCGATGCCCGCGTCGACAATCCGTTCTTCAACGTGCTCCCTGTCGATAAGTTCCCGGGCAACCTCCGTACGCAACAGCAAGTGACAGTGCGCCAGCTTCTGCGGCCCTATCCGCAGTACGGCGACCTCACCGAGCGGCTCACGCCCGACCGTTACAACCGCTACTACGCCTTCCAACTCAAGGTGGAGCGCAGCTTCCGCAACGGCCTCAGCATGATGCTCGGCTACAACTACAACCGCGAGTACCGCGCCGAGTGGTTCAACGATATCGATCAGTACGCCAACAAGTACAGCCTGTTCGATACGCGGGATCCCCGGCACAACATCCGGCTGGCAGGCACCTATGAGTTGCCGTTCGGACGCGGACGCAAGTACATGGCGACCATGAACCGGCTGGCCGATGCTCTGATCGGTGGCTGGCGCACCAGCCATATCTTCATGTTCAACAACGGCGCGATGGTGACGTTCGGCACATTGCAGGCTTCGGGCGACCCCAAGATCAGCAATGCGGGTCCGGACAAGTGGTTCGACACTTCGAAGTTCGCGCAATTGCCGGCCTACACGCCGCGCACGAACCCCTGGTACTACGAGGGCGTTCGTGGACCCGGCTTCGGCCAGCTCGACAGCACCATCTCGAAGGACTTCCGTGTGACCGAGAAGCACAAGTTCGAAGTCCGGCTCGAGATGTACAACACGACCAACCACTTCATCGCAAATGGTCCGGTCACCAGCGTGACTTCGTCGCAGTTCGGACGCAGCAACTGGATCTACCCCGGCAACTACGGCCGCGAAGTTCAGTACACGCTGCGCTATCTCTTCT
>CADECY010000235.1 GCA_902825945.1 uncultured Acidobacteriota bacterium
AATGTTCGGATCATAGGCGAGGAAACGCGCGATGTCAAAGCCTTTCAGCAGGCGAATCGCCTCGCGGGCGATGTTTCCGAATCCGATCGTGCCCACCACGCGGCCGCGCGGTTCACGCCCGAGCTTGCGCGTGCTGGCGACCCACTCGCCCCGCCGCACCATGCGGTCCTTCGGGAGCAGATTGTGCGAAGCGGCGAGCACCATCAGCACGATCGACGAAGCCACCGGCCGCACCACCGCGTTCCGGGTAATGTAAACCGCGATGTCGCGATCGGTGCAGGCAGTCAGATCGACATTGTCGTAGCCGACGCCGAACCGTCCGACCGCGACCAAGCGGTCGATCCCGTCGAGAGAGGCGCGCGTTACGCGCGGCTTCAGCGAGAGCAGCACATCGGCGCCAGCGAGTTGTTCGGGCTTGTACTCGGCCTCGTAGGAAGGCAGGAATCGATGAGCCGACGCGGGGACTTGTCGCATCGTGTCGAGTGCGATATCGGGGAAGACGAGGTTTCCGGCTTCGTCGAGGAAGTCGGCCGAGAGGATCACTTCAAGATTCTGGGGCATCTCTAATACGATAAAGTATGTTCGTGAGACTTCCGCGATGGGCCCTGCTGCCAGTGGCATTTTCCCTCACGGCCGCCGATGACTCGGCGTTGAGAATTCTCGAGACCAACTGCCTGTCGTGTCACGGCGGGGCCAAGATGGCTGGGCTCGATCTGCGTACCCGTGATGCCGCGATCAAAGGCGGAGCGCGCGGCACGGCGCTGATTCCCGGGAATGCGAAAACCTCGCTCATCGTGCAGGTGGTGGACGGTTCGGGTCCGGTGAAGATGCCTCCCGGCAAACAGGCGCTCGCCGCAGCCGATGTCGAGAAGCTGCGTGCGTGGGTGAACGCGGGCGCCGAATGGACGGGAGAGCGCAAGGCGGCGCCGTCGTGGTGGTCGTTCCAGCCTCTGAAGAGGCCGGCGGTTTCGAGCTCCGCAAATCCGGTGGATTCCTTCATCGATGCGAAACTCGCGGCGAGCGGATTGAAGCCCGCTCCGCGTGCGCCCAAGCGCACGCTGATTCGCCGCGCCTACTACGCGCTGCACGGCCTGCCTCCCACGCCCGAAGAAGTGGAGGCATTTGAAAGGGACAGCGATCCGAAAGCGTGGGAGAGACTGATCGATGGCCTGCTCGGATCCAAGCGCTACGGTGAACGATGGGGCCGTCACTGGCTCGACGTGGTCCGCTATGCCGACACGGGCGGATTCGAAACCGACATCTATTTCCCGAACGCTTGGCGCTACCGCGACTACGTCATCAATGCGTTCAATGACGACAAGCCGTATTTCCAGTTCGTACAGGAGCAGGTGGCGGGTGACGAAATCTGGCCCGACGATCTCGCGCTGGACGGTGGATTCAAGGTCCCGCAAGAGAAGCTGAAGCACCTCGACGCCAAGATCGCCACCGGCATGTACACGATCGGTCCCGTCTATCACGAGGCCGGACTATTCGGCGGCCAGCAGCGCTACGAGTGGCTGACGGACGTGGTCGATACAACAGGAGAGGCCTTCCTCGGACTTTCGCTTGGCTGCTCGCGCTGTCACGATCACAAGTTCGACCCGCTCACCTCGCGCGACTATCACGCGATGATGGCGGTCTTCGCCGCGAGTGACGAACGCGAAGTCCCGGTGATTCCGAAGTTCAACATCTACGGCTACAAATCGGGATTCCCGCGCTGGCTGAAGGTGGAAGAGCTCAAGTCCGCGATCAACCGCATCGACGCTGGTGCGAGGAAGCGAGTGGTGGATAAGGTCCGCGCGCGGTTCGACCCGGAAACCCTGAAGGCTTTCGATACGCGCGACGCGCAACGCACACCCGAACAGCGAATGCTTGCCGCAAAGGTCGAAGCGGCGATGACTGAGGCCGGACTCAAGGAGAATGCGCGCGGCCGCAACGCCGATATCCCGTACACGCCGGAGGAATCCGCGCGGCGCGAAGAGTTGATGAAACAGCTTGCGGACGCCGCGATGAAGGCGAATCCGGTGCCGCAGACGGCGACCGTGCTTGGTCCGGCGGACAAGGCTTATGACATCTACCTCACCAGCCGGGGCGACTGGCGTTCAAAAGGTCCCAAGATCGATCCCGCACTTCCGGCCGCTCTGGCGGGCGGCACTCCTGTCGATCCCGTGGCGCGCCGCAAGTCACTCGCGTTGTGGCTCACCGATTCGAAGAACGCGCTCCCCGCGCGAGTGATGGCGAACCGCGTTTGGCACTGGCAGTTCGGACGGGGGCTGGTCGCGACTCCGAACGACTTCGGCCGTCAGGGCGATCCTCCCACCCATCCGGAACTGCTCGAATGGCTCGCCGCTGACTTGGTGGAAAACGGCGGCAGCATCAAGAAACTCCAACGCCTGATCATGACGTCGGAAGCTTGGCAGCGCGACTCCGCGGATAATTCCGCCAACATTGCGATTGATGCGAACAACCGCTTCCTCTGGCGCGCCAATCGCGTGCGTGTCGACGCCGAGACGTTGCGCGATTCGGTGATCGCGGCATCGGGAGTGTTGAATTCAAAGATGGGCGGCCGCCCGGTGGTCCCGCCGCTTACCAAGGAAGAATACAGCGCGATGTGGGCGCGCGAGCAATGGCCCGAGACGATGGACCCCGAGGAACAGAACCGCCGCAGTGTCTATCTGTACGTGAAGCGATCGTTCCAGATGCCGATGTTTACTTCGTTCGATGCGCCCGATCCTTCGGTGAGCTGCGCACGCCGCGATTCAACCACCGTCGCCCCCCAGGCGCTGACTTTGATGAACTCCGAGTTCATGCTCGGATATGCGAAGAAGCTCGCCGCGCGAGTGGCGAAAGACGGTGCCACGCCGGAGTCCCGCGTTGCGCGCGCCTGGAAGCTCGCGCTCCAACGCACGCCCACCGATTCCGAACGGCAGCGCTCGCTCGCATTCATGTCCGAGGGCGGGGAAGCCGCGCTTACGCGGCTCTGCCTCGTGCTCTTCAATCTGAACGAATTCCTCTACACGGACTGATTCCATGACGCCTCACTTCTCTCCCGCCCGCTCCCGCCGCGAATTTCTCGAGCGCAGTGGGCTCGGCTTCGGATCGCTCGCCGCAAGCTGGATGCTCGCGCGCGATTCAGCTTTGGCCGCTCCACCCGCCGCCAACGCGGGCATGAATCCGTTCACGCCGAAGAAGCCACACTTCGATGCCAAGGGCAAGAGCGTGATCTTCCTGTTCATGCACGGGGGCCCGAGTCACGTGGACACGTTCGACCCGAAGCCGCTGCTCGCGACCCTCGATGGCAAACCCGTTCCAGCAAGCTTCGGCAAGGTCGACTTCCAGTTCACCAAGATGGACAAGGTGCCACTGCTCGCCTCGCGCCGTGCGTTTAAGAAGCGCGGCCAGTCGGGACTCGAAGTTTCGGACCTGTTCGAAAACGTCGCCAAACATGCCGACGATCTCGCCGTGATCCGCTCGTGCCATCACGACGGATTCACGCATGTGACCGGACAGAATTGGATGAACACCGGCTGGGCTCGTGTCGGCCGGCCGAGCGTCGGGAGCTGGGTCGTCTATGGACTCGGAAGCGAGAGCGAGAATCTTCCGGCCTACGTGGTGATGCTCGATGGCGGAATCAAGGCGGGTGCGCCTTCGTGGGGTTCGGGCTTCCTGCCCGCTGCTTTCCAGGGCACGGTTCTGCGATCGGAGAATCCGCCGATTCTGAACGTGAACCGCCCAGCAGAAATCGCTGAGACGGAGCAGAAGAAGATGTTCGACCTGCTCCAGCAGTTCAACTCCGATCATCGCAACGCGCGGGCGGGCGACACCGAACTCGCCGCGCGGATGGCGGCTTATGAACTCGCGTTCAAGATGCAGATATCGGTGCCTGAGGTCGCGGATATCTCGAAGGAGTCGGAGGCCACCCGCCGCCTCTACGGACTCGACGACAACATGACCTCGGAGTTCGGCATGCAGTGCCTGATGGCTCGCAGGCTCGTCGAGCGCGGCGTGCGCTTCGTTCAGTTGTACTCGGGCGGCAAGAAGGGATCGGAAGTCGGCTGGGACGGCCACAACGAGTGCGAACAAAATCACGACTTTATGGCGCGGAAGGTCGATAAACCGATCGCCGGTCTGCTCGACGATCTGAAATCACGCGGACTTCTTGATAGCACCGTCGTGCTCTGGGGCGGCGACTTCGGCCGGACTCCGTTCACCGACGGAGCCGAAGGCGGCGGAGGGAATCGAAATGGCCGCGACCACAACCCCTACGGATTCTCGGTGTGGATGGCCGGCGGCGGCATCAAGGGCGGCAAGTCGATCGGGTCGACCGACGAAATCGGTCTCCGCGCGCAGCAGGACCCGATGACGATGCACGATCTGCACGGCTCACTGCTCGGGCTGCTCGGCGTCGATCACAAGAAGCTGACGTACTTCTTTCAGGGACGCGATTTCCGCCTGACCGATGTGCATGGGGAGAATGTGTTCACGCAGCGGCTGCTGTCCTAGTATCGAGCCGCACAATCCGCCGTTCGGCTTTCCCGGTGGGACTCTCCTCGAGGTATCCCTTGGACCGCGGCCATCTCCGGGCGCTGTTCAATAAGATCGGCAGCCGCTGCAGACCGGCAGAAGGGCCCTCGACCGTCTCCTCGATTCGTGAGCACCAGCCTATCGCTCCACACGGCTGCAAGCGCGCTGCTGGGCATCGGACGTCAACTCGGGTTCGAATCGGTCAGCGATGCCGCGCTGAGTTGCCACGCCGCTTCGCGACGAATCGGTGTTCAGTTGATGAACTCACGAGCGAATTCGTGATCCTGCGCCTCGGCCCGATCCGTGATGTCGCCCAGCGCCCAACGGTACCGGAATCCCGGACCTGCATTCACCACGCGCCCCATCCAGTTCGCCGGATCGGTCCGCAGCAGCGTCCGGTTACCGAGCAACTTCACCAAATCGCCGATATCCCAACGCAGAGCGAATCCGTGAATCACGGCATCCGACAACGCGGTGTTCAAAGTGTTGTTCATCGCCTCGGTGAAGCTGACCGGCGTGCGATCGAGCCAGACCTTGCTGATCCGGGGATCGGCCGCCGCGGCCAGCAGCAGCCAGAAGCCTTTCACACCTTGGGCCGCGGCGCGAATCGAACCGGCGTCGATATCTGGCCGCGAGACGAGCAAGTCGACTCCGCGCAGGATGTCGTGCGCCCGCAGTGCCGGAAGGTCCAACCCGATCTGATCGGCACGCGTGTTGGCGAGCCAGTCGCCGACGAACGGCCGCCGTGTGTCATAGGAGCCCGAACGCCGCACATCGAGCAACATCACTACCCGGCCGGCTTTCGCGATCTTGGGCGCCACCAAACTCGACAGCGTACCCGTCAACAGCAGCACCGCCGGCTTCTTGCCGCTCGACGATGGAACGAGGATGCTCGCGTCGATCTCCAATCCCGGCTCGCTCTCGATGCGCACCTGCTGTGTGGAGAATCCATCGCCCGGCGTTTCCCGGATCACCTGGACACGGGGCGCGGCACCGCCAGACGGAATGCGCAACCGCCGCAGTTCGGCCGCCAATTCATCCAGTGTTCCCGGCTTTCGCTTCGCGTTCAGGCTCTCGAGAATCACCTGGTGCAGCTTGCGACTTCCGGGTTCATCGTCCACGCGGCCCGTCTTGGTCGCCAGCAGTTCGTGATTCGGATAGATCTTCACCGGCATTTCGCGTGCATCACCTTCTCCGTCCTTCAGCCAGCGGATCAGCCATTGATACATCGCCTCGCGGCTCACCAGCGGAGTTCCGTGACCTCCGGGTCCCACGAAGTACCCAATCTTTTCTTCAGCGCCGTACAAACGATACCAGCGGCGCGCCTCTTCGTAGACGAGCTTCGCTCCCGGCGGTGTGAAGTAGTCCTCTTCGGTCGCATGCAGCAGCCAGGGTGCTGGTGCCGAGAGCTCAGTGAAATCGGCGGTATCCAGCCCGATCGACAAATGTCGCGGCAGCGTCATCTCGGAATGCGGATTCGCACCCGAAAACAAGAGCCGGTACGAGTTCGGGAAACAGGACGGGATCACCGTCTTCAGCCGCGAATCGAGAGCTCCGATGAAAGTGGTCAGCGCTCCGCCACCCGAACATCCAGCGGCGCCGAGCCGCGCCGGATCCACCTCAGGCCGCCCCGCAAGGTAATCGAGCGACCGCTTGGCATCCCAGATGTAATAGCGCGCCAGTCCCTCGCCGGCCAGGCTTGCTTGGGCGCCTTGATGGATGTGCTCATTCACTGACCATCCGGCGGCGGGCGCTTTGAGTTGCGGATCGTAGGTCTGCTCGCGCTCGCCTTGCCCTGCCGGATCGAAGGCGAGCGACACGAATCCCTTCAGCGCCAAGTTTGCCGCCAGCCACTGCGGCTCGGCCTTGCCTTCCTGCGTGTGGCCCGCCTGCAGCAGCACGCCCGGATACCGGCCCGGCCGGTTCGGCCGATACAGATTCGCTGTAACGTAGTAGCGCGGCAGGCTTTCGTAGATCACCTTCTCGATCACGTAGCCATCGGCCTGAATCCGGCCCGTGACTCTCGCGTTCAGGGGGCCCTCGTAGGATGGCAACCCGCCCAATGCGTCGAGGATCTTCCGCCGCACCACCTTCTTGCGCTGCTCAGCGTCGGCCACGGTCCGAATCTTCGCGATCTCATCCTCGCGCGCCTGCAAGTGCTGTTGCGCGATCTTGTCCATCCAGCGCAGCAGCGGATCATCAGGTGGAGTCTGCGCGACAGCGGACCCCAGTGCCAGCAGCAAGGTCAGGTGTCTCATCGTTGGCCAGGAACTCCCTTCGTGTGCGTCGCAAACCGGTGGATCATCGCCTGTAGTCTATATCACCGCGCGCCTCTCATCTCTTGGATCGCTGCCCGGACCGCTGGGATCTGTTCGTCGAACTGTCCGGGCCGCGCTTTGCTCAGAAACGATTCGAGGTGCCGGATCGAGTCCTCACGTTTGCCCAACTGCTGATAGAGGATGCCGAGGTCGAGCAGTGACTTCACTTCGAGCGGATTCACTTCGATGGCCTTCTCGAACGAACGCCGCGCGGACTCGGCGTCACGCCGCTGCACCGCCACCAATCCGAGCCCGTTGTGCGCGGCGCTGTTCCGTTCATCCCGTACCAAGATCGCTTGGAAGCTGCGAGCGGCGTCATCCACGCGGCCGGATTGCAGGTAAGCCATGCCGAGGTTGTGGAGATTATTGAGGTCCTGGGGATCGAGCCGGCTTGCTTGCTCCATGGCGACAAAGGCTTTGTCAACTTGGCCGATACGCAGATGATCCACTCCCAGCCGCGCGTGGATGCGCGCGGTTTCGATCTTGGCGTCGAGTGCTCTCCGCAGCACCGAGATCGCGCGCTGGTATTGCCGCTGGCGCTCGAAGGCGGTGGCGAGATAGAGGAACACGCGCGGGTTGGTGCCATCGAGCCGCAGCGCCTGTTCCATCAATTGCGCGGTCCGAAGCCAATCGTTTGTCGCCATCGCTTCCTCGGCGGAGCTCAGCAGCTTCAGGACTTCGATGCGATCGTTCGGATCGGCCGCAGGCGTTCCGAGCTGAATCTGACTCGACGCCCCGCCACCGATGTAGCCGAGCGACTCGAGCTCACGCCGTGTCTTGGCGGCGATCGGATTAACCGTCAGCCTCCGTCTGGTTTGCTCCCCGGCTACCCGCCACAATTCGGCACGCAGCCGCTCACCTTCCGCGGCAGGTCTGCTGGATGTTTCGCCCGGGTCTGCTTTCAAGTCATGGAACTGGGGCTTTGGCGTGAGGATTAGCTTTTCCGTGCCCGTTCGCATGGCGCGCAGTTCTGACCAGCCGAAGAATGTGCGCGGGTAGAGCGTTTCACTGTAGGAGAAACCCGACCCTACATCGCTGCCCTTCGTGATGAGCGGCAGCAGGTTGGCGCCTTGCGCTCCGGTGCCCGCCTCGAGCCCGAGTAACGCAAGCGCCGTCGGCATGACATCGATCGTGCGGACCTGTTTCTCGACCACCCCACCGCTCGGCAATCCCGGACCCGCCATGAGGAACGGCACCCGCAGTGTCGAGTCGTAAAGGAACACACCGTGGGTTTGCTCGCCGTGTTCGCCGAGGCTCTCTCCGTGGTCTCCGATCACGACCACGAGCGTCCGCGATTCGAGCCCCTTTTGTTTCAGACCATCGAGCAGCCGTCCCACGTGTTCATCCATGTAGGCGACCTCTTCGGCGTAGCTGTTCTCATACGGAGCGTGCGGATCGAAGTAGTGCGCCCACAACAAGAACTTGCTCTGATGATTCTGCTCGAGCCAGCCGAGAGCCCGGTCCGTCACGGCGGCGGCGCGCCGCTCCGCCGGCCCTTCCGCGCCACCTTCGATCTCGTCGTCATATGTTGAGAACCCATTCCCAAGACCGAACTCCCGGGCGAGAACTCGCGAGCCGACGAAAGCCGCCGTCGCATAGCCCTTGCCCCGGGCGATCGTCGCGATCGTGGGATGCGTTGGGCTCAGCACGAATCCCTCCATGTCCCGCAATCCGTGAAACGGCGGATAGGCTCCGGTGAGAATCGATGCGTGCGACGGCAGCGTGACTGGCGCCTGTGCCGTGGCGTCGCGGAACAAAACACCTCGAGCGGCAAGCGCGTCGAGCGAAGGAGTCCTTGCCTTTCCCGGCCAGTAACAGCCGAGGTGGTC
>CADECY010000236.1 GCA_902825945.1 uncultured Acidobacteriota bacterium
CGAGCGGAAGAAGGCCACCTCGGACACGACACGTGTCTCTTCACGCGCCGGCACCACACTCGACGACTGGCGTAAGTCCCTCTGCGCCGTCCTCGACGCCCTCAGGCCCTTTCCGGAAGCCAGAAAGGCTGCCGAGGAAGCGATCCTCGCCCTCGCCGCCGAGAGGAACCCCGCATGAGCCGGGCATTTCGCGTTCATTTCTGTCTATTTTCGGCAAGGCAATGAAGCAAGTCCTCGAGTCCGCCGGCCTCGGCGAGCCAACGCGAATCGCCACCGCCGCCGCTCGAAGTGTCTCCCAACCCGAACCCATTTACCTCTGCTCTCCGCTCGCCTTTGTCCGCGAGAAACTCGGCTTTCAACCCGAGCCCCAGCAACTCCCAATCTTCCTCGCCTCCGCGGATCGCGGCATCCTCTGCTGCAATCGCCAGTTCGGAAAGAGCACCACCATTGCCGCGCTCGCCGTCCACCGCGCCGTCTGTTTCTCGGACTCGCTCATCGTCGTCATCGCGCCCACTCTCCGTCAGTCGAACGAACTGATCCGCAAGATCGCGCGCTTCCTCCGAGCCCTCGACATCCGCCCCAAGGCCGATGGCTTCAACTCGGTCTCGCTCACTCTGCCGAATCACTCCCGCATTGTCGCGGTTCCCGCCAACCCCGACACCCTGCGTGGATTCTCCTCCGTCTCCATGCTCCTCATTGACGAAGCCGCCCGCGTCCCGGACGACGTCTACGAAGCCGCCACTCCGATACTCGCCCGTTCCAACGGCGACATCTGGCTCATGTCCACGCCCAAGGGCCGCCGCGGATTCTTTCACGCCATCTGGAACGGCGACGCCGATGCCAGCGGCCACGTTCGCTGGACCCGCATCCATGCCACCGCCGCCGATTGCCTGCGCATCCCGCGCGCCTTCCTCGAAGCTGAGCGCGCTTCGAAATCCGCCGCCGAGTTCGACCAGGAGTACAACTGCGTCTTTCAGGACGCGAGCGATCAACTCTTCGCGGGCGCCGACCTCGCCGTGGCCTTCACGGACGAGACGCACACCCTCGCGCCCGAACCAGGACTTTGGCCTGACACCACGCGCCTTCACTACTACATCGGGCTCGACCTCGGAAAGTTCCGCGACCATACCGCCATCTCGGTGCTCGAATTCCGCTCCATTGCCACCGGCAGGAATCCGGACACCTACGAGTGGGTCACCGAATCATCGCTCGCCTGCCGCTGCCTCGATCGTGTGCCGCTGATGACACCTTATGACAAGGTGGTCGAGCGCGTACAGAACCTCATGTCGAAGGAGCCGCTCCGCTCCTCCACCACCACTCTCGTCGTCGACGCCACCGGTGTCGGAGCACCTGTCCTCGACCAACTCCGGAAAGCCAAACTCGGCGTCTCGCTCGTCGGCATCTCGATCACCTCCGGCAACGCCGCCACGCATGCCAACGGAACCAACAATGTCCCGAAGACATCGCTCGTCTCAAACCTTCAGATCATGTTCCAGAACCGGATCCTGACCGTATCGAACGAACTCTCGCAGGCGCGCAATCTCCGCCGTGAGCTGCTTGAAATGCGCGCCTCCAGCCATCACTACGGCGACCTCGCGATGTCACTCGCGCTCGCCGCCTGGCAGGCAAGGACCAACTTTCGTGCCTCCTGACACTCCCCATTTTCGTTCGTTCGCGGGCGCGGAAGCGCCGCGCGGCCAAAGTCCGTCGATCAGGACACGCACTCCATCGCTGGAGGCGGGGAACTCGAGGTTTCGCTTGGTCCGGAACGGCACCTCTCGTTTCTACGCCTGGGGCGGCGTCCGATCGTGCGTGGTGCCCGCCGCTCGGGTCGAAACAGTCCCGGCGTCGACTTCCAAGCGGGCTACTGCTGGAGAAGCCATCGCCTCACAGAGAAGCGCCGCAAACAGCTTCCAGCCGGTTGCTCCGCACGATCACTTCGGTTCGGGCGCCAATGACCGGGCTAGCGCGGACGCACGCGAGGTCCCTCGACAACGGCTAGAAGCCAATTCTCAACGCCATCAGAATCACCTGCGGATTAGCCGTCTCCTGATCAGGTTCTCAAAGCCAACCGTCCACGTTGTACCATTGGCAACAGTGTCTGATCTGCCCATCGGCAATGGCAAGCCCCTCGGACTCATCGCCGGACCCTGCGTCATCGAAAGTGAACAACACGTCCATTTCCTCGCGGACCGCATCCGCGAGATCGCGGGCGGCTTCATCTTCAAGGCATCGTTCGACAAGGCCAATCGATCCTCCGCAGCCTCCTACCGCGGACCCGGGCTCGCCGAAGGGCTCCGCATCCTCTCCGGACTCCGCGCCCGAGGATTCTCCGTTCTCACCGACATCCATGAGCCCGCGCAGGCCGGTCCCGTGGCCGAAGTTTGCGACGTGCTCCAGATTCCCGCGTTCCTATGCCGGCAGACGGACCTGCTGGTCGAAGCGGGCCGAACCGGCCGCGTGGTGAACATCAAGAAGGGCCAGTTTGTTTCGCCGCACGATATCCGCCACGCGGCGGAGAAGGCCTCTTCTACTGGCAATAACCGCATCTGGATCACCGAGCGCGGCACTTCGTTCGGCTACAACAACCTCGTGGTCGACATGCGCGGGCTGGCGATCATGCGCGAGTTCGGATGGCCGGTGATCTTCGACGCTACGCACTCAGTGCAGCTTCCGGGAGCGGCGGGCGCGGCGTCGGGAGGACAGCCGCAATTCATCGCGCCACTCGCGCGGGCGGCGGTGGCGGTGGGAGTTGATGGCCTGTTCGTCGAGGTGCACGAAGAGCCGGCGCGGGCGCTTTCCGATGGCGCGAATGCGCTGCGGCTCGACCGGTTGGGTCCGCTATGGAGCCAACTTCGCGAGATCGGGCGGCTGTGTGGTACTCTAACAAAAGATCATTTCCAAGGAAGTTGTTGAATGGCGAATCACGTCTCTGCGTTGAAGGCTACCCGGGTCACCGAGCGCCGCACCGCGATCAATAAAATTCGAAAGACCCGTTTGCGGCACCAGATCCGCGCGATGCGCCGTGCGCTCGAGAAGAAGGATGGCGCCGAGGCCCAACGCCTGTTGCCTGGCACGTTCGGCATCGTCGATCGCGCCGCCAAGTGGGGCATCATCAAGAAGAACACGGCCGCCCGCTACAAGAGCCGTCTGCACCTACGTCTCAAGAAGCTGACGGGAACGGCCCAAGCCGCCTAGTCCCTGTCCGGGAGTCTCCGCCGCTCGCAGATCACCGCTTGGCTGGTGGTGGCGGTGTTGGGGCTTTGGTCAGCCGCATTGGTTGCGTTCCGTTTCGACGGAAACGCTACCGGGTTGTTCTGCTTCGGGGCGTTGTCGAAGGCCGCGCGAATCGATTCGCGCACTCCGCTCTGGCTGAATCCGGCGAGCTTCGGATACGACGGTCAATTCTATTACTTGCTCGCGCGTGACCCGCTACTCGGGACCCACACCGTCGAGCATCTCGACGACGCGCGGGTTCGCTCGCGGCGAGTACTGCTGCCCGCGGCCGCGCACACGCTGGCACTCGGATACGCACCCGCGATTGCCTATACCTATTGGGCGCTCGTCATCGCCTCCGCCGGGCTCGGCACATGGTGGCTTAGCCGGCTGGCCGCCGCGCGTGGGCTCCCGGAGTTCCACGGCGCGATCTTCACGCTCGCGCCAGCAGTGCTGGTGGGAATCGAACGGATGACTGTCGACGGAGTGCTGGCAACCGCCATCGCGGGCCTCTGCTACTTCCAGCAGACCGGCCGGCCGCGACCGGTGCTTGCGATCCTGACGGCCGCTCCCCTGATTCGCGAAACCGGAATTCTGCTGACGGCGGCCACCGCGTTCGTCGAATGGCGCGAACGCGGCCCGCGCCGCGCATTGGCCATCGTGTCGACCGCAGTCCCATTCGCCGCATGGTCGATCTACGTTACGACCCGCACCGCGCCCGATCACGTCACCTGGTTCGGACCGCCGGCCGCGGGCGTCGCCCAGCGGCTGATCTCGCCGACCGCCTATCCGTTCCCGGCGTGGCTTTCGGGTCCGCTCGTCCTGCTCGACTATCTCGCGCTGGGCGGAGTGGTTCTCGCGATTGGGCTCAGCCTCTGGCGTGCCCGGCATCCGAGCATCCCAACCGTATCCGCGGCGCTGTTCGCGGTGCTCGCACTCGGCATCTCGAACGCCGACGTGTGGGCCGAGATCTACGGCTTCGGACGAACGATGTCACCCGTGCTACTGCTCACGGCCATCGGAGCATTGCAAGGCGGCCCGCGCTGGCTGATCGTGCCGATGCTGCTGGTGGTGCCGCGCGTTGCGATTCAGATGGCCGCTCCGTTCCTGCGTCCGCTCATTGGGCTCTGATCGCGAGAGTCGCGGGCGCGCTGACGAGGCCTTCCGCCTCGACTTCCACCGGTACGCGATCGCCCTGCGACACGGACGCCGGAATCGTCAACACCACCTGATAGCGCCCGATCTCCCCTTCGACGAGCGTTGACTGGGATATCTGCGCATCCACGCCGCCGACCCGCGCGCGGATCGCCGCGGCCGGTCGAATCGCGGCGCCCTGCGGCGTGAGTTGGCCCGCTTCGAGCGCCGCCGTGACGGAACCGAGTCCGGAACAGAAGATCGCGATGGTGTCACCGGGCCGCGCCGTGTTGACGGGAGTATTGAGGAACGCCGCCGCACCTGGCCGGCGGACTTCCGCCAGAGCCTGTCCTCCGCCCGCCTGCGTGTTGAGCAGGATCGCGGGCTGCGCCGGCGCGACGTCGATCGTTACGACGAATTCGCCGATCACCTGCTGGTCATCGATACGCAATTGCCGTGGCCCGATGCGGTCGTCGGCACCTATCGGCTGATGACGCCCGAGACGGCGCTCGCGGCGCGCGGGTTCTACTCGACCGGCGAGTTCCACCTCGGCGCGATGCCGGTCGACGTTCTCGCGAACTCGGTCGAGCTCGGACGTGCGTGCGTGGCTCGCGATCACCGGAACACGCGAGTACTCTTCCTTCTGTGGAAGGGAATCGCGGCGTTCATGAAGCAGACGGGCAAGCGATACCTCTTCGGATGCTGCTCGCTGACGAGCCAGGATCCGGCCGAGGGGATCGCGCTCGCGCGACGGCTCGAATCCGACGGGCACGCACACGACGACATCCTCGTCCCGGCGCGCCCCGGCTTCGAGTGCGCGGTCGCGGACTCGGACGTCGCGTCCATTCGTCTGCCGCAGCTCTTTGGGATCTACCTGCGATTCGGCGCGAAGGTCTGCAGCCCGCCCGCGATCGATCGCACGTTCGGGACGATCGACTTTCTCGTGCTCTTCGACACATACGACCTCGAGGAGCGGGATCGCCAGACCTTCTTCGGCGCTCGCAGCTCCGAGACGCAACCGAGGGCGTAGGGGAATAGTCGATGGAACGCAATCGCACGCTGATCGCCGAGAACGTCGCCGTCTTGCTCCAGGGGGGCGAGCTGCTCGACTCACTCTCATCCGACGTCTATGCGCGCGAGGGCCGCTTCGACGCGCGCTCGGGCATCGGCGCTCACTTCCGCCACTGCGTCGAGTTCTACGCGTCGTTTCTCGACGGCGTGCGGTCCGGCCGCGTCGACTACGGCGCGCGGCCTCGCGACCGCCGGTTGGAGCGAGACCGCGAGCTCGCGCGCAACCGAATGTGGGAGATCGCGAATGCGCTCGACGCTCTCGACGGTGCCGACGCGGAGGCGCCGCTCGTCGTTCGAGCCGAGGGCGTCGCACACGACGAATGGAGCTGTTCGTCGGTCGGGCGCGAACTTCAGGTGCTCTCGAGCCACACGGTCCACCACTTCGCCCTCGTCGCGCTGCTCTTGCGGCTCGAAGGCGTCGAGCCGCCCGAGGAGTTCGGCGTCGCGCCGTCTACGCTCGAGTACTGGAGATCTCAGGAATGTGCACGGTGAGCTGGCTGCACGTCGACGGTGGCTACGAGCTCTTCTGTAACAGAGACGAGCGGCGGTCGCGTCTGCGCGCGCTGCCTCCCGATGTCCGGTCGCTTCGCGGCGTCCGGTACATCGCCCCGGCCGACGGAGACTACGGCGGGACATGGGTAGGCGCGAACGAGTGCGGCCTCTCGCTCTGTCTCTTGAATCGATACGACGTCGAGGACGGCGATCCGCTTCGTCAGTACACGAGTCGGGGCACGCTCGTGATCGACCTTATGGATGCGCCCGACCGAGCCGCGGTCCGGGCGCGAATCGGGGCGACGGACCTCACCCGATTCCAGCCGTTCACGTTGCTCGCGCTCGAGCCGGGCGAGTCGGCGATGCTGGCACGCTGGTCGGGTCGAGCGTTGAGCGTCGAGCAGGACGCCGAGGTCGCGATGCCACTCGTCTCGTCGGGCTTCGACCTCGCCGGCGTCTCGACCTGGCGACGCGCGCTGCTCTTCGACGGCGATCGCACGGCCTCGCGCCTCACGATCGATCGACTCGACTCGTTTCATCGCAGTCACGAGCCCGCGGTCGGCCCGTACTCGGTCTGCATGCATCGCGACGACGCTGAGACCGTGAGCTACAGTCGAATCCGCGTACGAGACGACGCCGTCGAGTTCGACTACATCTCCGGCGCGCCGTGCCACGGCAATCCGACCGCGCGGGTGGCGGTCGTGCGCGCCGCGTGCGGCGCGGCGCGCTGACGACATGCGACGGGCGTTGCAGGCGCGGTGGGCGTGGCTCATGCCTCGCCTGGCCATTGCCTATGTGATGCTGCTCGTCGCGTCACACGCGACTCGCGCGTTCCAATCGAACGACGTCGTTCCGCCCTCCGGCGAATCGAGCGTGATGGTCGCGGCGATCGACGGTGACAGGACGCTCGATCGCCAGATTCGGCTCGCCTACTGGGACGCCCCGTCACAGGCGGGTCCGACGGCTCCCGTAGTCGTGCTTCTTCACGGCAGCCCCGGCGACGGGCGCGACATGCTCTCGCTCGCCCCCGCGCTCGCACGATCGTATCGAGTCATCGCGCCCGACCTGCCCGGCTTCGGCGCGTCGGCGCACGAGATCCCGGACTACTCCTTCCGCGCGCACTCACGCTATCTGCGAGAACTGCTCGACGCGCTCGGCGTCGAGCGCGCGCACCTTGTCGCGTTCAGCATGGGAGGCGGCGTCGCGCTCAGCCTCGCCGAGATCGCACCCGAGCGGATCTCGTCGATCACGATGCTCTCGGCGATCGGCGTACAGGAGATGGAGCTTCTCGGCGACTACCGACTCAACCACGCGCTGCACGGGCTCCAGCTCGGCGCGCTGTGGATGGTTCGCGAGGCGACTCCGCATTTCGGGCTCTTCGATCGGATGGTCCTCGGCGTCGAGTACGCGAGGAACTTCTACGACTCGGACCAGCGACCGCTCGGCGCCGCGCTCCGTGCCTACGCCGGACCGATGCTGATCGTTCACGGGGAGCGCGATCCGCTCGTCCCGGTGCAGGCCGCGATCGAGCACCACCGCGTCGTGCCCCAGAGCGAGCTGCAGCTGCTCGACAACGATCACTTCATGGTCTTCACGAACGGCGACCTTCCCGCGTCGCGCGCTCGCGCGTTCTTCGAGCGGGTCGACGCCGGAATGGCCGCGACGCGCGCCACGGCGGATCCCGAGCGAGTCGCGGCGAGCCAGCGGCCGTTCGACCCGCACTCGGCGCCGCAGGCCATGGGCATTGCTGCCGTGGTGCTCGTGGCGCTGCTCGCGGCGGCGACGCTCGTGAGCGAGGACCTTACATGCATCGGCGCCGGAGTCATGGCGGCGAACGGGCGGATCGGGTTCGCACTGGCGGTGTTCGCCTGCCTGCTCGGGATCTTCGTGGGCGACGTGCTGCTGTTCCTCGCAGGACGCTACCTCGGACGTCCGGCGCTCGGGCGCGTGCCGCTTCGGTGGTTCCTCCGCGAGGCCGACGTCGAGCGCTGCTCGCGGTGGTTCAACCGGCGCGGCGCTGCCGCGATCTTCGTGAGCCGGTTCGTACCCGGGGCGCGGCTGCCGACCTACTTCGCCGCCGGTCTGCTCGATACCAGCGTCTGGTGGTTCTCGCTCTACTTCCTGATCGCGGCGGCCGTGTGGACGCCCGCGCTCGTGGGCGTTGCGATGCTCTTCGGCTCGGAGGTGGTCTCGTCCGCCGTTCTCGGCAGCGGCGTCCTGACCGCCGCGGTAGTCGCGATCCTCCTCGCCTACGTGCTGCTGCGTCTCACGCTCCGGCTCGCGACCTGGCGCGGTCGCCGACTCCTCGTCGGTCGGTGGCGACGGCTCGTTCAGTGGGAGTTCTGGCCGCCGTGGGCGTTCTATCCTCCGGTGCTCGTCTATGTCGCCTACCTGATGATTCGACACCGAGGGCTCACGGTCTTTGCCGCCGCGAACCCCGCGATCCCTGACGGCGGGTTCGTGGGCGAGTCGAAGGCGGCGATCCTCGACGGCCTCTCACCCGATAGCGACGCGATCGCTCGCTACGTCCGCGTGAGCGCCTCGCTCGACGGCG
>CADECY010000237.1 GCA_902825945.1 uncultured Acidobacteriota bacterium
GCCCGTACGGATCTGTGCGGGGGGTGGGGAGAAATCCCCATCCCTACCGCGACTGGCCGGAAATCAGCTGTTGGTCTCATGTTCAGCGATGCCTCTGTTGCCATTGTTCGTTGGCTTGGCGGAGCGCTTCGTGGATGGCCTTTTCGGCTTCGGGGAAGCGCGGGAGGACCCTGGCGATGGCGGCGAAGGCGTAGTGGAGGTCAGCGCACGGGTCCTCTGGGCTGCCGGGTACGGGCACACTTCGGGCGTGGTCCTTCGTTGTACCGTTCGCGGCGGCGCACGGACAGTATCGGACGCGGGGTTTGACCCCGCTCTTCGTCGTGCTCCAGAGCATATTTGTCGCTTCCTTACGCAGCGTCCGGCGCTTTGCCGGGTTCGTTTGGAAAAATCGTGTCTTGGGCCGGTTTGGCCGGCATTTCGACGACGTTCGCCTGCTGTGTGCGAGCCTCGGTTTTCGCCGTCTGTTCGGCTTTTTCGGCAGCCTCGGTGGCGGCTTGTCCGGCGCGCTCGCGCTCTTCGCGCTTACGGTCCTCCTGCAGTTCCTTCAGCTTGTCGTGCGACTTCTGGAACATGCGCGAGAGGCGGACGATCTGGCGCTCGATGTTGGCGAGAGCCCTGGCGTTGTTCTCGAAGTTCTTGCGATAGGCGAGGGCGATCTTGATCGACTCGTCGACCTCGGCCTCGAAGGTCTTGCCGAGTTCGGGTTCGATGGCGCAGAGGGCGAGGTCCATGAGTCCGGTCTCGATGGCCTCGGCGCGGACGCGCTTCCATTGCGCGTTGACCATTTCCTGGACGAGGGAGCCCTCGGCGAGGTTGGCGGGCTGGAAGGTGTCGGCGAAGTCCGCCGCGAGACGTGCGTAGTCCTCGGGATTTTCGTTCTGGAGGACGACGACCTTGTTGGAGGTGAGGCCGTGTTTGATGGCGTTGAGGCTGGACTTGGTCTTGCCTTCGGCGGAGACCGGTCCGTTGGACTTCGCGCCGTTGTATCGTGACGTTTCGCTCGCCATTTTGTAGCTCCTTGTCGAATGAAGTGGGCCGGGCAGAAGCGCTCCAGCCGTTTTCATTTTGGGGAGAGGGCAAGTGGGATGACCGCACCCTTGGCTTGCAAGATGTTGATTTCAGAATGAAAATATTCTTGGAAATGTTGCGACTGGGAAAATGGGTTTTCCACGCAGAGGTTTTCGAGCTTGCGCTTCGCGCTCGCGCCTTTCGTTTTTCTCACGCTGAGGCCGCAGGGACGCCAAGGTTGGGTCCGGCGGGGGGAGGCCGTGGCGGTTGGTGGATGGCGGTTGTAACGCGCGATGATGATGGCTGCGGAAGGTCACCGCGAAAGGGCGCATGTGGACGTCGATTCGCTAGCCGCAGATGGACGGATGTCACAGGATGCATCTGCTTCATTTCCTCGAACTGTTTGCCGGTGACGAGCTTCAGATTCAAGAGCCGATAAAGGGCCGACAGCAAGCTGACGCCGAAGTGATGAGCGAGCTTCACCACATCGTAGATTTGAAGATCTTGGCTTCCCCCGGCGATACGGCTGTCGACGGGCACAACGCCTGCCTCGTCGAAGACCTCGGCATGCAACCGGCTCGCGCTGCCTTTCCCCAAGCTTGCAATGAACTGCCGGACTTCGTCTTCCCGCATCAAGAAAGGTGCGCAATGTGACTGAGCCCGCCTCAATCTCCGCACGATCGGAGGGCGAGCGCACATAGAGCGGAACGTGGTGACGACGGGCTCCACGGGGGAAGCGAACCCATGCGATTCGTGTAGTTAGCGACTGGCATCAACGCGATCAGCCAGGCAGCGCCGAACCCGCCGGAGAGCGGAGCCATTATTGCTGACAACGAAGTCACGATGCCGGCGCCGGCGGGAATGGTTTTTCGGTCCCAATAGTGCCGGGATGGCCCCGAGATGCCGGCCAGAGTGGTCTCCGAGCAGTCCCTCGTTGGTGGATTGACACCTGCCCGTCGCATCTATACACTGACCCTAGCATTGTTCCGGAGCGCTATTGATGCCGCTCCACACAGGTAGCGAGATTGCTTCGAGGAGGGTTCCGCCATGAAGTTCCATCGCTGTTCCACGGCTGTCCTGATGACTGTTAGTTGGGTCCTCGTACAGCCTTCCCTGATCGCCCAGTCCACGCAAAGCACCATTCTCGGAGCCGTCACCGACTCCGCCGGTGCGCGCATTGCGGGCGCAACCATTACCGTCAGAAACGAAGGGACCAACTTCGCGCGAACCATCAAGACCGATGAGAGAGGCGACTACCGCGTCTCCGGCCTCGAAGCGGGCTTTTACCAGATCAGCATCGCCACCACCGGGTTCAGGACCTTCACCCAGACGCGTATCGATCTCGCCAGCGCGCAGATCAAACGCATCGACGCGAAATTGGAAATCGGCGATGTTGCCACGACTCTCACCGTCGAGGGCGGCTCCACGCAGTTGGAAACGGAGACTGTCACTCTTTCCAACCTCAAAACCGCCCGCGATTTCGCTCAGCTTCCGCTGAGCGTGTTCGGCCGCGGCTGGGCGAACATCACCAATGTGACCGCCGGCATCCAGAGCACCAACGGTTTCGAGGTGAACGGGGCCCGCGACACGGCCAACAACTTCACCGCCGATGGGATTTCCGTCAACGACATGATCAACAGCCGCAACACCGCCAACGGCTTCTCCGGCGACATCGAGAGTTTTCAGGAAATCAAGATTCTGACAGCCAACACCTCGGCGGAGTACGCGCAGGTTGCCCAGTTCGCGGCTGTGAGCAAATCTGGGACAAACTCGCCTCACGCCAGTTTCTACTGGGGCAATTTCAACTCCGGCTTCTCATCGCGCAGTTGGGCCGACCGCGTCCCCGTGGCTTTCATCAATCACAACATGTTCGCTCTCCTCGGCGGCGGCCCCGTCTACATTCCGAAAGTCTACAATGGCCGCAACAAGACTTTCTTCTACGCTAGCTACAGTGGCGCCCGCTATCGTGAAGCGTCGCGTTCATTCCTCAGTGTGCCCACCGCCGCGATGCGGCAGGGCAATTTTTCGGCCCTGAGCGCTCTGATCCCGGTGGTGGACCCTCTCAACAACCGGACGCCGTTCCCCGGCAACACGCTACCCGCAAGCCGCATCAACTCCAGTTCGCAAAAGCTCCAGGACCTGCTCTATCCGGATCCCAACCTCCCCGGACAGGGCACCTTCGGTTTGACCCAGAACTACTACGCGGATCCGGGCCACGCCTACGATTCCAACGTCTCTTCGTTCCGCGTGGACCACAAAATCAGTGACAAGAACCTGTTGTTCACGCGCGTGGGCCTGACCCACACCAACGGCGACACCGTCCGAGGCCCTCTGAAGAACTACTGGGGCGCGGGCAGCGTTGTCAGCAATATCCCCGGCCGCAGCGTTGTCATCTCCGATACGCATGCCTTCCGGCCGACGTTGGTGAATGAGCTGAAACTCGGCTTCAATCGAACCTACAGCGAGTCGAAGGACTATAACTTCGGCGTAGATGTTCTCTCTCAGCTCGGCATCCAGGGCATCAACAACCCGGACAACGATCCGGCCATCGGCAGCATGCCGCAGTTCACGTTCGGCGGCGCGGTCGGCTTTGCCGCCAGTACGAGCCGCAACCAGGCATACACGGCCCAGAACACCTATCAGATCATCGACAATGTCTCCTGGTACCGGGGCCGGCACGCCATGAAGGCCGGCACGGACATCCGGCGCCTCCAGGTGAACAACCAGAACAAACCGCTTTCCATTCGCGGCTCCTACTCGTTTGACGATCGGCTCACCGGTCTCAACTACGCCAACTTCCTGCTCGGCTGGCCAAGCGGATCAACGCGCGGAATCGCGCGTCCCAATGCGTACCCGCGCAGCACCTATCACGGCTTTTATTTGCAAGATGACTTCAAGCTCCACCCTCGCATTACGCTCAACTTCGGACTCCGGTATGAATACCAGCTTCCGTGGGTGGAGAAGTTCGACCGCATGTTCACCTTCCAACCCTCGACGGGCAGCATGGTCACCGCCGGGTCGTCGATTCCCAAGGACCTCGTTCCGTCGATAGCCGCCTCATTGCCGATCCGCACTGCCGCGTCCGCCGGACTTCCCGAGCGCAGCATGATGTTCAACGACGGCAACAATTTCAGTCCCCGTCTCGGACTTGCCTACCGTCCGTTCGGCGATGCCACCACGGTCCTGCGCGCGGGTTACGGCCTGTTCGCCCAGTTCTGGCCGGGATCGCTCGGCCTGAATCAGACCGGTGGACCCTGGCAGTCGAGCGAAGGGTTCATCCTCGAAAACGCTAACGTGCCCGCAATCCAGTTCCCCACTCCGTTCCGTACAACCTCGACGTTCGCCGGTGTACAAACCATCAGCGGAGTCAATTCGCGGTTTCCCGTCGAGCGCACCCACCAGTGGAACCTCTCGGCGGGCCGTCAGATTTTCGGCATTGCTCTGGACATCGGCTATGTCGGTACGCGTTCTCTGAACGTTCCCTACGGCGAAGACTTGAACCTCCTGCGGCCGAGCACGACCCCATTCAGCGTCTCCCGCCGCCCCTATCCGCTCTTCAACACCGCCTCCCTGATCCAAAGCGGCGTCTCGGCGACTTATCACGGGTTCACGGTTCAAGCCGACCGCCGCATGTCGAAAGGCCTTTGGTTCAACGTCAACTACACTCTCGCCAAAGCGATTACCGATGGCGGACTCAACGGCTATACCGCCGGCATTCAGCAGAATCAGTACGCGCGTTTCCTCGAGCGCGCGGATGATCCGGCGATCCGCCGCCAGCAGCTTCGCTTCAGCTATGTCTACGACATCCCCGTGGGACGCGGTCTGCGCGCGCTCGGGACCATGCCCCGGGCGCTCGACTTCTTCATCGGTGGGTGGCAGCTTGCCGGCATCACCACGATGCTGACCGGCGCCCGGCTCAGCCCGTCGTACTCCAACGCCGATCCGGCCTTTACCAACCAGTTCTCCGGACGCCCGGACCGCATCGGCAACGGCAATCTCGACGCCGACTTGATGCGCGGCCTCATCCGCAACCGTCAGTCGATTCTGGATCGCCCCGCCTTCATTCTTCCCGTCACTGGCCGTGGCTACTACGGCAATTCCGCCCGGTCCATCCTGACTGGCCCCGGCCAGATGGTCTGGAACGCCGGCGTCCACAAGAACTGGAAGTTCGCCGCCGAGCGCGCAATGATGCAGTTCCGCTGGGAGTTGTTCAACGCATTCAACCGTGCCAACTTCAACAATCCGGCGACGAATATTCAAGGCGGTGACTTCGGCCTCGTCACCACCGCTGGCGCGGGCCGCTCGATGCTCTTCGGCCTGCGTTTGGAGTTCTGATCGCTGCGCTTGTGGGGTGGTTTTGCCGAATGCCTCCCGCAAAGGCGCCAAGATCGCTAAGGGGTTGGTTTTGCGGTAGTTTGCTGGTGGTTTGCGCCATGTGGTTTTTGGGTGGTGGTTGTTTGGCGGGTTGGACTGGTCCCAGGGGTTCAAGGACGCAAAGGACGAACATGCCGGACTCATGCCAACTCCTGAAATGAGCCGAACGCCATTCTGAATCTCCTGCTCTCTAGGGCGGCCTTGGCGACGTCCGCTTCCGCAACCGTCAGAAGCCCGGAGCGAATCCAGAGAAGGTAAAGGCCCGGTGTGTTGATTAGCCGCTGTTCGCCGATTCGGGCGCGTGCTTCTCTCAGAAATACCCGGCGTTCGTCCGATGCAACGTACCAACCCCTGCTCGCCGCCACGGCGAGGCACGACGACTCGCCGGATCCCAGTATCGACCTGAGATCGGCGTAGGCGGCAAGTTCCTCAACAGGTTGGATCATGGCGGTGTCGATGAGTCCATCGGACACGGCGCTGTCCACCATCGCCTTCTGCACAGGATCTCGGACCTCGGCCAATACTTCGCCGGTGACAACGAAGCGGTAGCCCGGAGTGCCGCCCAGCAGCCGTAGGTGTCCGGTGTGCGCCAGATTGATGAGGACACTCGTATCGGCGATGACGATACGAATTGTCTCCGCGGGATCCACGGCTAGCTGGCCGGCAGCAAGACCGCGGCGGGTGCTTGGTCCAGGCCAAGCTTGTCGAGGATCAAGTCAATCTCATCGGCCTCCACGCCCAATTCAGTTCCGATCTCAACCAGTTTCCGGTGGCTGATCTTGTCGCGCCGATAGGCTTCGAGCGCCAACACCAAGTAGCGCCGATAGAACGCCGTCAGATTTTCGTCCGCGGAGATCTCAGCGAGGCCCAGCAGTCCGGCGACCGCCCTACCCACTCCATCGGCATCCATCTGCTTCATTTCCTCGAACTGTTTGTCGGTGACGAGTTTCAGATTCAAGAGCCGATAAAGGGCCGACAGAAAGCTGACGCCGAAGTGATGAGCGAGCTTCACCACATCGTAGATTTGAAGATCTTGGCTTCCCCCGGCGGTACGGCTATCGACGGGCACAACGCCGGCCTCGTCGAAGACCTCGGCATGCAACCGGCTCGCGCTGCCTTTCCCCAAGCTCGCAATGAACTGCCGGACTCCATCTTCCGGCATCAGAAAAGTGGCCGCGAACACGTTCGCGCGCACCTCGAGGAGATCCGATCTTTCCGCCTCCCGGGTTACGTGACCCAACCGTGCCCGATCCAGAAGCAGATGGGCGTACTCATGGCACCAGGAAAATCTCTGCCGCACCGGGGGGTGTTCGCGGTTCACGACCACAAAGAGGCCGATCGAAGGATCAGAGATCATCAGTCCCGACACGCCGGCTGGCATCGAGATCAAGCCCGTTCTGATTCCCTGAGCTTCGAGGAGGGCGGGCATATCGGATATTGGGGCCGAGCCCATTCCGAGTCTGCGCCGCTCCTCTAGAGCCGCTTGCGTTCCGCTCTGAATGGCATCCCACTTCGACCCGAGCGCGACGGAAGGGTACGAGGCGACATGCCCGGTAGTTCTCGTAATTCCCAAGAGTTCTTCGAGATCCCGGAGCTGATGGCCAAGCGCGATGCAGTCACGCAAAGCTTCCTTCACGCCGTCCCCGGCATCCTCTTCCGAGCGGAACAGTACAGCGGTGAGTCCCGAGATACTGAAGCTCGGAGCCAGGAATTCACGGATGTCTCGCGCATAGACATGAGCGAACCTGGAAAGCTCGATTCCCGAAACGGACCGGTTCCCCAGTTCGATTTGCGCGATGGTGGCTCGCGCCATTCCCATCTCGATAGCGGAGGCTTCCTGCGTCAGCACGCAAGCCTCGCGAGCCTGCTTCAAGCGATTCCCGAGCTCTACTTGATCGATCAGCATGGCGTGACCTCATTTCAGTTCGCAACGCATGGCCAACATCGCGATACCCTACTGTATCATAACATTTTTAGTCAAAAATCGGAAAATCAGTCAGAAAGAACGCTGGACCCGAGCAGAGGTGGCCCACATCAGCGGACTGGCGTTTGGATGTCCGACCACGTTCCATGACGCCCTTGCTCGTTAGCCGGGATTACGGTCTGCGGTGGTTGAGTTGGCGAGCTTGCGCATGAGGGCCAATTCGGAGCACGGAGGAGCCGCGCGGGCCGCTGCCTTGCCCCACGAGGTCCGATCGGCGCTCGTGGGCGGACTTCGGGGATCATGCCGCACGCGACCTGCCCGCGTTGCGGTTTTGCGGTCGTTGCGGGCCACGGCAACCACCAGACGATGTGATAGTCTCACGAATGACCAACAGACGGTGGAGCGAGAACGGCACTGACGACATGACAGGTCCTGATTATAGCGGCGCGCGCGGATCGAACGCTGGCGACGATTTCCACGAACTGTGGTGCCTTCGGCAGGCGTTGACGCTACTGGATCCAGCAGCAAATCTCAAGGCGATGACTCTCGAGGGCTTCACAGCCGAGGATGAGACGGGCGCCTCGGGTGCGGCATTGGATGGCGTGGATTGCGCGATGTACTATGGCAAAATCGAGGGTGGCGTTACAGTGCGGTCCGCCACTGCGGTTGACATCGTGCAGTTCAAGTACTCCTCGGCGAACCCCGAAACGCCGTGGACCATTGCGCGCCTAGTCCACAACAAGGCCGCGCACAAGAAGAACAACTCGGTTGTCCGCCGCCTTGCGGACGCTTTCAATTGGGTGAAGCAGCAACGGGGCGGGTCCCCCAAGGACATTCGAGTTCGGCTGGTGAGCAATCAACCGGAGAGCAAAGAACTGGCGGACTTGCTGGCTTCGCGCGGTACGGCACCTGACTGGGCCAAGGTTCGAGAGGCGACGGGTCTCATTGAGGACGAGTTTCAGCAATTCGTGTCGGCGTTCACCCTCAGCAAGAGCGAGTCCCGCCTTGGTCTCAACGAGGCCGTTCTCCAACAGGTTTCGAGGTGGACGGAGGGCGACTCTACTCACCTTCGAAACAGGCTGCTTGATTTCATCCACGGAAAGACGCTGCCGGAGTCGAAGAAAGATCCAATTACGCGCGACGGTCTCTTGGCGGC
>CADECY010000238.1 GCA_902825945.1 uncultured Acidobacteriota bacterium
CCGGGATGGCCGGTGGATTTGCGATCGAGCGAGTGTTGCGGGCGTTTTTGTTCGAGACGTCGGGAACGGACCCGGCCGTTGTCGGGCCCGTGTTGGCGTCATTGCTCGCCGCTGGAGCCGTGGCGGCGGCGGTTCCGGTGGCGCGGGCGATCCGGATCGATCCGGCGAAGAGTCTGCGGGCCGAGTAGACGAGCCGGGCGGCTCAAGGTGGCGGCTCTGTTTGCGCCTCGCGCCGGGCAGCGCGGATGCGGCGTGCGGTCGCGGCGAGAAACAATTCCGAGGCGAGATCCTCTTGTTCCCGCATGAACTCCGCCTTCCACTCGTCGAGTGCCCGCTCCTTGCACTTTTCGAGAACTTCGAGCTTCTGCCGTGCGATCGTGACCGCGGACTTCTGCCGCTCGAACGCCGCGACCGCCTGCTCGCGCAACGATTGCAGTTGGCGGCGGGCCCGTTCCGAGTAGTCCGAAAACGCCGCGAAGGACTCGTAGGAGGCCGCCTCTCCGCCCGAATGCAGACTTGCGATCGCGGTGCTCTTCTCGCTCGACAGGTTCGCGGCGGCATCGTCGATCTGCCGGATGCGCGCCGCGCAGGCTTCGAGCTTCACCTTCTCCGCGCCGAGCTGCAACTGGCGGAAGTGCCGGACCTTGTCGAGCGAAAACTGGAACTTCTTCATTGTCTACTGGCTCGCCAATTGGCGCATGAGCGATAGCGTCTCGCCGAACTCCGCGGTTTCGGTGGGTTTCTGACGGAGGAAATTGTCGAGCATCGGGCGAAGGCGGATCGCATGGTCGAGCCGCGGATTGGCGCCCGCGGTATAGGCCCCGAGATTGATGAGGTCGGCGGAAGCCTGGAAGGTGGCCAGTGCCTCGCGGATGCTCTGTGCGTCGGATTGCTGTTGTTCGCTCGCGACCTTGGACGCAAGGCGGCTCACCGACTGGAGAATATCGATTGCCGGATAGTGTCCCCGCGCGCCGAGTTCGCGTGAGAGGATGATGTGACCGTCGAGGATGCCGCGCACGGCATCCGCGATCGGTTCATTGAAATCGTCCCCTTCGACGAGTACGGTGAACAATCCCGTGATCGAGCCATGTTCGAAGTTTCCTGCCCGTTCGAAGATCTTCGGCAGCATGTTGAAGACGGAAGGCGTGTAGCCCTTCTGCGACGGAGGCTCACCGGCCGCAAGCCCGATTTCGCGCTGCGCCATCGCCAGCCGGGTGACGGAATCCATGATGAGAAGCACTGACTTGCCTTGGTCGCGGAAGTATTCGGCCGCCGCGAGCGCCACGTAGGCCGCCCGCAAACGGAGGGGCGCCGGGCGATCGGAGGTGGCAACGACGACGACACTTCGGGCCAAGCCCTCCTCGCCGAGTTCGTGCTCGATGAATTCCCGAACCTCGCGATTGCGCTCGCCGATCAGCGCAATCACGCTGACATCGGCGGCGTGGTGCTTGGCCATGGAAGCGAGGAGCGTGCTTTTCCCAACGCCTGATCCACCGAAGATTCCGATGCGCTGCCCCTTTCCGCAGGTGAGCAGGCTGTCGATGGCACGAATTCCGGTGACCATCGCTTCTCCGATCGGCTTGCGCTCGAGCGGCCCCGGCGGCGTTCGATACAAGTCGTAGGGTTCACCGGCGTTGGGAAACGGGCGGCCGTCGATGGGCTGCCCAAAGCCGTCGAGCACGCGTCCGAGCAGGTGTTCGCCCGCCATCATCTTCGCGGCTTCCGGCCGGCTGACGACCAGATCGCCAGACTGCAGGCCCGTCGGTTCCTCGAGCGGGACCAGGAGCACTCGGCCTTGGCGGAATCCGGTCACTTGGGCGCGAATCGTGCGTCCAGCCTGTGTGTGGATCTCACAGAAATCGCTGATCGCCGCCGCGGGCCCTTCGGACTCGACGATGAGTCCGACCATTTCGGCGATGTGGCCCGTCCAGCGAATGGTCTCCATGCGGTCGAGCAGGCCGGTGTACTTGGCAAGGTCGAAGTAACGTTCCGTCACGATTCGTCAGGACCTCCGGACCAGATCGGCGAAGCCACGCTCGATCTCGGCGAGTTGGGTCTCTATGGAGGCGTCGAGGCGTCCCCGGGCGGTCTCGAGGATCACGCTGCCGCGAACGAGCGAGCCGTCGGCCACCAGTTCGACGCGGGCAGGGAGGCCGAGTTCGGCGGCCCGCTTTTGCACGAACGGTAGATCATACGGCGCGACCAGAATCCGGTGGATCTCGCGTGCCTCGACGCGCTCGATGACCGCCTTGACGACTCCGGCGAGCGCTTCCGGATCGACATGGAGTTCGCGGTGAAGGATACGTCGAGCCACCGCAATCGCCAGTTGTACGAGATCTGCTTCCATCTGCTTGCGCATCGATCGCCGCGATTCGAGGATGTCGCGAACGCTCTGGGTGGTATGTGACAGCGCGTCCTCGTATTCCTTTCGGGCCGCCGCGTTTGCCTGAGCGGTGGCGTTCGCCTCGCCCGCTCGAAGCCCTTCGGCGCGAGCCGATTCGGCTGCTTGCTTGCGCGCGGCTTCCTCGCGGCGGGGAAGTTCGGCTCTAAGGGCCGTGGCCTCGGCGCGCGCGGCCTCGAGTTCGGCATGAATCTCGAGTAACGGATCGTGCGCGGGGGGCTCGAATCCGGACTGGGCAGCGGCCGGAGACTCGCCGTCCTCTCCCCCCGGCTCCTGATCCTCGGGCTCGTACAGCTTGGGCCACGCGACTGCTTCGACCACTCGGTCGCGAATGATGCGGCTACACGACATACTGCTCGCCGACCGCTCCCTTCAGGCTGAGCACACCCTCGGCTTCGAGCTGGCGGACGATCGAGATGATCTGCTGCTGGGCCGATTCGACCTCCTTGATCTTGACCGGGCCCATGGAGTCCATGTCTTCGCGCATCATGTCGGCGCCGCGCTGCGACATGCATTCGAGGAAGCGGTTCTTGAGCTGTTCGGAAGTGCCCTTGAGTGCCAGCGTAAGAACCTTGCGATCGACGCGCGTGAGGAGTTCCTTGATGCCGCCGAGGTCCATCAAAAGCAGATCCTCGAAGACGAACATCAGGTGGCGGATCGATTCGGTGACGTGCGTATCCTGTTTCTCGATATCGTCGAGGATCTCCTTGCTCGTGCCCGAGTCGAGGCGGTTGAACATCTCGGCCACCGCGCGCACGCCGCCATAGGCCTCGCGGCTGAACTCGCCGAGAGACTTGATCTTCTGTCCGATGATCGAGGCGATGCGCGAGATGATCTCGGGCGAGATCCGCTCGAGGTTCGCCATGCGGAGCGAGACATCGGCGCGGATCTCGGCGGGAAGCGACTGCAGCAGGCCCGCCGCCTGGGACGAATTCAAGTGGCTGAGGACGAGTGCGATGGTCTGCGGATGCTCCTTGTGGATGAACTTGGCGAGCTGTTGTGGATCGGCCTTTTGCAGCGCGTCGAAGCTCGCGGCCTCGGCGCCGATCGCCTTCATCAGCCGGTCGAGCATTTTGCGCGCTTGGTCGGGCCCGTAGGCATTCAATAGAATGTTCCGCGCGGTATCGACGCCGCCCTTGACCACATAGTCGTGGGCGAGCGACATCTGGTAGCCTTCCTCGAGTACGACTTCGGCGACCTCGGGCGGAACCGTGGGAAGACGAGCGATTTCGCGGCTCAGGACGGCGGCTTCGTCCTCGCTGAGGCGGCTCAATACCTCGGCGCCGGCCTCCATCCCCAAAACCACGAGCAGAATCGCGGACTTTCGCGTCCCGGGCATCATCGAAGTCGGTTTTTCAGCGTTTGCAATCATGATTCGGTCCTGGGCCTATGACGCCCGTCAGTCGTTGTCCGCCATCCAGGTCCGCACGATCTGTGCGATCCCTTCTGGATTCTTGCGGCACTCCTCGGCCAAGTGCTTCGCCAGTACCTCCGATTTCTTCGTCGCCGCCGAGGGCAGTTTGAGGGTCGAGTGGAGCGCGCTGAGGATTTCGGTCTCCTGCTCCACCTCGCGCTTTTGACGCTCCGACATCTCCGCGCTGAGTTGCATTTCGAATTTGTCCACCAGGGTGGGGCCGGCGGAGGCGAGTTCGCCGCGCGACCCGGATCCGGTCTGGCTCCCTGCCTCCTCGGGATCTCCCTCTCCGTCCGTCACCGCCTTGGTTTCCGTTCCTCCTTCGACAGCGTCCTGTGCGTTCACCGTCACCTGAACGGTGCGCTTCTTTCGCGATTTCAGCACCAGCACGACGATTGCCAATAGAGTAAGCACGGCAGCGGCCGTAACACCGAGCACCACCGGATCGCGTTTCTCGACTGCCTGTTTGTACCAGGTGACCGGATCGGCGGGCGCGGCGGGCACCGGCGCGGGTCTCGGATTGACCAGTGCCAGCGTCTGCTCGAAGGGCAATGCTTCGACGACGATCTGGTCGCCCCGGTCCGCCTCGATTCCGACGACGCCCGCGACCACATCACGCGCCGCTTTCAATTGCTCGGGCGCGGGCGGCGAAGCGATCGCTTTCGACTTGCCGTTCTGCGTCTCCCAGCGTACGTTGTGGTCGAGCAGAACACCGACTGAAATCCGGCGAACGACGCCTTGCGGAATGTGAGTCTTTTTGACCATCCGGCTGGTCTGATAGTTGATGTTCTCCGACCGCCGCGTGATGGGCGCGCTGCCGGCCGAGCCCGGTCTCGCCGTGGGGCGGGGAAGGTTGGTGGGCACACCGGGAACTCCGGACGGAGTCACCGTCGCGGTGACATCCTCCTGGCGCTGTGACGTTGTCATCACCGATTTCGCGGGGTCGAACGATTCCTCGCTCTGATCGGCGGTCGAATAGTCGATCTCGACCGAAACCGCCGCGCGGAACCGGTCAGGCCCTAGTAACGGTTCGAGCGTCGAGTTGACCTTGGCGAGCAGATCGCGCTCGATGTTCCGCCGGTATTCGATGCGGGCGGTGTTGACCTCGTCTTCACCACCGTCCTTCTTCTCTTTGTTGAGGACATTGCCGTGGATGTCGAGGATCGAGACGGCCTCTGGGGTGAGCCCCTCCACGGCGTTCGATACCAGTCGCGCGATCGCGATGGCGTTGTTGCGCGCCAGTTGCTTGTCGGGGCGCAGTTTCAACAGCACGCTGGCTTTCGCCGGGCGGCGATGATCGAGAAACACGCTGTCCTTGGCTGGCGAGATGTGGACACGGGCCTGTTCCACCTCGGCGATCGTCGCCACCGTCCGTTCGATCTCACCCTCGAGCGCGCGGTTGTAGTTCACCTGCTCGGTGAATTCGGTGACGCCGAAGTTGTTCCGGTCGAACAGTTCGAAGCCGATGCGTCCAGTCTTGGGGATTCCGGCCGAAGCCATCTGCAGCCGCAGCTCCGGAACGCGGGCGCCCGGCACCTTGACCGTGGTTCCGTCCGGGGAGAGCCGATACTCGGTGGCGGACTCCTTGAGTTTGGCGACCACGGCGGAGGCATCTTCCGCGGCGAGATTGGAGTAGAGAACCGCGAAATCGCGCTCGTGATTCCAGCGGACAAACCACAGCAGACTCGCCGCCACCAGGAGTGTCCCGGCGCCGATTCCGATCTTCTGCTTGGTCGAAAGGCTCTCGATGAGCTTCCGGATCTGCTCGATCAATTCTGGCTACCGTCCTACAATTGCATCCGCATGACTTCCTGATAGGCCTGCACGACCTTGTTCTTGACCTGCAGGAACAGGTCGAACGAGAGGTCGGCTTGCTGAGCCATCATCGCCACCTTGTGCACTTCTTCATCCTCGCCAGTGAGGAATCGCGAGACCGCCGTTCCGGCGTTGTCCTGATAGGCGTTCACGCGCGCCACCGCTTCGGCGAACATCGCGCCGAACGCGCCGGATTCGGAACTGTCTCCCTTGGAGGTGTCGAGGGAGTCGATCAACGGCACCGCTACGGGCCTGATGGAATCGGAGGAGGCGAGAGAAATGGGATCGGGCATCGTGATCTCCTTTACTTGAGCAGGTCGAGGGAGCGGTAGATCATGTCCTTCACCGCCACTGCCGCGCTGACGTTGGCCTGATAGGCGCGCGAGGCCGACATGAGATCGACCATGTCTTCCGCCGGATTGATCTTCGGATAGGAAACATAGCCTTCTCCGTCGGCGTCCGGATGACCCGGCTGATAGCGCTTGTCGGGCTCGCGATCATCGATCTTGATCTCGGAGACGTCCACTCCTTCGAACGCGCCGGGTTCGAGCGCCTTGGCAAAGACATCGGCGAATAACGATGCTTGCGGCCTCGTGGTGAACACGACATCCTTGCGCCGGTACGGACCGCCTTCGGGCGTGCGCGTCGTTTCGGAGTTGGCGAGGTTTTCGACCAGGACCTCGGTGCGCGCGCGTTGCGCCGCCATGCCGCTGGCTGGAACCGACAATGCCGATAGCAGACTCATCCGTTCTTGCCCTCCTGAATCGCAGACTTCACTTGCTTGTAGGTGCCCTTCCAGAGTGACGACGCGATGTTGAACCGCATTGCGTTTTCGGAAAGCAGCCGCAACTCGCGGTCCATCGAAACGTTGTTGCCGTCATTGCGGCTCTTCAATCCGGCCGGCTCGATGACGTCCGGTGTGGAACCGTCGAGCGCGCTTCGGAATTCGAACTGGAAATCGATGTCGCGCGTCTTGTACCCAGGCGTAGCCGCGTTGGCGATGTTGGAGGAGACGAGCTTCTGCCGCGCGCTCACCAGATCCATGTAGCGTTCAATGTCGGTTGAGAGTGGATCAAGCACGCCAAGGTACATGCAAGGCGGGGGCCAATGCCTGATAGAATGGCGACCGCATGGGCCATATCCATCTCACGCGCCGGGATATCCTCCGGTCAATACCCATTCTCGGCACCGGATCACTCCTGTTGCCTCTTCGCGGCCAGAAGCCGGACTCTTCCGCCAAGGCGATCATTCGCGGTGCCATTCGCGACAAATCGAACGGGCGGCCCGTTCCCGCCAAAATCCGGGTCACTGAGACCAACTCGAACACTGTCTACATGCCAGAGGCATCGATCAAGACGATGCCCGACCGTCGGCACTACTTCTATGCGCGCGGACAGTACGAGGTCGCCGTTCCCCCAGGGCGATACAAGATCGAAGGCGTCCGCGGCCTGAACCATGAGATCGCGGTGGGATATACCGAAGTCGGTTCCGGATTGAACCACACGGTCGATCTGGAAATCGAAACTCTCGAGGACATGAAGAAGCTCGGGTGGTATTCCGGCAATACCCACACGCACTACCACTTGTCGATCGACGAGAACCCGGACGACCGGATCCGTATGGTGCCACCGGCCGAAGACCTCGACGTGAGCGTTCTCAGCTACCTGATTCGAAACGATTCGCCCTACATCACGAATCGCTATCCGGTAGGTCGACTGCCGCAGTTCTCCCGCGACGGCACCATTATGGATATGGGCGAAGAAGCCCGCAACAACAAAGCTTTCACCGACTTCGGCTACGGCCACGTCTTGTTCCTGAACATACCGCGCGCCATCGAACCCGTCTCGACCGGATTGCTCTCCGCGGACGGCAAGGCTCCGGACTATCCCACGTTGTCTACCCTCTGCCAGCAGGCCCAGCAACTCGGGGGAACGACGGTCTGGTGCCACAACGGGTCCGGAATGGAATCCCCCGTCGCCGCTGGACTCGGACTGATGAACGCCTACAACCTTGCCGATGGACTGGCCGCGGACTATCCCCGCTACTACCAACTGTTGAACTGCGGGCTACCGATCACTGCCTCCTCCGGTACCGATTGGTGGGTCTACGACCACAATCGTGTCTATGTCCAGGTGGAGGGTAACTTCACCTACGACTCCTGGATCGCTGGACTCCGGGCCGGTCGCACCTTCGTCACCAACGGTCCGATGCTGCGGCTCGCCGTGGACGGCAAGGGACCCGGATCGACGGTGACAACGGGCAAAGGAGTCGTCCAAGTCCGGGCGGAAGGAATTTCGCGAATCCCGTTCGATCGCGTCGAGATTTTGGTCGATGGCGAAATCGTGGCGGATCAGCTCGCGGTGGGCGGGCGCTCGGTGAAACTCGAGCGTGAGATCAGAGTCGAGGAGGGCGGCTGGATCGCGGCCCGGCTGAGCGGAGCGGAGAAGACGTACGCCGGATATCCGGTTTTTGCGCACACGAGCCCGATCTACCTTCGCGTTCCGGGAACGGGATTCCGCAAGGCACAGGCGGTCGGCGCGTTCATGGATGAGATCGAGCGCTCCAAGCGTATGATCCGCAAGACGTTCCGGTTCGAAAGCGACCGTCAGCGCGCGCTCGCCGTCGGTAAGTTCGAAGAAGGCCGCCTCGCCTACGCGAAGCTGTTGGGATAGGAGACTGAAATGCTATTGACCCGCAGGAACTGGATGGCGAGCGCCGCTTTCTCGCAGTCGCCTCGCCGGACACGAATCGGCTTCATCGGCGTGGGCAGCCGCGGTTTCGGGCGGGTGCGCCCTACGCGCCCGCTGGGCA
>CADECY010000239.1 GCA_902825945.1 uncultured Acidobacteriota bacterium
ACCCATCCCCGCCAACCAGTTGATTCTATTCGAGAAATAGCCGGACAGTAGTGGATCCCACTATACGGCCTGTTGGCCCTAGCTTCTTCAGAGGCCTAAGATTCTTTTCCTCGAGCGCCAAGTGCGCGTGATGGCCTTTGCTGTTAGTGTGATGAATGTCGTAGCCGCTTACCTTTCCCGTAGCCTTCAGCTCAGCCAACTCCGTGGGGTCCCAGATCCTGGTGTAGCCCTGGCCAGTCTTGGTCACACTATCTAGCTCTCGCTTCCACACCGCAGCCTTCGCTGCCGCCCAACTCCCGTGAACGGCCTCCCCATTCGGATCGACGAGCACCAGCGGAGTTGCGCGCGCATAGGCGTAGAGATTCCAGCTCTGGGGATTCTCCGTATCCTGGTCCGCGAACGGCTTGTCCGGACTCGTAAACCTCCCCAACCCAACACCCAAATACCGAGCCTCGAAGTAATCCAACCCCAACGAAGCGCTAGTCGCCCCCTCGACATCCCGCTCCTTCCCCCCAAACCGGACCTTCGCATACGTCCCGCCATACCCCATCCCGCTCACACCGGACCGCCCTCCCGCCGTCCCCGGCACCTCCTCCCCGAACGGCGCGTAATCCCACCACCCCACCACGGTCCCGTCCTGCGTCGTTCGCAGCCGCGTGCTCCCCAAATGATCGGCGAACAAGTACCGCCGCCCCGTCTCCCCCACCTCGGACCCGCCCGTCGCATACTCCGCCGCCAATTGCCCCGCCGCGTCATACACGTACGTCGTCGTCACCCCGCCCGACACCTTCATCACGCGGCGGCCCTCGCCATCGTACTCGTAAAGGGACTCCGCTCCGTTGGTCACCATCTTCACCACCCGATTCTCGACATCGTACGTGAGTGTGAGTCCGGCCGGCGATGCATTCCCCGCACAGTCATGCGGCACTCCGCTCAGCCGGTTCGTGCTCCCAACGTAGGACGCCCGACCGGTCGCCGCTCCCCGCGAATCGATCCCGCAGGTGTTGGCGCCCGCGGTGCAGGTGCTCGGCCCTGCCTCGATCCAACGATTCCCGAAGCGATCATACCCGAACGTCTGCTTCCACGCCGTCCCTTCCGCCGCGCTCTTCAAACGGTTCACCGCATCGTACTCGTACGTCTGCGTCGCGCTGAACAGCGGATTCGTGTTACCCGCCGCCTGACCCGCGGCTACCGTCATCGTCCGGATGTTGCCGTTGTTCTCGTTGTTCCCGCCAATCGGGCTATAGTCGAGACCGAGCCGCAGCAACCGGCTCGCCGTGCCAGTCGCGGGCGTCTTGTGCAGTCCGATGCGCGTCATCTGACCCCGCTCATTGTACCGCGCGCTCTGCACCATCGCCCCGCCCTGGAGCAGCAGCCGCTGCATTCCGCCGAACGGGTTGTATCCGGCGATCGTCTCGGACGGGCTCTCCGGGTCCGCGCCGGACGCTACCTGCGCGTAGTAGTCCGTGCCGGTTTCGCCGTTCAGGAGCGAGAGCGGACGCCCCGCCCCGTCGTAGCAGTTCTTCACTGTCAAGCCGGAAGGATACGTCATCTTCTCGAGTCCGCCCGCCAGATTGTAGGTATACGAGAACGGAAAACTTCTGCCGTCCGCCATCGCTTGGGAGTTTTTCAGGACGCGTCCTGCACGGTCGAACTGATCGAACCGGAATGCCGTGCCTCTTACCACCGAGACTTCCGTCAAACGCCCAAGGAAACCTCTCCCCCTGCGCGGTGACATGCCGTCATAGCGGTAGAACACCGTCGCGGGCACCGCCATCGGCACCAGTGCCGTTCGCCGGTCTTTGCGAGCCGAGGCGCCGGGTTGGAGAAGTGTTCACCCAGCGAACTCGAAATCCCATGCCCCTCCGCCGCTACAAACCACTTCGAACCCCGAACTCGCACCCAAGCCCCACTCGAACCAAGAAGACCTTTGCGAACTTTGGGTTCCTTGCGCGCTTTGCGAGGAGTGCAATGCCTCAGCGCCCAGCGACTCCCATGGATTGCGCACTGGAGCATCGGGCTTCACCCCGTGCTCCTACCCGATCAGTTCCTTCACCACCCGCGCCGGCTCGACTCCCGTCAGCCGCTGGTCCAGCCCCTGATACTTGTAGGTGAACCGCTCGTGCTCGATCCCGAACTGATGCAGGATGGTCGCCTGCATGTCCCGGATATGCACCGGGTCCCGCACGATGTTGTACGAGAAGTCGTCTGTCTCGCCGTATACCGTGCCGCCCTTCATGCCGCCGCCGGCCATCCAGACGCTGAAGCATCGCGGATGGTGATCCCTTCCGTAGTTATCCTGCGTCAGCTTGCCCTGCGAGTAGATTGTCCGTCCGAACTCGCCTCCCCACAGCACGAGCGTGTCATCGAGCATTCCGCGGCGTTTCAGATCCTGGATCAGTCCGTAACAACCTTGGTCCACATCCTTGCATTGCGATGTCAGTGTCTCGGGCAGGATGTTATGCTGATCCCAACCCCGATGATAGACCTGCACGAATCGCACGCCGCGCTCCATCAGCCGCCGCGCCATCAGCGCCGTGTAGGCGAACGTTCCCGGTTTGCGCGCATCCTCGCCGTAAAGCTTGTAGGTCGACTCGGGCTCCTTCGACAGATCGGTCAACTCCGGCACCGACGTCTGCATCCGGAAAGCCATCTCGTACTGTGCGATGCGTGCCGTCGTCTCCGGATCGCGATTCGCTTCATGCTGGATCTGGTTCAGCTCCGACAGCGAATCGAGCATCCTCCGCCGCACCTTGCCGTCCACTCCGTCCGGATTATTGATGTAGAGCACTGCGTCCGCCGCGGAACGCATCGCGACCCCCGCGTACTTCGCCGACAGAAAACCGGCGCTCCACAGCTTGGCCGAGATCGCTTGCACGCCAGCCTTCGGATGCGAGTGGGTCGCGTTCATCACAACGAAGCTCGGCAGATCTTCGTTCATGGACCCGAGCCCGTAGGCGAGCCACGAACCCATGCAGGGTTTCCCCGCGATCATCGAACCGCTCTGGATGAACGTGATCGCAGGCTCGTGATTGATCGCTTCCGTGTGGAGCGTGCGGACGATCGTCATGTCGTCGGCCATCTTCGCGGTCCACGGCAGCAATTCCGAGATCCACGCACCACCCTGACCATGCTGCGCGAATTTGAAAATCGAGGGCGCGATTGGGAAACGGGCCTGACCCGACGTCATCGTGGTCAGCCGCTGGCCTTTTCGAATCGACTCGGGCAGATCCTTGTCGAACCACTCCTTCATCTTGGGCTTGTAGTCGTAGAGATCCAGTTGAGACGGTCCGCCCACCATGTGCAGGTAGATCGCGCGCTTGGCCTTCGGTGCGAAATGCGGAAGCGCGGGTTTGCCTTCGCTTGCGCCCAACAACGAGGACAAGGCCAGCGTGCCCAATCCGCGAGCGCCGCGATCGAAAAACTGGCGGCGCGTTTCGACTTGCACCGTGCGATCGAAGAAGTTCATGCCAGCCTCACTTGTTCAACGCTTCATCGAGATTGAGAACGTTGCTCGCCACCATGGTCCACGCGGCGAACTCGGGAATCGAGAGCGTCAGGTCGGCCTTCGATTCGCCCACGCCCAGCAGCTTGCGCGCCTCCTCGGGCTTCGAATCGTAGTGCGAGAGCAGATCGCTCACTGCGTTCTTGACGATCTGCCGTTCGCGAGCCTTCATCGGACGCGCCAGCACGCGTGCCGTCATCCAATCGAGCCGGCCGTCGAAGTCGCGGGCGGACTTCAGCGAATTCTGCGCCAGGCTCCGCGCGGCCTCCACCATCTGCGGATCGTTGAGCGTGACCAGCGCCTGCAATGGCGTATTCGTGCGCTCGCGCCGCACCGTGCAATTCTCGCGGGTCGGCGCATTGAAGATCTCCATCGAAGCCGGTGGCGCCGCGCGTTTCCAGAACGTGTACATGCCGCGGCGGTAGAGGCTCTCGCCGTGATCCTGTTTGTAGAAGCGTGTGTTGCTGCCCTTCATCGCGACGGCTTCCCAGACGCCTTCTGGCTGATAGGGCTTGACGCTCGGTCCGCCGATCGAGGCGTTCAAGAGTCCGCCCGCCGACAGGAACATGTCGCGCACCATCTCTCCATCCAGGCGGAATCGTGGACCGCGCGACAGCAGCCGGTTCTCGGGATCGCCTTTCAGCTTTTCCTCCGTGGCGGCCGGGGACTGCCGGTAGGTGGCCGACATCAGCATCATCTTGTAGAGCCGCTTCATGTCCCAGCCGGACTCGCGGAAATCGACCGCCAGCCAATCGAGCAACTCGGGATGTGACGGAGCCTGGCCTTGCGACCCGAAATCCTCCACGGTCTTGACGAGGCCCGTGCCGAACAGTTCCTGCCAGATGCGGTTCACGGTAACGCGTGCGGTCAACGGATTCGCCGGATCCATCAGCCATTGGGCGAGGCCGAGCCGGTTGCGCGGAAGCGACGCCGCCATCGGAGGAAGCACCGTTGGTGTGCCGGGCTCCACCTTGTCGCGCGGCTGATCGTACTGGCCGCGATACAGGATGTTCGCCATCGGCGTCGTCTCTTTCTTCTCTTCCATCACGTGGGTGACGGAAGCGCGCCGCTGGAGCGTGACACGTTCGGATTCGACGCCTGCCAACTCGCCGTCGAGCCGCTGGTACGCGCCGTCCACGCGCGCCAGATAGTAGTGCAAGAGCGGTTCCTTCCCGGCCTCCGGCTCCCGCAGTTCATTCCAGGAAGCAAGCACCATCGCCTCTTCAGGCCGCACCGCGCGATCGTAAACGCGGAAATCCGAGATTGCGCCGCCATTGAAGTAGCGCTTGTTCTCGCCGCCGAGCCGGATCGGTACGTCGGTCTTTAACGTGCCCTTCAGAATCGGTAGTGGAGCCGTGTTGCGTGCATTGTTCCCTTGAGCCTTGCCGTTGATGTAGAGCAGCAGTCCGCGCGGATCGCCGGAACCGTCGTAGGTAAATGTCAGGTGGGCCCAGTCGCCAGGTTTCAGCCGGTTGATGTTGTTTCCGCTTACCCGGATGGCTCCGCCGGAAGCCAATCGCAGTGACGGAATCCGTCCGCCGATCTCGATCGCCCAACCTTGAGGAAGTGCGGCGTCGTCATCGTCGTCATCCTTCTTCGGCCGCGGCTTGGCCGGAATGCTCTGGCTCGCCACCGTGAACGCATCTTCGCCTTTCGGCATCAGAACCCAAGCCGAGATCGTGAACGCCTTGTCTGGGTCGAACGCGCCGCCCGGCACCGTCAGGGCCGCCTTCTCGCCGAAACGAAGCGCCCGGACGCTCTTCGAAGGTCCGTCTCCAACCGCCACACCCGCCGCGACCTCGACCGTTCCCGGGCCGGCCTTCACGAGCGGTGCCGCGGCCAATGGCTCCAATCCGATCTCGCGCTTCGCCTTCCACGCTTCGAACTCCGCGGCGGCAGCTTCGCGCCGTGCCTTCTTTGCATCCGTGAGCCGCGCGGCCTCCGCCTGCAAAAAGGACCACCGCTCTTCATCGCCTGCCTTGGGAACATAAATCATCGGCGGTGTATCGGGGATGTTCCCGTCCATCGCATTCTGTGTCGTGTTCCGGAAGAACGCCGCGAACTGATAGAAATCGCGCTGCGAGATCGGATCGAACTTGTGATCGTGGCAGGACGCGCAACCGGCGGTGAGGCCGAGCCAGACGGTCGCGGTCGTATCCACACGATCCTTGGCGTACATCACCGCGACCTCTTCGGGAATCGAACCGCCTTCGTTCGTTGTCACATTGCAGCGATGGAAGCCCGATGCGATCTGCTGCTGTTGGGTTCGATTCGGCAAAAGGTCGCCGGCGATCTGCTCGATCGTGAACTTGTCGAACGGCAGGTTGCGATTGAACGCGCCGATCACCCAATCGCGATACGGCCACATCTCGCGGTAGTTATCCACGTGGATGCCGTGCGTGTCGCCGTAGCGCGCCGCGTCGAGCCAATAGCGGGCGCGGTGTTCGCCGAACCGCTCGGACGCAAGGTAGCGGTCCACCATCTTCTCGTAGGCGTTCGGCGACTTGTCGTTGACGAACATTTCGACCTCGGCGGGTGCGGGCGGAAGCCCGGTCGTGTCGAGCGCCACGCGGCGGACGATCGTCCGGCGATCGGCCTCCGCCGCCGGTGAGAGCTTGGCGGCTTCGAGCCGGGCGGCGATGAACTTGTCGATTGCGTTGCGGGTCCAGTTGGTATAGCGAACCTTGGGCGGCGCAGGCCTTGACGGAGGCGCGAACGACCAATGCTCCTTCCACGGCGCGCCTTGCTCGATCCACTTCTTGATCAGCGCCTTCTGCGCCGCGCTCAGCGTCTTCTTCGACGCGGCCGGCGGCATCCGCAGCGCGTCTTTCTCATGCGCGATCCGTTGATAGAGCAGGCTGGCATCGGGCTTGCCCGGAACGATCACCGCGCCGGACTTGCGTGTCTCGAAAGCGCCCTCGCGCGTGTCGAGCCGCAGCCCCATCATCCGCGTATTCTTGTCCGGACCATGGCAATGGAAACAGGCATCGGAGAGGATCGGCCGGATCTCGCGCTGAAAATCGACGAGGCGGTCAGCCGCGGCTAGGCATGGCGCGAGCGCCAGCAGAACATGGACGCGAAACATGGTGATCTCAGCATATCAAGCGCGCGCCTGCCCAACGATGCGGAAGATCGCCGAGCCGTACTTCTCGATCATTTTCACTCCCATCCCCGAAATCGACAGCAGCTCGTTGGTAGTTTGCGGAAGGTCTTCGGCAATCGCCAGCAGGACCTTGTCGCTCATCACGCGGAACGCCGGAACCTGCGCGCGTTTGGCCTCGGCCAGACGCCAGGCCCGCAGCGCCTTCTCGGCTCGCTCCTCTGCCTGGTCGCGCACGGCGGGGCCCTTCGCCTTCTTCTCCTGCGCCGGCGCGGACTTCGCTTTCGCCTTGGACTTCTTCTTGCCCTTCCCCGCCGCCGCCACCGGATCGCCGATCTGAAACGCGAGTTCTCCCATCACCGCCGCCGCGCGTCCTTCGGAGGTCACGTTCGCCTTGGTGAATTCGATCGTCTTGCCATCCTTCTCGAAGCTGGTCTCGATCAGCTCGATCAGGCCCGCCCGCGCCAGGCCGCCGAGAATCCGCTCGAAATCGTTCCGCTCCCCCGCGCCCACCGCCGCATGGAGTTTCCCGGTGCTGACCGATCCATGGCTGGCCAGCGTGTCCAGTGCCTTCTTTGCCGCGGCGCGTTCCGAGGCATCGGCGGCGCGGAACTGTTGCGCCACGCAATCGGCGGGCGCGCAGAAATCGCAGATGCCGCAAGCCGTCTTGGCCGCGCGCAGATCGCCGAAGTGCCGGACCAACGCGATCATGCGGCACTGATTCGTACTCGCAAACCGCAACATCTGATCGAGCTGCGCCAGCTTCTGATCGCGCTGTGCCTCATAGGGCGGACGCCAGGCGGGATCACCGCGCGTGATGTTCTCCGCGAAATCGACGACCGCGCCACCGTGGATCCAGAGCTTTTCCAGCGCCGCGTCGAACTCTTCGGTTCCGAGCCCGGCGATCGCGGCGAGGGCGTCCTTGGGCATCGGCACGTCGCTGATGCGCGAGTAGATGCGTTGCAGCGCGTTCGACACCGGGTAGTCGCGTTCGAAGAAGTAGTCGTGCGTGCGGCGATCCGCGTAGGAATGCATGAGGATCGCGCGTGCCGGTTTGCCATCGCGCCCGCTTCGGCCAATCTCCTGATAGTAGGCTTCGACACTGCCGGGCAGCGCCGTATGGATCACGGTCCGGATATTCGGCTTGTCGATGCCCATGCCGAAAGCGATCGTCGCGACGATGACGTCGATTTCGCCCGCCAGGAATTTCGTCTGAACGTCGTTGCGGCGGCGCGCGTCGATGCCCGCGTGATACGCAGCAGCCGGAAACTCGGCCCGCAACTCGGCAGCGAGCGATTCGGCCTCCTTGCGGCTCGGGGTGTAGACGATCGCGGGCCGGCGATCGTCTTCTTCCAACAGCTCGCGGACCATGTCGGCGCGCCGCGATGGCGCCACTTCGACTACTTCGATCGCGATGTTGTCGCGCCGGAATCCTTGAATGAACTTGTGCCCCGACAGGCTCAACTGCTGGTAGATGTCGTCCTGCACGATCGGAGTCGCGGTCGCTGTCAGCGCCACCACCGGAACCGGGCGGAACGCGTTCATGTGCTGGCCGATGATCCGGTAGTCCGGCCGGAAGTCGTGCCCCCACTCCGAGATGCAGTGGGCCTCGTCGATCGCGATCAGCGACGGCTTGCGCTTGGCGAGCATCTCCGGAAATCCCGGCACGCGCATCCGCTCCGGTGCGATGAACAGGAAGTCGAGCTTGCCCGCCAGATAGTCGAGACACACCTGG
>CADECY010000240.1 GCA_902825945.1 uncultured Acidobacteriota bacterium
GGGCATCTCCCAAACATTCTAATACAGAAATGTACTATTGCGAGTAGACACTAGTTCTTGCAACGGTATTCCCAATGGCGTCACGATCGTCTTCTCGCGAATCGCGAATCGCTCGACAGCCGGACAGACGACGAACCGGTGCGTAGCGCCGATATCCCTCGAGCCGATGTGGAACCCCTTGGACGTCGATCGCATGGCGGTTCTTGCTGGGCTGGAGCACCCGTCTGCAACCGCCGCACCAGAAGCAGGTCCACCATGCAATCGAGATAGCGGCCCATCGTTTGCCCGCTTACGCCGAGTGACGGCGAGTTTCATCGTGTTGAGCATCTGGCCTCGTTCGTGGGCAAGTCTGGTCGAAGACTGGCGGGGGTCTCGGCCGGAATTCGAGGGCCCCGCACTGGAATATCACGTTCGAGGTAGGAGTGCAGGAACCACTCGCGCCAGTCGAGGCTCTCCTCATCGGGTCCGACGAGGTAGCTTTCAGGAAGCCGCCGTGCACCCAAAGCCGATGCTCCGGAGCGGGCGAACCGCTCGGGTGCCCCTGGCACCATTTCGAGCATGACGAGCAGGCCTTCTTTCGGGGAAAAGGTGAATTCCGGGCCGCTCGGCTTGGCCGCACCGGAGGGGGATTCGAGGTCGAGGTAACCGTGGGCCGTTCGGATTCGAACGATAGGGCCAGGGTAGTCTTGCCGCAATGACGCGGCCCGAGCCGGGCGGCGAGGCGGCGGCGCAACCTGTTTCCAGCCTCACCGGCTGCGCGCCAGCCCCTCGAGCACACCAATATCGAACTCGCGGTACAGGTCCATGCAGAACACCTCGGGAGCCCTTTGATACTCGATCCGCTCCTCGTAGATCCGGCCGAGCGATGTCCATCCATCCGTGGCGCGATGGTCCGCGAAAAGCCCCGGATTCAGCGCCGAGGCAACCAGGGCCGCGATCTGCGTCCGTGGACCGGTGGTCTCGAGCCGCAGGCGCGAAGGCCGGTATCCCGCGCGGAACCACTCGGCGATCGCGGCGAGCTGCGCCGCCCGCAGCCCGAGCCCGCGTTGGCCGATGCAGGCAAGCATGCGGTCATGCACCGGATACGGGTGCGCGATGGTATCCGCGTTGCCCGTGAACAGCAGATCCACCGCGATCACCATCTCGCCCCGATTCAGGCGATCGGAGACGATCTCGAACGCCGCCCCTCGTCCTCCGTCATGGAGCAAGAGCGTCGCGCCCGCTTCCCCACCGGCGGCGGCATGCCGCAACACCACCGCGCTCGCACTCAGCCCGTTATCGAAATCGAACCGCCAGCCAGCGGACTCGAGCCCGTGCAGGTTCGAGTTCGTGATCACATACGCCGTCTCGATCTTCACGGGCGTGTACCTAACCACGCGCCGAAGCACATCGCGCTGTTGCGCGGCGGGCCGTTCCACCCGCCGGATCGCTCGAGCTAGACGCCGCCCCACCTCGAACAGCGTCATCTGTCCTTCTGGCAGACCGATGCGCAACTCTTCGGCGGACTTGATATCGCCTCCCGCCGGTTGCTCCTGTCCGGGCGCCTTCATCCCGAGATGCTTCGCGAAGAACCGGTAGGACTGCATGCGGTTGTCGAGCTGATAGTTGTGATCGCCGGGATCGGTGTTCTCATACCACGCGAAGTTGGCCTCCGCGCCAGTAGTGCGAAAGAACGGCGCCACCAGTTCGAACAGGAAGGGGCGGATCCGTGGCGCGCGGAAGCAGCAGTTGTCCTCGGCGTTGTAGATGAGCAACGTTGGCTTCGGGGCGCGCATCGCCGTGATGTGCGTGTAGTCGAGCACCGAAAGCAGATCGGTGGCCGACTGCTCGTTGTCACCGATGCCCTCGCGCCCGCCGTAGTTGAGGCCCGACAGATAACCGGCATTCGGAATTGCAACGGCGACGCGCGGGTCGAGGCCGCTCAACACGGCAGTCTGCCAGCCGCCGCCGGAAAGCCCCGTCGCACCGATTCGCGCCGCATCCACGTTCGGATGTTGTGACAGGAAATCGAGCCCCTTGCGCATCGCCAGATAGAACAGGCCCGATCCGCTCATGCCCGCCAGGTCGATGTGCGACGAGTAGTAGTGCAGGTTCTCCTTCGCCGCGAGTTCGCCGGTCGCAATCCACTCGAGGTTCAATGCATAGTAGCCTTGCCGCGCTTGGCTGATGCACCGCTTCTGGATGTATTCGGACGACTTGCCCTCCGGCTCGTGCCCGTTCAAATTCAGGATCGCGGGAACCTTCGACGCCAGCGGCCGCTCGGGTTCATAGAGCAGCGCGATGCTCCAGAAGCCCGGCATCACCGGATACCGGAACTTCCGCACTCGATATCCCGATCCAGCGGGAATCAGGCCCAGATCCTCGAATCCGTGCGGCGCGGTGATCCACTCTGGCGGCCATCCGTGAAAGAACACTTCGTCCAAAGCGCGCTTGCGGAGCGCCTCGACATCGAACCCGGGCGTGAGCTTCGACACCCGCTTCACGATGAACTGCCGGACCTGATACTCGGTCACCTCCGGACTCTGCACCGTTGCCTCGAGAAGCGGCTTCACACCCCGTGGCGTGGTTTGCGCGACGAGCGCGGCCGAGACCGCGGCGAACAAAACCAACTTCATCGCTTTGCCTCCTCGTGGAACGCGATCACTGAATAGACATCCAGCCGAGGGAGCCGAATCGCCGCGACGCTGTCCGAGATCTCCGGGCGGAGCGCCTGCGCGGAGCATTTTGGCTCTCCGCCTTCGCCCGCATCAGGCGCTTCCCGCCGGGAACATCGAACTTCACGACCGGCCCGAAAACAGGCGTCGCGACTTTGTAGCTCACCAGATGTGCGAGCACTCGCTTGATGAAGCAGCGATAGCCAGGATGGTTGGGATTGGCCAGGTACCGGAACGTCTGATTCGGGCGGTAGAAAAGCGGCCGCCCAGTCTCGTCGAGTTGGATCCAGTCGCGCGAACCGGGCTCGCCGGCGAACATCGTTTCGAATAAGATCGACCCGCCAATGGACCCACCCACCCTGAGCCCGTGCTTGTGCCCGAGTTCGACGTAGCGGCGCGCGAGTTCGAGATCCTCGGCCTTCAAACCCGCGCCCTTCATGAGACTGATGAGCACCGCGTTGACGCCCTGCTCGTTCGGCGCGCACACCGCCTGTTCAGTTTGTTTCCCCTCCCACGGTTCCGCGCAGTTGGCCGCTTGACCGCCACGCCAGTGAACGAACGAAAGCGCTTCCGTGTTGGAAGCCATCACCATTCCATCCTTCACCCATTCCGGGCGGCTGGGGCTTTGCGCGAGCGCGGTGAAAACGAGTACGGCGATCAGAAGCAGGCGGAACACGAGGCGATCATACAACACGAATGGTCCTATAGCGGTATAGGGCTAATGACCCTGGTCCGATCTATCGTCAGATTGTCCGTCAGGTGATCGACGCCGTGGCGGCGGGCCGCTTGCGCGCGGGCGGCCCGATGCCGTCGCAGGAACGCGTAGCCAAGAACACATGGGCCTCGTCGAAATGCGCCGCGGCGTCGGAACCTTCGTACTCCAGCAAGCTCGCGAAGGCCGGTAAGCGGAGGGTGCGGCCCAACTTCGCGAATCGATCCGGCATCTGGCCGCCCAGGCGAGTGTCTATGGAGTCTCGACGCGCGAACTGGTGGACTTGGTGCGCGAGGCCGCCGCTGATCTGCGAGAGGAGCGCTCAGAAGCCGCCGCCGGGAGGGATGCATGCCGCACGCGTTCCAATGCTGCCGGGTCACCAGCGGATTCCATCGCACCGATGTCTTCGAATCCGCATTCCTCGAGACGGCTACGATTCGCCTCCATGGCGAACCATCAGATCGCCTGTACCCGCTTCCGGTCTACGTTACCCGCGAGCGCGTTCAAGTTTACAGCGCGGCAAAGGACTTGAAAGGGACCGCTAGGTTTCTGGCACGGCACCGAGGCTATCGGGGAGATGAGCAGGGACTGGAAAGGGCGATCGTTGGTTCGAGTCTACCGTTCTTCCACTTGGCTGGATTTCGCGCCTCCATCCACGCCTCGCGCGGGACTTCCGAATCAAGCTGCCGTTCGCTTCGTTGTTCACGTTCATGGCATGGTGGAGCCTCTGTTGCATTCATCAAGCCCGCAGTAACCGGCCACCATCGTGGTCCATCGCCTTCGGGGTCGGCGTGACCATCTACTTCCGCGTTGGTGGCTGGCCAAACCTGTTGTTGTTCCTCAGCCCGCCGAACCTGCTGCCGTCCGGCTGGGACCTCGGGCCCACGGCAGCTTGCAATCACCGCAAGCGCGCCCGCCTACCTCATCGCGCAAGAAGGGTTCGTGCGATCACGTCCATAAGAGACAGCCCGGCGGAACGGCGCGCGGGACAACCGAACTCCAGCGGCGCCGGAATAATCTCCCCGCATGGTGTCATGAACCACCAACGGAATGCTGCAGCATTCGCTTCTTCAGCTCGCACCGCAGCCGCGCGCCACGTTCGCGGAGCGGCCCGGCATCCAGGAGGTAATGACAACCATGAAGAGCGAATCCGCTCCCCAATTTTTCCGCCGTGGGTTCTCGAGGAACCTGACAGGCGCTCTCATCGCCGTATCCCTTGCGGGCGGCGCCCATGGTCAAGGCAACAGCCCAGTGCAACTGCGCCAGTTCGTCGCTCAGCAGGCAGGTGGACTCGACAAGCTGATGGTCCCCGCCGAGGACAAACTCCCGCAACCGAAGCTTCCCAGCGGAGCCATCGACCCGCAGTTCAAGACAACCGAAGCCAAACGATATCTCGGAAAAATGCTGTTCTTCGATCCGATCCGCACGGCGCGAATTCGCCCGGAGTTCGGCGGACAACGCGAAACCGCGCAGACCGCTTCATGCGGAAGCTGCCACATCGGCGAGGCCGCATCGAAGGCCGGCACGCTGATCAACTTCGCTGTCGGCGGCGAGGGACGCGGCTACACCGACGCGGCCGGCAACTTCATTCCGCGGCGCCGGACTCGCACCGGACTTCCGATTCTCCGCCAAACCCCGCTCTTCCCGGGCGACACGTTGGTGGACGCGATCCCGACGCTGACCGATATCTACGAGTTCGCGGTGGGAAGCCCCGCGAGAGGCCGCAAGCTGCCGCCGCCGGGCCGGTTGCTGCAGACCGGCCGGCTCGATGCCGTCGATAGCGTGGCCCGGAACGCACCGAGCGTGATCGGCTTCGCGTTCAACACGCGGCTCTTGCAAGGCGGCTTCGCTGGCGAGCCGGACTCCTCGCCGGGCGGATTGAATCCGTTCGGTACCACGGCGGGCGAAAATGTCGCGCTCCTGTTGCTCGATGCACATCGCATGCTCGAAGACCAGTCCGCGGTGCTCCAGGATTTCCGGGCTTACCGGAAGCTCTTCGAAGACGCCTTCCCCGAAGAAGCCGCGCAGGCGAAGGCGAGCGGCGACATCAACCTGTTGATCAACGATGTCACGGTGCTCCGCGCAACCGCGTCGTTCATGCGCACGGTCGTGACGCGAAACACTCCCTGGGACCGCTTCCTCACGGGAGACAACAGCGCCTTGACTCCGGCCCAACGGCGCGGAGCGCGGCTGTTCTTCACGCCCGCCACCGGCGGCGCTGGCGGCGGCGGCTGCTTCACTTGTCACAGCGGACCCATGCTCAACAAGCAGTTCAGCGATCCGGATGTGGCGGGAGCTGGCGAATTCGTCGAAGAGAACTTCTTCAACATCGGCCTCGCTGATCATCCCCTGCAGGCGCTGAACGTTGCCTCACGGAAAGATCCGAACTTCCGCGACGACGGAAGAAGGGAAGTGACGTTCCGCGACGACGACGCGTTCAAATTCCGTACACTGACACTGCGGCAGCTCAAGGACGCACGCTTCTTCTTTCACAACGGCCTGTTCACGTCCGTGCGGGACGCGGTCAAGTACTTCAACGCCGGTGTGCCGCAAGACACGGGCGCCGCTGCCACCGCGAGCACGCTGACCTCGCGCTTCACGTTCCCTCGCGGATCTGGATCGCAGCGCGGCCTCGGCCTCTCCGACAGCCAGATCAGCGATCTGACGGACTTCATCGAGAACGCGCTCTACGACCCCTCCTTCGTCCGCCACGATCCGGCATCTTCCACGCGAACCTTCGAGCCCAACGCAGTGGACTTGACCTATTCCACGAACCGGCCGGACCTGGCGGTACTCGGCGCCGCCGACGGACGCATGCCGAGTGGACTTCCCCGTTCGAACAACGACCCACTCTCGCGCCGTGATCAGGGGCTGGAGTTCCTCGACGTGACCCGTCAGGTGACGATCAACCTAATCGATTCCGCGCGCTTCGAAGGAGGACGCCAGGAGGACGTCTACCGCATCACGAACAACAGTCAGGCTCCCGTGGACACTCACCTGTTGATGGTCGCGACCGGTCTCTCCGATCAGATCCAACTGGAGAACGCGAGCGGCGCCACGGCTGACAAGTATCCGTACCTCAGAGTCTTCTTGCCCAGTGGCGTCCTGCTTCCCGGCCAAACCACGGTGCAGACCCTCAAGCTTCGGAAGGCAGCCTCGGCACCGGCAGTCAGCTACGTACTCACGCTGCTGTCGGGACAAGGCAATCCATAGTGGAATCGCGCTCGGAGCAGGGAGCCTTCCGGGTTTCCTGCTCCAACGTGATCGATTCCGCGTGGATTTAACGCACTTGATCAATGAGATGCTCGGCCGACTCATCCAAGCGATCAGAGGAAAATTCGCTTCCAGCGGGCCGCGCCTGCTATACGAAGAGAATGGACGGGACGGCCGGATCTGGTACCAGGACGACGCAACCAGTTTCAGCCTGTACTGGGGCTTCGGCGGCGCGGACGTGCTCGTGACCATTGACGTCCCGCGAGCGTGCGATTGGGAGAAGGAGACCAAGCTGCCCCTGGCCCAGCGCGACGAGGTCCTGCGATTCATTGCTCGCCGGGTGATCGAGGACAAGACCAGTTTCGGACTTAACCGCTACGAGATCGGCCCGGACTCGATCACCATCTACATGTGATCGTCCGCTCCAGGCGATATCATGGGGCGATGAAGAATCGCCCTCGCTCTTCCAACTGGAATCGACGAGACCTGCTGCGCGCCGGCGGTGCCACTGCCGCGGCCGCCTCGATGGCAGCACCGGTTGCCGCCGCGCCAACGCTCGCCGGGAATCCATCGGTCTACACGGATCTCGGCGTCAAGCCGTTCATCAACACCACCGCGACCCTCACCATCAACGGTGGATCGCGCCAGTTGGATGAGGTGATCGCGGCGATCGAAGCTGCTTCGCGATTCCACGTCAACCTCGACGAGCTGATGGAGAAGGCAGGTGAGCGATTGGCGAGCCTGCTGCAAGTCGAATGGGGCATGGTGACCTCCGGTGCCGCGGCCGCGCTCACACACGCGACGGCGGCCTGCATCGCGGGCTCCGATCCGGAAGCGATGCAGCAGCTCCCCGACACCCATGGACTGAAGAACGAAGTGATCATGCCGAAATGGGCGCGCAACCAGTACGACCATGCGATTCGCGCGGCTGGCGCCACGATCATCGAAGTCGATACTCCGGAGCAAGCGCGAGCCGCTGTGTCGAGCCGCACGGCCATGTTCGCGATGCTCGGCGACAACTGGGGCAAAGAAGCGGTGACGCTCGACGATCTCGTGGCAATCAGCAGGAGCACGGGCATCCCGATCCTCGTCGATGCCGCGGCCGATCCGCTCATGATTCCGAATCCGTATCTGTCGCGCGGAGCTTCACTGGTGGCCTACAGCGGCGGGAAGATTCTTCGCGGGCCGCAGACCGCCGGGCTGCTTCTCGGCAAAAAGGAGCTCGTGCGCGCCGCGTTCCTCAATAGCGCGCCGCATCATGCGGTTGGCCGCGCACTCAAAGTCAGCAAGGAAGAGGTCGCGGGAATCCTGAAGGCCGTTGAGGTCTGGGTCAAGCAGCGCGACCTGAAAGCCGAATATCGCGAATGGGAACCCTGGTATGCGCACATCTCGGCTGAGATCACCAAGGTTCCAGGTGTCCGCACGAAGGTGAATCCACCGCGGCGCGGTGGACCCTTCCCCACGCTTCAGGTCGAATGGGATGAGTCCAAGATCGCTCTCACCGCGGGCCAGCTTGGCAAGTTGCTCATGTCGGGCGAGCCGCGCATTCAGTCGCACGCCTCCGGCGAGTCGACATCATTCATGATCCGTCCGGTCGCGATGAAGCCCGGCGAATACAGCATCGTCGCATCGCGCCTGCGAGAGATCTTCGATTCGCACA
>CADECY010000241.1 GCA_902825945.1 uncultured Acidobacteriota bacterium
ACCAGCGGCATGTTCCTGAAAGTTTGGCGCCGCGCCTTCGCGGCCTGTGCGCTCTCGAGGGACTGACCGTGGTGGAGTTCGAGCCGCGCATCGACCGCTTGATGTGCGCCGCCGATGTCGCGATCACGAAGTGCAATCGAAAGACGCTTCTCGAACTCGATTGGCTGGGCGTTCCTTCGATTTCGATTCGCAACGAGGCGAATCCGATCGACTTTCAGCGTGCGTGTTCGCTTCCGTTGAACCTCGTTCTTCCAGACACCGCCGATGCCGCGTTCCTCGCGCGGGCTTTGCGCGAGGCCTCGTTGCGGTGCCCCCTCCCCAAGCGGGGCGAAAACCGCGGCGCGGACGCGGCGGCGAGAATCCTCGCCTCGATCGCGATATAAAGTGTGAATGCCCTTTCCGTTCCGGCTATTCGCGTGCGCGGCCGCATTGTCGCTCGGCGCGCGCGCTCAGCAGCATGACTGGCCCGTCTATCTCGGCGACAAAGCCACCACGCACTACTCCACGCTGAACCAGATCAACAAGGAGAACGTGTCGCGCCTGCGCGAAGTCTGGAACCACGACACGGGCGAAAAGGGCGAGTTCCAGTCGAACGGCATCGTGATCGGCGGCGTTCTCTACACCGCCACCACGGGCCGGAAGGTGCTGGCTCTCGATGCCGCCACCGGCAAGCATCTCTGGACGTTCGATCCCGCCGAACTCCGGCCTGGCAACCAAGGCCGGCGCCAGCGAGGCGTCACCTACTGGGAAAGCGGCAACGACAAACGGATCTTCACCGGAGCGGGCCCGTACCTCTACGCGCTCAACGCAACCACCGGCAAGATCATCCGCTCGTTCGGCAAGGAGGGCTCGATCCATCTCGGCGAAGCGATCGAGACGCACGGCGGACCCGTGCCCATCCCGATCATCAACACGCCCGGGACGATCTACAAGGACATGTACATCGTGGGCGGCAGCACCAATGGTCCGGGTGCGATTCGCGCCTACGATGTCCGCACCGGGCGATTGCGCTGGATCTTCCATCTGATTCCGCGGCCCGGGGAGTACGGCTACCATTCCTGGCCGCCCGACGCCTACAAGACCACGGGAGGTGCGTCCAACTGGTCGGGACTATCACTCGACGAAAAGCGCGGGATTGTCTACGTCCCGACTGAAACCGCGCTGCCCGATTTCTGGGGCGGAGATCGTGCGGGTGCCAATCTGTTCGCGAATTGCCTGCTGGCGCTCGACGCCACCACCGGGAAGCGGCTCTGGCATTTCCAACTCGTTCATCACGATCTGCTCGACAAGGATCTACCCACTCCACCGGTTCTCGTCACGGTGAAGCAGAAGGGACTCACGATCGACGCCGTGGCACAAGGCACCAAGAACGGACTGCTGTTCGTTTTCGATCGCGTGACCGGAGAACCGCTATGGCCGATCCACGAAGTTCCGATTCCGCAATCGGAGCTGGCCGAGGAACCCACTTGGTCCACGCAGCCGGTGCCCGTGAAACCGCCGCCGCTGACGCGTCAGGCATACACGATCGACGACGTTTCGAACATTTCGGAAGCAGCCCGTCAGGCCACCACGTATCGATTCAAGAAGAGCGGATCGTACGGGGCTTATCCAGCGCCGAGCCTGAAGGAATCGATCATCATGCCAGGGTTCGACGGTGGTATGGAGTGGGGCGGCGCCGCGGTGGATCCGGACGGCATCTACTACGCGAACGTCAACGAGATTCCCTGGATCTACCGCATGCTTCCGACGCGGAATGCCGATGGCAGGCCCATGTCGCTGGGCGAGCGCACGTACAAGGTCCAATGCTCCTACTGTCACGGGCTCGATCGCAAGGGAGAGGCCGCGTCTGGTTTCCCCTCGCTCGAAAACATTCGCGCGCGCTCGTCACGCGCAACCATCACCAAGGTGATCGATGGCGGAATCGGACGCATGCCCGCGTTCTCGAATCTTTCCGCCGTGCAGCGCGAAGCTCTCGTGGGCTTCCTGCTCGGTGAAGAACGTCCCGTTGCCGAGAGGCCCGGACGCGAGGGCCCACCATACGTTTTCGGCGGATTCGGACGCTGGTTCGACGCCGAGGGCTATCCCGCGATCAAGCCGCCATGGGGCACGCTCAACGCGGTCGACCTGAACACCGGCGACATCAAGTGGAAGGTCCCGTTGGGTGAATACCCCGAACTCTCGGCGCGCGGAATCCCGGCGACCGGAACTGAGAACTACGGTGGTCCGGTGGTCACCGCCGGTGGACTGCTGTTCATTGGAGCGAGCGCCGACGAGACCTTCCGCGCATTCGACAAAGACTCCGGCCGGATTCTGTGGAAGGCGAAACTGCCGTTCAGCGGCAATGCGACGCCGAGCACCTACATGATTGCGGGCAAGCAGTATGTGGTGATATCGGCGGGCGGCGGGAAGTCCGGCCGGCCCGCCGGTGGGAACATCGTGGCGTTCGCGTTGCCGGACTGAGGCTGTTAGCGGCGATGACCGCGGCCGTAGCCGCTGTTGCCACGATAGCCGTATCCATAGCCTCCGCGTCCGGGGCCGGACCAGAAGCCGGCGAAGAAGCGGCCGCCGCTGTAGCGGGGAGCCATCCAAACCGCGCCGCCGTAGGGCGGACGCGCCCAGTAGCCGTTGACCCAGAGGTAGCGGCCGCGGTGGAAGCTCCAGTAGCCGTTGATCCACATGCAGCCGGGGCCGGGCATCGGAGGACGGCGGTAGCCATACGAGTATGCGGGAGCAGCCGGTGGCGGAGGTGCATGGTACACCTCATCATAGCGACCGTCGTAACGATCGTCGTAGCGAGGATCGCCAGAAGGCCTCCCGTACTCATCCCGATACTGACCGAGCAGCGTCCCAGCCGCTATCGTCAACATCGCTACCACTTTGGTTGTCATGGCCGTTCTCCTTTCGAACCGCGACCCCCGTTCGGGACCGCTCGGCATTGCATGAGGCAAACGGCATGCCAATTCGCAAACGCCGTATTCACAACGGTTTCCCCCGGAGACGGGCTGGTGGCTTGCCACCACGACGGTGGTTTTCGGCCAGCAGCGCGGCGGCGTATGATGTGACTTGGCCATCGAGATGAAAAAGACCGCAATCACTTTCGCCGCCGCCCTGCTGCCGGCCCTCGCCGCCGGCGCCGATATCCCCAGGACCTGGACGCGGGAGGCTGTCGCCGCTTTCGAGGTTCCGCTCGCCAAGCCGATCTATTCGCCGGTCCACATCTCCGAGGAAGCCTACTATCGAATCCCGGTCCGCAGCATCCACAAGACCTATCCGGTCTACCATCCGAAGCATGAACCCGCCGGATACATGGAGTGGTTGAAGCAGCAGGAACCGCAACCAGCGTTCGAGCCGGGCCGCTTGAAGACCGAGGCGGACTGGATTCAGGCGGGGGAGATGGTCTTCAATTCTCCGGTTTCGTTCGGCCCTGTATTCTTCGGCGGCGCCGAAGTGCGCAATCCGGCGTTCTACGAAGAAACAGGAATGCCGGTGGCGAAGGACGGAACGATTCCGTTCGCTCGTTGGGTGATCCGCCGGAAGGGCGAACCCGAGTTGGGTTCGATGGGATGCAACACCTGCCACACACGCGTGATGCCGGACGGGACCGTCGTGCCGGGAGCGCAGGGCAACAATCCGGGTGACCGCCAAGGCGCGTGGATGCTTCGACGGGCCGCGAAGATGGCTCCGGCGGAGGAGATGCTGAAACGGGTCCGGTTGTTCGCGAAGCAGTTCGAAGTTCCCGGGCTTGGCGATGATCCGAACCGGCGTGCCCAGAACATGGCGCTCGATGAGTTCATCGCGGCCGGAGAAGCTATTCCCGCGGGCGTCACCGCGCGCAGCCACACGAGCATGGTGCTGCCCCCGCAGATTCCGGACATCATCGGCGTGCGCGAACGGAGGTTCCTCGATCACACCGGACTGGTCCGGCATGAGAGCATCGGCGATTTGATGCGCTATTCAACCTTGGTCCAGGACTTGATCGGACTGGCGCGCTACGGCGATTCGGTCCCGGCCGAGGCTCCGCGCGCTGGCTCCCGCTATAGTGATGAGCAGTTGTACGCACTCGCTTCTTACATCTACTCGCTGCGGCCGCCCTCCAATCCGAACCCGTTCGACGCCATCGCCGCGCGCGGCAAGTCCGTATTCGAACGCGAGGGTTGCGGCAAGTGCCACACGGCTCCGCTCTACACGAACAACAAGCTGATTCCCGCTGATGGATTCGAGCCGCCGGTCGCGCATCGGACGCGGTTCGACATCTCTTCGTTACGCGTGGGAACCGATCCCCGGTATGCGCTCCAGACGCGAAAGGGAACGGGCTACTACAAGGTGCCGTCGCTGAAGGGGGTGTGGTACCGGGGTCCGCTCGAACATCACGGATCGGCCGCCACGCTCGAGGATTGGTTCGATCCCAGGCGCGTGAAGGACGGTTACGTTCCGACCGGATACGCGGGTCCGGATGGGCGGGCGCGGAGCGTCCGGGGACACGAGTTCGGGCTGAAGCTGTCGGCGCGCGACCGCCTGGCGCTGCTCGCTTTCCTGCGGACGCTGTAGGGGTGAAGGAGTGGACCGGCGGTGCTACGCCTTGGTGCTTCGCGCCGACTTCAGCATCGAATTCATGCAACCGATCAGATACGCCAAGCCGACGCTCGGGCGGTAGCTTCCATCTTGACCAGCGCCACGGCTGGTGTCGGGAGAGGCGGGATCGACACCGAGCGCGGGGATGTGATCCGGGATCACAATGCCATCGAAGCCGGCATCTACCAGAGCCTGCATGACCTTGCTCATGTCGTAGTAGCCGTCGTCGATCATCGTCTCGCTGAAGTGCGGCAGCGGAGCACTCACGTTGCGGAAGTGGATCTTGAAGAGCTTCTTTCGCGCGGCGAAGTACTTGATTACTTCGGGCGGTTCCGCTCCGGTCGCCTTGCCGCCTTCGAGCCACGAGCCGACACAGAGGCAGACACCGATGTTCGGACTGTTGGCGATCTCGATTGCCTTCTTGTAGCCTTCGAAATTGCCGAAGATGCAGCGCGGCACGCCGGCGAGCATCCGCATTGGCGGATCGTCGGGGTGAATGCCGATCCGCACGCCCGCTTCCTCGGCCACCGGAACCACCTTCTTGATGAAGTAGGTGTAGTTGTCCCAGATCTCCTGTTCGCTGAAGACGCGGCCGTGCGAGAGCGGATTCGTATAGGTCTTGTCTGCCCAGCGGCCTTTCCAGTCGGGACTGTTGGCGTTGCCATCGCGGGCACTGTAGCCGCGAGCGCTGGTAATACGTCCGCTTGACCAGATTCCGTTGCCCATGTGCGCGTAGGTCGAATAGGGAACTCCCGCCTTGCCGAGGTAGCGGATGTAGTTGAGGTACTCCTCGATCTTCTGATCGCGTCCCGGGAGGTTGAGTGTTACCTCTGGCATGTTGTGCAGACTGCCGCTCGGACCTACTCCGCTGCCGATGTTGTAGACCTTGAATCCGGCCTTTTCCCAGGTCTCGCGCTGACGGATGAAGCCCTCGGCGTTGGCTTCGGCTTGTACCGGAGCCAGGCTTACCCATTGCACGCCGAGCTGTTTCAGGTACCGCAGGTGGGGCTCGTGCGCGCGGTTGGCACTGACACCGATCTTGATTCCCGGCGGAATCGGAATCAGAGGCTTGGCGCTCGCGGGTTGCGGTGCCAGTGCGGCGGCGCCCGCCAGTGCGAGCCCGGCCATTTCACGGCGCGTGGTCTGGTGATCGCTCATGTTAGAACTCCGCTCGAATCGACATCTGGACGTTGGCTTGCGCGGTGCCGAAATTGGAGAAGTCGCCCACCACGCCGGTGAAGCGGGCCCACGCGTTCTGGTTGTTCAGATTGTACTGCGTGTTGGGTGCGGCGAGGTTCGGCCTCTTGTGAGGAAGGTTGTGGCCATCCAGGCGGAAGCTGAACTTGTACTTCTCGCCGAACGGGAACCAGCTCTTGGTGATGAAGGTCTGCATCCAGTAGAGTCCGGGGGCCTGGATCACGCGAGCACCGAGCGAGCCGATCGTGTAGGCGTCCGGATAGGCGAAGGCTTCCTGCTTGAAGAACGGTGTCTGTGCGGCGGTGGGGAAGCGCTGGCCCATCGACCATCCAGGGACCTTCGCTTGCTCGATGGGCACGACGGCGTTCACACGCGACGCGGTCAGGTAGCGGTTCGGACTTCCGCCGTGCGTGATCGAGATCGGCTGGCCCGACATCGTGTTCTCGCTGATGTTCACTTTCCAGCCGCCGAGCAGCGCGTTCAACACGCCTCCCCGGTTCATCCACTTCTGTCCCTTGCCAACCGGAAGTTCGTAAACGACGAAGGCGCCGAACGCCTTCTGCTGATCGTATGATGTACGGGCTTTGCCGCTCCGGTTGTAATAGCTGAGCGTGTCGTCATTGCTGAGCGACTTCGAGAAGTTGAAGCTCGTGTTGAAGACGAGGCCTTTTCCGTAGCGCTTTTCGAGCGAGATATTGCCGCTATGCCACGTGTTGTGATTGAAGTTCGAGAAAAGATTCACGGTGCCGAACTGCGGATAGATCATGTAGTTCTGTTGGGCGATGAAGACCTGGTCCTGCAGGGCTCGATCGTTGCCGAGCGCGATCGAGAGCGGAATCCCGTTGATGTTCCAGTTGCGCAGCAGGCCCACGCCCGCCGAAGCCTGATACTGCATTTCGAGCAACCAGGAGGAGCCCGGCTGAAACTGGAAGCCGCTGGACCAGTTCATCACATACGGATTGCGCAAATTGGGGTCACGCCACGTGGCATTGCGCGCGCCGAAGTTGGCGCCCGTGTAGGGAACCGTGCCGTCGCTGTTGACCCGGTAGACCACTCGGCCCTGGCCAGGGCCATCCTGCAGGCGGAACTGATGGCGCGGATCGCCGACCGGCTGATTGACGTTAAACGTGCCGGCGTATTCGTCGAATCCGCCTTGTCCGGCGGTGTCGACGGTCATGATGCCGTACGAGGCGCGGAAGACCCACTTGGGACGAAACGTCCAAGCGACGCCCACGCGCGGTTGGAAATTGTTGAGATCGCGCTTGCCGATGGCACCGGTGGGATGCGTGATGGCTCCCTTACGCCCGGTGACCGGATCGATTGCTTCCGGGTCGAACTGCGACTGCTGATTCCAGCGCGTCTTGTAGGGCGAGAAGTAAGACCACCGCACACCGAGATTCAGCGTGAGATCGGGCCGGATCTTCCAATCGTCCTGGAAGTAGAGTTCCTGGTTCCACAGGCGCGGCAGGAATGTCGAAAGCTGCTTGGTGAACACCGCGCTCGAAACCGTACCCATGAGGAATCCCGCGAAGTCGTTGCCAGTGTTCTGCGCGAACGGCAGCGTGGTAGCGCCACCGAAGTTGTACTGGCCGGAGGGCAGGGAACCCGCCTTGTCGTTGAACAGCGTGCGGATCATCTCCCAACCCATCTTCAGGTTGTGCTTGCCCGCGATGTAGGTGGTGTTGTTCTGCAGAACCTTGTCTTCGCCCACCTGCCGGAAGTAGTTCATCGCTCCAATGCTGTAGCCGATGTTGAAGAAGGGGAAAGTCTCGGGCTCGATGCCGGGAATGGTGATCGCTGTCTTGGCCGATTCCGGCCGGGCCGGATTGGATGCCGCGCGGCGGTTGTAGCCGATGCGGAATTCGTTGAACAGCCGGCTGGTCCAGATCGAGGTGTAGCTGATCACACCGTTGATGTCGTCAACCGGATTGATCTCGCGGGAGGCGTTGAACTCGGGCTGGGCGAAGTTGTCGCCATTCTGTCCGCGATGATGCCCCTGCGAGTAGCGGAAGAACATCTTGTGATTCGGCGAGAACTGATGATCGATTTTTTCGTCCCAGCGGTCACGGTGGAGGCAACGGCAGCTCTCGGCGCGTTGGAGGTTGCCATTCGGGCCGGTTCGGGCGGGCGAGCCGACCTGATTCGGCGGCAGCCAAATTCCGAGGTCGAGAAACTTCAGCGCCACCGGATCCATCAGGCTTCGCGGAACGACGTTGTTGGGCAGTGGATCGCGGGTCCAGGTGGTGCCGTTCTGGCGCGTGGAGAAGGGGTTGTAGATCGGCAGTCCGCCGCCGGGAGCTTCCTTGAACGAGAAGTCGCCCGCGAGCATTTCGGGCGTCGGTACCGTGGTGACGCGGAGGTTGATGGTGTGCTCGTGGTTGATCGCGTAGTCCGACAGCCAGAAAGTCTTG
>CADECY010000242.1 GCA_902825945.1 uncultured Acidobacteriota bacterium
CGAACTTCTCAAGCGACCGAATACGTGATCGTATTCATGAACCCATGTACTTAGCGTTAACGCTTCATCACCCAGACTTCCGCGATCTGCGCTCCGCGGCTCCTGCCCGGCGGCGGAGGTTCGCGGTCCCACGTCAGCGTCAGGTCGCCGTCACGAGTCGCTTCCTCGGGGATGTCGAACTCGACTGGGCGCACCGGGAGTGGCTTCTTCATGTAGGGATGCACGGTCATCGAACTGTCGGCCATACAGCGGATGCCTTGTTCTTGGCTCAGCATCTCGCCGCCGTAGACCACGCGTACCTTGTAGCGGGCGGCGGGGTCGAGTCCTGTGTAGCGCATCTTCACCGGGGCGCGGCGGCTTGAGCTTGCCCAACTCGACCAGGAGAGCGGACCTTCTGCCTGCGTGTTGATCCAGGGGATCTCGGATTCGGGTTCCTGCACGAGATGCGGCTGGCGGGCCGGATCGCCGAGGTCGTCATAAAATCCGCCCGGACCCGGATTGCGCCAGTTCAGGATTTCGGCGATGCGCGCGAGCCGTGTCTTTTCGTCCTTCTCGTGGCGGATTCGGGCGAAGCTCTTTTCGAGCCATGCGCGATCGTTGAGCGGCGTGTCGATCGAGTCGAGCGTGGTGGCGCGGCCGCGGCCGTAACCTCCGTACAGATCGAGGCTCGATTGCATGCCGATGCTTTGGAACAGCGCGGCACCGAGTTCGAAGACGCGGGTCCGGTAATGTTGATACGCGGGCTTCGACGATGCCTCGGCGAGCACTGCTGCTGCCGCGTCCATCGCGGCGAGCGATCCGGCGGATGGTGCGGTTTCGAGATATTCGCGGGCTCGCGCTTCGAGCGCCGTTTCGCGGATCAGCCGGCTTCGTACGTAGGCATCGTAGTAGGCGCGATAGAGCGCCAGCTGGAAGCGCCAGTTGCCGAGCAGGTTCGGGCCCGCCGTACGTTCCATGGCGCGGAAGCGATCGAGCGTGAGGTCGACGCCGTGGTTGGCGATCAGGGGTCCGCGCCAGTTGTCCTCGAGCGCGAGCAGGCCTTGCGCGAAGCTGTCGCCGTGCGCCGAGCCGATGAAGTAGGAACCGTACTCGCGCAAGATCGCTTCGGCGCCGGCTGTTGGATCCCACCCGAGCGCGCTCCACAGGATCTTGTTCACGTCGTCGTTGGTGCCGTCGGAGTAGGTGATGAAGCCATCCGAACCGTCCCGGAGCGAATCGAAGATCTTCTTGTAGGCTCGGGGCCTCGGGTTGATCGGCTCGCGCCCATGCGTGAAGGCGAAGGCGGGATCCCAATCAGCCACCGGATATTGCGACCGCACGGCGTGGGTCACGTCGGGATAGGTCCGAATCGGGTATCGCTTCGGAATGCGCGAGCGAAGTTCCTTCAGGCTGACGCGGACACCGGGCCCATGGACGACGCCGCCGAACCACGCGGGCCCGCTCGCCACTTGTCGATAGAACTCGTCGAGCCACTCGGCGTCGAAGCCTTGCGGTGAGACCCAGATCTTCGCTTTCGGATGATGACGGGCGAGCGATGCCGCCTGCTTTTCGAGCATCGGAAACAGGTGCTTCGGGTGGGTGTGTCCAGGGTCGCCACCGGGCACGAACACCGCATCGATCCGGCGCATCTTCGCGAAGACGGTTTCCCAATCCTTCACGGCGCGATCCACAGTCGCCGGGTCCGAGTAATCCTTTTCGAGCGCCGGGAACCAGATCCAGACGTCCATCGAATACTCGTCCAGGATGCGCGAGACTTCGCCCATCATCTCGAGCGGCGGCAGACGGAAATGTGGACTCGTGTCGCTGAAGGCCTGCGGTGGAATCAGCTCGACGGAGTTGGTTCCGAAGATGGCCAAGTCGCGAATGTGCTGATCCCACATCGCGGGTGTCCAGGCATCCACGGAGTTGTTCAACGGACGGTTGCCCAGTTGATGTCCGCGGATCTTCATCGCGGGAGCCGATGTGATGTCGAGCGGGCCCGCGAGCCGCGCTACTCCTGGCCCGAGTTCGAGCATGCGCAGGAGACGGCCCACGCCGTAGAGCACGCCGCGGCGATCGCTGCCGGTCACCTCGATCGCCGAATCGCGATGCACGATCCGGTAGCCCTCGGCAGGACCGGCGGCGATGCGGAGGCGGATGGCCGGCGAACCCTCGGACTCACGCCAACGGAGGCCGGAGCGCTTCTCGACTTCTTCGACGAGAACCACGCGAGCATTCCCGGCCGCGGGTTCAGCCGATACGGTGGCGTGGCTCAGGTCGAGCGCTGCGAAGGCGAGCAAAAGCGGACTCATCGCTTTGATCGGCCACGAACGAACCGCTTCATGGTAACCCAACCAAACGGTCGAGCCAGCCACCGAACGCGACAGCCCACGGATGATCGAGTTCAAACGCGCCGAAGCTCACTGCCAGTCCGTACGGAGCGCCGGGTTCCTTCTGCCAAGCGAGCCAGGTCCGGATTTCCGCCTTATGGATATCTTTCGTCTCGAACAGCGGGGGCTGAGGCAGCGCCTCAACGGACCGGCGCGCATGGCTCCATAGGTTGACTTGCGGCTCAGTCTTGTCGCGGATCGCGGTGAGAAACGTTTCCAAGTCCCCTGGCATTCCTGGGCCGGGCATCATCCAGACGCCGATTGAGCGAGAGTCCGGAAGTTGCACGATCGTGCTGTCACCTTCTGGTTGCTCAGGGAGGAACCGCTCTCCCCAGGCTTTCGCGAACTCCTCGCGGATTCGTGCCCAGCGTTTATCGGGATCGCGGTCAGCATCGAGAATCAGCCCGATCCTCGTGGGAGCGCTCTCCTTCGCAATCGCGGGGATGCGTTCTATGACTTTCCCTTCGCAAGAGACCAACTCATCCTGGAACTTTAGGTCGCGCCCGCCTCGCTTCTTGAGGAAGTGCTTGATGAAGTGCGCATCGTCGCTCCCTTCGACGTAGAGCCGGACACCGTTGCGCGGCATCAGCGGATCTCGTAAGGCGTTCCCGCTACCTTCGAGAAATAGGTAGCGTTGTCCATTCGTACCACCGTTATCCCTTCGCCTGTCCGCCTCTGCAGCCGGAAGAAGGCCCCATCGAATTCGGTGGACTTGCAGGTTTCGGCGAATCCATCGACGCAATCCTTGCTATGCGTCGTCGCGAGGATCTGCACTCCGAGTTCCAGCGACAGACGGTTCAACAACGGCCACAGCTCCTCGAAGAGCGAGTAATGGATGCCGTTCTCGATCTCATCGATCAAGCAGAACCCGCCCTTCGCCAGCACGGTCGCGAGCACGATGCCGGTCAGCCGCACTGCGCCGTCACCGAAGGAAGCCAGCGGCTGCGGAGACGAGACACCCGAGACTTGTACATGGATGCTCCGTCCGTCCCCCTGTCCCTTGGTGAAGATGTGCTTCACGTCCGGGATAATCCAACCGAGCACTCGTGTGATGTCATCGTATCGCGGAGTGCCGAGCATTTCTTCCAACATCTCGCTCAGCGAGTCCGAATCATAGGCCCGGGCGCGCGCGTGGATCACTCGCTGCCTGTCGAGGCGTGCGTATCGCAGGAAGGCTTCGGATGCCTTTAATGCGCTGTGCGTGGGCGAGTCGAATTCGATCGAGCCGTCCAGGGGAACGAAGAAGAAAGGCACGCGGCCGGTTCGAATCGATTCCACCTTCAACACCGGTTTCTTCGGCCCGCCGTTGAGCGATTCCGCTACTTCCGTCCAGTTGCCTTCGCGGTCTTGTCCATGAAGTGCCGCGCGGCAGCATACTTCGCGGTCAGCCGACTTCAAGGTGAACTTGCGCGAGCTTGCGGGAATCGACCGGTGGAAGAGCGGATGTACCGTTTCTTCGGTCCAAACCGGGAGCTGTCGCGCCGATTGGAGTTGGTCGCGCCAAGCGAGAAGGTCCTTCAGGCTGCCCAAATCCGGCTGCAGGAAGAACTGCATGGCCTCGAGCAGCGATGACTTCCCCGTCGAGTTCTTCCCGCCGATCAGGTTGAGACGCCGGAGCCCGGCGATCTGGAAGCGATCGAAACACCGGAAACCTTCGATCTGGAGTTCTTCCACCATGGCTGGGCTCCGCTTTTCAGCTACCCGCCGCTGAATACGCGGAAGAGCTTCTTGATCGGATCGTAGAACTCGTCGACCACGCGCTCCTTGAGCGGAATGATCGCGTTGTCGGTGATCTTGATCTCTTCCGGACACACCTTGGTGCAGCACTTGGTGATGTTGCAGAGACCAATGCCGTGCTTGTCCTTCAGGTCAGCCAGGCGATCTTCCGAATCGATCGGATTCATCTCGAGCGCCGCCGAATACACGAAGAAGCGCGGCCCCGCGAACTCGTCGAACATCTGGTGATCGCGCAGCACGTGGCAGACGTTCTGGCACAGGAAGCACTCGATGCACTTGCGGAATTCCTGCGGCCGGTCGACGTCGAGCTGATCGACGCGCCAGGTTCCATCCTGCGCGTCGGGTTTGCGCGTCTTCAGCTTCTTGATGCCGGTTTTGACCTTGAAGTTCCACGAGACGTCGGTCACCAGATCCTTGATCAAGGGGAAGGTCTGCATCGGCTGAACCGTCACGGGCTGCGTGAGGTCGATAGTCGAGAGCCGGCTCATGCACATGAGTCTCGGCATGCCGTTGATCTCGGCCGAACACGAGCCACATTTGCCGGCCTTGCAATTCCAGCGGACCGACAGATCATTCGCCTGCGAGGCCTGGATCTGGTGGACGGCGTCGAGCACCACCATGCCCGGAGTCACTTCGATCGAGTAGTCTTTGTACTGTCCACCCGATTTGTCGCCGCGCCAGATGCGGAAAGTTGCGTTGGACATTTATTTGTTCTCCTCGACGATCTGCTTGTACTCCTCCGTCATCGGGACCACCGGCACTTTCTCGACGTCCATTGATCCATCGGCTCCCTTCCGGATGCGGATGTTGTACTTCGCCCACTCGCCGCTCTTGTCGGGGAAGTCGTCACGGAAGTGTCCGCCCCGGCTCTCCTTGCGGAGCAGCGCCGCGCGTGTAACCGCCTCGGAGACGGTGAGCAGGCTCGGCAGGTCCATGTAGGTGTGCCAGCCGGCGTTGTATTCGCGGTTGCCGTAAACAGCGACCTTCGGTACCCGCTTTTTCAAGCCGTCGATCAGATCGAGCGCTTCCGACATCTCGGTCTCGACGCGCACGATGCCGACGAGCTTCTGCATGAACTTCTGCAGTTCCTGCTGGAGGTGATACGGTCCTTCGCCCGTGCGCTCGAACGGCGCGACCGCCGCACGCGACGCCGCTTCCACTTGCGAGTTGTCGAGCTTCGGCATACTGTTCGACTTGGCGTACTTCGCCGCGAACTCGCCGGCGCGTTTGCCGAAGACGAGCAGGTCCGAAAGCGAATTTCCGCCGAGCCGATTGGCGCCATGCAGGCCCGCGGCGCATTCGCCGGCGGCAAAGAGTCCGGGCACGCACGACATCTGCGAGTCACCTTCGACGCGCACTCCGCCCATCACGTAGTGAGTGGTCGGGCCCACTTCCATCGCCTCGGAGGTGATGTCGATGTCGCCGAGCTGCTTGAACTGGTGATACATGCTCGGCAGCTTCTTCTTGATGTGCTCGGGCGCGTTCGAAACCTTTTCCTTGATCCACGAAATGTCGAGGAAGACGCCGCCGTGCGGGCTTCCGCGGCCTTCGCGGACCTCGCGTACGATACAACGGGCCACGTGATCGCGTGTGAGCAATTCCGGCGGACGGCGCGCGCTCTTGTCACCAGTGACATAGCGCCAGCCCTCTTCTTCGTTGTCGGCGGTCGAGGACTTGTAGTTGTCCGGAATATCCTTGAACATGAAGCGCTCGCCCTTGTTGTTGCGCAGGACTCCGCCTTCGCCACGAACGCCCTCGGTGACGAGGATGCCTTTCACCGACGGCGGCCACACCATGCCCGTCGGGTGGAACTGGACGAACTCCATGTCGAGCAGTTCCGCGCCCGCCTCGTAGGCGAGAGCCTGACCGTCGCCTGTGTACTCCCACGAGTTCGACGTGATCTCGTAGGCGCGGCCGATGCCGCCGGTCGCGAGCACCACGGCTTTGGCGCGATAGATCTTGAAGCGCCCGCGCTCGCGATCGTAGGCGAGCACGCCCGCGATGCGATCGGCATCCTTCAACAGCGTGAGCACGGTGACTTCCATGTGGAAGTCGATGCCCTGATGAATTCCGTGATCCTGCAGGGTGCGGATCATCTCGAGTCCGGTGCGGTCGCCGACGTGCGCCAAGCGCGGATAGCGATGGCCACCGAAGTTGCGCTGCAGGATCTTGCCGTCCTTGGTGCGATCGAAGATCGCGCCCCAGGCCTCGAGTTCGCGCACGCGGTCGGGAGCTTCCCTGGCGTGCAGTTCCGCCATGCGCGGATTGTTCAGGTATTGTCCGCCGCGCATGGTGTCGGCGAAGTGAACGCGCCAACTATCGCGATCGTCGACGTTCGCCATCGCCGCCGCCATTCCGCCTTCGGCCATCACGGTGTGGGCTTTGCCGAGCAGGGACTTGCTCAGCACGCCGACTTTGACTCCCGCGGCGGAAGCTTCGACAGCGGCGCGCAAACCCGCGCCGCCCGCGCCGACGATCAGAACGTCGTGCTCGAAAGTTTGGTATTCGGCCACGCTACAGGATCCTCCAATCGTGCCAAATGCCCATCGAGCACAAGCGCACGTACAAATCGGTGAATGCCACCCAGACGAGACTGCACCACGCCCACAGCATGTGTCTCTTGTTCAGGCAGGTGACGCAATCGTAGGCCTGAGCGCGCGCGGGCGACTTCGACAGGATGTCGAGCCGGCCGCCGATCAGGTGCCGCAGCGAATGGCATCCGAGCGTGTAGCCGCCAAGCAGAATCGGGTTGATGGTGAGCACGAGGCTGCCCAGGCCAATTCCCCAACCATCTTCGAACTGATAGGCCTTGAAAGCGTCCCACGAGAGGACCACGATGAAAAGTAAGGCAAGGTACAGGAAGTAGCGGTGAATGTTCTGGATCAGCAGCGGGAACGTGCGCTCACCCCAGTAGCTCTTGCGCGGCTCGCCGACCGCGCAGTTGGGCGGATCGGCCCAAAACGCCTTGTAGTAGGCGCCGCGATAGTAGTAGCAGGTGAAGCGGAAGCCGCCGGGCATCCACAGAATCAGTAGCGCGGCGCTGAACGGAATGAAAGATGGCCACCAGGATGGCTGGCCGGGTCCGAACCACGCGTGCGAACCCTCGCCCCAGAGCAGGGGCGAGTACATTGGCGAAAGATACGGTCCGTACTGATAATGATTGCCTTGAAACGCGGCCCAATTCGCGTAGACGAGAAAGCCGCCGAGGCCCATGAAGGTGAGCAGTGGCGCGACCCACCAGTTGTCACGCCGTGAAGTTTTACCAAACCCACCGTCGCGGACCGGAACATCAATAGAGGACATGTAGGGGATACTCCTCGGGAAGTTGCGGTGCCGAAAGGATTGCGAGCGGAGCGGACCGCGGGGGCAGTCCGGCTCTTGCGCTTTTCAGAATACCATGCAATGGTTTGATGTCCTCCGCGGAGGGAGAGCATCGCGGGTTCGCTGGAAGACCGGGGCCATGTGTGCCGTGGGTCAAGAAGGTTCTTCCTTGCTTCGGTGGGCAAGCAAAGCGGCAGTCTTGCGCGCAGAGATCGTACGGCCCTGCGGTCTTCTGATCGCTGGGCCGAGGCGCGGACACCTGCTGGTCTCGCGAAGGCACGGGCATTGCCGGGCCTGGGTGCTTCCGAGGCGGCTTCTTCTCGGCCCAAACACCGGCGTAGTCGTTGTCGATCGCCCGGATCTGCACGATCATCTGACGCAGCAGGTGAAAGTTCGGAGCTTCTGTTTCGCGCAACCGTACCATCAACAGACCGCGCCCGGAACACCCAGCAGCGCCCGCCTCGTTCGGCGCCTAG
>CADECY010000243.1 GCA_902825945.1 uncultured Acidobacteriota bacterium
AACGCCTGCAGGTCGATCTCCTCGACTGCACTCACGGCTGCGCCAGAGGTCCTACGCGACGGTCCGCCGCTTAGCGAACCAACACCCGACTGCAGCCGTTGCAGTTCCCGCATGCGAGCGATCTGCACCTCAAGTGCCGCAATCTCATCCTGCGTGGCTTTCAAGTTTTCTGCAGACAGATTTCGGCTGCCGCCCTGTGCATTCCGGTCGAGCAGATCCTGCAGACGCTTGAGCTGAGCCTCCTTGTCGAGAAGCTCGTCGCCGCTTCCGAATACTTCTGCGACAATGCTGCCGGCGAAATTCGAGATGCCGCTCTTAGCTGCAGACCAGAATCGATCCAGCGCCTTCGCAGACCGGTCGAGGGCCTTGGTCGCCTTGTCGTCGAGGGTGATACCGAGCCGGTCCGCCTCTTCCATCAGCTCGCGGATGCCTGCGGATCCACGCGCCAGCAACGGCACCAACTTGTCTCCACTCTTTTCGAACAGTTCGGTTGCGATGCGGGTACGGTCGACCGGGTTGGACACCCGGTTGAACTCGTCGGCTATCCGTGCAAGCTGATCCTCCAGTGCCAGCCCTTTCAGTTCCCGCGCGCTCAGATTGAGTAGCGCGAGCGCCTCGCCCGCCTTGCCCTCTCCCCTCGCTGCATTGGATAGCCCGACCTCGTACTTCTTCAGCGAGTTGGTCAAATCCTCAAACCCAACATCAGATTGCTCGGCGACGTACTTAAGGCGCGACAGCGCGCTGGCGCTCACTCCGATACGATCCGCTGCATCCCCAACCGCGTCCGCCGCTTGGATGGCTGAGCGAGCAAAGTTCGCGAGTGTGGCAACGCCGATCACCGGGAGCAGCCCAGCGAAGCGCTTGGTCAAACCCCCGATGGCGCTGTCGATGTTCTGGAGTGAAGTCTTGTCGAGGTTCGCCACGGCCGTGGCGAGGCTCTTCGTAGAGTTGATTGCGGACGTTGCGTCCGCGGTAAAGCGGAACGCAGCAACTGGAATTGCTGATGCGGTCATACCTACTTCTTCGGTGGGTAAAAATCAGACGGGTGGAGCGGCTTGGTGGCACGTTGGCCGGCGTTCCAGACAGTCGACGCGATAAGCCCGGCGCGCCAGTTCGCGGACTGGAATCCCAGCCCATACTTGCGCGAGATGTATTTCCAGCGAGAAAACTCCAGAGAGGTCATCCGGGCCTTAAGCTCGTCGACGGTGGCGCCGCCGATAACACTGGCGACCCAGTGCCATGCTTCGATCTCTGGCTCGCCTAGGATTTTTTTTCGTTGGCTTCCGTGACCGGAAGGTCTGACAGCCCGTTGACCTCGAACATCTTCTCGGCGAAGAGCTTCTGCAGGTCGCCATCGAGCGGCGACAGGAAAGCGACGCCTTCGGGGATCGACTCGAACATGGGCTCGCCGGCTTCGGTGCACAGGGCGATGGCCGCATAGTCGGCGTCGGTCATGTCCTGGCTGATCGACGCCAGGTAGGCGATGCGCTTAGACAGCTCGGTGCGCGCCTCGCCGTTCAAGCGACGGACGTAAAATGTCTGGTTCTTGTAAGGCACGGGGGTTGGGGCCGGCAACGTCCCGACCTCTTGTAGTGCCTGCAGCAGCGACTCCTTACTCATCAGGGCACCGTGCTCTCGGTATCGTCACCGGTCTGTCGGATAGTGAGATCGAACGCGCGAGGCGATACCGCATCCCCGGTCGCTTCGATGTCCTCCAGCTTGAAGTTGGTGACGAAGCCGACGAAGTCGTGGCGAATGCCGTCCGGCATGTCCACGCGGACGTTCCGCTTCCGGCCGCCGCCGATTTTCGCGTCGGACTTGAGGGTGGTGTGCGGCGTCATCGCCTTGTCCCAGTAAATCTTGAACGGCCAGTCGCGATCCGCGATGTTGCTGCCGTTCGACTGTGGGGCAGTAGACTCCAGGATGTAGAAGGACGACGGGGTCTGCGCAATCGCAGGCTCACCGATCAGGCTGCACTGAAGCACTTGCGAGAAGGTGTCCGAACCGGGGGCGACAGGCGGGTCCGAGACGCTGGCGCCGATATACAGCTTTGCGCCAGTGGATTTTGACGAGTACGACATGGCGGTCCTCTGAATGAAGAAAGCCCACACAGGGCGGGCTTGGGGGATTGATATTTGCGGCTATTCCGAAACGTCGGGATCAAGCCGGTCCATCACGTAGGCGATCTGCCACCGTGTGGTGAGATCCTTGGCAATGCGCGTGCCGTTGTTGTCGGTGACGGGCGCCACTGCCCCCTGGTACCCGACCTCGATCGCCCAGCCGAAGCCGAGCGCGCCAGGCGCCATGAGGGCGGCATGCACGCGCCGGCGCAGATCCGTTAGGCGGCGCATGGTTGCCCTTTCGTCTGCGCCTTGATCGATGATTGAGACAGCGAACGACAGCAGGCTGCCAAGCGTCTCCATGGTCGAAAGCTGGTTGAAGGGGTCGTCGTTTCCCATCGTGACAATCAGAGCCGGCAACTCCGACTGCTCTTCATTGAGCGCAAGCGTTCGGTGCGCGGCCGTCTTCGCTTCCGGGATCGCTCTCGTGAGCAGCTCCTCGACACGCAGGATCAGCCGCTCTGCTGGGTGCATCAGCCCACCTCAATGATCGTCATGCCGAAGCCGTTCGGGGCGAAGTCGCGCACCGCGTGCTGCTTGCCACGAACCTCTATAGGTTCGTCCTTGACCAGCGCCAGGCGCGCAGCATCCGCGTCGCTGATCGACACCTCGAGCGATCGGCCATTGATCGCCACTTCAAGGCCGGCGCTCGAATAGGGTGTGTCGCGAACCACGCCACGAATGCACTCCCCGCGCAAACCAACTTCCTCGCCGAACGTGTCGAGGACGACGTCGACCGCCATCGACAGTTCGGCGCGGAAGTCCATCTTCAGGCCAGCGTCGCGTTGCCCGGCGTGAGCTTCACAAGACAGGTTGTCTCGGCGTTCTGCCCTGCCCGCACCGCGATCGCCGCGCCGGTGATGTCGCCGGTTGCGGGTGACGCGGCAGAGTCATCGAACGCACCGGCAGACGTGTCCCAGACGAGTTTTTCACCCACAACAAACACGGCCGCCGAAACCTTCGGCAGTTCGAAGACGCCCTCGATAGCTACCGCGCCGGTCGCGCCGTTTGCGATCGCCGTCAATGCCACGCCGAGGGCGTGCTTCAGCTCGACCACCGCTCCGCTTGCAATGTTGCTGCCGGCAACGTGATCAATCACGTCACCCCGCTGTACGAGTTTCGTCGTCATTTCGATCTCCCAGAATGAAAAAGGCTCGCGTTCTGCGGGCCCTGGATTGCTTGAACTCAGTTACTCGGTAGCGGCTCAGGCGCCCGCGTTCTTGTAGCCACCGCGCCAGTCGATGGGCGCGACGCCGTAGTCGAGACGGACCTTCATCACGATGGCGTCCGTGAAGAAGTCGACCATTTCGTCAGTGAACGGTGTCTGCACACCGTCGAGGAAATCCACCTCGATGACCGGGGCCACGTTCGGGTCCGTAACCAGGTACCAGGCGGTACCGCTCGCCTTGTCCAGCTCAGCATCGGAAACGATCTCCAGCGCCAGGGACGCTGCGTAGTTCTTCTTGTTGCTGTTGGACGAAGCCGGATCGGAGGTCGAGTTCAGGATTTCCCATGCCGTGAGACGCTTCGCGCGCGGCGCCAGCAGGAACGCAGGCGACAGGTTGAGCGTGGTCTTGCGGCCTGTGTCCTTCTGGATGCCGATCTGGTATTCGCCTACACCGATCGAAGCCACGCTGATCGCCGTGCCGGGGGTGGTGTAGTTCGCGTGGCCGCCGGGCGTCGATGCCGCGGTCGCGTTGAACAGGGCACCGCTGTCGCTCATGTTGGGATTCGCCGCGAGGACGCTGTAGACATCCTCGTTGACCGTCCGCTTGGCCGCGATGCCGAGCTTCTGCGCGCGACTGACAAAGCCGCCCAGGTCGTCGTTGATGATCATCTGGCGCGTCATGAACAGGGCCCGGCCCTTGGTCTGCGCTTGGATGGTCTCAGCCTCTTCGCCGAACGTTCCGGCCTTGTACTCGCCACCCTCCGGGATCACCGCCAGGGAGTTGAATGAGCCGAGCTGGATTCGGCTGTTGCTCTTGAAGTCGGACACTTCGCCAACGCCGCACCACGTCTGCCAGGTGCTGGGAGCTGCCTCGTAGGCCTTACGGAGCGCTTTGTTCGCGGTGTTCGACAGCAACAGCGGGAAGTCGCTGGTCGACATAGTCGCGAACACCTTCGCCGCCAGATTTGAGCCCTCCAGCCGATCCGCGTGCGCTACTCCCGCGCGGTGCAGGACGGCGCGCGCGATACGGCCGAGGCTCGCGCCGGCCCATTCGTTGCCACCCTCCAGAGTTTCGAGCTGGCGGCGCGCCAGGATGGCGTTCGCCACACCGGCTATGAACTTGTCGCGGGAGTCGCCATTCGGCTGGATGGTTGCGCGCAGGGACTCGGATCCCTCGCCCAGCTTCTTCAGCAGCTTCTGGCTGGCCGCCGCCGCAGTGCAGGTCTGATCCTGCAGGCAGGCGTCGAGCAGTTCGCGGTGGTCGGTGGCGAACGCGCCGACGAACGCCTGCCGGATCGCAGACTGGCGGTCCGCTTCCGCAGCGAGCGCCGCGGCCTTAATCTGTTCGGCGTTCTGGGCTTCGGCAGCTTTTGCCGCCGCGATTTCTTCAGGGGTCATAGCATTTGCTCCACTTGCATCGGCGGCTGCCGACTTTTGAATAGCCGCAGCGAACTGCGGAACCTTGAAACTTGAGGGCGTGTTCTTGAAGCGCGAGATGACGGCTTGCCAGCTCTGCTGTGCGGTCGCCTTGGATTCGTCGTCCTCGTCGTTTTCCTTCTCCGCAGTGACCACGGCATCGGCGAAGCCCGCTGCGATAGCGGCCTCCGGTCCGTACCATGTCTCCGCGTCGATGATGGCGATCAGTTCGTCATGCTCGAGACCGCTCTTAGCGGCATAGGCCGCGACCATTCCTTCGCGGATCTGGTCGAGCACCTCCGCGCTTTTCCGCATCGCGTTGCTGTCGCCCATCGCGAAGGTCCACGGGTTGTGGATCATCATCTGCGTGCCGATGCCCATCGACACGACATCGCCCGCCATCGCGATGATGGAAGCGGCCGAAGCGGCGAGGCCATCGACCTGAACATGTACCTTCGCAGCGTGCTGCTTCAGGATGTTGTAAATGGCGATGCCATCGAACACCGAGCCGCCAGGCGAATTTATCCGCACCTTGATGTCGGTGATTTCGCCCAGCGCCTTCAGGTCATCATCGAAGCGCTTCGCCGTGAGGCCGTTGCCGTACCAGTCTTCGCCGATTACTTCATATATGAGAATCTCGGCGACCTTCGGCGCGCCCTTCTTCGCGAAAATCTTGATCATTCCTCGTTGCTCCGCTTGGGGATTTCCTCGTCGTCCGGCTGCTCTTCGGTCGACGGCTTCGGCGTGTCGCCGAGTTTGAGACCGAGCTTCTCGACCTCCTTCTGGTCGCGAGCAATCTCGCGGTTCACCTGGTCGGGGTTCTCGCCGCGCTCGCGGATGATGCGACTGCGGCTCTTGTAGCCGCGCTTCTCCATCAGCTCATTCGCACTCGCTTCCTTGAGGGGATCAATCCACGGCATTGGCGGGGGCGTGTGCGTGGCGTTGTAGATCGTCGCCATATTCACGTCCCTAGGCAGCTTGATGGCTCCAGCCGCGAGCACTGACGTGACGAAGCCATCCCAGACGGGTTGGCAGAATCGAAAGATGAATGCACCGGACAGGCGCCGGTAGCTGACGTACTGCTCGACGAGTTCCTGCCGCTGCGCGCTGTACGTGCCGTTGTAGTTCTTCGAAAGGCTCGAGTAGCTGGTGCCGAGCCCTGCTGCACCGGACCGCAATTGCGAATCCCGAAACGGGATCAGTGCGTTATTTGGCCGACTATTCGAGATCGTGCCAATCTCTTCGCCGGGCAACAGATCGTCGAAGATCATCCCCGGCACGAATTCCATCTGGCGAAGCGCGGGAGCTTCGCCGCCTGTCGCGTCGGCAGCCTGGAACGTGTCCGGCGAGCCCTTCTTTATATACGCCGCCATGGCTGCCGCCACCCGTGCGGCGACCCGCTCGCTCTCGTCGATCTCCTTGATGTCGCCCAGTCTCGTGATGACCGACTGGAAGATGCTCATGCCGCGCAAGGCGTGCAGGCGCTTGGTCATCTTCAGGTGAATAATCCTGTCAGCCGACACTCGCTTCGTCGCGATCGAAGTCGTGTTCGCATCACCTGGATGCGCTTTGTAGAAGTGATAGGCGCGCGGTTTTCCCCACTCATTCACTTCAACGCCCTGGACGATTCCGCGGGATGCATCTTCCAGGTCGACCGGTACGAAGTCTGCCTCCACGACCTCCAGCGAGTACGGCGCGATGGTTCCATGATCGAGGCCGGGAATGTCGCCGAGCAGCATCTGTCCAAACGCTTCCCCGTCCCGGAACCACGAGCGTGCCGTGATCCCCTGAAGCGAGTAGTAGTCGAACTGCCGCGTGACCTCTGGAACGTAGATCCAGTCGTCGAAGATCCGAAGCAGCTCACGGTTGACTGCTTCCGCAGACTCGCCCCCCATCAGCTCGACTTGCGGCTCTGGCTGAATCCCGGCGCCGACGACGTTGGACACCAGCACATCGAGCGCGCCACTGGCAACGTCGAGCGTTTCTTCGAGCCATCGCGCTTCGCCTCGAACCTTCTCTGCGGCCTTCCGGTTCTTCGTGTTCTGGCTTTGCTTCTCGATTCGAGTTCGCCGCAACCGATCTGCGTCATTTCCTTGGACTCGGCGCAGCGCACCGAGCGCAATGGAAGCGCGCGCACGGTTCAGCGCCCACGTCGGCGAGACGCGGGAAATGAATCGATCGACGATGCTCATCGGCCAGTGAACCGCGCCGCGCTGAACCCGTGCCTGGATGCTCCGCTTCGCACTCGTTTGAGTTCAGCGATTCGACGCTCCACGTAGGTGATCTGCTCGATCATGTCGGCGGCGGTTCGAAAGGTGACCTGGGTCTCGCCGAAGCGCACGCTCTGAACATTCGACAGCTTCGCTGCGTTCAACGCCGTGAGCTGCCTCTGCAGGGTTTCAAGTTCAGTGCTCATCGTTTGATCCAGGTCTTCTCTCTGTTTACCCAGCTCTTTCGCGCTGGCGCGGGCATTGCCCTTGGAGTCGACGGCGGTGGCACGTCGAGGTCGGTGATCACATCCGGATTCGTGTCCCACGGCGCGGCCCACGCAGGGGGTCGGCTCCAATTTATGGCGCCAAATCTCTGCCAAAGGGACAGGCCTTCCGAGTACACGCAGAGGTCGAACGCTTCATTTCGTCGATTCGCGAGGTTCTTCCAGCCGTCCGGGGTACGCGACTCTGCGGTGAGCTCGTCGTAGAACGAGGTAGGCAGCCACTGCGGAAAGTGGTGGTAGCCGGGACCGGGCTCTGTACGCGCTACATTTGCCGCGACGGTGTCCTTGATCCGATCGACGTTCAGCAGCAGTTGGGGCACATCGCCGACCGAGCCAGGCTTGCGGTCCTTCCGCTTCCTGGCATCGGGATATGTTTCTCGGCAGAGCGCCACACTTTTGCCCTTCTCGCCCTTCACGAGCCGCACGCACCAGCCCAGCTTCCGCTTCGCGAGCGAACGCCAGAACTCGAGCGCGCGTGACGACGTTCCGGCCTTGCCGCCCCAGTCGATGCCCGTGTACCGAAT
>CADECY010000244.1 GCA_902825945.1 uncultured Acidobacteriota bacterium
AAGAGGGAGTGCGACCGGATGCGCGAGGCGTACCGGCTCAAGCCAGATGCCGGCGACGCCGGGGTTTGGGACCTTCCCGAGGAGTGGAAGCCTTGAAGCAGTTCGAGATCTGGTGGGCCGAACTCCGCGAGCCAGCGGGCCGCCGCCCGGTCCTGTTGCTGAGCCGGAACGACGCCTACGAATACTTGTCGAAGTTCATCGCGGCGGAGATCACTACGACGATTCGCGGGATCGCCGTTGAAGTTCCGCTCGATGAGGCGGAGGGGCTGCCGCGTGCTTGCGTCGCCAATTGTGACAATGTCCGGGTGGTTCCGAAAGAGGCGTTGAATGAGTGGGCGGGACGGTTGGCGCCGGAGCGGTGGGTTGAGGTGAAGAAGGCTGTGGGGGCGGCGCTTGGGTGGCGGGAATTGACGGATCTGGATTAGAACCTATACAAGCTGAAGTGGTTGCGCGCCACGACTCGCCCATTGGCACGCTTGGATAGCAAAAATGGTAGCCCATGTGTTCACATCCCGGGAGCCCACCTCGTAGTAGATACCTCCGCCAGGGGCTTGGAGTTTAGCCAGGAAACTCAACCCGCGCTGGATTTGGTATTCAAACTCGCTGGGGCCCACACAACACCATATGCGGATGGCTTGAGCTGTAGCGTCTGCCCGTAGAGGACCCGTTGATTGTGCACCATCGTGCCAGGCATGCATGCCACCGCATTCTGTCTGGACTTCTCCAAGCCAACGAGCACTCTTGTAAAGGACAGCCTCGACAGCCAGTGGCCTTGGTGTTCGTAGTGCGAGCAATCCCTCTACTGCGTAGCAGTTTGAATGTAGATATGTAACCGGGCTCTCGCAATGAATCCTGAATCTGCCCCCGTCAAGCAGAGGTAAGAGGTCTCTAAGTAGTTGATCGATGAGTTCGGATACGTTGGAGCTGCTGTCCAGACACCCGTACTCGCGAAGCGCAATGATTGACTTCAGAAGGTGGCATCCGTATCGCAGGCTCCAGTGGCCTGTGGGCTGTCTCTCCGGGATCGTCACGGCGCGACGACTGCGTACGCATTGGCGAATGACGCAAAAGAGAGCCGTCATGGCAGGTGAACAAGTGGTAGCGCCGTTCGCCCTCTGATGCGCGGCCAGGGCGGCTAGCGTCATTGATGTATCGAACGCGTACCCTTGTCCCCCCCTGCCGATTGCCCCTCCGGTTTCGATTGCTCGCCGGACGAGTCCGTCGGCGAGTAGGCTACGAAAGACACTCGCCTCCGGAGAGAATAGTGCAACGAGCCGCAAAAGAAGCGCGGCGGCTTCGGGATACTCATAACCCAAATGACGGTCGTTCACCCACGACAAGACTTCGCCCGTCGGAGCAATCACCGGCGGGCTTCCAAGCCACTCCCACATCGCATCGACAGAAGGTTGTGCTGCTGTTGTTTTCATGCTGGCTATTCCTCAGTTGCAACTTCAGGTCCGTTGCACACTTGCGTGCTCATTTGCGCAGTTCGCCTCATCAATGAGGCCAAGAATCGATTGAAGGATGATATCTCCGAACCCGTGCTGGTAGAGCCACACTCCGTTGACCTGTCCGTCAAAACTGGGTTCGCCTCCAAGGTCAGAGCCCGGCCTGAGTCCTGTCGCTAGCCCAAGAGCGAAGACATTCGGAAGGGCGGTGCCATCAAGGAGCATCACTCGCCCCTGGCCGTCGACGAGGCGTTCCCCCATTTCCGCCCGGATCACCAGTGGCATCATTCTCGAATCGAAGATCGGAATAGTCCTCGGCAGGTAGCCAAACGCCGGAATAACCACTGTTGCGTCAGCAAGTAGTCGCGCTAAGTCTGGGGAGCTGCAGGAATCGACCGGTTGAATGTGAACGCGCGTCTCGTCAACCGTGCTCCTTCCGGTTACTCTCCGCCAGAGCTCGCGACCGTCGCCGCGCAGCCCGCCAAAACGGTGAAGGCGACGGGTCGTTGGGCACACATCCCTATCCGTGAAATCGGCGTAGCGGTCATTCGCTGCGTCGCTTCTGGATCCGTAGAAGATCCGAATTCGGCCGCAGTGCAAGATCGAAATTGCACCGGTCTCGAATGCGACTCCGCTGTCCGTGAGCATCCAGGCGGCCGAGAAAGCACTGTGCGATCCGCCAAGGATCACAACGCGGGGCGACGACGATGCGTCGAGCCGCCGAAGTAGCTGTGGTCGCCCAGCTAAGCTAAGCGCGCGGTCGGAAGGGATCAACGAACACTTATCTAGGCTATCCAGCGAGAGCCCCAGTCTCAAGGCTGTGCGCGTAGCTACGGTCGACGACTGGTGCCCGCCTAGAGCCAGAACGACACTTCTTGAACGTATGGTCCTGCGCTCTCGACCGCGGGTTCGGCGAATGCAGACCTCGACCGAGCCGTCGGTGAGATACCGGATCGATTCTGCGGTGTAGCCAAGGAAGCACTGGCTATGTCGGCTGTCTCTGATTGAAGTCAGCAGATCGCCTCCGAGGCACTTGAGAAAGGCCGCAACCAGATGTAATGGAGGGTGAGATGTTCGATAGGAGCCTAGTTGTAGCGTCGCTTGAGCACAGGCGGTGGACCGAAAGAGACTAGATGCTTCCTCCACAGACTCAAGGAACGATGTTCCGAAAGAATCGGCATTCACACCATACCTTTTTAGCGAGCCCACCGCCAGCTCGTGTCCGGCCTCGATCACTGCGATACCGGATTCCAGGAGAAGCGGAAGCAGTCCTCTGCACGCGGCTCGCACCAACGGACCAGTACCAGCGGGGCCACCGCCGATAATGGCAACCGAAAAGAGTGGACTGGACATGTTCTTAATTACTCGGCCCTCGCAGGGAGGACACGCCTGCCAGTGCGCGATTGTAGAGGTGAGCGAATGTGTCTGGCGACGCGGCAAGGTGGCGGAATACTGTTCCGTCGGTGACAGAAAGAAGCCAGCCACAAAGCTCTAGTCCACCGATAAGGCCGAGACACTTAACGTCTGTTGAAGCTGCTTCAAGGGCTTCCTTGTTAGTGCGACGTCGGTGCAGAATGACGCAGTATGACTGTCCTTTATGTACCTGCCAGACAAGATCATAGGTGAGCCCAAGGGACTCCAACTGGTCTGTTCTCTCAATGACGCAGCGCGCCAGCTCGGTGCTATCGCAGGAGACAAATAGGTCGGCTTTGACGGGCCACTGCGGAGCGTGGTGACTCAAGTCGACCCAACCGCCTGCGATAGGCGAGGTGAGACACCGCTGCAAGATGAAATCGAGCAACGGTAGAGATTTTCGAAACAGTTGTACATGGAAGCGATTTTGTGTGAGACCCCCTTTGTTGAAGAGGCCGGTCCACGCACAGCCCAGCCCTCGTGTGAGGCGAAGGGCGAGATCAAGGTGATCGGAATCCATTTGTTGTGGCCGTGTGCCGTCCACCAAGAGGGTTTGGTACTTCGCATAGGGAGCCGGGCGAGGAACCACCCGGAGGTGAGCGTTGCCAAGGGCGAGTTCGCCCAATACCCTCGCTTGGTGGTTCTCTCGCTCGATCCTGGCCAGGCATGCGGACCGCTTGGGGTGGAAGGTCGCCACCGCCGAGATTTCGGTCGCGAGGTTCAGGGGGATGTTGACCGGATCAGCCAGCGCCTCCAGCCAGAGGGGCGGGCCAGGACCATCCGACGACGCAGTCAAATGGTCGTAGTGTTCTCGGTAGGGCGCATCGAGCGAACTGTGCTCTGGGACTGCAGCAGCGAGATTGATACGTGCGTTTTCTCCAAACATCCACATCTCCAAAGGGTGGTATACTCGTCAGCGTTCGCGGTCCTGTGCGAGGAAATCGTTCCGGAGCATGGAGCATAGATGTGCTCGCTCATAACGAATTGGCAGGCTTGAATCTCGCTTGTGCCTGGCGAAGTCATTTGCAACATGAACGTGTACTGACCAGTCCTTCAACGTTGAACGTGATTCCGTGACGCTGGCAAGCGAATTCTCAAGGCGCAGCAACTTTTCGGCGATGCTTACGTTTTATCAACAAGATAGGAGCACTCCTCGCTGCGGACATTCGAATCTCAGTACCGAGCGTCACGGCACGTCACGGCTGTGATTCGAGCATGGGGAGCGTTCACATTGAGCCACTCAAAGACACCGACACCGACCCCGGAGGATGTAGAGGCCGCTGTGCAGGCCATCGTGGCCTGCATGACAGAGCAAAATGGCAAACTTCTGGAGCATTTGGTCAAGCTTCAACGCGCGGGTGCGCAGGACGACGCGTTTGAGTCGCCAAGCATCGCTGCGGCTCTTGGATCCACTAGTGATGCCGTCAGGCAAAACAAGCGCCGTCTTGTCGAAGAACTGGGGAAGTTCTACGAAACCCCGGCGGGTCGAGCACTTCTGGTGCACATTCGGATCCCGCAAAAGGGCACCCGGCCGATCATCACTTTGCAGATACCCCCGCCTCCGCTAGGTGCACCTCTCGACGTGCAACCGGTCGCGATCGCGTTTCGGACGGTGCGGTTCTTCCCGGCCAGAACTCGGACATTCCACGCCACAACAAGAGGGACCGTCCCGGTCTCGATCAGTTTCCAGGCGGATTGGCTGATCATAATGCCCGACGCTGGGGACCAGACATCCTTCACAGCTTCCGTCCGCCCCCAGAGAATGAAGGTCGGCACCTACTCAACCTCAGTCGTGGTTAAGTCGAGTGAAACGCCACTCGCAACACAGTCGGTCGATGTCACTCTACAGATCTTACCGGTCTGGCCCGGTGTGGTGCTCTTGCTGTTATTCTTCGCGGTGCTTGTCGACGCAATGCTGCAGCGTCCGCCACTAATAGATCTGGCTGCGGGCGACCCACATCGCACTTTCCAACCGGTTATGAATCTACCGTGGGGGGTCGATGAGACGAACGAGAAGAAGGACTACTACGGGCACGATTTCTCAAGGGCCAATCCTCCAGATCAGCAAGGCATCCGCGGCCTGCGCGGATGGGATTGGGACGGCGTTTCGACACGCCGCGATCAAGTTAGACGAGCGTTTCAAAAGCTTCACGTCGCTGGGGTCCGCGGTGTCGTGTGGTTCCTGTTCGGGGACGGGGCTGCGGCGCCGGAGTTCCGAAATGGACAGGTCACAGGTCTTGATGCAACATTTTGGAAGGATTACCGAACGGCAATTGATATCGCCCGCGACGAGACGTTGTGGGATCCACTGCGGATCACTGGGGATCGAAGTCGCATAGCTGTCCTTTGGACTCTGGTCGATTTTCGATGGTTGGATCCAGAGCCTCCAGACAGCGATGCTGACCGGAGAAACGGAGTCATTAAGGGCGGTCACGCGGACGTGTTCGAAGATGAACCCAAGCTGCAAACGTTTATGAGAAATGCTCTCTCCCCCCTGCTCAAGGAGGATCAAACCCGCCTATTCTTCTTTCACCGGCGGAACTGTCCGATTATCGGATTTCTCACCGTGAATGAACCAGAGAACGCTGTCGAGAAGGAGGACATTTCGCCGGAGGCCATGGAGCGATTCCTTCACGAAGCTGCGGCCCGCATTAAGGGTGGCAGTCCTCATCCCGTTTCGGTGGGCTTTCGTCGCGTGGAGACAATGGCAAAGTACGCGGCCAAAATGCCAGGCGATTTCGGCTTCTTTGTTACACACCTCTACGACGAGCAGTTTCAGGGGGAGGCCGATGAGCCGTTCTTGCCGCCTCCTGTGGACCACCTGAGAAAGGTCTCACCCGGTTTCGGCAGCAAGCCAGTTTACATTGGCGAGTTCCGTTATTCGAGACCTCCCCTTGAGGATAAGAGACGACTAGCGAAGTGGATTCGGGCCTTAGGGTACGCGGGGTTGTGGCCGTGGTCACTGGCTGAACTCGGACCATCTGCCGAGCGTGAGGCGGGCTCCTTTGCGGCGTTTGTGAATGAGGCCAAGTCGGCGACGGATTGGGTTGAGCAATTCCGAACGAGGCGCACTGCCAAGATGACTGCGGAATTCAAGGCCGAAATGATACAGTGGCTTCGACATGGGAGGGATGTAGTTGTTCCGCGGACCGCAGCTCGAATTGTTGCGTGGGAGAAGAAGCAGCAAGTCCATCAAGATGCGGTCGATGAGAATGCGAGGTTTGCAGGCGACAAAGATTCCCAAATAAAGGAGATAGAAACGCGCCAAGAACAGATTCCGAAAGAATTGGAAAAGGCAACTACAGACGCTAAACGGACTAAGGAGGCGATGGATGACAAAGGCCGGTACATAGAGGTGATCAAGGAGCGGCTGGCCGAACACGACCGGCAGGAGCAAAAGGAAAAAGCGCAACGCGACAGTCTCAGAGCAAAGGGACTCGACGCATCGGACACCGTGAAGCAATTGGCTACCGTTGAGAGGTTCCGAGTGCAGGATCTTGCTGAGCTCAACCGCGAGCAGCCTCTGCTCGATCAGCTCAAGCTAAGTTTGTCCAGAGCGGAGAACTCAATCAAGGACTTAGAGAGTGAAAAGAAGCGTAAAGAGACGGACCGAGCGCTCGCAATTAAGGAACGCGACACCAAGGCGCGGCCGAGACAGCAGAGGCATGCCGCGTACAGAGACTGGTACAAAGACAACATTGCTTGGGCGAAGAGAGTCTACCTGGATTTCTGGACGGAGGAACTTCTGTGGGGAAATGCAGCGGGCCTGATCGGCTCCGGGCGATGACACCGAAGCACCACGATCTCCGTGCGCGGGTGTCGATTCTGTTCTGAAGGCACTGGCCAAGCGTCGGGGAGTTGGCTTACTCCTTTCTGAGCGGTGGCTGATCTTGAATCTCACTCCACAATGATCGAGAATGAGTGCTCAATGGAAAGCTCTTGATTGAGTGGCACGCGGATCCTCTATAGCTCATGACATGACCGCAGCGGACAGAGCGCAATTCGCGCGGTTGCGCGGCAACGGCAGTCCAGGCCTCGGAGTTCCCGTCCTCAATCCTTGGCTCGGTTCGTAGGGCCGCTCGCCGCGGCGGCCATCGCTACCAGCCGCCGAACGGAAGCTCATCGGCTGGCGGAAGGTGAGTCAGCAGAGGTTGGTCCACGCCTGCCTCGCGGGCTGTGCCGCGTTGACCTCGACCAGCTCCGGACCGTGTGCGACCAGCCGTTTTCCATCGAGTGCGATCCATTGGCCCGCATACGGTGCGGACTCCTTGGCGAGCCACGCGAACTCTTCGCGGCGGTCATTGTGGGGCGCCATGCCCTCATTCTATCCGGCTAACGACCTCGCTCGACACCGGTCAATCGTGATCGATATTGCCCCAACCATCCTCGCCAGCCGGCGCCCGACAACTCGCCGGGGAAGGGAACTGACGCGAAGCTCTCCGAGCGGAGATAGGCGTTCGCGTCGCCGTGGTCGCGGATCGTGATGCGGTCCCGCCGCTCGAACGAGACGAAGTGATCCGGCCGCAATTCGCCGCGCGCGCGGGCGGACTCGATCGTCGCTTCATGAGGGATGAAGTGGACCACGCCGTCCGTCCCCTCGAGAACCAGATGGACGCGGCCCACCATTTCGTTCTCGATGTGGCCGAGCACGCGACCGCGCAGTTGGTCGATCTCGCTGATCGGGGTGATGCGGTGCGGAAGCCGGTCATCGGAGATCGCGGTGCCGCATTGCGCGAGCATGCGTTGCCGGTCGGCTACGTTGCGCATCGCGCGCAGCGTGGACTCCATGTCGATCGGCAGGGTCCAGCAGCCGGGTCCGGACTCTCGCGCGATGCCGGCGTTCGT
>CADECY010000245.1 GCA_902825945.1 uncultured Acidobacteriota bacterium
CTCAACAAAGCGGATCCGAACGGTCAGGTCAAGATGGCGGACTTCATCAAGATCGGCAAGGAGCGCGGCATTCCCACGATGAACGACTGCGCTTCCGATGCCACGCCGAAGAGCCGGCTCTTCGAATACACCGCGGCGGGCTTCGATCTCGTGATCTTCTCAGGCGGCAAGGCGCTGCGTGGTCCACAGGCGAGCGGGTTGCTGCTCGGGCGCAAGGACCTGATCGAAGCGGCGTGGCCCGCTATGTCGCCCTACGGCGGGATCGGTCGCGGGATGAAGGTCGGCAAAGAAGAGATGTGCGGATTGCTAGCGGCCGTGGAGAGCTATCTGAAGGTCGATCACGATGCCGAGTACAAGGAAGTCGAAGACCGGGTGAAAGTGATTCGCGGAGCACTCAACGGAGTGAAAGGCGTGACGACGGACCGGCACATTCCGGTGATCGCGAACGAGGTCCCGCATGTGACGGTGGAATGGGACGAGTCCGCCAAGGGGCTCACCGCATCCCAGGTGCACGAGAAGTTGCTGCAAAGCGATCCGCCGATTCATGTGCAGCGGCCTGGGAATGGAAAGTTGCTGATCTCGGTGTGGATGATGCGCGGAGACGAGCCGCGTATCGTGGGGAAGCGATTGAAGGAGATTTTGGGGTAGCGAGGGTGTAGGATGGAGTCAGGTTGACTGCTACACCTGCATTTCTGGATCTGGTCGCGAAGGCCCGGCGACGTGCTGTTTGGAATCTCATTTGGGAGCAGGCATCGGTAGGTGCCGCAGCCGCGTCGGGTTGCGCGCTGTTGCTGCTGTTGCTCGGCACCGAGATCCTCGAGTGGTATTGGCCGGTGCTGTTCTTTTCGGGTGGCATGGCGATCGCGGCTTGGCGCACGCGGCGATCGCTGCCATCGCGGTACGTGGTGGCGCAACGGGTGGACGAACGGCTGAAGCTCGCTGATGTCATTTCGACAGCGTTCCACTTCCATCACGATGATGGCGCGGCGAAGCAGTCCGCCGTTTTCGTCGAAGCCCAGAAAGCAGCGGCGGAGCGAGCGGTGGCCGCAGTCGCGCTGTCGGAAGCGATGCCGTGGCGGATGCCCCCGCAGCTTTACGTCGCGGGCGCGCTGTTCGCGGCCGGCGCCGGCCTGTTTCTGCTGCGGTACGGGTTATTCGGAACGCTCGATCTGAAGCAGCCGATCATCGAAGCGGTGGCGGATTTCTTCCATCCCACCAACGAAGTGGCGGCGCGGAACAAGAAGGGGCAGGGGCCGAAAGACGATCCGATGGCGATTCCGATCGACCGGCCCGACCTGGTCAAGCAGCCGGACGTCGATCAGGCATCCGACGATGTTCTGAATACGGTGGATGTTCCGGACGTGAACATTCCCTTCGAGGACAAGGACCACGTCAAGGGCAAGCAATCGGAAGTCAAGGCCCAGGGCGAGGAGATGGGTGATGACATGGCGGAGGGCGACGAGCAGGGCGACAAGTCCGCCGAGGGCAAGGAAGGAAAGGAAGGCGCCGAGGGTAAGGGCGAAGGTTCCGAGGGCAAGGATCAGAAGGGTCCTCAGAACGCTAAGCAGGGCAATGGAAACGAGCCGAACTCCTCGATGCTCGACAAGATGCGCGATGCGATGGCGAACCTGCTGAACAAGATGAAATTGCCCAATCAACAGCAGCAGCAACAGCGCGCGTCGAACCAGAAAGGTCCGGAGAAGGGCCAGCAGGGCGAGCAGCAGGGACAGGGCCAGAAGGGCGAAAAGGGCCAAGGGCAGCAGCAAGGCAAGGGCACCCCGACAGATGATGCCGACGCCGAGGGGAAGGGCGAGCAGCAGGCCCAGTCGGGCCAGGGCAAGAGTAACGACAAGACCGCCGAGGCGGGGACGCCGACTGATGCGAAGTCCGGGATGGGCAAGCAGGACGGCAGCAAGGACCTCAAAGACGCTGAGCAGATGGCGGCGATGGGCAAACTGAGCGAGATCTTCGGCAAGCGCGCGCAGAACATGGCGGGAGAGGTGATGGTCGAGGTGCAGAACGGCAAGAGCCAGAACCTGCGCACGCAATACACGCAGCGCAACGCGGCGCATCGCGAGGCGGGCGGCGAGATCCATCGCGACGAGGTTCCGCTCCAGTATCAGCACTACGTGCAGCAATACTTCGAGCAGGTGCGAAAGGGTGAGAAGCCTGTGGGTGTGGGTCCGGAAGCTCCGGCTCCCGCGCCAGCAACTCCCGCCGGTCCCGCCACGGCCTCTCCGGCACAGTCCAAGTGAGCGGGCTCGAACAGCAGTATCTGGCGGCGCTCGATGCGATCGAGGAATCAGCCGCGCCGGATCGTGAGCGGCACGTTTCCGTGCTCACCGCCCTCAGCGATCTCTACGCCGAATCGGAGCGATGGGACGATGCGCTGTCGACGGCCGAGACGGCGCAGATGATCGTGGATCAGTTTCCGGACGCCTTCGAGGACGAGGACGGGACGATCGCCCGGTTAGAATGCCTGACGGCCGCCGCGACGGCTTTGCATGGACTCGGTTCGACTGAAGATGCCGAGCCGTTGTTGCGAGAGGCGGCCGAGGTAGCGGAGTCCGTGTTCGGGCGGAATCACGTAGAGTTCGCAGCGGCTGCCTATAACTTGTCGATCGCGCTCGCGGAGCTGAACCGGCTGGACGAGGCGCGCTCATTGGCTCAGGATTCCGTGCGGATGCTGGAGGCAGCCCTATCGCCGGATGATGAGCGGTTAGTGGCGGCACGGGCGCACTTGGCCGGAATCGAATGACCGGAAGCAGCGCCCCAACGGCATAGCGCGTCTGCCGGGATCCGGCCCTCTTGCGAGGGCGGGCTCGAACGTCCGCGGGCGGCATGTCCGTCGAGATTACCGACAAAATGGGAATCGTGTACTGTTATCGTTAACCGAATCCCACGAATTTACAATTCAAGAGGGGGGAAATTCGAACCTCGCACGACACCTCCGGCATCCTGATCGCCAATGAGCGCATCCATGCTGAAACCAACTCTTTCCACCCTGCTCCCTGGCCTGCTGGTTCTGTCAGCCCAGGCGCAAACCCCAACGATCTCCGCCGGAGGCATCACCAACGGCGCCACTTTGAGCCGTACAATTTCATCCGCGCTTGCCCCCGGATCGATCGCCACTATCACGGGCACCGATCTCGCCGCCGCACCGGTAACCGCGATGACACTGCCTTGGCCCCAGACTCTCGGCGATGTCTCCGTAACTTTCGACGGGCTTCCGGCCGCGGTCATTTACGTATCGCCTCGCCAGGTGAACGTCCAGGTTCCGTGGTCGGTCCTAGACCGCGATCAGACGTCCCGCGCCGCAGCCGTGGTGGTAACCCGCAACGGTGTCGAATCGGCACCGATGAGTGTTGCCATCGCCCGCGTCTCCCCCGGAATTTTCACCACTAACGCGATGGGTACGGGCGCCGCGATCGTGGCCAATGCAGACGGCACCCGAGCTCAGACGGCGGGAGAGGGATCGCGCCCCGCCCGGATTGGTTCCACCATCTCGTTCTGGGCAACCGGACTGGGGCACGGTGACCCCCACCTCCGCTGCCGGCGTGGCACCGCCCGGCATCATCCGGCGCACGGTGGCGATACCAGAGGTTCTCATCGGAGGCCGGCCCGCACAGGTTGTATTTAGCGGACTCGAAGCCAGCTCACCGGGAGTGAACCGGATCAACGCCGTGGTGCCCTCGGGGGCGACGCCCGGCAATGCCGTCCCTCTCCAAATCCGTGCGGGTGGCATCACCACGGCCGACACCGTCACGATCGCCATCGACGGCGCCACCGAACCCGCGATCACGCGCCCAGGAGCGGATGCGAGCGCGATCTGGGACTTCGTCTTCCGCCAGAACTTCCGCCAGAATTTCTCTCTGGTTCCGGGCAAGGACCAGTTGTATGAGGGAATCGCTCCTCACAGTCAGGCGTTGACGGTCTACCTGAATCCGGTTGCCCGTCAGGCCATCGAATCGAAGGCCGGATCGATGCCCGCGGGGTCGATGATCATCAAGGAAGCCCACAGCGCCGCGGGGATGCTGAACGCGTCTCTGATCATGTACAAGATTACGGGATTCGATCCGGCCAACAACGACTGGTTCTATTCGACCCGCCAAGCCAACGGATCGATGGGCGCTTCGGGTTCGGTCGCCGGATGCTTCGGCTGTCACGCTCGCGCCAAGGAGAGCGACTACATGTTCCTGGTCAGCCCATTGGCCGCGCCGGAGCCGAACGCAGCCGCTGTCCGCGACTTTATCGAAAAGCAGAACTATCGTCTGACATGGCGGCTGTGGCCCGGCACGTCCGCATTCCAGCCGAGCGGCGCTCCCCACGGAACCTTGGTGTCGATCTGGGTCAACGAACTCGCGTACAACGCGATCCGGAACCGGCCCGGGCAGATGCCCGCAGGCGCAATCGTTCTCAAGGAGAACTACAACGGCGAACGTGTCCTGCAGGCCACCTCGATCATGTACAAGTCGCAGGGATCCAACCCTTCCGGCGGCGACTGGTATTGGCTGCAGCAGACCGCTGCGGGACAGGTCGCCGCGGAAGGGCGCGTGCAAGGTTGCATCTCCTGCCACCAGCAGAACTCCGCCAACGACCATCTCTGGGCAGGCTCGATCGAGCGGTTCCCCGACACGAAGGCCGCAGCCGTCTGGGACTACGTGGCGAGGCAGGATTACAAGTCCTGGAAGCTGTTTCCGGGCACGACTGCCCAGATGCGAGGCAACGCTCCCCATGGCGCCTTCATCACCACTTACGTGAACGAGCCGGCGTTGAACGCGATCGAGAAAAAGCGGGGGGCAATGCCTCCGGGCTCGATCCTCGTCAAGGAAAACTACGGCACCGACCGCAATCTCGCGGCTGTCACGCTCATGTACAAGTCGGAAGGTTTCGATCCCGATCGCAACGACTGGTACTGGATGCAGCGGATGGCGGACGGATCGGTGAGAGCGGAAGGCAAAGTCAGCGGATGCATCAACTGCCACACGGCTCAGGCATCCAACGACTACTTGTTCCTCGGGCGCTTGCAATAGAATAGGGGGCGATCATTGCGGCGCCCGTGGTGGGCGCTTTCGCACCGGAGCGACGACGTGCCGGAGGCAATCGTACGGCCCAGCCAGCGGCCTCCTTGCCGTACCGAATGTCCGCCGCCACAGTGCGCGCGCAGGCGGCGGAACATGGGTCCCGGCGGAGCGATCGAGTGCCTTCGCGAAAGCTCGCGCGAGTCAGGACACGCGATATCTCTTGACAGCGGCCTCATCCAACTCCACCCCGAGTCCGGGCTTCTTCGGCACTTCGATGTAGCCATGCTTCGGCTGGAACGTGCCGCCGATCAGATCGTTTTCGCGAAGGAACGACAACGTGTCGGAAGCAATCGTACAGGACACGGTCGCCGCGGCCGCATGCACGAACGACATGTCGCGAATGCCCAACTCCACACCCGAGCCGTGCCATACCGGAATGTCCGCCGCTTCCGCGATCGTGCACAGGCGCTGGAACAGCCGCATGTTGCCACCGAGATTGAACACATCGATCGCATTCATCTTGATGGCCTGCATCATCTGCCGGGCATTCGCGCTCGTGAGGGCATACGGGATCGAGGTTCGCTGACGGAGTTGCGCCCACCAGTCGAGATTGGCTGGAATCGGATCTTCGATGACCAGCTTGTACCCCTGATCGAGCGCCCTGGCCACGGGCAGGAATCCAGCCAGATCCTTGTACGACTGATTGAAGTCGACCGTGAGCGAGAGATCGGGAAAGTTCCGGTGGACCGCGGCCAGCAGCGGAACGATCGGATCGCCCTTCCGGCCCTTGAACTTCAGATGCTCGTAACCGCCGCGCTTGGCGGTCTCGCAGACTTTCATCAGGTCGGGCTCGGTCCGCTGTCCGGTCCAGTAGGTCACGGCGACCTTCTCCTGCCGGCATCCGCCGAGCATGTCGCACGCGCGGACTCCGAGCGTCTTGCCGAGAAGATCGTAGATTGCCATCTCGAACGCGTCGGCGGTGGAACCATCCGGCAATCCGAGCGAAGGCTCGCCGAGCGGCACCGCCAGCGCGTCCTTGCCCTCGAGAGCCTTGACGTTGCGGGCGAGGCTCGCGTCCGCTTCGCCGCGACCAGTTTCGCCGACTCCCGTCACTCCGTTCTCGCCGGTGAGCCGAATGATGAACTTCGGAACCTTGTCGAAATCACGCAGGCGGATGTCGAGCGACGGACCGAAGTCGAGGCTCACGGTCGTGCCCGGACGCATCGGCACGATGACTTTCCATGTCTCGATGCGGGAGATCTTCAACGATTTCGGGGCCGCGGCGCGGACCGTCGCGGGAAGTCCGGCCAGTGTTGCCGCGGAGCCCGCGGCCTTCAAGAAGGAACGGCGATCAAGTACCATTGACCGCCATTCTACATGTACATGCCCCCGTTCACGTCGAGCACGTGTCCGGTGATGTAGGCCGCGTCGTCGCTGGCCAGGAACCGCACCGCCGCCGCAACGTCCGCGCCAGTTCCGGCGCGCCTCAACGGAATGCGCGTGAGCATGGCGTCCTTCTGTTCCTTCGTCAACACACCGGTCATGTCGGTTTCGATGTAGCCGGGCGCCACGGCGTTGACCGTGATATTGCGGCTCGCCATCTCTTGCGCGATCGTCTTCGTCAGGCCGATCAACCCAGCCTTCGACGCAACGTAGTTCGCTTGGCCGGCGTTGCCGGATTCGCCGACGACCGACGAGATATTCACGATCCTTCCCCAGCGCGCCCGCATCATACCTTGCAACACTTGTTGAATGCATAGGAACGATCCGGTCAGGTTGGTCTCGATGACCGCGGTCCAATCTTCCGGCTTCATGCGCAACGCGAGGCCGTCGCGAGTGATGCCGCCGTTGTTGACCAGAATGTCGATGGGTCCGAACTCCGCGCTCGTCTTCGCGAAAGCCTCCTTGATCGAAGCGGCGTTGCCGAGATCGATCTCCACCACGTATGCATCGCGGCCCAGCGCGCGTACTTCCTCCGCGACCGCGTCCAGTTTTTCGCGGTTCCGGGCGGCCAGTGCGATGCGACATCCCGCCTTCGCGAGTTCCAAAGCGCAGGCGCGTCCGATGCCGCGGCTTGCGCCGGTGATCAATGCTGTTTTGCCGTTCATGAGTGCGTTCCTCCAAAATAGCTCATATGGCCTTTAAAGATCTGCGCGAGTTCATCGCGGCACTGGACGCGGCGGGCGAACTGAAGCGCATCCCGTTCGAAGTAAGCCCGGAACTCGAAATCACCGAATTCGCCGACCGAAGCGTGAAGAGCGGCGGACCGGCGTTGTTGTTCGAGAAACCGAAGGGATACTCGACGCCGGTTCTCATCAACGCTTTCGCCAGCAGCAAGCGAATGGAGATCGCGCTGGGAGTGGAAAGCGTGCAGGAGATCGCCGATCGCATCTCGGACTACCTGCAGATGAAGATGCCAGAGGGCCTGCTCGGCAAGATCAAGATGCTGCCGATGCTCGC
>CADECY010000246.1 GCA_902825945.1 uncultured Acidobacteriota bacterium
CCTACGCGCTCGACCGGCCCTTCTTCGTGCTCGCCACGCAGAACCCGATCGAGCTCGAAGGCACGTACCCGCTGCCGGAAGCGCAGCTCGACCGCTTCCTGTTCAACACCGTGCTCGACTATCTGTCGGCTGACGAAGAGGTCAAGGTCCTGGGCCTCACCACCACCACGCAATCGGCCACCGTCGATGCGGTAACGAACGCCGAGGAGATCATCGCCTTCCAGCAACTGGTGAGAATGGTCCCGATCGCCGAACCGATCGCCCGCTACGCGGTGAACCTCGTGCGCGCCACCCGAACCTCGCTGCCGGAAGCGCCCGACATCATCAAGAAGTACGTCAACTACGGCGCCAGCGTTCGCGCGGCGCAGTTCCTCACCCTTTCCGCCAAGGCTCGCGCTCTCGGCCGGAAACGTTATCACGTTTCCTACGACGATATCCGCGCCTTGGCCGTCCCGGTGCTCCGCCATCGCGTCCTGCTGAACTTTCAGGCCGAATCTGAACGGCTGAGCTCCGACGACCTGCTGAAGAAGCTCCTGGAGATGATGCCGCCGCCGAAGGCCTAGCATGCTACAGCGGTTTCTCGATCCCGCAACGCTCGCGTCCATCTCCAAGCTCGACCTGATCGCCAAGACCGTGGTCGATGGCTTCGTCGCGGGCTTGCACCGTTCGCCCGACTTCGGCTTCTCGCAGGAGTTCGCCGAGTATCGTGCCTACACTCCGGGCGACGACCTGCGCCACGTCGATTGGAGCGTCTATGCGCGCAGCGAGCGGCTCTACCTGAAGCGCTTCCGCGGCGAGACGAATTCGCAGATGTCGGTGCTGATCGACGCGTCGAACTCGATGAGCTTCTCCTCCGGTAAGGTATCGAAGATCGACTACGCTCGCTTCGCGGCGGCCAGCCTGTTCTATCTGGCCAATGCACAGCGCGACGCCTCCGGACTAATCGTGTTCGACGACGAGGTTCGGAACTATATCCAGCCGTCGACGCGCCAGGGCCAACTGCACCGCCTGCTCCACGGCGTCGAACACGCTGAGCCGCGCCAGCGCTCCGACTACGCCAAACCGTTCGTGCACCTGATGGAGTTTCTCAAGCGGCGCGGCATGGTCGTGGTTCTTTCCGATTTCTACGGCGATCCCGAAACGATCATCCGCGCGATTCAACCACTGCGGTTCCGGGGCAACGATGTCGTTCTGTTTCACGTGCTCGACTCGCGAGAACTCGACCCCCAGATCAACGACCCTGTGATTCTCATCGACCTAGAGACGCAGGACAGCCTCGAGGTTTCGCCCGACTATGCCCGGCGCGAGTATCGCGGCAAGATCTCCGCCCACATCGACGCTCTGCGCGAAAAGGCCAAGGGTTCGGGAATGGACTACTATTTGATGCGGACCGACAAGCCGCTCGACGGCGCGCTCCGCGAATACCTCAGTATCCGTCAGGGGAGGCTCTAGCGTGGGGCTATTTTCTCCCTTGTATCTGCTGGGTGCGTTCGCGGTGGCACTGCCCATCTACCTGCACCTGTTGCAGCAACACAAATCGACGCCGCTGCCGTTTGCGTCGCTGATGTTTTTCGAAAAGCGAACCCAGGCTTCGATCAAGCACCGCCGGCTCAAGTACCTCCTGTTGATGGCGCTGCGGATCGCGCTGCTGGCGTTGCTGGCGCTCGCCTTCGCGAATCCTTACATCAAGCGCAAGTTGTCGGCGGACGATGGATCGCAGCGATGGCTGATCGTGGTGGACGAGTCTTTCAGCATGCGCGCCGGAACCCGCCTCGAGGATGCCAAGCGCGAGGCACTCGCGCTACTCGACAAGCGGGGTGCGAGTGATCGCGCGCAAGTCGCGGCGCTTGGCGCCAATCTCCGCCTGATCACCGATTCGACGCAAGATAAGGGTGAACTTTCCGCCGCCGTGGCCGGCATCAGAGGCTCGGACACGCACGCCTCCTACGCGGAACTGACCCGCGCGCTGCGCTCGATCGCCCAGGCGTCGCCCGAGCCGTTGGATGCACACCTTTTCTCCGATGTCCAGAAATCAGCGCTGCCCGCGAATTTCACTGACCTGCAGCTTCCCGCCTCGATCCGGCTGATCGTGCATCCCGTAGCGGACAAGCCCACGCCCAATTGGACGATCCTCACCACGAGCGCGCCCGCCGTCCTGTGGGACACGAAAAAGACGCGCGTACAGGCGACCGTTGCTGGGTTCGACACGCCAGCGGCGCGGCGCTCGATCACCCTGCTCGCGAATGGAAAGGCTGTCGGCACAAAGGCCGTGGACGTTCCGGCCAACGGACGCGCGACTGTCGAGTTCACCGGGCTCGACTTGCCCTACGGCGCCGCACGTTGCGAAATCAAGACCGACGGCGGCGACGCATTTCCGCAAGACGATCGCGCGATCTTCGCCGTCGAGCGTTCGGACCCGCGACGGGTGTTGTTCGTGCACGAGGCGCGCGACACACGCTCGCCACTGTACTTCCGCACAGCGCTTGGCGCCGGTGCCGAGTCTTCGTTTCAACTGGAAGCGGTGACGGTGGAGCAATCGGCGAATCTGAATCCCGCCAACTACGCGTTCGTGGTCCTGTCGGATGTGATGTCGGTTCCGCCGTCGCTCGAGGATGCACTTCAGAAGCATGCCGGCAGTGGCGGTTCCATTTGGATCGCCGCCGGATCGAACACCGCGCGCAAGCCCACCATTCCGTTGTTCGGCGAAGCGGTGAACGAGGGCAAGTACTTTTCGCGCAATGGACAGATGTTCGCCGCCGTGGGGGAAACCGACGCCACCCACCCGAGCGTGTTTCGCGCGGCGCGCTGGGAAGGCGTGAAGTTCTACTACGCGGTGAGCGTGAAGCCTGGCAATGCGCGCGTGATCGCCAAGTTGAGCGATTCGACGCCGCTGATGCTCGAAAAGAAGGTGGGTGAGGGCCGCGTGCTGCTGTTCACTTCCACCTTCGACAATCTTGCCAACGACTTCCCGCTGTTGCCGCCGTTCGTTCCGTTCGTCGAACAGACGGCACGATATCTGGCGGGCGTGGTCGACCGGTCGGCCGCAACCGGAGTGGGCGCGTTCGTCGAATTGCGGTCTGCCAAGGAACGATCGGTGAACGTCGATGTGATCGATCCGGACGGCCAACATCCGCTGTCGCTCGCCGAGGCGTCGAAGGTGCAGACCTATCAGATTCAGCGCGAGGGCTTCTTCGAGTTCCGCCGGGCTAATGGCCGCAACGAATTGATCGCGGCGAATCCGGACCGCAAGGAGTCCGACCTGGCTCCGATTCCGAAAGAGAATCTCGACCTCTGGACGGGTTCGGGCCGCGGCAACGGGGCCGCGAGTACCAACGGCGGACCCGCCGCTCAGGAAGAGGAAGAGAAGCCGAAATACCTATGGTGGTGGGTCATGTTGCTCGTGCTGGCGGCGGCGGCGGCAGAGTCCGTCCTCGCGGCACGTTATTTGGGTGTACAAAGGGAAGAAGGCTCATAGGGGAGGTTCGATGAATACCCTGGATCAGCTCAACGAGTACCTGGGCCGCCTCGAGCGGCAACTGAAGATGGGAACGGTGGCGCGTGGAGCGGCCATCCTGTTCGCGGCGGCTCTGGCCGCCACCGTGATCCTGGTATTGATCACGAACGCGCTCGCGTTCTCGCCCACGTCGATCACCACGGCGCGCATCGCGCTCTGGCTGACACTTTTCGGAACCATCGCGCTCGCCCTCTGGCTTCCGCTGCGCAAGGTGAACCGGCGCGTGGCCGCGCACAAGGCCGAAGAGGCGTTTCCGGAATTCGAGGAGCGCCTGCTCACCGTTGCCGACCGCGCCGCGGCCGAACCCGCTGATCCGTTCCTGCACCTGCTCGCCGCCGACACGATGAATGTGGCGCGCACCGCTGAACCCGCGCGCGTTTACCCGTGGGGCAAGATGATCGGCGCCACTGCCGCGGGCGTCAGCGCGCTCGGCGTTCTGCTTTGGCTGATCATGGCGGGCCCCGGATTCTGGGGCCATGGCGCGTCGTTGCTCTGGGCCGGACCGTCGTCCAAGGCCGGCGTCCAGCCGTTCTACGACATCAAGGTCCAGCCGGGCGATGCATCCGTGCGCCGCAAGGGTGACCAGATCATCTCCGCGCAACTGATCGGCATGACTCCCCCCAAGGTCACGTTGTGGGCTCGTTACCACTCGGCCACGAAATGGGAAACCGTGCAGATGCAGCCCTCGGTCACCGGGACGGGATACGAGTTCCTGTTCGCGGGCATTCCGGAAAGCATCGAGTATTTCGTGGAAGCAGGCTCGGTGCAATCGCGCCACTTCAACCTGAAGGCCGTCGATCTGCCCGGCGTCAAGAAGATCAGGGTCACCTATCACTTCCCGGCGTGGATGGGAGCCAAGCCCGAAACCCAAGAACTCGGCGGCGATCTGCGCGCCGTCGAAGGCACCGAGGCGCACCTCGAAATCGAGATGGATCGTCCGCTCGAGGGTGGCCGGCTCGTTGTGAACGAAAAGGAGATCGCGGTATCGAAAGGCGCGGGCAATGTCGTCACCGCGAAAGTCAACATCGATAAGGACGGCATGTACTACCTCGCTGGCCTCGACAACGGACAGCGGGTCCGGCTCAGCGAAGACTACTTCATCGAGGCGCGGAAAGAAAATCCGCCCACCATCAAGATCTCGAAGCCCGGCCGCGATTACAAGGCAAGCCCGATCGAAGAGGTGACGGTCGCGGTCAACGCCGAAGACGACTTCGCGCTGAGCGAAGTCAACCTCTACTATTCGGTGAACGGCGGACCCGAGCAAACGGTCAAACTTCTGGCGCGGCCCGGATCGAAAGACGTGGCGGCGGCGCACGTTCTCGAACTCGAGAACTTCAAGCTCTCACCCGGAGATCTCGTGAGCCTTTATGCGACCGCGAAGGACGCGCGCACCACGGCTCGCACCGACATGTTCTTCATCGAGGCGCAACCCTTCGACCGTGAGTACCGGCAATCGCAGCAATCGGGAGGTGGCGGTGGTGGCGGCGGCGAGGAAGATCAGAACCAGATCTCGCAGCGGCAGAAGGAGATCATCTCCGCGACCTGGAATCAGCAGCGTGACAAGAAGGCGACCGCTACCGACGCCGCCGAGGCCGGCCGGTTCCTGGCCGAGGTCCAGTCGAAGCTCCGCGACCAGGCGAGATCGCTCGCCAAGCGCATGCAGAGCCGCGAGCTCTCCTCCCAGAACCAGGAGTTCATGAGCTTCGCCAAGGAGATGACCGCCGCGTCTGACGCGATGGACAAGGCCTCGGCCGAACTCAAGGGACAGAAGTGGCAGGATGCGATGCCGCACGAGCAGAAGGCGCTGCAGCACCTGTTGCGCGCCGAGGCGACATTCCGCGACATCCAAGTCGCATTCGGACAACGTGGCGGCGGAGGTGGCGGGGGCGGGGGAGCCGCGCGCGACCTATCGAACCTGTTCGACCTCGAACTCGACACGGAGAAGAATCAGTACGAAACCGGCCAGCAACAGTCGGCGCAGGAACAGAAGAATCGAGAAGTCGACGAGGCTCTCCAGAAGCTCGAACAACTCGCCCGCAGGCAGCAGGAGCTTGCCGAGCAGCAGAAGCGCAATCAGCAGACGATGCAGCAGAAGTGGCAGCAGGAGATGTTGCGCCGCGAAGCCGAGCAGCTGCAAAAGCAGTTGGAACAGATGGCTCGCGGACAGCAGCAGGGCCAACAGGGTCAGAGCGGCCAGTCCGGGCAGCAGGGTCAATCCGGGCAGCAGGGCCAGGCGGGGCAACAGGGCCAGGGCGGTCAGCAGGGCCAGTCAAGCCAGGGTGGCCAGCAGGGCGGCGGCGGCAACGGCGACACGTTCGGTGGCTTCGGCGGCGACGACGGCGGCTGGGGCAACGCGCGCCCGGGGAACTTGGGCGCCGACGACGTGCGCCAGTTCCGCGGCGAAGCGCGCCGCTACGGCCAGGACGTCGAGGCGCTGCGGCGGGCGCTGCGCGCCGACGGCGTCGACACGCGCCAGCTCGACGACATCCTGCGCCGGCTGAAGGCGCTCGACGACGACCGCGTCTACAAGAACGTACAGGAACTCGCCGAGCTCCAGTCGGCGGTGAGCGAAGGGCTGCGCCGCTTCGAGTTCGACCTGCGCCGCAAGGTCGAGGGCGACGCGTCGGACGTGCGCCTCACGGGCAGCGACGACGTCCCGGCCGAGTTCAAGAGCCTGGTCGAGGAGTACTACCGCAGCCTCGCGAAGCCGAAGGCGCCGCAGAAATGATCCGCCGGCGCGCCGTCCTCGTGGCGGCGCTCGTCGTCGTGCTGGCCGGCGGCGCCGCCTTCGCGCAGTTTCGTGTCGGCGGCGGCTGGGGACGCATGCGGCGGGTGCCGCCGCGTTTCCCCGCCAGCGAAGCGGTGTTCGACGGCGGCTTCAACTTCTGCCGGCTCATGTACTCGAGTCAGTGGCGCGAGTCGGGCGGCCAGGGATGGTCGACCGACTACCCGGACGCCGACATCAACTTCTCGATCCGCTTCGCCGAGCTCACGAAGACGCGTGTAAGCAAGCAGGCCACGGGCGTGCCCAATCACTTCGTGACGCGGCTCACCGACCCGTGGCTGATGCGCTGCCCCTTCCTGCTGGGCTCCGACGTCGGCACCATGTCACTGCGCGACGAGGAAGTGACGGCGCTGCGCGACTACCTGCTCAAGGGCGGCTTCTTCTGGGTCGACGACTTCTGGGGCTCGCACGCGTGGGACGTGTTCGAACAGGAAATGGCGCGGGTGCTGCCGCCGGGCACCTATCCCTTCCGCGACCTCGGCCCGGATCATCCGATCTACCGCACGATGTTCCCGATGACGGATCTGCCGCAGATCCCGTCGATCCAGTTCTGGCGCACCACCGGCGGCGAGTCGTCGGAACGCGGCGGCGACAGCGCGCAGGCGCACATGCGCGGCATCACCGACGCGCAGGGCCGCCTCATGGTGCTCGCCACGCACAACACCGACATCGCCGATGCGTGGGAGCGCGAGGGCGAAGACCCCGAGTACTTCTACACCTACTCCCCGAACGGCTACGCGACAGCGGTCAACATCCTGCTGTATGCGATGAGCCACTAAGAGCCGGGGCTCGGGGCTCGGGGCTCAGAACGCGGAGCGCGGAACGGGGGCTCGGGCGTTTCGGCGCGCGTCGGCCGCCGGGGTAAGATCGTCGCGATGGCCAAGCACATCTGCGACAACATCCTTGAGACCATCGGCCACACGCCGATGGTGCGCCTGAACCGACTCACGAAGGGCGTCGTCGCCGCCGAGGTGGTGGCCAAGATCGAAACCTTCAAC
>CADECY010000247.1 GCA_902825945.1 uncultured Acidobacteriota bacterium
CACTGGTCATCGCGATTCTCGGATTCTTCGGGGTCGAAACCACATCTTTCGCCGCATTCATCGCCGGCGCGAGCGTCGCGATCGGTGCCGCCTGGGCGGGCCTGCTCTCGAACTTCGCCGCGGGCGCATTCCTGGTGATCCTGCGTCCGTTCAAGACCGGCGATTTCATTGCCGCCGGTGGAGTCACGGGCACGGTGGATTCGATCGGAATGTTTGTCACCGGTATCAATACGCCGGACAACATCCGGACCTACGTTGGGAACGCGAAGATCTTTTCGGATAACATCCAAAACTTCCACACCAACCCGACGCGGCGTGTCGAACTTACCGCGCCCCTTGCGCATTCGCAGGATGTCAACGCGGTGATCGCGAAATTGAAGGATCGCGTGTCGAAGGTTGCGAACGTCGTGGCCAAGCCAGCGGTCGATGTGACGATCCTCACTCATTCGGCTGCCGGATGCGTGCTGGCGGTTCGCCCGCACACCCACAACGACCACTATTGGCAAGTCTATTTTGACACCAATGCGGTGATTCGCGAAGTGGTGAATTCTGGCGGGTTCCCGATTCCGGAAGTGACGGTCGAAATCCCGGTGAACATCTAACGTGCTTCGCCGGACGTTCCTCTCGGCTCTCCCCGCACTCGCCGCTGGTCCCGATCCGCGTATCCGCCGCGAGCTCTTCCTGAAGGCGCCCGGCAAGGGCGTGGCCGTGATGTGCAGCGCTTACTACACGGCGAAGTCCGGCGGCGCGATGGTCTCGATCGAGCAGCGATTCAGCCGGTCGGATACTGTGGATGTCGCGCTGTACCGGCGATCGCGCGACTTCGGCAAGACGTGGTCCGCGCCAGAGACTCGTGCGTGCGGAGAGCGGCGGTCCGGAGGAATGTGGCGGCTGCATCCGCGCGGGCCATGGGTCGATCCGGGGACGGGCCGGCTGATCGAATTTTGGGTGGAAGGCATCTTGCCGAGCGATGATCCGCTCGAGGGGATGCGCCAGTGGAATGTCCACTACCGAGTGGGACTCGATGGTCCCTCACGGCAGGTCATTCAATCCGGCCATGAATTCGACGCGCGGCATCCGCTGCCCGGAGTTTGGACCGGGAAGAACTCGGTGATGATCGGCGATAATCCGTGCCGGCCCATTCTCCGCAAGGACGGCGCGATTCTGCTGCCCGTTGTGGTGGCGCCGCTCGGCACGGATGGGAAGCTCTATAATCCGACCCGCGGCTACACCTATCACGACGCGATGATCCTCGTCGGCCGGTGGAAAGGGAGCGAACTCGTCTGGGAATCGTCGCAACGCATTCCCGGCGATCCGGACCGGATCACCCGCGGAATGGACGAGCCGACGCTCGCCACGCTGCGCGACGGCCGGATCCTGTGCGTGACGCGCGGATCCAACGACTCGCGTCCGCACTATCCGGCGCACAAGTGGGCATCGTATTCGAACGATGGCGGAATGACGTGGACCAAGCCCGAGCCGTGGACCTACACCAACGGCGAACGCTTCTTCTCGCCGAGCGCCTGTTCGCACATGCTGGAACATTCGAGCGGACGTTTGTTCTGGCTGGGCAACATCACGCCGGTGAATCCGCGCGGCAATCGTCCAAGGTATCCGTTCGTGGCCGGCGAAGTGGATCGCACGGATGGGCGCCTGATCAAGGACTCGGTGCGGATCGTGGACAACAAGCAGCCGGAGGACGATCCGATCCTGACGCTTTCGAACTTCTTCGCCCGGGAAGACCGGCGGAGCAAGGCGATCGCCCTGCACATGAGCCGTCTGTTCGCGTTCACGGATGGTTGGGTGGGAGACGCGATGCTCTACACGATCCCGGTGTGATCAACGCGACAACTTGGCACGATAGTGAGCCACGCCGCGATCGAACATTGCGCGTGCCTTGGCTCGATTATCGCCGGGACCGAAGTTGTCGCGCTCCTCGAGGTATCCCCACAGGCGCCCGAGCCAGCGAATCATGAGTTCGGCGTCTTCGCGAACCAGCACCGGAGCGCCGCCGCGGAGCACGTATACAGCGCCGGAATGCGCACGCGGAACATCGTTGGCGTAGCCGCGCGTGGCGGGTCCGGAAACGCGGGCAGCAAACCAGGCGCTTTCGGCGGCGTCCACTTCCCTCTCGATCCGGTGAGCCAGCGATGTGACCGGCACCGGGCGCCTTTCGATCACCTCGCCGTTGCGGATGATCTCGATCGTATCGACTGGAACCTGCGTGCTCACTTCGACCACGATTCGCGCCTTCGCGGCGTCGAGCGTGGTGCCTGGGCCCTGGCCATTCACCGTGAACGTCATCAGCGGACCATTGGTGACGAACGCTCGCCCTTCGCGATAGCGGTCGATCCAGCGCTGCCACGAATACGCCGAACCCGTATCGACGTACTGCCGCGCGCCACCCGGAATCCGGTTGATGCCGCGCCAATTCGTGAAAACGTCGGTGCCCGCTCCAGGCGCGATCTTGAAGCCGCAGTTCAACAGGCGGTACCACATCTCGTAGGCGGCGGGTCCGTAGGGAAGGATGTCGATCGCGTCCATGGCTCCGAGCGCGGCCGTTAGCGGAGCCTCTTTGGCGCCGAGGTTCGAATCCATAGGATCGGTGAGTGGCGAACTCATCGGATGAACGTAGACCACGAGTCCGCCCTGCGCGCGGGCTTCGATCGCGGCCATCGTGTTCAGGGGATAGTCATAGGACGAGTTGCTGCCCACCACGCTCGTGAACGAGGGCGGCACCTGGCGCTTGATGTTGAGGAATGCCATGTGTCCCAGTGGATCGGAGTTGCGATACTCCTGGCCCCAGTAGAGCAGGAAGTTGGGCTTCGATGCGGGATCGACCGTGCCCTTGAAGAATTCCTTGTCATGCACGAAGGCGCCTTCGGAATTGGCGACGATCATGTTCGCGGCGTTCAGGTCCTCTGCGCGAAGCCAGTCGAGCGAATCGGGCGGGCGCTGATAGTAGCTGCCGTTGTAGTTGGCGTGAAAGTGATTCTCGCCCGTGTACCAGCCCTTCTGATTCCAATTGGTCCAGCGGCGCATCGGGATCGGTACTTCCGAGGTTTCGCCCGCAGTGAGTTCGAGCGTGCGCTCCTCCACGCGATACTCGACGCCTTTCAACGCCACGAGAGTGACTCGGCCCGCTGGAAGGGCGATTTCGTCGTCGCCACTCGTGATGAAGAGCGCCTCGCGCGGCTTGCCCGGATCGAGCCCGTAGTAGAAGATCTGGCCGCCTTTCGGCCCGTAGCCCTTGCCGTCCGCCGCGCGGAGATAGAGTCGAACGGGAGAAGGTTCGCCCTTCTCATCGAGCGTCTTCACACGCAGCCGGGCCGAAGGATTGCGGAACTTTAGGCCCGAGATCGCGACGTGGCGCTTCTCGCCACCGCCCACGGGCATCGTGAACAGGTCGAGATTGCCCAGGTGGTTCGAGACGACGGCGATGCGCTTGCCATCCGGAGAGATCGCGGGTGAGAACTCGTCGCGCGGAGTCTGGGTGACCGCGACCGGTTTGGCTCCGCCATTGCGGGACACCCGATACAGTTCGCGATCACCCTTGCCGTTGACGATCACCGCCGAGTAGATCGCGCCGGAGCCATCGGGCAGGGCGGAGACGGCGTGGAGTTGCGCGATGTCGGCCAGCCGATAGGAGGTGAGCGGAAGCTGCACCATGATCGGACCCGGCTTGGCGGGAATCGCCCAGACCTGCGGCGCGCCGAGTTTCTGCGATCCGTTCTGCACGGCGGCGAATCGTTGCGCGGCGAAGAAGATCTCGTTGTTGCGCGGCGACCACGAAGCCCAGGTCCAGTTGCCGGAGAGGCCGCGTTGTGTTCGAGGCTGTAGCGCCCGGGCCGTGCCACCGGAGGCTGGAATCACGTGCAGGACCGAACCTGTGTCGGGCACGTTGAGGCCCACGGCGATCTCCGATCCGTCAGCCTGCCAGGTAGGATTGCCGACTGTCGGATAGGGTGTCTCGATCGCGCGCTCTTCTCCGGACGCGATGTCGACCGCCATGAGACGTCCGGCGATGTTCGGGAGCGTTCCGGCGGGCGGAGGTCCGGAAATGTAGGCGATGCGATCGCCTCGCGGGGACCATGCCGGATGCGCGTGATAGCCGGGTCCGCTGGTGATCTGCCGGGCCTCGCCGCCTTCCGCGCTGACGATCCAGATGGAGCCGTACAGCGTGAACGCGAGTTGCGACGAATCCGGCGACCATGTGGGATCGGTGGCACCCCAGGTGGTGGAGTCGCGTTGCGCGGCGAGCGGAGTGAACCGGTCGCGCACGATGACGGCGCCCAGCAGGAGGGCGCATGCGCAAAGAGCAAGGGTCCGGGCTTTCATCGGCTCACAGTATATATCCGTTGACAGGCGCGCGGACTCGGGTTAAGCTATCTTGGTAAGACAACTGAATATGGCACAAGCCGACGCGTTGCAAGGATCGTTGAATCTTCTGGTGCTGAAGCTGCTGGCGAGACGGGCGCCGCTGCACGGCTACGCGATCATGGCGGCGATTCAGGAGATGTCGGCTGAGGTGTTGCGGGTCGAACAGGGTTCGCTTTACCCGGCGCTGCATCGAATGGAAGAAGACGGCTGGATCTCGGCCGAGTGGGTCACGCGCGACAACTGCAAGAAGGTGAGGGCGTACTCGTTGACACGCGCGGGGCGGAAACAACTGGAGCAGGCGGAGGAGCGCTGGTCGGCCGTGACTGCTGCCGTGAATCGAGTTCTGAGGATGGCCTGATATGTCGTACTGGAGCCGTTTGCGAAACGCGCTCGCGCCGGGGCGCGTGGAGCGGGAGATCGAAGCCGAGATCGCATCGCATCTCGAAGAGGGCGGTGTCACGCCGGCGGAGTTCGGCGGTGTGTTGCGGTATCGGGAACAGAGCCGCGATGAGAAGGTGGCCCACTGGCTCGACTCGATTCGGGCCGACGCGGCGTTCGCTGCCCGGCAGTTGGTGAAGCGCAAGACAGCGACGGCGGTCGCGGTGCTTTCGCTCGCGGTTGGGATCGGAGCGGTGTTGTCGGCGTTTCGTCTCGTGGATGCCGGATTCCTTCGCAAGCTGCCCGTTCCGGGGCCGGAGCGGCTCCACTTCCTGCGCTATTCGATGGTGAACATCGACGGGGCGATGTCGATGCGGGAGTCCTTCTCCTACGACGAGTTCGTGGCGATGCGCGCGGCCCTGAAGGGCGAGGCCGAGTTGATGATGCTGAGCTTTGCCGACCGGCAGGACATCAGCTTCGGCGATCCAGCCGATGTCGAGAAGATCTCGCGGCAGTTCGTCAGTGCATCGATGTTCGAGCATTTCCGGATCGCACCGGCGGCGGGGCGTCTTTTCGGACGTGAGCAGGATGATCGAGGCGCCGATCACCGGGTCGCCGTCATCTCACACGAATACTGGACACGCCGGTTCGGGCGCGCCCCCGATGTCGTCGGACGGACCTTCCTGTATCTCGGCACTACGTTCACGGTGGTGGGCGTGGCCGAGCCGAAGTTCGTGGGCACTTCGACCGGCGTGATCTTCGACGTCTTCATTCCGTTGCAGGCCCATGCTGAGACGGTCGAGGGCCGCAATACGAGCATGCGCCGAAATGCGCGTGTACTGGTTCATTCAGAACCTGGCGTTTCGCTCGAGCGAGCGGAACAAAAGCTCGGCGCGGCGTTCCGCCGGCAACGGGAGGTGTACGCCGAGGCTTCCGATATGCTTCGCAACACGCCGGCGTTTCGTCAGGCGTACCTCGCCGCGAAGCTATCGATGCATTCCGCGGAGACGGGCATCTCGAACTTCAATCGAGACCTGAAACTGCCGTTGACGATACTGGCGACGGTCGCTGGGCTCGTGCTCTTGTTGAGTTGCGCCAGCGTGGCGAATCTGATGACGATCCAGGCGGCGTCCCGGGCGAGAGAGATGGCGCTACGGGTTTCCATCGGTGCCGGGCGGGGACGCCTATTTCAACTGCTGCTCGTCGAGAGCCTGATTCTGGGGCTGGCTTCGGCGAGCCTCGGATTGCTGTTCGCGTGGTGGAGCGCGCCATTCGTCGTGGCGCGGCTGAATCCGCCGGACAATCCGGTGCGCCTGATCCTCGATATGGATGTCCGCGTGGCTGGCTTCGGCGCGGTGTTGGCGATTGGCGTGACGGCTTTGTTCGGACTGTTGCCCGCGCTGCGTTCCTCGAGCGTGGCTCCGGCCGAAGCGCTGAAGGAAGGTGGCAACGCGGTGGCGCGGAGCCGCCCGCCGCTCGCGCTCGTGGGTGTTCAGGCGGCGTTCTGCCTCCTGGTTTGCTTCGTCGCCGGACTATTGTCGAGTTCGCTCCGCAAGCTCGACAATCAACCGATCGGGTTCGACAGTTCGGGTGTGTTGGTCGCCGATCTGTATCATCCCGGCGATCCGCTTTCGGCCGAAGGCTGGCGGCGGGTGGCCGCGCGAGTGGCCGCGCTGCCCGGCGTGGAATCCGCTGTCTTCAGCGGTTGGCCGCTGCAAACGGGTGGCGCCGACATCGGGCAGATCCAGGTTGGCGACCGCCCCGTCGAGATCGCGGGTCCATATACGATTCCGGTCGCAAGCGGCTGGTTTGCAGCCATGCGGATTCCGGTCATCGAGGGCCGAGACTTCCGCCCGGACGAGAGCGGACCGAGTGCGATCGTGAACCAGCAGTTCGCGCGCCACTATTTCGGCGGGCGCAGTCCGGTAGGCGAGAGCTTTCTCGGCTGGGGCCGGCGATTCCAGATCGTGGGGATGGTCCGCGATATCCGTGTACGCGACCTGCGGGAGGAGATCCGGCCGGCGGCCTATTTCCCTCATGGCCGGTCAGCCCACGGAACTTTGACGATCCGCCACGGACGTGATGTCTCAGCGGCTCCGTTGAGTAGTCCATTGCGCCGGTTGGTGGTGTCGGAGTTCCCTCGTATTCGCGTGGAGAATGTCCGGATGCAGGATGAGTTGATCCTTGCGCAGACTGTCCGCGAAAGGCTGCTGGCCGCGCTTTCTGGCTTCTTCGCCGCGGTCGCGCTGGTGTTGGCCGGGCTCGGGCTCTATGGCGTGCTGTCGCACGCGGTGTGGCGCCGCGCGCGCGAGTTCGCGATGCATCTCGACGGTCGGCTTCGTCAGCGGCCGCAGCGCGGCCGCGACCTCGGCGACGCGCTCGGGCGTGCCGGCGCGCACGAACTTCATCAGCCAGGGCGCGATCGCCGGCAGGTAGCTCCAGCGGATCGTCAGCGGGCCCATCGGATCGAACAGCCAGCGCGGCACCTGCTTGAGCGTGCCGGGCATCGACACCCGCCCCACCGACGGT
>CADECY010000248.1 GCA_902825945.1 uncultured Acidobacteriota bacterium
CGATCCTGAAGGAGCGGCTCTTCGGGCTCACGGGCACGGAGGGCAACCACGGCGAGGACGTCAAGGAATACTACTTCTACCTCGACTCGACGCCGACCCACTCGTACATGAAATATCTGTACAAGTACCCGCAAGCCGAGTTTCCCTATGCGCGTCTGGTCGAGGAGAACCGGCGCCGCGGCAAGCATGAGCCCGAGTTCGAACTGATGGACACGGGCGTGTTCGACGACAACCGCTACTTCGATGTCGAGGTCGAATTCGCGAAAGGCAGCCCCGAGGACATGCTGATTCGCATCAACGTCTCGAATCGCGGACCGGAAGCTGCCGCCCTCGAATTGCTTCCCACGGTCTGGTTCCGCAACACGTGGTCATGGCATTCAAACGGCTTGCGGCCTGAACTGCGTGCAGGGCAGGGCAGCATCGATCTCGACGTTCCTCACTACGGGCGCCGCCGCCTCTATGTCGAGGGCGATCCGGCGTTGCTGTTCACCGAGAACGACACCAACACGCGGCGCCTCTACGGACATGAGAATGGAGCCCTCTATTTCAAGGACGGAATCAACGACCACGTGGTGCATGGCCGTCAGGATGCCGTGAATCCCTCGCAAACGGGCACGAAAGCGACGGCTCGGTATCGATTGACGATTCCGGCCGGCGAAACCGTGAGCGTGCGTCTGCGATTGACCGATGCGGTGGATCTGCCGGAGCCGGTGGGCAACACGTTCGACCGGATCTTCGCGCAACGCCTCGCCGAAGCGGACGAGTTTTACGCCAGCGTGATTCCTAGCGATCTGTCGGCGGACGCGAAATCGGTGATGCGTCAGTCGTTCGCCGGACTTCTGTGGTCGAAGCAGTTTTACCACTACGTGGTCCGCGATTGGCTCGAGGGCGACCCGGCGCAGCCGGCCCCTCCCGACAGCCGCCGGAACGGCAGGAATCGCGAATGGGGCCACCTGTTCAACGCCGACGTCATCTCGATGCCCGACAAGTGGGAGTACCCGTGGTACGCCGCGTGGGACCTGGCGTTCCACTGCGTTCCTCTCGCACTCGTCGATTCCGCGTTCGCCAAAGAGCAACTCGCGCTGATGGTGCGCGAATGGTACATGCATCCGAACGGGCAGATCCCCGCGTATGAATGGGCTCTCGGAGACGTGAATCCACCGGTCCACGCATGGGCCACGTGGCGCGTCTACAAGATCGACAAGAAACGGCGGGGCGGCGTGGGCGATCGCGTCTTTCTCCAACGCGTCTTCCACAAGCTGCTGCTCAACTTCACTTGGTGGGTGAACCGCAAGGATGCCGAGGGGCGTAACGTCTTTCAAGGCGGATTCCTCGGGCTCGACAACATCGGCGTCTTCGACCGCAGCGCTCCGCTGCCGACCGGCGGCCACATCGAACAGGCCGACGGAACGGGCTGGATGGCGATGTACTGCTTGAACCTGCTGGCCATCGCGCTCGAACTTGCGCAGGAAGACCCGTCGTACGAGGATGTCGCGAGCAAGTTCTGGGAGCACTTCCTCTATATCGCGCACGCGATCAACCATCTCGGGGCCGATGGCGCCGGGATGTGGAACGAAGCGGATGGCTTCTTCTATGACGTGCTTCACACCGATGCCGGACACAAGCCGCTCGAAGTGCGATCGATGGTGGGCCTCATCCCCCTGTTCGCGGTGGAGACGCTCGAACCATCCGTGATCGGCAAGCTGCCCGGATTCCAGCGCCGCCTCGAATGGTTCGTCGAGAACCGGCCCGACCTGACGGGCAACGTCGCGTGCATGCGCTCGCCCGGCGCCGGGGAACGCAGGTTGCTCTCGATCGTCGATGCCGGCCAGTTGCGCAGCGTGCTGCGGTACATGCTCGACGAGAGCGAGTTCCTCTCCCCGTACGGAATCCGCGCTTTGTCGCGTGTCCATCGCGAACGGCCGTACGTCCTCGGCGTCAACGGGACCCAGTATCGCGTCGACTACGAACCTGCCGAGTCTTCCACTGGCTTGTTCGGCGGCAACTCCAACTGGCGCGGACCGGTCTGGTATCCGGTGAACTATCTCCTCGTCGAATCCCTGCAGCGGTTCCATCACTACTACGGCGAGGGCTTCACGGTGGAGTATCCAACCGGGTCAGGTCAGCATCTGACGCTGCGCGACGTGGCCGCCGAACTGTCGCGCCGGCTGACGAAGGTCTTTCTGCGCAATGAAGAGGGCATCCGCCCGGTTCATGGCGACTGCCGCCTCTTTCAGTCAGATCCGCACTGGCGCGATCTGCTGCTATTCTACGAGTACTTTCACGGCGACAACGGTCGAGGAGTGGGCGCAAGCCACCAAACCGGCTGGACCGGACTTGCGGCAAAGCTTCTGCAACAGAGTGGAGACTGATCGTGATCAACGTGAAGCCAGTCGAATTCGAGCCAGCGAGAAGGCTTGAGTGGCTCGAGACCAACGGACTCGGCGGATTCGCCTGCTCGACCATCCTCGGGTTGAACTCGCGCCGCTATCACGGGCTGCTGACAGCGGCGACGCAGCCGCCCGTTGGACGTCTGCTGTTGCTGTCGAAGCTCGAAGAGACCGTGGTCTCGAACGGCGAGCGATACGAGCTTTCGGTGAACCAGTATCCGGGCGTGTTCCATCCCACCGGACATCGCTTCCTCGAGGAGTTTCGCACCGATCCGTTTCCCACCTTCCGATATCGCGCGGGCGGGCTCGAGATCGAGAAGCGCGTGTTCATGCCGCATGGCGAAAACACGGTAGTGGTCCAGTACACGGTGACGGGCGATTGCGAGTTGGAGATCCAGCCGCTCATCGCCTTTCGCGATTATCATTCCACCACGCATCGCAATGGCGCCCTCTCGGCGGAGGTCGAGAACGCGCCAGGACTCGCGAGCGTGCAGCCCTATGCGGACCTTCCGCGCCTCTACTTCGCGCATGGCGCCAGTGCGGTGGAGCTGACCGGACACTGGTATGAGAACTTCGAGTTCGACATTGAGCGTCAGCGCGGGCTCGACTTTCGCGAGGATCTCTTCAACCCCTTCACGTTGCGATTCCGCCTCCAGGCCGGCAGCCGCACGGCGATCATCGTCTCCACGGAGAGACACCGCGCCAGCGAGGCGCCAGAGGCAGAGGCACGCGAGCGCTCGCGCCGCTGCACGATCGTGGCGTCCGCACCCGGTTCCGATCCGCTTGTCCGCGCGCTGACGGTGGCAGCCGATCAGTTCATCGTGCGGCGGGGAAATCTGCGCACGATCATCGCCGGCTATCCGTGGTTCAGCGATTGGGGCCGCGACACCATGATCGCGCTCCCGGGACTGACGCTCGTAACGGGCCGCCACGAGATTGCGCGCGACATCCTCCTCGCCTTCGCTCAAAGCACCGATCGCGGGATGCTGCCGAATCGCTTTCCGGACGCGGGCGAACAGCCCGAATACAACACCGTCGACGCGACCTTGTGGTTCTTCGAAGCCGCGCGTGCGTACCTGCGCTACACTGGCGACTTCGACTTCGTCCGCCAGCGGATGCTTCCGGTGTTGGAGGATATCGTCGGCTGGCATGTTCGCGGAACTCGCTACGGCATTCGCCTGGACGAAGAAGACGGATTGCTCGCGAGCGGCGAACCGGGCGTGCAACTCACGTGGATGGATGCGAAGATCGGCGATTGGGTGGTGACGCCGCGCACGGGGAAAGCGGTCGAGATCCAGGCGCTCTGGTACAACGCGCTGCGCATCCTCGAGGACTTGCGCCGACGCGCCGGTGATGGCGAGGGCGGAGATGCCGCTGGCGCGATGGCCGAGCGGGCCCGCGCGAGTTTCGAGTCGAAGTTCTGGAATCCGGATCGCCGCTGCCTGTTCGACGTAGTGGGGCACAACGGCAACGATCCGGCGGTGCGCCCGAATCAGATCTTCGCCGTCAGCCTGTATCACCCGATCCTCACGGGTGATCGCGCCCGTGAAGTGGTGTCCACCGTCGAGCGCGAACTGCTGACGCCAGCGGGACTACGGAGTCTCTCGCCGCGAGACCCCGGTTATCGAGGGCGTTACGAGGGCGGCGTCTTCGAGCGCGACTCCGCCTATCATCAAGGCACGGTCTGGCCGTGGCTGATGGGACCGTTCCTTTCGGCCTTCGTGCGCAGCCATACGGACCGCGCCGCCGCGCGCGATCAGGCCCGCGACCGTTTTCGCGCGTTCGAGCCGCGTTTGCGCGAGAACTGCCTCGGACAACTCTGTGAGATCAATGATGCTGAACAGCCCTATCTTCCGCGGGGCTGCTTCGCGCAGGCCTGGAGCGTCGCCGAGTTATTGCGTGCCGCCGTGGAAGATCTCGATCTCTGAAACGGGCGATCCAGCCCAAGGAGACGGGCGCCGCTCGAGCGCCGCCCGCCCCCTCGGGCTCACGGAAGCACGGTGAAGTTCACGACGCCGCTGCCGCCAACGTTGGACCATGGCCCCCAACCCGTGCTCGAACCCGCCGAGCATGACGCGCCAGCGGGACACGCACGAACGATCGCGCTGTAGGGCGTACCGTTCGGCGTCAGAGCATTGAGCGGCGCGAGGACCGTTGTTCCGGGGGTGACACCGGTGACTGACGGATTCGGCAGGCCCTGTACCGCGACAAAGTACTCGAACAGTGTTGCGCCTTCGAGCCGAGTCCAACCGAGGGTCACGTTACCTTGGCTGATCGTACTCTGATGTGTTGGCGCGCGCATGGTGGGCGATTGCGGCGGCAGGCCGCGGACATTGAATCCGGCCGCCGGTCCAGTGGTCTGAGCCGGTCCCGGGTTGGCAATGACAATCGCGTCGTAGCGCGAACCGCTACCGTTGAATACGGCCGCGAAGTAGTTCTCGCGGGTCAAAACGTCGAGCGCGGCCGACTGGGTCGAGAGATCCTGAACAAACAGCCGGTAGACCGTATTCGTCCCGTTGTCCCCGGCGATGCGGTTCCAGGAGAAGAACACGCTAGGGCCGGCCACGACGGCTCCTGAGATCGGTGTTCCCAGGTTGGCGGTGGGCGGATTCGGTCCGGCGGGATTGATGGCGAACGGCGCCGAGTTTGGCCCGCACCCGTTGCCGTTGCACGCCTTGACGAAGATCGAGGCCGCGCCCGAAGGTACGGGCAGCGTCGACGTAAGCTGATCTGTTTGACGCGCGGCCACGGTCAAGGCGCCGCCGCCGGGGCCAGCCGGCGCCGGTTGGACAACCTGCACCTGATAGAGATCCGCGTTCGCGACGCCGGTCCAGACGACGGCGAGCGAGTTGCCATTGGTGACGACACCCGACGTGATGACGGGAGCACCAGTGGGCACTGGAGGCAGATTCACCGCGAACGTGCGGATGGCGCTGTACGGTCCACACCCTTCCTGGCAAGCGCGAACCCTCAGTTGATAGGCCGTCGAGCTCTTCATCGAGAAGGTGGTGCTGACCGAGGGCGCGGGTACGCGGATCTTTAATTCCGTGATGTTCGGGGTGACGCCGGTATCGACCAATTCGACCTCGTACGACTGGACTCCGGTGACGGCGGTCCACACGAGCGTATTGGTGGATGTCGTCAACGTGGAACCTTGCACCGGTGCCGTGATGCTCGGAGCGGTGGTGGGTGTGGGCGGAACCGCCGTGAACGTGACGCTCGAGTACGGACCGCAACTGCCGCCCGCGCACGAGCGGACGAAGAAGGTGTACGTACCCGCGGTCAGCGCTACGAGTGCGGTGGTGTTGGAACTGCCGGCCACCGATCCGGAAAAGACCGTGCCGCCAGCCGCGCGGTCGACGCGAATATCGTACGAAGACGCTCCGGCGACGGCGGTCCAGACAAAGGAGACACCACCGGTGGCGATCACTTGATTGGGGGTGGGCGTCGTGATGGCCGGTACAGTGTCGACGGTGACGGTGAAAGCTCCAGTCAGACCCGATGAATACGACGTGGCCTCGACCACATAGATGCCGGTGATCGGCAGGGTGTAGAGGCCAGACGAGGCGGGAATCCGGGAATTGGTGCTGGTTCCGCCGTCGTCATCTTCGAGGACCGTTCCGTCTGGAGTGAGCATATACAGATAGGTGTCGAAGGCGGGCGAAGTCAGATTGACGATCACGGACTGTCCGGCCGTGCCGAAGAAGAAGTAGCGAGACCGGAAGTGACCGGCGGCGAGTCCGCTGGTGCAACTATTCGTCGTGAGTGCTCCGGCGACCGGCGTATTGAACAGGATCTCCGGGGTTGCCTGCGAACACCCGTCGTAGCCGGTGACCACGAAGCCGGAAGAAGAGTAGCGGACGAAGGCGGGCAACTGGGCGCCGAGGGGCGCGGGTCCATCGATCTGCTCGCCGGGGGCGATCCTGCCGGAAGACGTTGCGCTCTTCGCGGTGAACGTGTAGGTGCCGTTGGCGCGGTAGGAGGAGAATTTCGCGGCGAAAATTCCGTCGTTCGGGACGGCGTCACCGCTGGCGGCGGAGCCATCGTCCAGCAAGGTGATGTTCTGCCGTGAGCCATCGGGCTGGACCACCGTTCCGGTCACCGAACCTCCCGTGACGAGAAGGCCGCCGTACTGTACAGTGGCGTTCAAAACGATCGCCTCGAAGGCTTGGACGAGCCCCTTGCTGGGCGTGGCGACGACGGCGACACCCTTGTTCAGCGACGAAGCGAAGACCTCGGCGGTTGTGCTGACCGCGGACGTGGTTGCCACGATCCAGTTTCCCGCCGTGGGATTCGGGAAGGTGAACAGCACGATGTTGGCCTGTCCGCGGTTCACCGAACCTCCGGCCGCCACGATCTGGGTGTCGTTGGCCAGCAGTGTTCCGGCCGGAGTTTGGAGAGTGATCGTCATGTTGGCCGCGGCGGTGACGAAGGAAACACCGAAGGTTACCGACGCCGAGCCGGGCTCGACGGTCACGGTGCTGTTGACAGGCGTTCCCGCCGCGAGAGCAAGCGGCTCTCGTACGATGAGGTTGTTGCCCTGGGCATCGGTGGTGATTTCGAAGAAGTTTCCGGCGAGGTTCGCGGCGCTCGAAACTCCATAGTATTTGCCGCCGGTTTCGCTGGCGATCTGTTGGAGGAGCGCTTGACCGGTTGTGGAAATGCCTGCTCCCACGCCCACCGTCAACACGGTGATCGCCTCATCCTGCAGGAGCGGAATCACCGACGCCGGCGCTGTGACTGTATGGTGATCGCAGTCCGTCAGGAGCCCGATCACCAGCTTGCAGGTCCGCGTCCCGAGC
>CADECY010000249.1 GCA_902825945.1 uncultured Acidobacteriota bacterium
TTTTCTCACTCACAGCGTAACCCGCGCCGTGAGCCGGTCGCTCCATAATGACTAGCCCGCGCGCACCGGTCGCGGAACGAAACGGAACCGGCGATAGTGTGCTAGATTGGGTCTTCCGATGGCCGACACTCCGCTCCGCAAGACTGCTCTCAACGCGGTCCATCGCGCTTCCGGCGCCCGCATGGTCGACTTCGGTGGCTGGGACATGCCCGTCCAGTATTCGGGCATCATCGACGAACATCACGCCGTGCGAAAAGCCGTGGGATTGTTCGACGTCAGCCACATGGGTGAAATCGAGATCAGCGGTCCCCAGGCGTTCGATCTGGTGAACTACTGCGCCACCAGCCACGTCTCGAAGATCGTGGACGGCCAGGCCCAATATGCGGGCCTGCTCTACGATCACGGCGGCTTCGTCGACGACATCCTGATTTATCGCGTCAACCAGAATCACTTCTTCCTCTGCGTCAACGCCTCGAATCAGGAAAAGGACTTCCAGCACATCGTCTCGATCAATAAGTTCGACGCGAAGGTGGATTTCTCGAGCGACCGCTACTCACAGTTGGCGATCCAAGGTCCGCTTGCCGCCAAGACCGCGCAGAAGCTCACCCCGGTCGATCTATCGAAGATCAAGTACTACCGCTTCGCCGATGGCGATTTCGCCGGAACACCCGCGCGGATTGCGCGCACCGGCTACACGGGCGAGGATTGCTTCGAGATCTTCTTCGCGCCCGCGGAGTCGGAACGGATGTGGAACGAAGTCATGGCGGCGGGTGCCGAGTCCGGCATCAAGCCATGCGGCCTCGGCGCGCGCAACACGCTCCGTATGGAGGCCGGCATGGCGCTCTACGGGCACGAAATCGGCCCCACCATCAACCCGCTCGAAGCGGGCCTGCAGCGCAACACCGATTTCGGCAAGGATTTTCACGGCAAAGCCGCGCTCGAGAAGGCCGCCGCGGCGGGAGTCAGCCGCAAGCTTTGCGGAATCGAAATGATCGAACGCGGCATCGCGCGCGATGAGTACGAAATCCACATCGATGGGCAGCCTGCCGGCTGGGTCACCAGCGGCGGCCCGTCACCCACGCTCGGCAAGAACATCGGGATGTGTTATCTCCCGGCGGACAAGAGCGAAACCGGCCGCACGGTCCACGTGATCATTCGCAATCAGCCCGTGGCGGCTGTCGTTGTACCCCTTCCATTTTACAAACGAGCGAAATAACTCCATGTATCCTGATAATTACCGCTACACCAAAGAGCATGAATGGGTCCTGGTGGAAGGAGACACCGGCACGATCGGCATCACCCATCACGCACAGCACGAACTCGGGGATATCGTTTTCGTGGATCTTCCCAAGCCCGGCGCCATCTGTGTTCAAGGGAAGGCTTTCGGCTCAGTCGAGTCGGTGAAGGCCGTTTCCGACATCTACGCACCGGTGAGTGGCGAAGTCCTCGCCTCCAACGACAGCCTGACGGGCGCGCCCGAAAAACTGAACGAGGATCCGCACGGGGCCGCGTGGCTCGTGAAGATCAAACTCGCCAGTCCGGGAGAAGCCAGCGGACTCATGACCGCGGCCCAGTATCAGGAGTATTTAGGAGCACAATAAATTGCGCTATCTGCCGAAGTCGGATTCCGAGCGGCGGGAGATGCTGGACACCATCGGTGTCTCGCGCCTCGAAGATCTGCTCTCGCACTTGCCGGATGAAGTCCGGCTGAATCGCCCGCTGGACATTCCGGCGGGCAAGTCCGAATACGAAATCGTCGATTACTTCCGGGCGCTGGGAGAAAAGAACGCCACTTGGCCGTCTTTCCTCGGCGCTGGCGTCTATCGCCACTACCGGCCGGTAATGTGCGACGTCGTGGTTTCGCGCGGTGAATTTCTCACCTCGTACACGCCCTATCAGGCCGAAATCGCCCAGGGCACGCTGACCACGATTTTCGAATTCCAGACGATGATTTGCCAGCTCACGGGTATGGATGTCGCCAACGCCTCGATGTACGACGGCTCGACATCGGTGCCAGAGGCCGCGATGATGGCGATGCGTGTGACGCAACGCGACCATATCCTGATCTCGCGCGCCGTGCACCCTGAGTACCGCCAAGTGCTCGATACGAGCGCCCGCAATCAGGACATGACGGTCGAGGAATTCGGCTATGACTCCGCGACCGGTGCGAGCGATCTCGCCAGTCTCGAATCGAAGCTGAACGGCAAGGCCGCCGCGGTGATCGTGCAGACGCCGAACTTCTTCGGCTGTATCGAGAATGTCAAGGCGGCGGCGGACTTGGCTCACAAGCATGGCGCGCTGATGGTGGTGGTGTTCGCCGAAGCGGTTTCGCTTGGCCTGCTCGAGCCTCCCACGGAAGCCGACATCGTCTGCGGCGAGCTGCAATCGTTCGCCATTTCACCGAGCTACGGCGGACCCTACGCGGGCGTAATCGCGGCGAAGGAGAAGTTCCTGCGGCAGATGCCGGGGAGGCTCGTGGGCCAGTCGAAGGATTCACGCGGCCAACGCGCCTTTTGTCTGACGCTTTCCACGCGCGAACAGCATATCCGTCGCGAAAAGGCGACCTCGAACATCTGCACCAACCAGGCGCTCATTGCGCTGATGGCCACGGTGTTCATGACGGTGTACGGCAAGGAAGGACTGCGTGAGTTGGCGCGCCAGAATTTGGCGAAGGCCCACTACCTCGGAGCGAAGCTCGACCGGCGCTTCTCGAGCCCCTACTTCAACGAAGTGGTTGTCCGCACCAAGAGTTCGCCGGCCGCGGTCAACGCCGCGCTCGAAAAACGAAAACTGATCGGCGGCCTCGATCTCGGCCGCTTTTATCCGGAACTGAAGGATTGCATGCTGCTCTGCGCAACCGAAATGAGCAAACGCGCCGACATGGACACGGTGGCGGAGGTGATCCGATGATCCGTAAGGTTCGCAGCCATCAGTCACAGGAAGAAGGACTCATCTTCGAGATTTCTTCGCCCGGCAAGAAGGCGTATCAGTTGCCGGATCTCGACGTGCCCGACGTCGACCCGGAAGCCGCGCTCGGAACGGGCAACGTCCGCAAAGAAATCGAGGATTTCCCTGAAGTGAGCGAAGTGGAGACGATCCGCCACTTCACGCGCCTTTCCACCTACAACTACGCGATCGACTACGGTTGCTACCCGCTCGGCTCGTGCACGATGAAGTACAACCCGCGCATCAACGAAACGGTCGCGCGGACCGAGGGTCTCGCCTGGGCGCATCCCTATCAGCCGGAGTCGCTCTCGCAGGGCTGCCTCGAAGTGATCGACGTGCTCGAAGGCTATCTCGCCGAGATCACGGGCATGGACGCCGTAACCCTGCAGCCCGCGGCCGGCGCGCACGGTGAATGGACCGGCATCATGCTGGTGCGCTCGCTGCACGAAAGCCGCGGCAACGCGCGAAAGAAAATCCTGGTGCCGGATTCGGCGCATGGGACCAACCCGGCCACGGCTGCGATGTGCGGCTACGAGGTCGAAAACATCAAGTCGAACTCGCGCGTGCTCGTCGATCTCGGCGCGCTCGAGCAGGCCGTAAACGAAGATGTCGCTGCGATGATGGTGACCAATCCGAACACGATTGGCGTGTTCGAGGAAAACATCGTCAAGGCGGCGCGGATTCTGCACGAAAAAGGCGCGCTGGTCTACATGGATGGCGCGAACATGAATGCGCTGGTGGGTGTGTCGCGGCCCGGCGATTTCGGGATCGACGTGATGCACCTGAACCTGCACAAGACGTTCTCGACTCCGCATGGCGGCGGCGGCCCGGGCGCGGGTCCGGTGGCGGTGAAGAGCATCCTCGAGCCGTTCCTTCCAACGCCTCGTGTCCGGAAGGCCGGTGGGGTGTTTTCGCTCGACTATGACCGGCCGAACTCGATCGGCAAGGTGCGCGCGTTCCATGGCAACTTCGGCGTACTGGTTCGCGCGCTGGCCTACACGCTCGCGCATGGCGGACCCGGGCTTCGCAATGCCACACTGGATGCGATCCTCAACGCGAACTACGTGCGGAAAAAGCTCGAGCCCTACTTCGACCTTCCCTACGATTCGCCCTCGATGCACGAGTGCGTCTTCAGCGACGACCGGCAGTCGGCGAAAGGAGTCCGCACGGGCGACATCGCCAAGAGGCTGATCGACTACGGATTCCATCCCTACACGGTGAGCTTCCCGCTCATCGTGCATGGAGCGCTCATGATCGAACCGACAGAGACCGAGCCCAAGCACGAACTCGACCTGCTCACCGATGCTCTCATCTCGATCGCTCGCGAGATCGACGACGATCCAGAGTTGATCAAGAACGCCCCGCACTCCACCCGGACCTCGCGCGTGGATGAAGTCACGGCCGCGCGTAAGCCGGTCCTGCGCTGGCGCCGCGGCCAGTAATCGAAAAGCGTGCGCGCGCTGCTCTTGCTGCTCGCGGGCACGCTTCTCTTCCGCCTTGCCTTTCTCGATCACCCGATTCAGGGCGATGACGCCTTCTATCTCGCGGTGGCCCAGAACGCCCAGGTAAATCCGGCGCATCCGCACCACTTCGTCCTCCGGGCAGCGGGGCTCGATGTCGACATGCGCGGATTCGTCCATCCGCCGGGCAACGGCTGGATTCTCGGCGCCATTCTCGCGGCGGCGGGCGATGTCCGTGAGCGCTGGTTTCACGCAGTCTACGCGCTGTTCTCCCTCGGCGCGGCGGTGTTCGCGTGGATGATCGCGCGGCGGTACGCCAGCAGCCCGGCGCTCGCCGTGCTGCTGTTCGTTGCAACTCCCGCATTCGTGATCAACGGCAACTCGCTCGAGTCCGACCTGCCGTTCCTGTTCTTCTGGCTGGGCTCGACCGCGATTTGGATCGAGGCCCTCGAGCGGCGATGCGTATGGCTCGCGCTGGGAAGCGTTCCGTTCATGGCCGCCGCGGCCCTCACCTCGTATCAGGCGATGGCGCTTACCGCGATTCTCGGCGCGTTCGCTTGGATGAAGCCCCGGCGATGGTGGCACCTGCTCGTTTTCGTGCCGCCGGCCGCTTTCGCGGGATGGCAGATGTTCGAGTGGGCCACCACGGGAGTGATGCCCATGCAACTGGCCCGCGAATATCTGAGCAAATATGGATATCAGTCTCCGGACAAGAAGTTGCTGAACGCACTCGGGCTGACGATGCATCTCGGGTGGATGGTGAGTCCGTTGTTGTTGTGGATCTCATTCCGCCGCTGGTGGTTCATTGCCGCCGGAGCGGGCGCCGTGGGCGCTGTCGCGATCGATGCGAGCCCGCTGTTCTGGCTGCCATTCGGAACTGGCGTGATGTCACTCGTGGGCATCGCGACATGGCGCGGACAGGGCCTGATTCGCTGGTGGCTGGGCGTATTCTTCGCCGCGGCTCTCGTGATCTTCTTCGCTGGATCGGCGCGCTACCTTCTGCCGCTAGCCTTGCCGCTGGCGATTCTCGCGTCCAACGCCCTCGCCGATCGCCCGAAATTGCTCATCGGCGCGAGCGCGATCCACATCGCTCTCGGAGTCGCGCTCGCCGCAGCAAACTGGCAATTCTGGGAAGAGTATCGCCGCGTGATCGTACGCCATCCGGACCTCGCGGGCGAGTTCCGCCTGTGGACCAACGCCGAGTGGGGTCTCCGCTTCTATGGCGAATCGGCCGGTGCCCTCACGGTCAAGCACGGACAAACCCTCGCAGCCGGCGACCGTATGCTCGTCTCTCGAATCGGCGACGACATCCCGGTCTCGACCGGCGGTGGCGCTCGCACGCCGCTGTGGGAGGAAAAGATTCAGCCCGCATCCCCACTTCGGCTGATCGGGCTGGCCGTGAAGTCTGGCTATTCCACCAATCAACTCGGACTGCGCGCATTCGACATCTCGAACGAACCCGCGGATTTCGTACGGCTGGACTCGATCGTCGCACAGGCGCCGGTGCGATCGTACCTCCCGATGGGGGCACCCGAGGCGGAGTTCCAGATCGTCACCGGAGTCTATCAGGTGGAGGAAGGCAACCGGCGGTGGGCCTCGTCTCGGGCGGTTTTCCAACTACTCGTGCCCGCTCGTCCCGCGGCTTTCGAAGCGACGTTCTTCCTGACGCCCCAGATGGCCGGACGGACGGTGTCCCTAAGCGTGGGGGGGAAGACCATAGCGAGCCAAAAGTACGATGCGTCCGGACTCTATACGCTCCGCTCGACCGGGCCGGTAACCCTATCGCCGCGAACACCGGTCAGTGCGATCGTCGCGATCGATGGAAGCTTCCGCATCCCGGGCGACAATCGCGAACTCGGTTTTGTCGTTACTGGCGTAGGCTTCACGGAAGCCAAACCGTGAGGCTGGCGGCGATCATCGCGGCGGGGCTGCTCTCGCGCGCCGTACAGACGGGTTGGCCGCTCTTCGACAAATACCTCGGAGACGCGCTCTACGCGGCGATGGTCTACGAGATCCTGCGCCTGACGGCGGCGGTGTCTTCGCGCAACCGGCGCGCCGCAGTCGCGATGGCGATCCTGTTCGGCATCGAGTGTTTTCAGTTGACGCTGATCCCGGCGCGGTGGGCGGACAGCGGATCGTTCCCCGCGAGGATCGCCGGCCGCCTTCTGGGCACGCACTTCAGCTGGGGCGACATGGTGGCGTACGTGGTGGGAGTCGCCACGATTCGGCTCTTCCCTGCAAAGGACTTGCTACACTAGAACCATGTCCGCGATGCCGGAACGGCAGCCCACTCCGATTCCGATTCATGAACACGCCATCGACAACCTGCGCTACATCCGCGAAACGATGGAGCGTGCAGCGCCATTCACCGCCGTGCCTGGCTGGGGCGGGGTTGCGATGGGAATCATCGCGCTGGTAGCCGGAATCTACGGTACGGGAATGCGATACGCGCGGCCCTGGCTCGAGATCTGGATCGCGGCGGCAGCCGCGGCCGCGATCGTCGGCTCGGTCGCGATGCAGGTCAAGGCCAAACAGGCGGGAACGCCGTTGTGGAGCGCTGCGGGCCGCAGATTCGCTCTGACGTTCGCCCCCGCGATTCTGTCCGGCGCGCTGCTGACCGTCATCCTGGTCCGGTTGGATTCCTGGAACGTCCTGCCGGGCATGTGGCTGCTCCTGTACGGCTCGGCCATCACCGCG
>CADECY010000250.1:0-3141 GCA_902825945.1 uncultured Acidobacteriota bacterium
GGTGGCGAGCGCTTCTGGTGTCGCGGTGTGTTCTGCGGCGAAATGCTTCGCGATGGGCGATGCCCAGGCGGAAAGCGGAGCGCCGGTGGACTGAACCTCCCAGGCATACAGCGGTGACGCGGTGGCGCCGTTCGAGCGCTGCAGGTAGTCGACTACCTGTTCCAGAAACGCCGGATTGACCTGGTAGCGATTTGCGATCTGCACGACGGAGAGAGGCGGCGTGGCGAGAGTGTTCGGCGCGATCAGGAGCTTCGCAAAGTAGGGGAAGCGCGACGCGTGTTCGAGGCGTATGGTGTTGACGCCCTGCTTCAGCGGCACGATGGCGAGGTAGGACCAGCCATCGACCTCGGGAGAGGCAGCGCGGTTCTGGATGGGGTCGGCCCCACGCTTCATCCAGGTGCCGTTCACGTGAAGGTCGGCTGTGCCCGCTCCTTTTTCCTGGTCGAGAACGTCGATCTGGTAGTCGCCCGCCTTGGGGACGGTGACGCTGTATTCGGCGAAGTACGGGCCCTTGCCGTCTTTCGGGGCGTTGGATTTCTTGCGCTCGAGAGTGCGAGGTGCGTTGCCGTTGTCAAAGGACGCGGCGTCGCGAACGATGGCGCCGGGCGCGGACTCGATGGGCGCGACCTGAACCTGCGCGTCGCGCTGAACGTGGGCTGCGGCCAGCAGGTAGGCACCGACGCGGCCCTTCGCGAGATTCGCGAGCTGGTCGTTCTCAGACTTGGTCAGTTTCGAGATTTCACCGCGCTTGGCTTCGACGGACGCTTCGTGGGCGGCGAGCTGATCGCGCTGCTCCTTAGGAGCAAGGACGTATTCATGCCACTTGGCGACCACCTTGAAGTTCTCCATGGTTTTGGAGCTTTTGAAGATGCCGGCGAGAGCGTAGTAGTCGGCCTGCGGAATGGGATCGAATTTATGGTTGTGGCAGCGGGCGCAACCGGCGGTGAGCCCAAGGAAGGCGCGCGCGGTGGTGTCGACCTGCTCGTCGATGATGTCCATCTCCATTTTGACGGGGTCGTCTTCGGCGAGCATTTTGGCGCCGAGGGAGAGAAAGCCGGTCGCGGTCCAGCGCTCGTACATGGTGGGCATGTCGCTGGAGGCGGGGAGCAGGTCGCCGGCGAGTTGCTCCTTGACGAACTGGTCGTAGGGCTTGTCCTTGTTGAACGCCTGGATCACGTAATCGCGATAGCGATAGGCGTTGCGGTAGACGAGATTCTCGTCGAGTCCATTGGAATCGGCATAGCGCGCGACATCGAGCCAGTGCCGTCCCCAGCGCTCGCCGTAGTGCGGCGAAGCGAGCAGCCGCTTGATCACCTTGCGGAACGCGCCGGGTGATTCATCCGCGAGGAAAGCGTTCACCTCTTCCGGGGTGGGCGGAAGGCCCGTGAGATCGTAGGTGGCACGGCGGATCAGCGTGCGCTTGTCGGCGGGCGGAGCCGGACGCAGTCCCTTCTCCTCGAGCTTACCCAGAACGAAGGCGTCGATCGGAGTCTTGACCCACGAGGAGTCTTTCACCTTCGGCGCCGCAGGTTCCGATGGCGGAACGAATGACCAATACTTGGCGTTCGAATCTGGCACTGCGATGGACTTGCCCCATGGCGCGCCCATCTCCACCCATTGCGCGAGCAGCGCCGCTTCCGCGTCGCTCATCTTGGGGCCGGGAGGCATCTTGAGGTTGCCTTCGAGGTGCCGGATCACACGAATCAGCAGACTCTCGGCGGGCTTGCCCGCGATGATCGCGGGCCCGCGCGCGCCACCCTTCAACAAGGCTTCGCGCGAGTCGAGCTTCAGTCCGCCAGCCGGAGCCGCGCCGCCGTGACAGCCGGCGCATTTGGAAAGCAGCACGGGGCGGACGTTCTTTTCGAAGAACGCTTCGCCTGTCTGGGCTTCGAGAGCTGCCGCGAGCGACAGCACGGTAAACAAAGTCCGCATGATCGGTCCTTATCGATAGCGTGGAAGGGCGCAAAACCCTGTTTGTACTCTATCGCAAACCGGGGGGATCTGGCGAGGCGCCGTTTAACGGCGGCGCCCCGCCTCGCCAGTTACGGCTAGAAGCACTCCAGGGCCCAGTAGAAGTTGACGGTGACCGAATTGGCGCCACTCGCCGCGTCCTGCATCAGGAGGTATTGTTGCTCTGCGAGAGGGAACTGGGTGGGGAGCGTAGGTTCGTTGAATGTCGAGGTCTCCGTAACGTTGAGTCCCCTAATGGCGCCCATCGAGCCCGGCTGGTCCCCCGCAAGTCCGAAAATGTCCGGCTCACCTAACCCGTCACGGTGGCTGCTGGGTACCAAGGTGTGATCCGGAGCCGCCGGAACCATGAGCGGCGGCTCCGGCGGCGAAGATGCGGACCCATCACTCACAACTGGCGGCGATCGCGGCGGAAGTCCCCGAGCCAATGGTAATGGCGCCACCTGAGGAAGACAGGCGGAAGCCGAGCAGAGCGCCCGCCGGAACGTCTACCGAGCCGGACGCCGAGCAACTAGAACTGGCGCCGGTGGTGAGCGAGCAAGCCAGGGCCGTATCCGCCTGATTGACTCGCACCGTTACGGTGAGGGGCTGCCCCGCACTGGTGGTGACCCCCCGGAACTGGAGAGCCGTCAACCTGCAGGCTTTGGGCACGGGCAACAGGACCTCACTCTCAGCCGCGCGAGTGGTGTCGGCGAACGGGGCGATGAACCGTGGAAGAACGAGTCCCGAAAGGATTGAATTCGCCCATCCGTAGATCTGAGCAGCGCCCGTACCGCCGCCAGCCGGGCCGGTTGGGCCGGTCGGACCGGCGGGGCCTTGCGAGCCCGGTCCGCCATTCGCTCCGGTCGGGCCCGCTGGCCCTGTGGCTCCGGTCGCACCCACTCCAGTCGGACCGGTTGCGCCCGCCGGGCCAGTTGCTCCGTTAGCACCTGTCGGCCCGGGAACGGTCGAAGCCGCCCCTGTGGGGCCAGCCGGACCAGTCGGTCCAGGAACGGTCGAGGCCGCACCAGTCGGGCCTGTCGAGCCAGCAGCACCGGTCGAACCCGCGGGACCAGTTGGTCCAGGAACGGTCGAAGCCGCACCAGTTGCGCCTGTCGAACCGGCAGCACCGGTCGAACCCGCCGGACCAGTTGGTCCAGGAACCGTCGAAGCCGCACCAGTCGGGCCTGTCGA
>CADECY010000250.1:3241-7101 GCA_902825945.1 uncultured Acidobacteriota bacterium
GCAGCACCGGTCGAACCCGCCGGACCAGTTGGTCCAGGAACGGTCGAAGCCGCACCAGTTGGGCCTGTCGAACCGGCGCCGCCCATAGGTCCAGTGGGCCCGGTCGGTCCAGTGGCTCCGCCACCGCCCGTCGCAGCTAGCACCACATCCAGAATCGCGCCGTTGCTAGTGGTCGTGTTTTCCTTACTGTCGAAAATGACGCTGGTCCCGCCGATCGGGGTCAGAATGAAGCCGAAGTTCGAGGAGGGCGTGTCAACCCAGTTCCGGACCAGTGCCGTGGCGTCCACGGCGATCCAGGTTCCGGCGGTCAGCACGTTCGGGGCACTTGCGAACGCTCCCACGCCGGGCACCGTGCCTTGGGTGACCGTGCTCTCCGCCCAGGTGCCATTGGCGGCGCTCACGCTCACCTGTCCGGCCGTGTTGACCTTGTTCAGGAACAAGTAGAGGGTCGCCTTGGTGACATTCGCGCTCGTGGTGCCGGCGGGCAATGTCGAGCCGTCGAGAGCAAATCGCACCAGGCCCGTGTTGCCACCGCCGGTGTTCATGTTGCCGACGGAACCGAAATTGTTAGCGGGAAAACCCGTGCTGGTAAACGCGTCCGCCTCTGGCGGTATCGTGACGGCCCAGGCAGACGAAGCCGCGAGCATGGCGGCAAAAAATCGAAACGAATAACGCGAATTCGCGATCATGAAACCTCCCCCGAAATCCTTCCCAGTGTGACCAGACTCGACTTCGGCCGCGGATCGCCGATTCCGGGATCCCCCTTTTTCGGCCCTCGAGTGCAGTTGGAAGTATATATGTCTGCCGCCCCCGCGGTCAATTCGGGAAATTGGTGTATCAAGGCAAAGTAGAAATGTCCTTCTCTCGCCGGAATCGGGAAATCGCGCGGTTTCGCTCGGATCTCGGAGCATGCTGTTCAACCAGCCGGTTCCCGCCGGCACAAGCCGGGCGTGGTACGGTGAAGGCATGAAACACGCACTGGCCGCCCTGCTTGCCGTGGTCCCGATGCTGGGAGCCGTGAAGATCCTCTCGGAGACCGCCAACGGCAACCGGACCGCCCGGCAGACGATGATCATCGACTCGGACAAGATGCGCGCCGACATGACGTCGAGTACGGGAGAAAGCACCAGTGTGATGTTCCTCACCGATGGTGGCCGCGACCGTTTCGTCCTGCTCGACACGGCGAAGAACGAGTATCGTGAGATCGACCAGCAGACGATGAAGCGGATGTCCCAACAGATGCAAGGGGCCATGACGCAGTTGAACGAACGGCTCAAGAATCTCACGCCGGAACAACGCGCCATGATGGAGAAGATGATGAAAGGCCAGATGCCTCCTGGCATGGGTCAGGTGACCAAGCAAGAGCCGGTCGTCTACAAGGCCACGGGCAGCGGTAACGTCAATGGATTCGCCTGCACGATGTATCAGGGCACACGCGGCGGCGAAAAGGTGGTGGAGGTCTGCGCGGCGCAGCCGAACCAGTTGAAGGTCACTGCCGCGGACATGCAGGTGTTCGAGCGGCTCAAGCAGTTCACTGCGGAGATGACGTCCGCGATCGGCAACTTCGCCAGCGCCGCCGCTCAATTCGCCGATGTGGGGGTTCCGGGATTTCCGGTGAGCCGCGTGACATACAATGGCGGGCAGGTGACGCACAAGAGCGAGGTGAAGTCGGTGGGGCGAGCCGCTCTCACTGGCTCGGAATTCTCAACTGGCGGCGCGAAAAAGGCCGAGTTCATGCCCGGCGCACGGAAGCGCTGAACGCCAGATGCGCTCTACGCGCGATCACGAGCCCGTCTGGCCGGGGATCCTGGCGGTATTGGTGGCCGCCGTACTGAACGTCTTTCTTCCCGAGACCCTCGCCGCCGGGCCGGGCTGGCTCGCGGTGTCCGTCATCGCTGCGATGAGCGCGATCTGTATCCTGATGCCGGCCGGGCCACATCATTGGGCCCATCAGGCGCTCGGACACGCCTCATCTGGTCTGGTGACCGCAGCCTTGTGCTATTCCCTGTGGAAGCTGATCGAGGCGCTGCTGTACAAGTCCTCGGTGAACGGAGCGGACCTGCTTCGGGGAGCGCTGATCCTGTGGAGCATCAACATCGTGCTTTTCGGGACCTGGTATTGGCGGCTCGACGCGGGTGGACCACATCGCCGGTCGGCGAGGTTCCATAGCGAAGGTGCCTTCCTGTTCCCTCAGATGTCGTTGGACGAAGCCGCGCGCCAAGCCGCGCGTTTGACGCGCTGGCGGCCTGCCTTCATCGACTACCTCTTCCTGGCGTTCAACACGAGTACGGCATTCTCCCCTACCGATACGCTCCCTCTGTCTCGTTGGGCCAAGGTGCTAATGATGATCCAGGCGTCGATCTCGCTGACCATCCTCGCGGTGGTGGCCGCGCGGGCGGTCAACATCATCCGCTGAGACAGAAACGAGCGGCGGGAGGCCCCGCCGCTCGTTTCCGCCACGCTTTACTGTTGTTCGCAGGAACTGCCGACACCGATGCGAAGCGAAGGTCCGGGATTCGACATCGTATAGCCCAACCCAACCAGATCACCGGGTTCGAACGACACCGGCTCCGTGCTCATGCACGAGTAGGTTGTGCTCTGGTTGGAAACGGTGACCGTGCAACTCATGGCCGTTGCGGCGCCGTTTCGATGAACGGTGACGCTCAAGTCCGCCGTGCCCGAACCGCCTACGTAGCGAGCGGCGACCTGCATCTTGCGCAGGGTACAGGAGTAGGGCACGGTTGTGCCCGTGTACTGGCGCTCGTCGTCGCCATCGGCGGGATGGGAGGATTCGCCATTGAGTCCCGAATACCAGGCGGTCCGCTGCGCCGAGGCGGTTGACGCCCCGTAGACCCACCCTTCACCCCCGCCAAAGCCGGCCGGACCGGTTGCTCCCGTCGCGCCAGGGGCGCCGGTGGCACCCGTTGCGCCGGGCAAACCGGCTGGACCCATGGATCCGGCCGGACCGGGAATGTTAGAGGCCGCACCGGTGGGACCGGCAGGGCCCTGAGCACCCGCCGGGCCGATGGAACCCTGAGGTCCGGCAGGTCCGGGGATTGTGGAGGCGGGTCCGACAGGACCCTGTGGGCCGGTCGGCCCGGGAACCGTCGAGGCCGCGCCGGTCGGGCCAACAGGTCCAATGGCTCCCGCCGGTCCGGTCGCGCCACCGGGCCCGGTAGGTCCAGGCACTGTGGAGGCTGCGCCCGTGGCGCCGGTTGGGCCTGCGGGGCCTGCGGAGCCGGTCGCGCCGGTCGGGCCAGGAACCGTGGAGGCCGCGCCGGTCGGGCCAGCGGGTCCGGTGGAGCCCGCCGGGCCAGTGGAGCCCGTGGGGCCAGGAACCGTCGATGCCGCTCCCGTGGCGCCCGTGGCACCAGCCGGGCCTGTCGTGCCCGCAGGTCCTGTGGGACCGGGAACCGTGGAATCGGCGCCCGACGGTCCGGCGGGGCCGGTTGCGCCGATCGGGCCGGTGGAGCCCGTAGGGCCGGGCACTGTTGATGCGGCACCGGTGGAACCGGTGGGGCCTGCCGGGCCAGTGGAGCCAATGGGTCCTGTGGGGCCGGGCACGGTGGAGTCCGCGCCGGACGGTCCGGCGGGGCCGGTTGCGCCGGCTGGGCCGGTGGAGCCCGTGGGGCCGGGCACCGTTGAAGCGGCGCCTGTCGGGCCAGCCGGTCCGGTTGATCCCGTGGAACCAGCGGGTCCAGTTGGGCCAGGCAACGTCGAAGCGGCGCCAGTCGGGCCAGCCGGTCCGGTTGATCCCGTGGAACCAGCGGGTCCAGTTGGGCCAGGCAACGTCGAAGCGGCGCCAGTCGGGCCAGCCGGTCCGGTTGATCCCGTGGAACCAGCGGGTCCAGTTGGGCCAG
>CADECY010000251.1 GCA_902825945.1 uncultured Acidobacteriota bacterium
TCTCATCGAAGTCCGTGAGATGCCACGCTACCTAGCCCCAGGCGGGCCAGTAGAGCGTGTCTTCGCGGTGCTCGAACAAGAGCTTCGGAGGGTGGGTCAGTTGTCGGAGGCCCGGGGAATCCGGGACTTGGCCGCGCACCTTCCCGCGGAGCCTGGGAGGACGAGGCGATGAAGACACCAGCCAGCCTGCGCCGCCGCATCCTTGCGCCGATCGCCGCGCTCGGTGCCGCCGCGGCCGTAGGCGTGGGCTTTGCCGCCTACTACCGGACCGCGCCACTCCTGTTGTCGTCGGTGCAGCGTACCGAGGAGGTACTCGCAGACGCAATCGACGATCTCGCCGAGGCCAGTGGAAAGTCACCCCAACTGATCCGCAGCGTCAACTCCCTCGCCGGTCATCCCGGCGTCAAACTGGTGCTGGTGGCCGCCGGATCTCCGCTCGAGGTCATCGCCAGTTCGCGAAACGCCTGGATCGGCTTGCCCGTTGACCGGCTTCCCGATGCCGCGCTCGCCGCCCGTATCGCGCGGGTCGCTGCGGGCGTCTCACGCGAGCGCTGGCGTGAACCGGCTACGTCCCACTTCGGATACGCCACGCCCCTTCTGATCAACCGCGAAAGCCCGTTCAACCGGTTGGGCCGGGGTGCGGTCGTCGTGGTGATCGACGGTGAGCCGGCCGAACGGGCGCTCCAGGCCACAGCGCTCGCGCTGTCGGTTCAGGGCGGTATCATCGCCCTGATCCTGGTGGGAGCCGGGCTCGCGCTGCTCAATCGCGGACTGCTTGGTCCGATCTCGCTGATCAAGGAGACCATCCAGCGGCGAGAGGACGGTGACTCCCTGGCTCGCGCGCCAGCGGTGTCGACCGCCGAACTCGGCGCCCTCGCGCTCTCCCTCAACCGGCTGTTCGATGTCTTGAACGAGAAAGAGGATCTGCTGCGGGGCCAAGCGGATCAACTCCGCTTGGCTCGCGACCACGCGGTGGCTTCCGCCGAGGCGAAGGGCAGCTTTCTCGCCAACATGAGCCACGAGCTCCGCACGCCGATGAACGGCGTGATCGGCATGGCGAATCTGTTGCTCGACACCGGCCTCGACTCCGAGCAGAAGGACCTCGTTCTGTCGCTTCGCGGTTCCGCGAATGCACTGCTGACACTCCTCAACGAGATACTCGACTTCTCGAAGATCGAAGCAGGCAAGATCTCACTCGAGGACATCGGGTTCGATCTTCCCGAACTGATTGAATCCACCGTGCAAGTGATGGCGCCGAAGGCGAGCGAAAAGGGAATATCTCTGGTCTCGGTGATCGCGCCTCAGGTGCCGCAGTTCGTGCGGGGCGACCCCGGCCGGCTGCGCCAGATACTGCTCAATCTCATCGGAAATGCCGTCAAATTCACGATGAACGGGGGAGTCACGATTACCGTCGCCAGCGAGGCGTGCGAGGGCGCCCGCGCCGGTCTTCGCTTCGAAGTCTCCGACACGGGAATCGGGATGAGCGAGGAGGCGCGGAGCCGGCTGTTTCAGTCGTTCATGCAGGCCGACAGCTCAACCACCCGGCGATTCGGTGGCACCGGGCTCGGACTGGTGATTTCCAAGCGCCTGGTCGAGTTAATGGGCGGTGAAATCGGCATCGAAAGCCAACCGGGCAACGGATCGACGTTCTGGATCCGTGCTGGTTTCGGAGCGATCCAATCGCCACCTCCACTCACTTTCTCCGGTGGTGGCCGGGTGCTCCTGGTCGATGACAATCCGGTAAGCTGCGAAGCCCACGCGTCGATCATCGCCGGGTGGAATCTCGACGTGGAGTGCCTGGCTGATGGCGAGGACCCGATCGGCCGTCTGTTGGAAGCTCGTCCCGGGCCCGGCCGTTTCGAATTGGCCGTTGTTGCGCTGCCCGCGCCGGGAATCCGGCAACTGGTCGATCGCCTGAACGCAACACCCGCTCTCGGCGACATCCGCCTGATCGCGCTGATGCCCTTCGGAGTGCCCGCTTCGCGCGCCGGTACGCTGGCAAACGGGACCCTGGATTGCTTGCCCCGGCCGGTGCGGCACGTACAGTTCATGGAGGCGCTGTTCGGCGTCAAGGTATACCGGCCCGGTGCCCCCTGCAACCACGGTGCTTTGCCAGCCGGCAAGCCGGAACCGATGCAGGTCCTGCTCGTCGAGGACAACCCGGTCAATCGCAAGATCGCTCTCAAACTCCTCGAGAAACTCGGCCACGTGGTCGATGTCGCCGAGCATGGCCAGGAAGCTGTCATCAAGACGACAGCCAAGACGTATGACACGATCCTGATGGATTGCCAGATGCCCGTCATGGACGGATTCGATGCAACGCGGCGCATTCGTGAAATGGAAGGCTCGGCACGTCACACCTGGATCGTGGCGCTGACCGCCAACGCCATGAAGGGCGATCGCGAAAACTGCATCGCCGCTGGAATGGACGACTATCTGTCCAAACCGTTTCAGCCTGACGAATTGCGCCGGGTTCTGGCCACTGCGCGCGCGGGCGGTGCCGCTCCGGTCCGGGCTCGAGATCTTCCCAGCAGCTTCGCATTGCCCTCTCGAAATTAGTAACGGCCAGGAGGAAGTGATATGTTCCCGAGTGGAAGTATCAGAACTTCCAGAAAGGCTATTGCTCATGCGCATGCTCCACCTGCTCCTGCCCATTGCCCTCCTCGCCACTGCCTCGCGCGCGGCGACGATCTCGGCAACCAATGGTGGTTACAGCGCCACGATCGATAACTAAGGTAATCCTGGCAGTCTGATCGGCGAACTCGTGCTCGGCGACAAGGGGATTCTCGGCTTCACCGCGGAGTTGACCGCCGATCCGATCCTGGAGGCGATCGACTATGCCGGTACCACCTGCAATCCGTGCGGCTACGGCGGTCTGCTATTTACCGATCCCACCAATACCTCCGGGAATGGCGGCCTCCCGTTCCGGCCGTTCGAATTCAGCGCTTCCTCGCCATCCCCTTCCACGGGCATCATCACGAATGTTATCTACCCCGACCTTACCGGGTGGGACTCGAACGGGATGCTCACCGGGATTCTCCGCGCCACCCAGAACCTCCCCACCCAGAGTGTGCCCTTGCAAATTCCGTATACCTGGAACATCATGGTCAACACTCCGGAGCCAGGGACGTGGCTGCCGGTTTTCTCCGGTATCGCCATGCTCGCCGGCATCAATAACCTTCGATCTCGCGGCGGCGCTTTTCCGCTACATCGGCTTCAAGAGGCGCGAGCATTGCTTCGATCTCGCGCCTCTGCGAGTCCGGTACGCCGAGGGACAATGCGCGCTGGAAGGCCTCCAGCGCCTCCGCGCTCCGGCGCTGGACCGCCAGCAACCGGCCCATCAGCACATACGGCTCCGCGTCCTCCGGATCGATGCGGCAGGCCTCGTGCATCCAGTTTTGGAACGCCCGGACTTCGTTCACTTCGAGCGAAAGCCTGGCGAGTGTCTTGCAGGCGAGCCCGAAATCGGGGTAAACCTCGACCGCCCGTTCGATCGTCACGAGCGCTTCGTGGATGCTTCCTTCCTCGGCCAGCCGGAGCCCCCGACCGTAAAGCTCCGCGGCTTCCGCCGGCACGCTCAACTCAGCCTGGACCTCACCTGTTCACTCAACGCCTTGCCGTCCACGCGTTTGCCCGTGAGTTTGGCCTTCACGGCGTTCATCACCTGTCCCATCTGCTTGAGCGATGTAATGCCGGTCTCGGCGATAGCGGCGGAAATGGCCGAATCGATCTCGGCCGCGCTCGCGCCAGCCGGCATGTAGCCTTCGATCAGCCTTGCCTCGGCTTCTTCCTTATCGGCGAGTTCGGGCCGGCCGCCCTTGCGGAACATCTCGGCCGATTCGTTCCGCTGCTTGAGCAACTGGTTGAGCAGTTGCATCTCGGCGGTCTCGTCAGCCTCCTTCATGTTGTCGGCTTTGTACTTCATGAGGGCGGTCTTGATCATGCGAGTCGCGCTGAGACGCAACTCGTCCTTCGCCTTCATGGATTCCACCATGTCCTTCTGCACGCGATCGAGTAGTGCCATTGCTGTCTGCTATTCTATCTGTAGCGGCCCCCTTTTCGCTTTCATTCAATATCCATCGATTTCAAATGCATATCAAGAAGCAGCGCCTGCTGACTCCAGGCCCCACGCCCCTCTATCCGCCCGCCCTTCACGCGATGATGGCTTCCGACCTCCATCACCGCACGGAAGACTTCCGCAAAGTATATCAGGCTTGCGTCACTGATTTGAAGGAAGTCCTCGGCACCTCGTACGATGTGGTGCCGCTGGTTGCGTCCGGATCGGGCGCCATGGAAGCCTCTGTTTCCAACCTTTTCTCCAAGGGAGACAAGGTCATCGTTTGCGTCGCCGGCAAGTTCGGTGAGCGCTGGGAAGGCATCACCAAGGCCTACGGGCTCGACTCGGTGGTGTTGCGCGTCGAGTACGGACAAGTGGTGACGCCCGCGCAAGTCAAGGAAGCGCTTGCCGCCAACCCCGGCACCAAGGGTGTCTTCATTCAGGCGTCGGAAACTTCCACTGGCGCCAGCCACGACATCGAGTCGATCGCCAAGGCCGTCGCCGCCACCGATGCGATCCGGGTGGTCGATGGAATCACGGGCATCGGAACGCAGCCCCTGAAGATCGAAGAGTGGGGAATCGACGTGCTGATCGGCGGATCACAGAAGGCATTCATGATCCCGCCCGGACTCGCCTTCCTCTCGATCAGTCCCAAGGCATGGAAGCGCGCCGACGCCTCGGACTTGCCCAAGTACTACTTCAACCTCAAGAAAGAGGCCAAGAACGCGGCCGCGGGCGAATCGAGCTGGACCCCCGCCACTTCGCTCATGCTCGCTCTCGCCAAGGCTCTCGAGTACATCAAGTCGATCGGCCCCGACAAACTGATCGAAAACGCCCAGCTTCTCGCCAAGGCCACGCAGGCCGCCGCCGCCGAACTCGGCCTCGAGCTTTTCTCCAAGGATTCCCCGGGTGCCGCCGTCACCGCCATCAAGGCACCCGCGGGAATGGACTCGGGCGCAATCGTCAAGGGCTACAAGCAGCGCTTCGGCGCCATCATCGCCAATGGGCAAGGCACGATGAAGGGGCAGATTTTCCGCATCGCGCATCTCGGCTACTTCGATTTCGCCGATATGTTCGCCGTGATCGCCGCGCTCGAACTGATCCTCATCGCCAACGGCCACAAGGTGAAGCTCGGCTCCGGTGTCGCCGCGGTTCAGCGGGTCTATGCCGAAGCCGCCGGAATCCAGGCCTGAGTGAGGGAGAACCAGAACCGCATGAAGGTACTTGTCGCCGAACCTCTCGCCGAAGCCGCGATCAACCTGCTGCGTGAAGCGCCGGGTTGCGAGGTCACGGTCTCGAATCCCAAGGAATACGAACAGCACTTGGCGGACTGCGAGGCACTCGTAGTGCGCAGCGCGGTCAAGGTCAACAAGGAAGTACTCGCCAGGGCTCCGAAGCTGCGCGTCATTGGCCGCGCGGGCGTCGGCGTCGATAACGTCGACATGGACGCCGCCACCGCCGCAGGTGTGCTCGTGATGAATACGCCCGGTGGAAACGCTGTTTCCGTCGCCGAACATACGATGGCGTTCATGCTATCGCTCGCACGCAGCGTACCTCAGGCGAGCGCCTCGACCAAGTCCGGCAAGTGGGAAAAGAAAAGGTTTCTCGGCAACGAACTACGTGGGAAAACGCTCGGTGTCGTGGGCCTTGGAGCCATTGGCCGTGAACTGGTGCGGCGGGCACGCGGCTTCGAAATGCGCATTCTCGGGCACGATCCCTATGTGAGTCCGGTGATCGCTTCCGACCTCGGTGTCGAACTTGCCGATCTCGACAAGCTCTACGCTTCGGCGGACTACATCTCACTGCACGTCGGTGTGACGCCGGAAACCCGTGGCATGCTGAATGACGCCGCCTTCGCCAAAATGAAGCAGGGGGTGCGGATCGTCAACTGTGCGCGCGGCGAATTGATCGAATCCAAGGCGTTGCTTGCCGCGCTCGAATCCGGCAAGGTGGCCGGGGCAGCTCTCGACGTCTTCGAGAAGGAACCGCCCGCTGAAGGCGATCCGATCCTGAAGGCCGAAAACCTGCTCGCCACGCCTCACATCGGCGGCTCCACCGAGGAAGCCCAGGAGATCGTCGGCATTCGCATCGTCGAGCAGATGATCGAGTACCTGACCAATGGCGTCGCGATCAGCGCGGTCAATATGCCGTCCCTATCGCCCGAGCAGTACAAGATCGTCGGCCCGTGGCTCGAAGTCGCCGAACGCCTCGGAATCTTCGCTTCCTATGTCGCCGAAGGCAATCCCACCAAGCTTGCGCTGACCTACCGCGGCCGCATCGCCGAATTGAATACGCAGCTCGTGCGGAACGCCGCCCTCGCGGGCGTACTGAACCGGTCGCTGCAACAGAAGGCGAATGTTGTCAACTCCTGGACAATCGCCAAGGAGCGCGGCCTGTCGGTTGCCGAAAGCCACGAGCGCGGCGGAAACCAGTCGATCCGGGTCGAACTGGAAACGGCCAAGGGTGTCACGGCGGTCGAGGGCTCGTTGATCTTCGGCAAACCACGCTTGACGCTTGTCGATGGAATCCCGCTCGAAGCCACGCTGTCCGGCCACCTCACGGTCATGAAGAACACCGACGTTCCCGGCGTTATCGGACACGTCGGCACCGTGCTCGGCCGCAATTCGATCAATATCGGAAATTTCTCGCTCGGCCGGGACGAATCCGCGAACAAAGCTCCGGTTACCGCAATCTCGGTTGTCGAAACCGACGATCCGGTCTCCGATGGGGTTCTGGCCGAACTCAAAACTCACGCCGCGGTGCTGTCGGCGCGCTCGGTCGAACTCCCAGCCTGACGATACGGGCGCGGCCGCTCAGCGCCCTCGCAGAATCTCCCGGGCCGCAGCCTCGGACTTGGCCCGGTATAGACGCTTCAGGATCTCGTCAGCCCTTCCCAGCGTCACGATCCGGTTGATCGACGAGTCTTTCGCAAGCTTCGGGTAGGCGGACTCCAGGTAGCTCCGGATCGCGGCTGCCATACCCTCTTCGCG
>CADECY010000252.1 GCA_902825945.1 uncultured Acidobacteriota bacterium
GGTGGCCGATCTATGCGATCGCGCAGATCAACAACGTGTTCGAGAGTCCGAAGGAAGACGGGAAGATGCGCTGGGCGGCGTATCCGAAGCCGCATGTCGTGATCCAGTATTTCGACGGGCGGACGGGGGATTTGTTGTACGCGGAGCCGATCCACGCATAGCGGCGTCACGCCACGAAGAGGTGATGAGTCCGCTCGGACCTACCAGCGATATCCCATCCCGATCGACACGATCACACCGAACAAACGCGGCGGACTCTACGTTCTTTGGGCGACCCTCACTTTTGAGAACTCGCGCACAACGGACTCGCTTCGGCACCCGGCCAGCGGCGTGTTCCTGGACATTTGGCGCCGCGCCTTCGCGGCCTGTGCGCTTCTTTGGATCTCCATGCGAGGCGTTCCGGATCGCGCGCCATGGATTCGGGCAGGAAGTTAATCGCTATCTCGCGCTGAAACGGGCGGCTCGGGTTGCGCCTTTCAACGCCGTACGCAGCTTCAACGCCGGCGGGCCAACCATTCCCAGTCGCCCAGCACGGCGCCTCTCCCGCCGTTTCACAGACCGGCACTCTGGTTTACAGCGATATCGCTTCGGACCGGCATCAACTGGTGATGGTGGATCGGGCGGGCGAAAGCGCCGACAGAGTCGGAGAACTTCAGCGGCAGAACAGCCCAACGCTATCACCCGACGGCCGCAAACTGGCGGTCGAGGTTGAGGAGGGCGATCCCGACCTGTGGGTGTACGACCTGGAGCGGGGAGGCAAGACGCGGTTGACGTCCGACGCGGCCTTCGAGGCGATTGGGACCTGGACCCCACGGGGCGACCGGATCACGTATGCGTCCGTCCACAACCGGATCTTCGACGTCGTCTCCAAACCCGCTGGCGGGACCGGCCAAGCAGAGGGACTGATGAGTACACGGTTCCCGCAGGTGACTTCGGCCTAGTCACCGGACGGAAATTTCTGCTGTACACGGCGCTCACGCCCGGGACGAAGGCCGACCTGCTGTGGCGCGAACGCCGCGACAACGGAAGCGTCGGCGATCCAGTGGTTTTCGTGAAGAGCGCTTTCAACGAGGCGGCCGCAAGGTTCTCGCCGGACGGCCGTTTTGTGGCGTATGCGTCCGACGAATCGGGCAGTTACGAAGTTTATGTTCGCGATTTTCCGAACGGAGCAAAGAAGTACCAGGTCTCGACCCGGGGAGGGACCGCGCCGCGATGGAGGCGTGACGGTAAGGAGATCTTCTACGTGGCGCATACCAGCCTCATGGCTGTGAGCGCGACGACGCGGCCAGGCTTTTCCGCCGGAACTCCGGTGCGGCTGTTCGAAAAACGGTACCTCCGTGCGATCCAGGGCACGACGGTAAACCCGAACCCGCAGTACGATGTCTCCGCCGACGGCAAACGGTTCGTCATCCTGGACCGGCCGGGCGGCGAACAGCCGCTATCGATCCATGTTGTCCACAACTGGTTCGAGGACTTTCGCAGCCGCGCGCGAAAATAAGCGCTCCGGCTCCAAAGACAGTTTGGCCCCTCTTTTCTCCCAATTGCACGTACTGGACGAGCACGCGCAACACGCGCTGCATAACAAGGAGAAATCACGATGACAAGACCAATCACGGTTGCATGCCTGTGCCTCACGCTGGCTGCGGTGGCAAAGGGGCAGGAAATTATCGTCTTCGAAGTTCCCAACGCTGTGGCTACTTCACCGAACGGCATACTTCCCGGCGGCGAAGTAATCGGGAACTGGACCGACTCGAGCGGGAAGTCGCACGGCTTCATCCGTGAAAGAAACGGAGGATTCACCACGTTCGACGTGCCTGGCGCCCCATCCACGGTCGTCAGCAGCTTCAATCCCGGCGGCACGATCTCCGGCCGCTCCGTTGACGGGAGCGGAGTATCGCACGGCTTTCTACGCTCACGCCAGGGCGCATTCACCACGTTTGACCTGCCCGGTGCGGGACAGCACTTCAACCAGGGAACGTGGGCTCAAGACGTGAATGAGGCCGGGACGGTCGGCGGATACTACGTGGACAACACCGGCGTGGCGCATGGGTTCATCGGAACCCCCGGCAACTTCACCACCTTCGATGCGCCCGGCGCCCTCAGTACGTTTAGCGCCAGCGTGGATGCACTGAATCCGGCGGGCGATCTTGTTGGAGGCTTTTTTGACGCCAACTCTATCAACCACGGATATGTACGCACCGCCGCCGGCGTGCTGACCCAGATCGATGTGTCCGCGCGGGCGAGTACATTCACCGTCGGCATCACCCCGCGCAGCGTGATCGCTGGCTTCTACCAGGACCCGGCCGGGACGCATGGCTACGTGCGCAGCCCCGAGGGCCTCATCACCACATTCGACTACCCCTGAGCGGTTCGCACCGTGCCGGCGAATATAGGTACGTCCGGCCTCATCACCGGTTTCTATGTGGATGGCAACACCGTAGCGCACGGGTTCCTGGTCTGCCCGGAAGCCTGGTCGCGTTCGATGCTCCAGGCGGCGGCAGTGGCGTCGGACAAGGCACGTACCCCGTGTTCAACGATGCGAACAATGCTGTTGTCGGCCGCGTCATCGATGACCAGAGTGTCATTCGCGGATTCCTGCGAAAGCCTTAGCTGCAATGAATGAAGGGGCCGGATCCGCCGGTGTCGGCCAACAGGAGGATCTCGCGGGAGCGTCGATAGCGCTGCTGAGATCCTTCCCGGTTCCACCAAAGGGCACTGGAGCGGGCGGCGAAGGCGCGCGTGTCGTGAGAAAACGCCGATGATGAAGGCGCCCGGTTCGGTTGATATCGTCGAGGCCGGAGGTTCCGAACCGCGATGGAAGTGCCGCGAGAAGTGAGCGAGTTGGGGCTGCGGCTGGAGGCGTGGCAAAGGCAGCAAGGAGTGTGGAGACAACGACTGCCTGAGTAGTTCTGGCGCGAGGCGGCGCGACTGGGAGCCGAACAACGGTGGCCGGGCACGCCGCGCCTTAACGCGGCGGTGCCGCGGAGCAAGCGGGACCGCGGAGTTTCCTCGACCTCCCCATGGCGGTCCGAGTCTGTCGAAGTAGCGCTGCCGTTGGCGGCGGTGCGTGCTGGAGAAAGCGAAACCGGTGTCGGCGTGGGCGCAACGCGCTCCCAGCAGCTTCAGAGTCGACGCATGAGCTCCGCGATTCGAGCGTGCCACAGCGCCGCCGCACACACGAAGGGCGGACGGACTCGCGTCCAGCCCGCCCTGGTTTCCCGCGCGATCCGGCTGTTACGCCGCCATCAGCACGTCGTCCTCGAAGGGCGTGTGACCGTGCTGGTGCTCGCCACGGCGGTCGGCGTTCTCCTGGCAGCGGACGCACAGCGTCGCCCAGGGAATCGCGGCCAGCCGCCGGGGGCTGATCGGCTCCTCGCAATCGCCGCACATCCCGTATGTGCCATCATCGACCCGATCGATGGCGGCTTCGATATCACGCAGGGAACGCGCGTTGCGGTTGATCCGCATCACCGCGAAGTCGCGGCTCGATGCTTCGACAATCTCGTCGATCGAATCGGCCTGGCGCTCGATGTAGAGATCTTCACGGTTGTCGAGGACCGCCAGAAGATCCCGCCGCCGCGCATCCAGCTTGTTTCGGAGGTTCTGCATCTCTACGTTCGTCATGGTTTGACTCCTCTTTCTCACGGGTCCGGATCGGTTGTCCGTTCCCCTTCCTTCATCTAATGCGTGAAACAGGGCGCGACCAGATCAATCTTTTTTCGTTTTTCGATCGCGCCGGTCATGCGCTCTGGCCCAAGGCTGATACAGACGCTCGAACCCGGCGTTTGGAAACACGCAAAGTGCAAAGAATTTGTAAAGATCCGTATGCCTGGAGAGCGAAAGGACCTAGCGGCCGTGGAGAGTTACCGCAAATAGTTCCGCGTGTTGGAGATGCACGCGAAGCATGACTTTCCGGGCTTGCGGCTTCGCGCCACCGCGCCAGGACATTTCGTGCGCGGCGGAAGCGACACCCTGTACGATCCGTCCGTCGACTTCTCCAAGATGGATCTCGGCGAGTTGTCGAACCTCCACGTGCTATGGGGCGGACAGTTGGCGGGCGTGCTCCCGAACCAGAAGATTCCGTGCGACCCGAACGCCGGCATCTACAAGATCGAGGGCGCCCAAGACCCTCACCGGCTGCGGATCTCGCCGAAGCCCGTTCAGAACGGCAAATGTACGTACTCGATCGGCCGCCACAACTACGGCAAGTTCCGCGCCGGGCAACGCTGAAGTGTACCTGCTCGACACTCGCGGCGAGCGCGACATGCACGACATGGAACATCCGGAGAAGCCCGGCCTCTACATGCTCGGCAAGAAGCAGCACGACTGGCTGAAGGCCTCAATGGCGGCAAGCAGCGTGGATTTCTTCTTCCTCGCCTCGACCGTCAATCTGATGATTCCGCACGTGGGCTCGCCCGGATCGACCGATCCGATCAAGGGCAAGGATGATGCGTGGACTGCGTTCCTGCACGAGCGCGAGGAGCTCCTCAAGTTCTGGGATGGACTGAAGAAGCCCGTGATCGTGATGACGGGCGATCTGCACAATAGCTGGGTGATCAAGGTGACCGATCGCGTGTGGGAATGCGCCGCCGGACCGCACAACTCGCAGAACCATCCCGCCGTGAGCGAGGGCAGCCGGCCGCTGAACGGCCGGTTCAATTCGCGCGGACGCGAGTGCGACATCCGCTGGTCGAGCTACATTCGCAACGACACTCCAGTGAAAATGCGGCGGTGGCCGATCTATGCGATCGCGCAGATCAACAACGTGTTCGAGAGTCCGAAGGAGGATGGGAAAGTGCGCCGGGCGGCGTATCCGAAGCCGCATGTCGTGATTCAGTATTTCGATGGACGGTCGGGCGATTTGTTGTACGCGGAGCCGATCCACGCGTGAGCCAAGGCGCGCACCATCAGCGCGCGACCCACCTTTGAGACAGCGCCTTCAGGCCTTTCAAGAACAGCCTCGGAGGCCTCGAACGCCTGCGCTCGGCGCCTCCGGGCAGGAACCGCCGGAACAATGCAGCGGCGAACTGCTCGTGAAAGCGTCCTCGCAGAACAGATCAGCGCGCGAAAAGGACCCCTACAGATTTCGCTTGCCTCAAGGACCCGGCGGACCTTCCAGGCGATATTCAATGCCGACCGACACGATCGCGCCGAACAAACCCGGCTCCACCACGCCGCCAGAGCGCCTTTCGCGAGCCTGCTGCAAGAGCACTTCAGGCCGCGCATACCAATTCCCGGTGCTCCAGCGCTGCACGCCGAACGCCGCGCGGAGCTGGTAGCCAACCTCGGAGTTCGAGCCAGACGGCATTCGCTCGTTCCTACACCGAACGAGTCCTCCGCCGCCAAGGATGTATGGCTCGACGCGGTCTCAGCCGGAAGTTGCCGGATCGCGCTCGCCGACACAGCGGCCGCGCGCCCCGAGATCCTACCCCGTGCAGTTCGCGACGCTTTCCGCGAAATTCCGAACTCGCCCTCGATACGTGCGGACGCATGGTGCTGGGGAATGAGTCGGCGTGCAGACTCTCGCAGGTGGGCGAGCAGACCACGTTGCTGGCGTGTACCCGCATGAACAGCCTGCCTTGCCAGGCGAACTCTTCGATTTGGGGCGTGCGGATGTCGTGGTTGCCATGGCATCCGAGTGTCCAGACGCCGTCGTTGCCGGTGAGGATCGATACGAAGTGTTGGGACGCCGCGCGCCAACCGGCGAGGCCGGAGACGGGGAATTGGCCGCGATTCATCCGTGCTCCTTTGCCAGACTTTACATTCTTGGCGGAATCCTAACGGGCCTTTACCAACGCTGAACGTACGGGCCGCGTCACACCGGACATGACAATGCCGAAATCGTTCCTCTATTCTTGCATCCTGTTCGCCGTGATCATCGCCCGTGCCGACATCAATGGCGCCGACCCTCGTTTGACTGGAGCGCCCGGTGATCAAACCTGCGTGGCGTGCCACGGCGGCACGTCCCTGAACGCGGGAGGCGGCTCGGTCAGTATTGCCTTGCCAGGCGCCGGAACCTACACGCCTGGCGTAACCCAACGTGTCCGAGTGGAAGTAGCCGACCCCACCGCGCGCCGTTGGGGATTCCAACTCTCAGCCCGGCTCGATTCGAACCCATCGAACGGCCAAGCCGGCTCGTTCGCCAACACCGGAACCTTCACGAAGGTGACCTGCGAGAACGGACGCCAGGCACCCTGCACGAGCAGCACGGTGATCCAATTCGCGACCCACACGACGTCCGGTACACGCTCCGGCACCACCGGATCGGTAGCCTTCGATGTCGACTGGACGCCCCCGGCCACGGATCTCGGATCGATCACGTTCTACGCCGCGGGCAACGCCACCAACGGAGACGGACGCAACTCCGGCGATCACGTCTACACCGGGTCGGTCCAATTGACTCCAGCGGCCGTGGTTCCCAAACCCTCGATCTCGACGGAACGCGGGATCCTCAATGCGGCGAACCCAACAGCCGGAATCGCGCCGGGGACTTGGATCGTGATCAACGGCGAGAACCTCGCGGCCACGTCGCGCACGTGGACAGCCGCTGACATCGTGGAGGGCAAACTTCCCGCCGCGCTCGACAACGTGAGCGCGACTGTGAACGGGAAGGCTGCCAATGTCGAGGCAGTGAGCCCCACGAAGCTCAATGTCCTCACACCAGACGATGACGCCGTGGGAGCGGTGGAGGTCCGTGTGAAGTTCCAGGATCAGCAAAGCGAGGCCGCGTTCATCAACCTGCAGCCGCAAGCACCGGCGCTGTTCACGGTTGATGGCAAGAGTCTCGCCCTGAGCGCGGGCGAGAATGCGATGTTCGACAAGTCCGACCGCTTCTTCGCCACGGATACCGCGCCCGCCACGGTGAAGCCCGGCGATCAAGTAACGCTTTACGGAACCGGCTTCGGTGCCAACCTCGGAACGCCGGAGCAGCCTGCTGTGACAGCCACGATCGGCGGAGTCGCGGCTACGGTCGTGGCGGTGCAATAGGGGGACGGAATGC
>CADECY010000253.1 GCA_902825945.1 uncultured Acidobacteriota bacterium
AACTGCCAGTCATCGCCAAAGAGATACGAACGTGGCTCGCTGCAAACCCATAGGTCCGAGCCGTAGCCGGATGCGGATAGCCCGCGTGTAGTCGCGCAGCGTAGAGGCATGTAGCCCAGCGGATGCCGTCTTACCAGTTCGTCTCTCGCCGATCGGCCTCATTGAGCCACGGCAACACTTTGGCATACCGCTTCGCTTGCCGGCGATTCGCCCCGGCGAATCTCTCTATGACTTCGCCTCACCGCTCGACCACGATAGCGCCCGCCGCGACGCCGCTTGGTAGACCGGCGCCAGTGCCTCGGTCATCTCCGGCTCGCCCGCCCAGAATGGCAACCGCCCGAGCCGGCGCACGATCGCCGCGTCCATTGCCGGCGCGGTCATCTCGAAGCGGCCGGTGATCGCGCCCGGCTGGGTCCAGAATCCTTCCACCGCGAGCGGTGACGGTTCGAGTTTCTCTTCGGGCTCGTCCGGACCCTTGATGTTTCCGAGCGCCTCGGCAATCTCGTCGCGGCCCATGCCGCGTAAACGGAAGATCAGGAACGGATCACGATCGAACTCCTCGCCGAGCAGATAGTACACCGCGGCGATATGCTTGCACGGGTTCGACCAATCCGGACACGAGCAATCGGTTTCGATATCCCGCAGGCTCGATGGAAACAGCGACAGACCCTGATCCCTGAACGCCGACTCGATATCGCGCGGCATCTCGCCCGCCAGCAGTTTCGCCGCGAAGATCGCCTGGCTCGAAATCGCCTCAACGAACTTCGCCCACTCTTTGGCCGGAAGCGGCTTCACCGAGATCTCGACCTCATAGGGCCTCGGGCGCGAGCCCTGCACTTTCGAGGTCACGCGCCCTTTGTCCACCAGTACCGAAAGCACCTGCCCCTGTCGCGCGTAGGAGCGGCCGCGCGTCAACCGCGACCCGATATGGAAGCTCTCGAGCACATCGATCCAACGCTTCGCCCACCAGCTCTCGCCGAATTGGCCGCGTTTGTTGGCGGCTTTGATGCCACCCTCTGCGCGCCGCGGCGACGATTTCGGATACCAGCCCCATTCACCCCATCTCGCCATGATCGTTTATTCTCCCAATGCCTCGGCGCCCAACGCGAACAGCGATCGCAGCTCGGCATTCGACAACTCGGTCAGCCATCCTTCGCCCGTTCCCACCACGCTTTCGGCCACGTCTTTCTTCCGCTCGATCATCGCGTCGATCTTGTCCTCGAGCGTTCCCGCGCAGACGAACTTGTGGACCTGCACATTGCGCGTCTGCCCGATCCGGAAGGCGCGATCGGTGGCTTGGTTTTCGACAGCCGGATTCCACCAGCGGTCGAAGTGGAAGACGTGATTCGCGTTCACCAGATTCAAGCCCGTGCCCCCCGCCTTCAGCGACAACAGGAAGACCGGCGGACCGTTGGCACTCGTGAACCGTTCCACCATCGCGTCGCGCTGCTTCTTGGGAACGCCGCCATGCAGGAACAGCACCTCACGCCCGAACGTCTCCTGCAAGTGCCGTTTCAGCAACTCACCCATCTCGGAAAACTGCGTGAAGATCAGCGCGCGGTCGCCCACCGAGAGCACCTCCTCGAGCATCTCCGAAAGACGCGCCAGTTTGCCGGAGCGGCCAGCGAGTGCGCCCGCGGCGTCTTTCGAAAACTGCGCCGGGTGATTGCACACCTGTTTCAGCTTGCTGAGCGTGGCGAGAACAATTCCCTTTCGCTCGATCCCATCCACGCCCTCGAGCGCGTCTTCGGCTTCCTTCACCACGGCCTTGTAAAGCGAGACCTGTTCCTTCGTCAGGTTGCAGAAGACCTTCATCTCGAGCTTCTCGGGAAGGTCGGAGATGATCGACTTGTCGGTCTTGAGCCGCCGCAGCACGAACGGTCCGGTGAGTTTCTTCAAACGCTCGGCGGCGCCGGTATCGCGATTCATCTGGATCGGGATGAAGTAGCGGCGCCGGAACTCCGCCTGCGGCCCGAGCCAGCCCGGATTGAGGAACTCGAACAGCGACCAGAGATCGCCCACGTTGTTCTCGACCGGCGTTCCCGTCAGCGCGATTCGATACCGCGAAGCAACCGTGCGCGCCGCCTGCGATTGCAGCGTGCCCGCGTTCTTGATGTTCTGCGCTTCATCGAGCACGACGCCATCCCATTCGACGGACTTCAGCATCTCGAGATCGCGATGCAGCAGCGCGTAACTCGAGATCACGAGCCGGTGTTGAGCGGCTTGCGCGGCGAAGGCCGAACCCTTGGCGCGGCCGGTTCCGTGATGCACCATCACCGGGAATCCGGGGACGAACCTGGCGGCTTCCTTCACCCAGTTGCCGACGACGGAAGTGGGGCAGACGAGCAGCGTGGGAAGTCCGCCATTCTCGCCGTTCTCTTCGCGGCGCTGCAGCAGCGAAAGTGTCTGGATCGTCTTGCCGAGGCCCATGTCATCAGCCAGGCAGGCGCCCAAACCGAGTTGCGTGAGGAATTCGAGCCACGAGTATCCGCGCAGTTGATAGGCGCGCAAGGTGGCCGAGAGCCCGGCCGGCGGATCGATCTCGGAGAACGAACGTTTCCCACGCAGGTGGTCGAGCAGTTCGCCGATCCAGCCCTCCGCATCGACTCCCGACACGAACAGCGGCCCCGGAGTTCCCGCGCCAAGCGCCATGCGAATCACGTCGCGGACCGAGGCCGCGCCGGAAGCCTTCTTGCGGAGATATTCGATCGCGGTCCGAATCTCTTCGCCGTTCACCTCCACCCACTGCCCGCGCAGCCGCACGAGCGGAGCCTTGAGCTTGGCCAGCGCCTGCAATTCGGCGAGCGTGAGTTCGGTGTCGCCGATCGCGACCTTCCAGTCGAATTCGACGATCGATGCCAGGGTGAGCCCTTGTCCCGCGCTCATTCCCTTGCCCTTGACGCTCGCGCGTGCCGAGAGACGTTGCGCGGGTCCGCGACCGGTCCACCAGGAAGGTAGCAGGACGCCGAAGCCGCTCTGCTCGAGCGCGGACGCGGTGGAACTGAGAAACTCGTGCGCGCCAGCGGCATCCATCGCGAATCCTTCCGGATCGCGCTGCTTCAAGCTGGTTTCGACGCGCGGTGAAATTCCCGCGGCTTGCCCGAGCGACATCAGCAGATGCTCGCGCGCGGCGGGAGCCACGCTGGCCGCCGCACTCTTCTTTTGCTTGGTGCCCCACACTTCCGCGGCGGGCAGCAGGAGCGTCAAGTCGGCCGAGCCCTGCAGCAGATACTCTACGTTCCAGTCCTCCGATTGCGACCCGGGCTCCGGCTCGCCGAGGCGGAAACACAGCCGGTACGGCGCGCTCGCTTCCGTTCGAATGGGCCGTTCCCAATCGCGGAGCTGATCGGCGAGCACGCGCAGTTTCGCCGCATCCGCGTGCACTCGTGCGTCCGTTGAGACGAGCGCCTGAAGCCAGGCGTCGTGCGGAGATTCGGGAACGCCTCGCGCGGTCTTTGCGGACGCTTGACGAACCAACCGATCGGCCACGTGATCGAGAAACGCGGAGAGCACGAGGCGCGCCGGGCGGTCCGGCGGATCGTCCGCGGTGGCGGTCAACGCGCGCGCGGATCCGGGCATCGCCGTGGCGAGCTCTAGGAAACTCTTACCGTCCTGCCGCGTGGGCGTGGCCTTCCAACGGGCCTCGTAACCCTCATCGGTCTTGACGAGCGTGGGCAGGAACTGCTGCCTTGCCACGAGCGAGTACGCAAAGCGCGTGGCCTCGGTCCAGAACGCGAGACTGTCCCCGATGACCAGTCCGGGCGCCAGGAGATTCACGCCGGAATCGCGCTTGGCGGCGCATTCGGCGAAGAGCGGTTCGAGTGCCACCGGGTCCGCCGCGGCGGCGGTGACGATCCACGGAATCAATGCGACTTCATCATCGCCCGCGGGCGAGTCTCCAAAGAGCGGGCTCGAATGGAGAGGTCCGTTCGGCGTGCTCGGCAGCCAAGCCACCGCGGATACCTTGCGGAACGTGGTGATCCAGGGCTCGATCGCCCCGGCGAGCGTGGACAGTCCGCCATCCCAACGCAATGCGCCTTGTTTCGCGCGTCCGCCTTTTTTCGCCTTGCCGTCAGACTCGGACCACAGCAGCAGCTCGCCTTCGCACCATGAGGCATGCAGGATCAGCATGTTTTACGTTATGGTACGCCGGAAGACCCACTTCAACAAAGGCGGCGTCATGACAGTGGTGAGAAAGACCATCACGATCATTGCCGACACGAGCCCCGAATCGAACACCGGCTTTCCCGCGACCGTGAGCGATGCGCCCATTCCCGCGAAAATCAGTCCGACCTCGCCTCGCGGAATCATGCCGATGCCCACCGTGATTCTCGATACGCCCTTATCGAGAACACCGAGCGCGCACGCCTGCTTGCCGATCACGGCGACCGCCGTCAGCGCCGCGGCGAGTCCGAGGACCTCCATCGAGGCAAAAGCGCGCAGGTTCACCTTGAGACCCATCATCACGAAGAACATGGGCACGAAGATGGTGGAAAGGGGGCGCACGAGATCGTGGATCGGCTGGACGCCGCGTTTGACGAACTCGGCATAATCATCGTCCTCGAGAACGAGTCCGGCGGCGAAGGCTCCGACGATCGGCGCCAGTCCGAGCCAGCCGGAGAGTGCGGCGAGTCCGAAGCAAAAGCAGACCGCCAGTACCAGAGTCATACCTGGGACACGGAAGCTCCTGGCGAGACGGAGCGCGTTGATATGGATGTGGCGGCCGATGACGATCGCTCCCACCAGGAACGCGGCGGCCTTGGCGATGATCGTCAGCACGGGCATCCACTCGAGGACCGCCGCGCCGCCGTTGGCAACCGAGGCCACCACACCCGAGGCGACCGCGAGGATTACGAGTCCCAGCACATCGTCGACCACCGCCGCGCCGAGAATGATACGGGCTTCCTTGGTCGCCATTTGCTTCAAGTCCTGCAACACGCGCGCCGTGATGCCGACGCTCGTCGCGGTCAGAGTCGCGCCGGCGAACAGATGCACGTACCAAGCCGAGCCGGGCATGAAAAACGCAGATACCGCGTATCCCATGACGAACGGGGCGATCACGCCAATATTGGCGACGAGCGCGGCGGACCAGCCGACGGCGAGCAACTGATCGAGGTGCGACTCGAGGCCGACCTCGAACAGCAGCAACACGACGCCGATCTCGGCCATGAGCTGTAGTCCGCTGCTATGGCGGATCGGCTCGAACCATCCGATGCCCGCGATCGCGAGGTTTCCGAGCAGAATTCCGGCGCCCAGTTCGCCGAGCACGGCAGGTTGTCCGAGGCGTTCCATCAGTTCGCCGCCGAGTTTGGCGGCGAGCAATATCACGACAGCTCCGAAGAGCACCTGCACCACATCGCCGCCATGACTGGCGAGTTCTGGAATCGCCGCCGTCATCCGCTAGAGCGACCCTGCCGCTTCTGCCTCGAAGGCTTTTTCCGCCTCGTCAGCGGCGGCGGGACCGGCCAGTTCGGCGTCAGCGATGACCGCCAAAGCGCGTTCCTCATGATCGCGCGCCACCATGACGGTGTAGGGCAGGTTCGGCATCTGCGAGGAGCCGCTCACGAAGTTCTCGATGCCGCTGGCGTCGAGAACCGTACTCACTCCCATCGCGGCCATTTCGCCCGATGTTCCGTTTGCCTGAAATACCGCGACCAGATCGAGGTCGGTGGTTCCGTCTTCCATCACGTCACCTCCAACCCGAGAATACACCCTGGCACCGGTCCAGCGAAAGAGTACAATCGTGGATATGGAAGACCGTGATAATTCGGGCGTCGTTTGGTTTGTCGCCGGAGCCGCGATCGGAGCGTCGCTCGCGCTGCTCTTCGCGCCGCAATCAGGCGAGGCCACTCGCCGTTACATCCGCCGAAGGGCCGAAGAGAGCCGCGACCTGCTTGACGAGCGTGGGCGTGATCTGGCCGACCGTGGCCGAGAACTGTTCGAGCGTGGCAAGCGCTTGGCCGACGAAGCCGCCGACATTTTCGAGAAGGGTAAGAAGCTCGCCGACGGTTAGCTGACCGGTCACGCCTTGGCGGCTATCCTGCCCAGTAGCTTCTCACGCGCACGGCGGACTTGTTACGGCGCCCGGCCATGTGAGTGTACCTCGCCTATTGGCGCCGCGGCTCCGCGGCCCTTTGTGCTCTTGGCCTGCTTTCCATGGCGTTGATCGTCAATCCCGCGGGTTTGACGATCCCATCCCCGAGTGTGGGATCCGGCGGGCGGACTTGCCGCGATTGCGATCGCGCGATCGCAATGGAGAGGAGCAGTTGCCGGGGCCCATGCGTTTGGTTGTCGCGAACCGGACTGGAGCTCTGGCGAATTAGCTCGCCAGACGCTTGCCGTCCTTCCTCGACGTTTTTGTTATTCGTGATGTCAAATATCGTTTGGGACAAAGCGAGACGAAAAATTCTGCGCCCAATTCACCCGATGTTCTTGATTCGATTGAAGCATTGCCTGGGACAAGATCGTTGTCCCGTTCGTTGTCCCCGTTTCGTCAGACCAATCTGCCGTCGTTTCGCTCGCCCACTTTGCTTCTCGGCCGCGTGTGCCAAGCGGCCAAGGCGAGCGCCATCACCAGGTCGTCATGGACATCGGTTCGCGGGGTGCCGAAGTGGAGGAGTTCCTCCTCGAGTTCGCGATAGCCGGGCAGGCCTCTCGGGACCCGGAGATTCGACGACTCGAACATCAGATAGAGCGCGGTGACGAGGTCCTTTTTCGGGACGTGCCAAGCGCCGTTCGACTGGCTCGCATTGACTCCTCCCGTGATGACGACCGGGATGAGCGCAGCCTGAATTCGAGCGGCGCGGAGCATCTCGATGACCGGGGCGCCGAGTTCGGTTGCGTCGGCGACGATCGTGGTGCGTCCGGCGAAGTCCGGCGATTTCACGATGCGATCGAGGCGCGCGACGATTTCGGCGAACGGAGTCCGCAGCGGAATGCGCGTGGCCTGACGCAGGACGCGGTGATGCTGGCCTTGCTCGA
>CADECY010000254.1 GCA_902825945.1 uncultured Acidobacteriota bacterium
AGGTGGCCGACGACAATCCGCGGGAGCGGAATGGGCTGTTCACCAAGCATCTGAAGACGATGCTGGCCCAGCCGGGGCTGAGCATCGATGATGTGTTCAACGAGGTGCGGCAGCGGGTGTACGCTGAGTCGAAGAATGGGCAGCGTCCATTTTCGACCACGGGCTTGATCGGACGGTTCGCGTTCCGGGAGGGCGCTGCGCGTCCGCCGGTCGCGATTTCGACGGAGCCGCAGACCGGCGATGTGACACTGAATCCAAAGGATGAGCTGCGGTATGTGTATGTCGGTCCGGGGACGTTCCGGATGGGTTGTTCGGAGGGGGATTCGGAGTGCCTTGACAGAGAGAAACCAGCACGAGAGGTGACAATCACGCGCGGGTTCAAGATCGGGCAGACCGAGGTGACGGTGGATGCCTATCAGCACTTCGCGAAGGCGACGGGGCGGTCGATGCCCAGCGAGCCGGACTATCGCGGCCGCAAGCTGAACGAGGGCTGGAAGAACGGGTCGATGCCGATGGTGAACGTGGATTGGAATGATGCCAAGAACTACTGCGAGTGGGCCGGAGGGCGGCTGCCGTCCGAGGCGGAGTGGGAGTACGCGGCGCGCGGCGGCGACAAGAGTGCGCGGTATGGAGCCGCGGATGAGAGCGGCTGGTTCGGGGACAACGCCGGCAAGAAGCGGATCGACGCGCTGAAACTGTGGAATGCCGACCCTGGGAAATATGTCGACAAGCTGAACGAGAATGAGAATACGTTCCACGCCGTGGGTCTGAAGACGCCGAATCGGTTCGGCCTGTATGACATGCTGGGGAACGTATGGGAGTGGACCGCTGATTGGTATGGCGAGAAATACTATGCGACGGCGGAGAGGCGTGATCCGAAGGGTCCGCCGAACGGCGAGGCGCGCGTCATCCGCGGCGGTTCTTGGAGCGACTTCACCAGGTTCCTCCGGGCGTCGCTCCGTAGCAGGTACGGGCCGGCGGACCGGTTCTACTTCATTGGGTTCCGGTGTGCGTGGGGTTAGGAGGCACCATGTTCGCGCAAATCATCTCACTTGCCCTTCTCTCCATCCTGGCTGGTAGCGCACAGGACCGCAACGTGCGCCCCACCGGACCCGGAACCGGGCGCCGCATCGCGCTCGTCATCGGCAATCGCACCTACACCAAGCAGCCGCTGGTGAATCCGGAGAATGACGCGACGGATCTGTCGCGGGTGCTCGAATCGACCGGGTTCCAGGTGATCCTGAAGACCAACCTCGGCAAGGAGGCGATGGATGACTCCGTGCTCGACTTCATCAACCGCTTGCAGCCGGGCGACACCGGACTGTTCTACTTCTCGGGCCATGGACTCGAGATCTCCGGGCAGAACTACCTGCTCCCGGTGGACTTCAACGCGCGGGCCGAATTCCAAGTGAAGACGCGGGCGCTGAACGCCAACGAAGTGCTCGAGGGCTTCAAGTCGCGCGGGGCGGCGGTGAGCATCGTGATCCTGGACGCGTGCCGGAACAATCCGTATCGGACCTGGCGGAACGAAGGCGGAGGCCTCGCGGCGCTTTCGGCGGAAGGGGCGTACGTGGCGTTCGCCGCCGCGCCGGGGCAGTTGGCCGATGACAATCCGAACGAGCGGAACGGGCTCTTCACCAAGCATCTGAAAACGGTACTGGCGCAGCCGGGGCTGAGCATCGACGATGTGTTCAACGAGGTGCGGCAGCGGGTGTACGCCGAGTCGAAGAACGGGCAGCGTCCGTTCTCGACCACGGGCTTGATCGGACGGTTTGCGTTCCGCGACGGCGCGGCGCGTCCGCCAGCGATTTCGACGGAGCCGCAGACTGGCGATGTGACGGTGAACCCGAAGGACGGGCTGCGGTATGTCTATATCGGTCCGGGGACGTTCCGGATGGGTTGTTCCGAGGGGGATTCCGAATGCGATGGCGATGAGAAGCCGGCGCGCGAGGTGACGATCACGCGCGGATTCAGGATCGGGCAGACCGAGGTGACGGTGGATGCGTATCGGCGGTTCGCCAAGGCGACCGGGCGGTCAATGCCCGGCGAACCCGTGTTCAAGGACCGCAAACTCAACGAAGGTTGGCAGAACGGTTCGATGCCGATGGTGAGCGTGGATTGGAACGACTCGAAGAACTACTGCGAGTGGGCCGGGGGACGTTTGTTGACGGAGGCGGAATGGGAATACGCCGCGCGTGGCGGCGACAAGAGCGCGCGGAACGGAGCGCCGGATGAGATCGGCTGGTTCGGGGACAACGCCGGGAAAGAGCGGATCGACGCGTTGAAGATTTGGAATGCCGACTCTGGGAAATACAGAGACAAACTCTTCGAGAATGGGAACACGTTTCACGCAGTGGGGCTGAAGACGCCGAACCGGTTCGGCCTGTACGACATGCTGGGCAACGTATGGGAGTGGACCGCCGATTGGTATGGCGACAAATACTATGCGACGGCGGAGAGGCGTGACCCGAAAGGTCCGCCGAACGGCGAGAATCGCGTCGTCCGCGGCGGTTCGTGGGACAACTACTCTACGATCGCCCGGGCCTCCTACCGTAACAGGAGGGGGGCGTCGGTCCGGAGCAGCTTTTTCGGGTTCCGGTGTGCTTGGGAGTGTGCGCCACGAGGCGCTAGCGGGTCAACCGGCCCGTGCAGCGAATAGCTGCTGAATCGATGAGGGTAGGCCCCTCGGGACCGGCTTGCAGGAGCAGGTACCAAACCACCTCTGGCGGCTGTGGACAAAAGCCATGGTCGTGAGCGCAGAAGGAAAAGGCCTGATAAGAATCAGGTCAGGTGACTGACAAGAAGAGGAACGAAAGTGAACCATCCGATGACGTGTCGAAAGCGCAGGGACGGCGTCAAAACCGCGGGGATTCCCAGCCTCGGGATCAACTCCGGCGAAGCCTGTATGCGGACGGAGTGGCGCCCGGCATTTAGAGGCCTGATCTTGTCGAGAGGCGATTCAGTGGAACGTGGGAGGCTGTGAGCGCGGTGAAAACGGAAAAGTCCAAGTGGGAAAACCATGAGGAGGAAAGTACGGAGACGCGGCACAGCGGCGGAACAACCAGAGATGGGAGGAGCCGTTGAGTGAGGCAAAGCCGTACCGAAAGGCGCGGTTCCAGGGCGGGAGCCGTATGAACGGAGACGTTCACGTACGGTTCTGAGAGGGGCTCGAGGGGAAATCCCCCGGGCCTGCTCACCAGACTTCCCTTTACTTTTTTTCATTTTCATTTGCTCGGCGGCGAAGCCGCCGGAAAAATTTTCGATATCGTTGACAGGTGACGCTTGTGAAATCTCTGCTCATCCTTCTTGCCGCTTCCTGCCTATTCGCGCAAAGGAGCCTGACCGTCGCTCCGGCGGAAGGCATCGCTTCCTTGCCCTCCCAGGAGAAGCGCTACGCCATCTTGATCGGAGTGGACGAGTACGAGGATCGCTCGATCACCAGACTCCACGGCGCCGCCAACGACGCCAGGGGACTCGCCAAGGTGCTCGTGAGCCATGCCGGCTTCCCGCCTGACAACATCGTAGTCCTGGCGACCGGCGAACCCGAGGGCCGCAGGCCGACCCGCGCCAACATCATTCAGCGGCTTGCGAACGTTCTCCCGCTGGTGCCAAAGGACGGCTTGCTCCTTTTCGCATTTTCCGGACACGGGGCCGACGAGCAGAGGCGAGCCTTCCTCCTGCCGCTGGATGCGCACCTCGACGCAGACCCTGCCGTCCTCGAGCAGCTTTCGGTGAGTGTCGACTACGTTCGAAAGCGCATCGAGAGCCGCGGCATTCAACAGGTGCTCGTGCTCCTCGATGCTTGCCGCAATTCTCCCGGCGGGCGAACGGACGAGCCGAACCGCCTCACCGAGTCGTATCGGTCCGACTTTCGATTCGATGTCAGAAATCGGGAAGTCCAGGCATTCGCCACGGTTTTCGCCACCAAGATCGGCGAACGTGCCTGGGAGGATCTCGAGAAAGGGCGCGGCTATTTTTCGTCCGCTGTCGAAGAAGCGCTGACCGGCAAGGCCGCAAACGAACGGGGCGAAGTGACGCTCGGGACGTTGGTCCGTTACCTGCAGGACCGCGTCCCAAAGCGAGTGGCCATGGAGGTGGGTCCACGCGGCAAGCAACTGCCATTCGCCGAAGTCAATGGCTACCAGGCGGACCAGTTGGTGCTCAGCAAGGTGGCGGCTCGGATCGTGGAGACTCCGAAGCCCCCGGTTGCGATTTCGACGGAGCCGCAGACAGGCGATGTGACCGTGAATCCGAAGGATGGCCTGCGGTATGTCTATATCGGTCCGGGGACGTTCCGCATGGGGTGCTCGGAAGGGGATTCGGAGTGCGATGGCGATGAGAAGCCGGCGCGCGAGGTGACGATCACGCGCGGATTCAGGATCGGGCAGACCGAGGTGACCGTGGATGCGTATCGGCAGTTCGCCAAAGCGACCGGGCGGTCAATGCCCAGCGAGCCAACGTTCAAGGACCGCAAACTCAACGAAGGGTGGAAGAACGGTTCGATGCCAATGGTGAACGTGGATTGGACCGACTCGAAGAACTACTGCGAGTGGGCCGGGGGACGTTTGCTGACCGAGGCGGAGTGGGAATACGCCGCGCGTGGCGGCGACAAGAGCGCGCGATACGGAGCTGCGAATGAGATCGGCTGGTTCGGCGACAACTCCGGGAAAGAGCGGATCGACGCGTTGAAGATTTGGAACGAAACGAAAGACTGGGACAAGTACGTCGGCCGGCTACACCCGAACGAGAATGCCTTTCACGCCGTGGGCCTCAAGACGCCGAACCGGTTCGGCCTGTACGACATGCTGGGCAACGTATGGGAGTGGACCGGCGATTGGTATGGTGAGAAGTACTACGCGACGGCGGAGAGGCGTGACCCGAAGGGTGCGCCGAACGGCGAGAAGCGCGTCGTCCGCGGCGGTTCTTGGGACTTCAACACCAGGTACCTCCGGGCTTCGGTCCGTAGCAGGAACGGGCCGGCGGACCGGGACAACTGCATTGGGTTCCGGTGTGCGTGGAAGTAGAATTCCCTTTACTTTTTTTCATTTTTCATTTGCTTCGGCGGCGAAGCCGCCGGAAAAATTTTCCCGACATCCCAATCCAACGCCACACCCCCAGCGTAATCCCATCAGCGGAACGGAACCGCAACCGCGGCGGTTCTTGGAACAACAACACCAGGAACCTCCGGGCTTCGAACCGCAACAGGAACGGGGCGGCGGACCGGAACAACAACATAGGGTTCCGGTGTGCGTGGGATGCAGGGCGCCCGGCAAACCCGGGCGTTGCCAGAGTCGTGTCCGGGTGACCGGCGCGAGCGTGCGGCCCTGCCTCCGGGTTCCGGTCCCGGCCCAAGCTGTATCGGGCCAAACATCAACCGGAACTGGTCCCGTGGTAGCGTTCGTGCGAAGCTCGGCCAGTTCCACCTATCTCGACTTCATGGCCCCATGGAACCCGCACCCGTCGTTCAAAAATCATACACGCTCGCGCTCTGGCTGCTCCGCAAAGTGGAGAGCTTTCCGCGCTCGCACCGCTTCACCCTCGGCGACCGCATACGGCCACCACGCTCGACCTGCAGACCGCTCTCGTCGAGGCCGCGTTCACCGCGCGGCGGACCGAGCCGCTGCAGCGCGCGCAGCGCCATCTCAACACGCTCCGCTTTCTGCTCCGAATGACGCGCGACCTTAACATCGTCACCGTCGATTCCTATGGCCACGCCTCCGGGCACCTCGAGGAGATCGGACGCATGACCGGCGGCTGGATCAAATCGGCTTCGGGCGCGGCAACCTGATCCATGCGTCGCGCCAAAGCCCTCTGGCCCCAACTGACGTCGTGGGCAAACCTGATCGAGGCGCTGCGCAGGGCCGCCAGCGGCAAACGTTCCCGGCCCGATGTCGCCGCCTTCCTCAGCGACCAGGAGAGCGGACTCGCCCGCATCCGGGCGAGCCTGCTCGATGGGAGCTACCGCCCCGGACCTTATCGCGTCTTCGAGCTCGTTTCAACTGAGGAACACGCGCAAAACGGACTCGCTCCGGCGCCCAACCCTCTACGTGTTCCTCCCACTCTGGCGCCGCGCCTTCGCGGCCTTTGCGCTCGAAACAAGCGCCGCCGCATCTCGGCCGCGCCCTTCGCCGATCGCGTCGTGCACCATGCGCTCACGCAGGTCCTCGAGCCTGTCTTCGAACCCCGCTTCTCCCCGTTCAGCTTCGCCTGCCGCACCGGTTTCGGATCGCACCGCGCTCTCGACACGATCGCCCGCGCCGCGTGCCGGGGCGGCTACGCTCTTTGCCTCGACGTGAAAAAGTACTTCGCCTCGATCGATCACTCGATCCTCGAGTCCCAACTGGAGCGCGCGATCGGATGCCGCCAGACCCTCGATCTCGCATCCCGGATCATCGCGGGCTCCAACGAGCAGGAGCCCACCAACTGGTACTTCCCCGGCGATGATCTCTTCACGCCCTTCGATCGCCGCCGCGGCATCCCGCTCGGCAACCAGACCTCGCAGTTCTTCGCCAACGTCTATCTCGATCCGCTGGATCACTTCATCCAGCGCGGACTTCGCCCCGCCGCCTATGGGCGATACGTCGATGATCTTGTCTTGCTCGATCCGGATAAGGACCGCCTTCGCGAAGCGCGCGTCCGCATCGAGGCCGAACTCGACCGCTTGCGCCTGCGCCTTCATCCAGGCAAGTCACGCATCTACCGGGTCCAGGACGGCATTACCTTTCTCGGCTGGCGCATCTTCCCGGACCGCAGGCGCCTGGTCCGCGAAAACGTGGTCCGCTTCCGCCGCAAACTGCGGGACCTCCGCGACGGCTGGGAATCCGGCGACGTGGAAAAGGAGGAGATCCGTCAATCGGTGATGGCGTGGATCGGCCATGCCATGCACGGCGATACGTGGAGGCTTCGGGAGCAGATCTTCAGCTCGGTTGTCTTCC
>CADECY010000255.1 GCA_902825945.1 uncultured Acidobacteriota bacterium
ACCCATCCGGCTCGATACAATCGGCCTCATGCGCTCCACCGCCGCAATCCTTCCCATCCTCATCGGATTGACCGCCGCCGCCCAGGATCCGGGTGAGGTCAAACATCCCTATTGGCGGACCATGGTCCTCGGCACCAACGGAATGGTTGCCGCCGAGCATCCGCTGGAGGCCCGCGCCGGAATCCACGTGCTCGAACGCGGCGGCAACGCCTTCGATGCGGCCGTCGCGATCTTCTATATGACGGGTGTGGTCGAGCAGCATCAGGCCGGAATCGGTGGCGACGCGTTCATCCTGGCCTATCTGGCCAAGGAAAAGCGAGTGATCTTCATCAACGCGACCGGACCCGCGCCCAAACTCGCCACGATCGAACGCTACAAGAAGGAAGGCGGAATCCCGTCGAGCGGCATGCTCGCCAACACCGTGCCCGGCGCTGTCGCGGGCTTCGATCTGGCGTTGCGCAAGTACGGTACGCGCAAGTATCCGGAGCTGATGGCCGAAGCGATCGAAGCGGCGCGTAAGGGACATCCGCTCACAGAATGGTGCGCGTCCAATCACAACGCGTCGATCGCGAAACTGAAGCCGTATCCGGGTTCGGTCAGGGCGCTGCTGAACAACGGCGGGCCGTTCCAACCCGGCGACATCTTTACGCAGCCCGATCTGGCACGTTCGCTCGAAACGATCGCCAAGGAAGGCGCCGATGCCTTCTACAAGGGACGTCTCGCGCGCCTCACCGCGGACTTCTACGAGAAGAACGGCGGCCTGCTCCGCTACGAGGATCTTGCCTTCTACCAAGCCGAGGAGGGCGCGCCGATCCGCACGGACTACAAGGGCTACGACGTCTACCAGTCGGCACCCAACGCGCAAGGCATCGTCATGCTCGAGGCTCTCAACATGCTCGAACCGGTGGATCTGAAAAGCATGGGCCACAACTCGCCTGAATATGTTCACACACTGATCGAGACGTTGAAGCTCGCCTTCGCGGACCGCGATCGTTGGATCGCCGATCCGCGCTTCTACAAGCAGATCCCCACCGAGAAACTGCTTTCCAAGCGCTACGCCGAAGAGCGGCGGAAGCTCGTCCGGCCCGATCGAGCGATCCCGGGTGTCGCGCCACATGGCATGCCTGGCGAGACATCGTCGTTCTCGATCGCCGATCGCTACGGCAACCTCGTCTCGGTGACGCACAGCGTCAACGGGACCTTCGGGAGCGGAGTCGTGGTGGAGGGTGGAGGATATGTGCTCAACAATCGGTTGCCGTACTTCAGTCTCGAGGCCGGGCATCCGAACGCGCTCGTTCCGGGTAAGCGTCCACGCCACACGATCACGCCCGCGCTTGCCCTGAAGGATGGCAAGCCCGTGCTCGCCTGGAACACGCCAGGCGGCGACAATCAGCCGCAAGCGATGCTGCAGGCGTTTCTGAACATCGTCGAGTTCGGCATGAATCCGCAACTCGCGCTCGAGCAACCCACGGCGATGACTGCGAATTTCCACGGTTCGAACTATCCGCAATCGCCGGGAGACAAGCTGATCCTGCCCGAGGTTCTCGCCGCCAAGACACGCGCGGCGCTCGAGAAGAAGGGGCACAAGGTCGAGATCACACGGATGCAGCGCCCCTATTCGCAGCAGCCGGCGGGCGTGGGCGCGGTGAAGATCGTCTGGATCGATCCGAAAACCGGCGTGATGGCAGGCGCGGTGAGTCCGGCGAAAGACGACTACGTGATGGGTTGGTAGGCGAAACTATCGAGCCGAAACCGGGTTCGTCCAGGCGAAGGAGAGAACCCGAGTGAAACGACTTCTGATCGGCACCATGCTGGCTTGGCAGGCTTGGGCCGCTGTGCGCGTCCACATCGCGATCGGCGCGGGCCACCCCGTCCGCAGACCCTTGCCAACCGTTGTCGTGCGCAGGCCAGTGGTGCTGCCCGCGCGGATCGTCTACGCACCCACTGTCGTGTGGGCCCCCCGGCCCGTGCGAACGCTTCCCGCGCGATTCGAGTGGGAAGACGCTGAAACGTTGCGCCGTGATGAGGACTGGGTGGAATCGAACCTCTCGGTCAACACACAGGGGCGCGAGATCTTCCTGCGCACCACGGGACGCGTGCAAATCAACTTCGCCGAAGTGATGTTCCGCAACGGGCAAGTGCAGGTGATCGACTTCGACGAACGTATCCTCACGCCTGGAACCCATCCGCTGCTCGATTTCAAGGACGGCCGGCATGTGGAGACAGTGCGCCTCGTCGCGCGGGCACGCTCCCGGGAGGCGCGTGTCGCGGCGCTCATGCTGAAATAGCGTTCGTCAGTTTGCTCCCTTGGCGGTCCAGTGAATCGATACGACTTTTCGTCCCTTGGTCTCGCTGCGCAGGACCACCCGCTTCCAGCCGTCCGCCGCCGAGGGCGTCTCGAGGATCGATACGCCTTTCAGATCCACCCGCACATCGATCGGAACGCCAGGAAACTCGTTGCTCACCGTGCCTCCGGCCGCAATGCCGGGCGCGAGGATGATTCGCCCGCCCTTAATCAACTCGCCGGACCACAACACCACGCCCTCCCTCGGCCCTGAATAAGCAGGCTTCGGCGCTGGTTTCGGTTTGGGTGCCGACGCGTTCGATACAGCGCGTGTCGGCCCGCCACCCGATTTCGGCACCGCCGGTGCGACCGCTTTCCTGGAACCTCCCGGCAGCTTGGGCAAGGGAACCGCTGGCGCAGCCTTGGGTTCTTCGGGCGCCGGCGCGGGAGTCGCGGCCGCTGCTGGCTCCGACACCGCCGGCGGCGCAGCGGGTTCGAGCGGCGGTTCCGGCTTTCTCCCGATCACCAGATATGCGGCAAGACCAGCCAGCGCGGCTCCCCCAGCAACGAGGCCTCCCAGCATCTTCATGTCCACGTATGATCCCCTCCCAGAATCAGACTTGGCACGGGCGACACCGCGCTATTCCAGCAGTGTGTACACCACGAGCGGCACCATGACGGCGCCAGCCAACACCATTCCGATCAGAAACTGCCGAATTGCTCCGAATTGCAACAGTTCCAACGTCTCGAAGAACGTTCTTCTCATATTTCACCCCAAGAACAAACAACGCCACGCAGACGCGTTTGCCTTTTTTCTAGTAGCAGCCAGCGGGTGGTCCCACTCGGCTGACGCAGTCGAGGAGCTAGAGAACGAGATCAAGAAGCGCCTGAATGGACGCAGTCTCGAGGCGTCGAAAAAAGGTCAAGCCGATTATACCACGACCCTCTTTCGGGGACACGCTTTTGGGGAGGGGGTGGGGGTCGCGGAAGGCTACTTCAGCGGCTTGATCCGGATATTGCGATAACGCACCGTCGATCCAGGATCGTGCCCTTGCAGGGCGATCGTGCCGTTGCTCAGCACGCGGCCCGGCGTGTTTTTCGGCCCGGCCCATCCGGCGGGCTGCGTCCAATCGGTGACCTTCTTGCCGTCCACGAACACTGTGACCGTCTTGTCCTTCACCACGATGTGCTCGGTGAACCACTTGCGATCTTCGGCCACCGAGGCGTGATTGTCCTGAACCATGTACAGGCTCGCCGTTTTGCGCGGATCCTTGTTGAACGTGTTGTTCACCTGTACCTCGAACCCCTTGTCCGGCCAGCCGGTCTCCTGATAGACCGTGTGGAAATAAATGCCCCCGTTCGAGTTGGCTTCCGTCATGACATCGACCTTCAACTCGAAGTTCTTCCAGTCGGCGCCGCTGCCGGTGTAGTAGAGGTGACACCGCGGACCATTGGCCACGATTGCGCCATCCTGAACCGAGAACGTACCTTCGTTCTCCTTGGCCTTGGTCCAGCCGGCAAGGTCCTTGCCGTTGAATAGCGCCTTGAAGCCCTTTTCCGGCTTCTGAGCGAGAGCGGCGGCGACGGCCACCGCGGCGATGACGAGAGTTCTGATCATTGCTGATATCCTAGCGCGTCAGGAAACGTGCCGCCATGCCGAGAAGGTCGTCGAGCGGCGATCCGTCGCGATTCTGATCGAGCAGCGGTGTCAGCATGCCGAGCAGTCCCGCCGCCTGAGGCTCCTGCCTAGCCTGCGCTCCCAGATATCCGCCCGCGTTCGCCTGCTGGCTCAACCCACCCATCAGCAAGCTGGCAACCAGCGGAAGCATCTGGCGGAGCAAGCCGCTGTCGAGCCCAGTTTGGGCGGAGGCGTGGCTGGCCAGTTGCCGGCTCACATCCTTGCTCCCGAGCAGGTGCCCGAGGATTCCGTTACCATCGTTCACCGTGGATGGGTCGCCGAGCGCCGACGGATCCTCGAGGTAGCGCGAATGATTACCGCCGCCGAGGGCGCCGAGCAACGCCTCGAGTCCGCCTTGTTGCCGCGTATTCTGTTGAACCGCGCCGGCGAGAGCGGGCAACAGCGCCGAGATCGCTGTCTGCGCGGTGCCCTCGTCGAGACCGAATTGATTGGCCAACTGCCGGACAGCGCCACCGCCTTGTGCGTTGAGGATGAGATCGAGGATGTTCATGTGCTGGAGTTCCTGGAGAAGACAGCGTAGCACGCCCGGCTACTTCCATCCGACCTCGACGCCGCGCAACACCGGCCACGCGCCACCATCGGGCGAGCGGAACACCGCGCGATACTGCATCCACCGGTGACCGGCACCGATCGATACCGGCGCCGAAGCACCGGGCCCGCGTGCGCACGGCGTCCACGTCGCTCTGCTCAACGCATCCTTCCCCGCCGCGCTCCGTACTTCGAACGCCAGCCACGCGCCATGGTCCTCACGCGCACGCCACGAGATCAACGCGGCTGACGTGCCCTCCGGCACCGCCACTGGCGCCGAAACGTATTCCTCCTCGAGTTTCCGCGTGTAAAGGTTTCCAGCGTCCACCATCTGCGAAAAATGCGGGCCAAATCCCGGCAACTCGGACTTGCGATCCTTGTCGAAACCATCCGGACCGTTCCAGTAGATGTAGCTGTTGATCGTGTGGTTGCCGTCCTTGATGTGGTTGTGGATCAGGATGTCGATGTAGCCGTCGCGATTGAAGTCGAGCGCCTGCACGCCCGCGGAGGATTCAGCCGGAAGATCGGTTCGCCGGCGGTCGCTGTACTTGCCATCAGCCGCACCCCAGAAGATGAACATTGGAAGCGATCTCGTCGAGTCCGACATGTAGTTCGAACATGCGAAGTCGAGGTATCTGTCCCGATTGAAATCGGCGACCGCGCACTCGAGCGATTGGAAGCCTTGGAGTTCGATCGGGCTGTCGAGGATCGGCGTGCCGTCCTTGCCGCCGCGATAGATTCGAGTCTTGGCGTTGCGCGTCTTGGTCGCGGAAACGAACTCGCCCGGAAAGAGGAAGTCGAGCTGACCATCGCCGTCGAGATCGGCTAGCTTCACGTTGCCGGGCGTGATGTCGCGATGCCAGCTTCGGGCTTCGGTGAAGTCGCGTCCGTTTCCCCAGAAGATCTGCAGTCCATCGAAATAGCCATCGGGAAAGACGAGGTCGAGATGTCCGTCGCGATTCAGATCGGCGATCGAGACCGAAAGAGAAGTCTTCGGTTTCAGCGCGAGCTCGAGCTTCCGATCGGCGGAGAACCCCTGGGCCGATCCCCACAGGATCGTCGCAACCGATACGACACGAACCTTTGACCCGACGAACACGAGGTCGAGGAAGCCATCTCCGTTGAGATCCGCCGTGCTGCTCGCGATCTTGCGTCCGATCGGCAACTCCTGTCTGCGCGCGCTCGAGTAGCCGCCTTTCGCGCCCCAATAGACGTAGGACGAGGGAATGTAGGAGTTCGCGATCGCGATGTCGGGAAAGCCGTCCTGATTGAAGTCTGCTGATGTCGTGTCGTAGGCGCCCGCGGTCGGCAGCTTGGTCATCAGCGCCGGCGAGTAATGATGATGCGGATTGCCCCAGAAGATCGCCGAGTTCACGCGCCCATCCACCTTGCCGCTGTACTGATTGACGATCAGCACGTCCGGACGCCCGTCGCCGTTGAGGTCGCCGGTGTTCACGTCGGCCGCGCCGAACGACTGCAGTTCGCTACGAACATAGGGAGCGAATCCGCGCGCGCTGCCCCAGTAGATCACCGACGCGACATCGTAGGTCCCTTCACCACGCGAATTCGAGAAGACGAGATCGAGGTATCCGTCGTTGTTGAAGTCCGCCGATGAGACCGCGCTCGCAGCCGAAGTGGGCAACTCGGTCTTGCGATCAGAGGCGAACTTGCCGGACGCGCCCCAGTAGATGATGCTCGCGCCGCCGCTGTTGGCGAGCGCGATGTCGGCGGAGCCATCGCGATTGAAGTCCGCGATCCAGGATCCACGGGCTTGGCGCGCCGGGAGACGAATCGGTGCGCTGGTATCGAGCCCGTTGCGTCCACCGAGGTAGATATGGGCGAAACCACCACCGGGGCTGCTGCCTTTGTTCTCGTCAATGCGAATCGATTCAGCTTCCCCCGATACGGTGACTGCGAGATCCTGAAAACCGTCACCGTTCACATCCCCGGCACGGAGCCCGTTCGGAGCCGTGATCGCCAATATGGAGGAAGGTTCGGGAGTTGGCCCGTTGGCGCGACCCAGGAATACGAGGACGCGATTCTTGCCCGAGCGGCTATCGGCGAACGCGAGGTCGGCGAATCCATCCTTATTGAAATCGCCCGATGCGACGTCCTGCGCACCCGCGCTCGCGAGTTTGCTCACTCGTTCGGCGGCGAAACCGGTAGCGCTGCCCCAATAGACGAAGGCGTCATCGGGAGTGGGCGGAGAGATCTCGTCGGAGCCGCGCTCGACACCCTGATTGGCGAACACGAGTTCCGGATATCCGTCGCCGTTGAGATCCGCCGCGGCCACTCCCGCTGCCCAATTAGTCGGTAGTTCCGTTTTCTTCGCCGGAACGTATCCATTCGCCGAACCCCAATAAACGTAGGCGGTCCGGATGCCTGGATA
>CADECY010000256.1 GCA_902825945.1 uncultured Acidobacteriota bacterium
CCCTGCCGAAACTCGCGATCGGCCGCACCCGCCGAAAGACCGCGCCCCAAGTAGAACGGGTCGACCCGAACCGCCCCCTGTACGCCCGTGTTCCCCGGGCACCCAAAACCGACCAGGTGATCGCGCAACCGGACTCCAGGAAGACAGTCACGCAGGATGTCGAGACTCCGAACATGGCGGCGTTCCGGCAGCCGGCGAACGCGCAGCCACTGTTTCAGGAATCAGTGCCTGACCTCGCTACCACGTCCCAGCAGCTCCCCGGCACTCGCGCTTTCGTCCCACCGCCTGCGCCGCCTCCCAGCGCCAACGCCCTCCTGCTGACACAACCAGTCATCCAAGCCGCACGAGCCGCAGCGCTCCCGGTATACCTCGATCGATTCGTCGCGCCTCCCCAGCCTCCCGCCGTGAGGCAGCAACTCGCACTCGACACTCCGCGCGTTGACGCAGCGAACGAAACCCTGCCGGTCTATCGAGACCGGTTTGTTCCGCCGCCGGCCCGCCCGGTCGCGCAGCGTCAACTGGCCCTCGACACGCCCGTGATCGAGACGGCCCGATCCACATTGCCCGGTGCACCTTCGGCCATTGACCTCGGTGCCAGCCGACCCGCAAGGCCAACACCCAAACAGTTCGTTCCGCCACCGCCCGCCGGAGCCCCGGTTGTCGCTTCCCAGCAGAAGCTCGTGCTCAATGCACCCACCATCGCGACCGCGCCGGGAGCGATTCCCGGCACGGCGTCCTCCTCGATCCAGACAGGGGCCACCGGACCCGGCAACTCACCGCCCCCAGCGGCAGGGCAGGGAACTACGCCTACTTCCGGCCCCCCCCCCGGTCTCCCCGGCCCCACCACTGAGTTGACGGCACTGGCAGCCAGCATCCGCCCGGCCACCAGCGGTGCTGTCCCCGAAGTCTCGCGTCCTGGCAGCATCTCCTCCGGACCTGAGGGGAGAAAAGGCGAGACTCGCATCTCCGGCGACCGTGGGAAGACCGGACTCGAGATCAATACCATGCCCAAGCCTCCGGAACCGGTCCGCTTGGCTCTGATACCGAACCAAATCATGCTGCCGCGAGCCGAAGCCGAACGCCGCCGGGCCGCCGTCTCGCTGCCCGTGCGGCTCAATGCCATTCCAGACTTGGTTCAACGTACGCTCGGCACCCGCGTCATCTACCTTGTCACCGTGCCGGCACCCAACCCGGACCACTACACTGGAGAACTGATGCTGTGGTTCGCCGAACGCCGGAAAGCCGCGCGCATCAGCCAGGACCTGCACCCGCCCATCGCCTTCCGCTTCACCGATCCCGTCTCGGCGCCCTCCAGCGCCGGAGCGGCAATCACGGGAACGGTGCGTCTGTCGGGCATGGTGGACCAAAACGGATTCGTTCGCTCGCTCCACCGGATCGACGACGGAGTCTCCGACCCGCGCGTGAACGAAGCCGTTCTGGCCGCTGTCTCCAAATGGACATTCCTCCCCGCCGCTCGTGGCTACGAACGGATGGACATCGACATCGTCATGGAGATTCCGTTATCCGTGAAGGCCCGCTGATCGATTCCGCCACCCGAATAACTATCAAGCCGCAGAGCAGTCCAGCCGATATAACCAACATGTTGGGCAACCTATTGAAAACAAGAGTCAGACCGGGTCCTTCAAAACCCTGCATGCTATAATCGGCCACAGCCATTCATTACCTGCATGCACCGCCTTCTTTCCCCGCGAAACCGGTCCCTGGCCGCCTATTTGTGCCTCGGCCTGACCACGCAGTTCGCGTGGGCGCAGGCACCCGCGCAGACTCCCGAGCCTGGTCCGGCGCCTGCAATTCCTGCGGTCATTCAACCGGCCATCCGCATTCTCGTGCTGCAGGGCAACCGTTCGATCAACAATCTTCCGAACGGATTGATCACTGTCCCGGTGGTCGAAGTTCGCGACGAGAATGACCGCGTTGTCGAAGGCGCGAAGGTTACTTTTACCCTCCCCGCGGCCGCCGGACCTTTCGAGAAAGGCGGCTCGACGGCCGAGATTGTCACCAACCATCAGGGTCAAGCCGTTGCCCCCATGTTCAAACCCGCGCAACTGGGCGCTTATGTCATCGAGGTGGCAGCGGAATTCGCCAATCTGAAGGCGTCCGCTAAGATTCCGCAGTCGAACTCTGACCGCCTTTTCGAACCCTTCCCGCGTCCGGAAAAGAAGGGCGGAATCTTCAGCGGCAAAAAGAAGTTCGTCTGGATCGCCGCCGCGGCGGCGGGCGCCGGCATCGGCGTTTGGGCGGCGCGGCGCGATAGCGGCGGTGGCAACAGTGACATCATCACGGTCATTCCCGGTGGTGTCACGGTAGGAGGCCCGAGATGACCATGAGACCTCTTTTCGTCTCCGCTCTCCTCGTGGCGTGCCTTCACGCGCAGACCCGCATCGACTCCTCCGGGCTCGTCAGCGGATATCTCTTCGACGCTCCCTCACGTTCGTTGCGCGCGATCCTCGGTGTGCCTGGATCGGCCCATCTCGGCCCAGCGGCGCTTTCCGGACTCGATCACGCGCTCGCTGCGCCCGGCGGTGGCTGGGCCGTAGCGCTGAGAGCGGGACAGACCGTCATCGTTCAACTCTCGGCGGGAACGGTGTCTCGTGAATGGATGCCATCCGAAGTCCTCACCACCTACACGGCGGTGTCCTGGGCGGCCGATGGCAAGTCAGCCGCTCTTTACGACGCTGCATCGAAGTCTCTCCAGCGTATTGAAGCCGGCTCGACCGCCGTGACAATCCTCGAAACGGCCACTCTCGACATCGAAGGAACGGTCAAATCGATCGCCGCCAGCCGCGACGGATCGCAGGTAGCGATCATTACCGCAACCGAAGCGGCGATGAAGCTCTACATCGCGGCTGGGGGCACCGCGCGAGCGGTATTCGAAAGCACGCGTCTCGGCGCCGTGGCGCCGGCGGGCGACAACTTCTTCGCCGTGGACGAGGCCGGTGGCATGCTCATCGAAGCCGGCGCATCCGCCGCACCCGCCTGGCCGGTGCCGGAAGCTGTCTCGGCTCTTCTCGTCCCAGCCGGCGGCAAGCTGTTGTACGCGGCGGCCAAGGAGTCACCACGAATCGTAGTGTACGACATCGCGTCCCGGACGCAGCTTCGCGAGATCGCCACCGATCTGCCCGCCGCGAGCCTCCTCGCGCTTTCGCGCGACACGCTGGTGCTGTTGAACGCGCGCCGGCGGAAGGGAGAAGCGCTGTTCGTCCTCGACACACAGAACGATCCGGCGGTTTACTTCGTTCCGGCGGGAGACGAGTAACATGACACCAACCGGCCGTGTTTCACGCCTGATCTTCCCACTGCTCCTCCTGGCCTCGGCAGCCATTCCGGCATCGGCGCAGAGCTTCTTCATCATCGCCCAACAGGGAGACAACACGACGGTCCTCAACCCCGGAGGAGCGTTTTTCATTGGCGCCGACCGCATCGGACAGACGGCGACGGCTACCTTCACCATTGTCAATCGAGGCACACGGACCGCACGCCTCGACGGGCTCGAGTTGTTGGGAAGCTCCGAGCTCACCATCTCCGACAGACCCTCGGGGCAGGTGACGTTCGATGCCGGCGGCCGGGTGACTTTCACCATCCAATACCAGCCCGCATCGAGCACACGAGCCACGGCGACCGCCATCGCGAGCATCACCGAGATCGTTCCGACACCAGCGGGGTCCACAATCCCCCCGCAGAATATTACGAATACCGTACTCCTCACCGTGAGTGGCGGAGTTCCCGAAATCGGTCTCGCCTACATCCTTCCCGATACGGCGAATGTCGTGCCGCTCGCCGACAATGGCACGATCCTGTTTCCCGAGACGCGCATCCCGAACACCACGCTGCTCCAGGTCTCGATCTTCAACCGGGGCTCGAATACGGGCAGGGTGCTCGGCGTGACACTCGAAGGAGGCGGCGAGGACCTCCAGATTCTCGGCCTCCCGCTATTTCCTTACGGACTGGTTCCATCCAGCGAGTTCCGCGTCGCACTCCGGTACACGCCCAAGAAGATCGGCGAACTTTCGGCAACGCTACGTATCCGGCTGCCGGACTCGACGGTTTCGGTCCGCGTCCAGGCAATCGCCTCCGGCGCCGCGTTCACCTACAGCTTCGCCGATACCGACAACAACGTGACAACGGTTACCTTGGGCGAGCAGATTCGCTTCGAAGTACCGCCTCGAACCACCCGCTCCTACACATTCTTCGTGAAGAACGGTGGTAACGCGCCCGGCGTGGTCAGCAGCATCATCGCCACCGGAAGCCTGGGAGTTACCGACCTTCCGCCATTCCCCTACACACTGAATGCGGGAGAGTCGGTCTTTTTCACTCTCCTGGTAGCCGCGCCTTCCAGCGGCTCTTCGCTTTCGCGCATCCGGGTCGGCGCCGACATTTTCGAAGTAGCGATCACGTCGGCGTCCTCGCGATTGAGTTTCAGCTTCACCTCCGCCGATGGCACCTCGATTCCGCTCGTTTCCGATACCAACTTCGCGGGCACGGTCACGTTCCCGAACCGTATCATTGGCACGCCGGCACAAACCACCTTCACCATCACCAACACGGGTAACGACGTGGCTACCATCAACAGTATCGGCATCACCGGTGGCGCCTCGTTCCGGTTGGAAGCTCCGTTGGCGCTCCCCGCTCTTATCGAAGTGGGTCAGCAGTTCAGCTTCAACGTCCGGTTCACTCCATCCTCGATCGGCGACAACGCCGGGGCCCTGACCGTGGACACGCTGCGGTTTCTTCTGCAGGGCACCGGCGAACAGGAACCCACGCTGCCCGCCATCCGGTTCGAGGGCACTCCGGCCGGCACGGTCCAGCCGCGCCAGCAGTTGCCCGTGGGTCTGTCCATCGCCGAAAACTACCCCGTGGAACTCCGCGGCCTGCTGACCATGGGCTTCGAGACTTCGCAGTTCGCCTTCCAGCTCGATTCGGCGGTGCAGTTTGCCACCGGCGGACGGGTAGTCGAGTTCCGGATTCCCGCAGGCACTCGCAACGCCATCTTCTCCAACGGACTTTCCACCATCCGCTTTCAGACGGGAACCGTGGCGGGAAACCTCATCCTCACACCAACGTTCTTCGTTCGCGAGACCGTGAACATCACGCCATCACCAGCGCCCACGCTCCGGTTGACGGTTCCGCCAGCGGCTCCGGTGCTTTTGAGTTTCCAAGCCGTGCCTGCGGGCTCCAACAACCAGCTCGCCATCAGCGTAACTGGCTATTCGACCACTCTGGCACTGCGGGAACTGGTCATCAAGATCAACCCGGTGGCAGGCGCGCAGTTCCGCAATACCGAGATCCGATACGATCTTTCGGGGCTTGCCGCAGTCTGGTATCAGAACCCGGTCACGTCTGGCGGGCTGTTCACCGCCACGGTCACGGTGACGCTCGCTACCAGCAATACGGCCGCTGGCGCGACACCGCCGGTATTCCTGGTCGACTCAGTGGATGCCACGGTTTCCAACGAGGTTGGAACTTCGAACTCCCTCAAGACGAGCCCGGGGACCGCGGCACTGCGGCCCGCGTCGTAGCTTCGGAATATCTTGAAGGGGGTGAGAAACGCAGTGATCAGTATGTCGTGCGGCGATAATCAGGCGGCGGGATCTCCCGCGCAGGCCAATCCGAAGAGGTGACTCCCGTGAACCAGAGATTGTTCGTGCTTCTGCTATCAGGGATCTTGCCATGCCTGCGGGGACAAGCCCCTCCACAGCAGGGAACACCGCAGCAACGGCAGGCTCCCGTCAACCCGAATCAGCCGGCCGGCCAACAGCAGCCGGGACAACAGCAGCCAGGACAAGCCCCGGCGGTACAGGCCGGTGCACCCCAATCCGGCGGCGCGGTGGCCCGCAATACCGCGGCCAGCCCGGCGCAACGCGGCCCGTATCTCCTCGGTCCGGGGGATCAACTCGTGATTCAGGTGGCCGATATGGAGGAAATCCAGGCCCGGCCCTACCGCATCGATCCCGAGGGTAATCTGCTCCTCCCGGTCGTCGGGAAGCTGGCGGCGGCAGGTCTCACGCTCGAACAATTCGAGGCGCTGCTAATGCAGACTCTCAAACAGTACATACGCGATCCGCAGATGTCGGTGAATCTGGTGGAAATGGCCCGCGGACAACAACGGATGTCCACCGAGGAGGCGCCTCCCATCTTTATCGTAGGCGCGTTCCGGGTGGCCGGAGTTTTGCCTCTGGGCCCACGCATGACCCTCAGTGAGGCGCTCACACGCGCCGGCGGGCTCGATCCATCAGCCGCCCGCCGGATCCGCTTCTCACGGCGAGTCGCGGAAGGGACTTTACCGCTGAAGGGCGCAACCACCGATGCCAGCGGGCGCATCGTCTCCGCCGAGATCACGCTCGGCCAAGCTGGCGAGGTACTCGATCCCGGCGATGACATCGATATGCTGCCGTACGACGTGCTGCAGGCAAACCGGCTCGAAGCGGTGTATGTGATCGGAGATTTCGGACGGGTCGGTCCCGTGCCCCTGCCAGAACGCGGAACCCTGTCGCTCATTCAGGTTCTGGCCCTGTCCGGCGGCTTGGCCCCGACGGCCAAGGCCTCCAAGGCCACCATCCTGCGTGCAGTCGGAAGCAGTTCCCGGCGAGCCGAGATTCCAATCGATATCAAACAGATCCTCGCGGGCCGGGCCAATGACTTCCCTCTGCTGCCCAATGACGTTCTGGTAGTGCCCGGGTCGACATTTCGCGGTTTCCTGACAGCGGACCGGCTTCTCGGAACCGCTGTTTCGGTGGGCCTCAACGCGCTCATTTTCCGCGCGCTCCAGCGCTGAGTTCACCGTCCGCTCTTGCGCCTGTACCACTCGACGAACCGCGCGACGCCCGTTGCAAACGGCGTCGCCGGCGCGTAGCCGAGACACT
>CADECY010000257.1 GCA_902825945.1 uncultured Acidobacteriota bacterium
GTGTCGGACGCGTGTCGAACTACGGAGTGTTCCTGCCGTTCGGACGCTCGATTCACTCCTACCTACTCGTCCGGACCACGGGCGAACGCGACCGCTTCCTCTCTCCGATCCGCGCCGAGATCGCGCAGTTGGACCCGCGCCTCGTGCTGAATCCGATGCCAATGCAGACGATGGTCGACTTCGTTCGCCTGGGTCCGCAATTGGCGGCTTTCGCCTCTCGCGCGGTCGGCCTCGTTGCCCTCCTGATGGCCGCGATCGGCCTGTATGGCGTGACGGCGTACACCGCGACTCGCCGTTCCCACGAGATCGGCATCCGGATGACCCTCGGCGCGCTCCGAAGCGACGTGCTCCGCATGGTCTTTCAGCAAGGCGCGATCCTCGTGGCCGCGGGACTTGCCCTCGGATCTCTCGCGGGCCTTGCCACCGAGCGCGCCATCGTCGCCACCTACCCGATTTTCCAGCACCTTTCCGGATCCGCCTACGTGCTGGTCGCGGTCTTCCAGTTCGCGATCGCCTCCTGGGCGATCCTCATCCCGTCCTGGCGGGCTGCGCGTGTGGATCCGGTCCGCGCTCTGCGCTGTGACTGATCCGAGGCGAAGCACGGACAGGGGACGGCGCGAATCTGGTATCGTGCCCTTGATGTCCGCCCGAATTTGTCTCTTTTTCGTTTCCTGCACGATCTGCGCCTTCGCTCAGCAGTACGACATCGTGCTGAAAGGCGGCCGGGTCATTGATCCGCGAAACAACATCGACGCGGTGCGCGACGTCGCCGTTCACGGCGGACGCATCGCCGCGATCGCAGCGGAGATTCCCGCGTCGCAAGCCCGCAAGACAATCGACGTCGCTGGACTCGTCGTCACACCAGGACTCGTCGACATTCACGCGCACGTGTGGTCGGGTATCCGTGGCGACACCACCAACGGCGGCAACAAGAGCTTCTTCCCCGATCACGTCTCCTTCCGCACGGGCGTGACGACGATGGTCGATCCGGGTTCGTCCGGCTATCGCGACTTCCCGGATTTTCGCCACATCGTCATCGAGAAGGCAGCCACGCGCGTGCTCGCGATGATCAACATCGTGGGTGCCGGCATCCTCTCCTACGAGATGGAGCAGAATGTCCATGACCTCGACCCGGAAAAGGCCGCGGCGATGGCGATGAAGAACAAGGATGTCGTCGTGGGCTTCAAGAGCGCGCACTGGTGGGCGGCGAACTTTCTGTCGGTCGAACGCGCGGTCCAAGCGGGGAAAATCGCGAACATGCCGGTGATGGTCGACTTCGGCTACTTCTTGAAGGAACGGCCGTATTCGCACATGGTTGCCGAGATCCTGCGCCCCGGCGATATCAGCACGCACTGCTTCCGTTGGCCCGCGCCACTTCTCGAGGATGGGACGCCCGCGGAGTTCCTTTTGCAGGCCCGCCGCCGCGGCGTGAAGTTCGATGTCGGGCATGGCGGCGGAAGCTTCCATTTCCGGCTTGCCGAGCCGCTCGTGAGGGCTGGATTTTACCCGGACTCGATCTCGACCGACATGCACGCCAGCTCTCTCAACGGTCCGATGCAAGACATGCCGACCACGATGTCGAAGTTCCTCGCGATGGGCATGCCGCTTGGGGAAGTGATCCGCGCCTCCACCACCAATCCGGCGAACGAAGTGCTGCGTCCGCAACTCGGACACATCGCCGTTGGCGCCGAAGCCGACGTCGCGGTGTTCGCCATCGAGAGGGGCAAGTTCGGATTCGCCGATGTGGCGGGTGGAAGGATCGATGGCACCGAGCGCCTGCGCTGTGAGATGACGCTGCGCGCGGGCAAGATCGTGTTCGACTACAACAGCCGGGCGGCGGTGCCATGGAAGAATGGGAACCTCCGCTATCCGGAGAAGTGATCATTCGATGACAGTCAGGGTGATCGCCGGCACGGGACGGCGATAGAAGTTCCAGTCGCCCTGATAGATCGGTCCGATCATCGTTGCGGTATGTGCCTCCGCGACCTGGCCATCAGCGGCCTTGCCCATTACGCGAAGCGAGTAGACGCCTGGCGCGGCGGGAGCTTCGATGCGGAACGGGATCTCTGGAATCAGCATGTCGGCGCCGTCGGCATTCGGTTCGAAAAGTTGATCGGCGCGGAATTGGGATCGCATCTCGGCCATCCCTTGCGGCAAGCCTTCGAACCACACATCCACCGGACCCGCGAATCCGGCCTCGCGCACCAAGTGGATTTTCGCGATCGCCACGGTTCCCTTGCGCACGGTCAGGTTCTCGGGCGTCGTGAAGAGTTGGAAGCCCGGTTTGCGGCGGTCGAACTTCAGCCGGTATGGGAACGCCGGACCACCGCGGTTCAACCGGTCGAGGACCTCGAGGATCAGCGGGCCGCTCTTGGCGGGCGTGTAGAAGAGGCTGCTGTCGGGATTGCCGAGCAGTCCGCCGTATCCGGCCACGACATCGTCATCCTCGGCGATCTTCTTGCCATCGGGATCGCGGAGCGTGAGGACCGTATCGAGCCACGGGGCGCCGAGTTGTGTCGAAAGAGTCCAGAAATGCAGAGGCTCGCCGGCGCGGGCTTCGACACGGTAACGATCGCGTTCACGCGGTTGGGCGAGGCTGCCGTTGATGGTGAACGCAGGCAGGGCTGGCATCGCCCGCATCGACGATTCTTCGGTGAACTCGGGCGTGTCCGAGATCTCGATATTCGGACCTTCCGCAACGCCGTTCGGGCCGGCCAGCCACAACCGCCAGAGTCCGGTGGGGGCCGAGGCAGGGATCGCAAACTGGGCGACACCCGCAGCGAACCTGCCGTTGATTCGCCGGACCGAAGCCGACCGCGCGGGGTCGTTCCGAAAGGCGACCGGCATCGTGTGCGGATACGTCATCCGCGCGTATTCGCCTCGCCGGAGTTCGGTCAAGTAGACTTCGCGGATCTGGGAGCTCGAACTCGCGTCGATCGTCAGCCGGGCCGTGGTGCCGCGCCGCGCGCCGAGCGGACTCACCCATCGAAACCGCGGCAGTGCCGAGATCCGAAGGATGTATGCGTTGTTCTTTCCGAAGGTGAAGCCGCGCGGCCCGCGATACTGATCCAGCTTGACCCCATAGAGTCCAGCTTCGGTGAACGTATGTTCGATCAAGGGATTCTCGTCGAACTGATCGCGATCGTCGTTGTAGACCAGCCGCTCGCCCTTGCCGTTCACGAGCATCATGCGGGCCTCGACGGCCGAGCCGTGCTCCATCGCGCGAAGGTCGAACAGCCAGCGCTCACCGGCTTTCGCGGTGAACCAATAGGTGTCGTGATCCGTGGGGCCGTCGAGCCGGCCGTAGATCTCGGCGGGCAGGGAAGGGACGGCGCGATGGTCGCTTTCGATGAAGGCCGGGAACTGGCCCACGTTAAACAGCAGCGAACTGGTCGGGCCGTGCGCGGTCAAGACGCGCAGCATGTGGCCACCGAGCGAGGTGCCGGGTGCGATCGCGATCACCCCGGTGAGCTTGCCCTTGTCGCGCGAGGTGGTGTGCTTCCATTCGAGGTCCGCGCAATCGAACTCGACCGATGTCGCGGTATCGAGATGCGTGCCGAGGATCTCGATCTCGACCGCCGTGCCCGCTCGTCCACCGAGAGGATGCAGGCGGATGAGCTCCGCGGGTTCGAAGTCCGCGGCTGCGCCCGCAAGCGCGCACAGTAGCGGAAGGAGCACGCGCATGACGATCAGGCGAAGAGTTCCTTCACGGCAACACCGTCTTTGTTAATCCGCGCGGGCCGGCCGTTGCTGGTGCGGTACTCTTTGTGCGCATCGATTCCGAGGGCCCTGTAGACCGTCGCGCCGAGATCCTCGATCGTAACGGGCCGGTCGGCTGGTTCGCCAGCTTGCGCATCGGATCGGCCCACCACGATTCCTCCGCCGATGCCCGCGCCCGCCAGTGCTACCGAGAAACCGCGCGGCCAATGATCGCGGCCGCCGGAGAAGTTGATCTTCGGCGTGCGTCCGAAGTCGCCGATCACGAGAACCAGCGTCGTGGCGAGCAGCCCTCGCTGTTCGAGATCCTCGAGAAGCGCCGGAAACGCCTGATCGAAGTCCGGCGTGAAACGCCGCACTCCCTTCTCATGCTCGCGGTGTGTGTCGTAGCCGCCATGGAAGACCGTCGCGAGTCGCGTGCCCGATTCGATCAGCCGGCGCGCCAGCAGACATCCTTGGCCCACGCCGGTGCGGCCGTAGGCGTCGCGCAGCTTGTCGGGTTCGGCGTGAATGTCGAATGCCTTGCGAGCGGCCGGAGACGAGATGAGGTCGAGCGCCTTCTGCGAGAACTCGTCCATACCGGCCAGCAGCGGCGATGAGGTCACCTTTTGGAACTCGCGATCCATCTTGGCGAGCAGTCCCCGGCGTGCTTCGGCCTCTTCGTTCGATACGCCGGAGGGAAGGGTAAGGTCCTTCACCGCAAACCCCTTCGCATTCGGATCGCCAGTGACGAACGGATCATGCGCGGGTCCGAGGAAGCCGGCTTCGGCCGACAGATCCTTTTCGGGTATCGCAACAAAGGGCGGCAGTCCGTTGCGGCCCCCGCGTTCCTTCGACATGACCCCGCCATAGCTCGGATGCAACAGATCGTTGCGCGGCTTGGTGCCGCTGAAGATGTATTGGCGGGCGCGCTCGTGGATTGCCTCGTCGGAATGCATCGAACGTATCACCGCGAATTTGTTCAGGGCTTTCGCGGTGCGCGGAAGCAGGCCCGAGAAGTGGATTCCGGGAACCGAGGTGGGCACGCTGCCGAACGATCCGCGTATGTCGATGGGAGCTTCGGGCTTCGGATCGAAAAAGTCGAGTTGACTTGCTCCGCCATTCTGGAAGATGACGATGCAGGCGCGTTCGCTCTTGCCCTGTTCCGCGGCGAGCAGATTACGCAGATTCAGGCCGCCGAAGGCAATGCTGCCGATCCGGAGAAAGTCGCGTCGCGTGGATGGTGTCATCTGGCCGGTTCCTCAATGGTTCAACTGAAATTCCTTGGAGACGAGCGTGGCCCACAACAATCCTTCGAGAGCCTTTCGCCGCGTGCGCCCAGCGTCCTTCTCCGAGGCGAGGAAGCCCGTGACGTTCGCTTGCTCGGAATCGCTTGGCTTCCGCGAATAGGCCCGCTCGTAGAGGCGCGCGGCGATCTCGCTGTCCGGCAGCGGTTCCCATTCGCCGAGGACATTCTCCTTATCCTCGACCTTGGACTGAATGGTCTTGCCGTTCAGCAGGTGGAGTACCTGGCCCAGTGTGGGTGACGCCTGCCGCTCGCACAGAATGTCGCGGCGCGGAAATCCGAACGTGACGAGGAAATAGTCCGGACCGTCGGGTTGATACACATCCATCGCGCGCGTTCCTTTCGGGTGCCACGTGAACGAGTGTGGAACACCGGAGACCTGCGAGACCGAATCGAGCAGCACTTCGGCCGCGAGCTTACGGGGCTGGTATCGCGCGAACAGGAGGCGCTCGAGCGACTCCGGGTTGCGCGATCCCTCCAGCGGGCGCGAGGAGAGCTGATAGGTCCGCGAGTTCAGGATCACGCGATGTAGCGCCTTCAGCTTGAAGCCCGAGTCCGCGAAATAGCGCGCCAGACGATCGAGCAGTTCGGGATTGGTGGGCGGGTTGCTCATTCGGAAGTCATCGAAGGGCTCGACAATTCCGGTTTGGAAGTACTCGTGCCAGATGCGGTTGACCGTGGCTCGCGTGAAGTAGGGATTCGACGGCGAAGTCACCCAACGAGCGAGTTCAACGCGGCGATCCGCGGCGCCATCGAGCGGAAGCGTGGCACCGCCGAGCAGCTTTGGCGGGACTGGCTTCTTGGTGACCGGGTGAGCGATCTCGCCTTCATCGTCGAGATACCACGTCCGGCGGTACTCTCCGTACCCGTGCTTCACCTTCATTCGCGCGAAGAAGGCGGAGAGACCGAAGAAGTCGTCTTGCGTGAAGTTTTCGAGTGGATGGTTGTGACACTCCGCGCACTCGAGGCGAACCCCGAGAAACAGGCGCGTAACCGTGGGGGTTGCCTTGGTGATCTCGAACTTCTTGAGCATGAAGTCGGTGGCGGGCGCCCAGAAGGCAGTCGCGGGCTGAAGGAACGAGTCTCCTTCGGATGTCAGAATGTCGCGGACCAGCTTGTCGTAAGGCCGGTCTTCGTGCAGCGAATCGCGGATCCATTCTTTGAAAGTCCCCATCGCGCGGCCCTGCGAGTTGAGCTGGTTGTTGCGGAACCAGTCCTCGAACTTGACGGTCCAGAACGAAGCGTACTCGGGCTTGGCCAGGAGCGCGTCGATCAAAGCCGCGCGGTTTGGCGCGGTCAGGAAGGCGCGTGTTTCTTCCGGAGCCGGCGGACGCCCGATCGTATCGAGATAGACGCGGCGGAGGAACTCTTCGTTCGAGCTCAGAGCCGCGGGCTCGACTCCGAGCAACCGCTGCCGGGCGAACGCTAGATCATCGATGAAGTTGTAGGCGGGAGGAGCGGGGAAATCCGTCCGCGAACGGCCATTCACTCCGATTCGCATCGCCGCCACTTGTCCCATGCCACGCGCAAGGATCGTCGCCAGTCCGCGTGCTTCCGCCTTGACGATGCCGCCCTCTAGCTTTGCGATGCTCTCATCGTTGACCGAGAGGCGCACCTCTCGGGTCATGTCGCGCGTCGTTCCGTCGGAAAGGCGTCCGATAACCGCGGGCCGGGTCTGCTGCCCAATCGTGAGGATCGTGTCCTTCGGATAGATCTCGAGGCTTTGCACGCGCGGTCCGCCGGATTCGAGCTTCGCGCCTTGCCGTATCCAGGTGAGCAGCGTCTTATACTCCTCCGAATCGCGCGTGG
>CADECY010000258.1 GCA_902825945.1 uncultured Acidobacteriota bacterium
GGTGTCTCCAGCGGTCGCCAATCCGTTGACGCTCGGTATCAACCTCTTCCGGGAAACCCGTCCCGAGGCCGGCTCCCACCTCACCACATAACCGCTTTCGAGCCCCACCCAAATGCGTCCAGCAGGATCGTCCATCACGGAATTGATCGAATCGCTCCTTTCCCATTGGTCCGTCACCCGCCGGTACCAGGAGCCGTCAGCGAGCCCCCCGCCGGATGGGATCCACTCGTAGAGGAAGCTCTCCGCTCCGATCCAGACGTGCCCTCTCGCGTCCCGGTGAATCGCCTTGACATTGTCGCTCGCAAGTCCGCTGGCGCGCGTCCACACAGCCCACTCTCCGAAACCCGGGTAGTGGCTGACACCGGATCCATCGATGCCCGTCCAGGGGCTGCCATCCGGGCCGGTGACGAGAGCCGATATCGTGCCTGGAGAGTGTGACGCCGGCCGCGTGACCGGCTTCCAGACGAATGCCGGGGGAGAGACCGTCCACAGCGATTCACCGGAGGTCACGACGACGGTTCCACCGGTTGCGGCGGCGATCCCCAGAAAGGGCGAAGGGTCTCGCTCCGGGGGAGTGAGATGGCGAAAGGCCGCGCGGTCCGGTTCCCAAACGGTGAGCGACTTCTCCGAGCGAAACCAGACCCGGCCATCGGACGCGGACGCGGCCGCCTTCCAAGACTCCGTACCATCGGCGCCCGCCACCCGGTTCGGTACTCCCCTGCGCGGGATCTTCCAGATCCGTTCGCCCGCGGCCCAGATCGTATCATCCCGGCCGACCGCAATGGCTTCCGGCTTGGCGTCCAGTGGAATCCACCCGCAGCTGCTTGGACGAGAGCAAGTCAGAAGGCCATCGGAACTGATCACGTAGATGCGGCCGTGGCGATCCGCGATCATTCCGGTGGGCCCCGATCGAACGCTGTGCCCCGCGGTCGAAACCGCCTGGAACGAGCCATCTCCTGAACTGACCCAAAGCCCATTATGCGTCGCCACCCACACGGAGCCGTCGCTCGCGGTCGCGGTGGCCCGTACCGCTTCCCGGCTCAGGCCCTGGCCAAACAGCCGGAAGCGTTCGCCTTCCAAGCGGTAAAGGCCACGATCGGTGCCAGTGAGGAGAAACCCGCTGGCGTCGAATCCGAGGGAGGAGACCGCTAGGTTCGGGAGACCATTGGCTTGACCGAACTCAGAGGCTCCGCGAGCCGCGGGCAGAATGGCGGAAAGCGCCAAAAGCGAACAGAGCGTGAAGTGGATAGCGCGAGGACGAGACATGAGCGAAGCGCCGGGGACCAAGCCCCTGAATGGTGCCCCCAAATCCGTCAATGACCGGTCTTCGCCGGTGGCTTTGATTCGCCGTGACCTCCACCTTGTGGGGCGGGGGGTTCCTGTTTCTGGGACGCTTGGCCCTCCAGATACTGTACGATAACCGACACCCGGCGGTTGGAGGCATCGCTGGGATTGTCGCCGAGGCGGAGGCGCCGGTCGGCGAAGCCCCTCACCTGAGTGACTTGTCCCTGCCTCAGTCCCGTCTCCTCCATGAGCTTGCGGGCGGCGTTGGCGCGGTCGGCCGACAGCTCCCAGTTTCCGTAATGTCCCTCCGCCTGGAATGGGCGCGCGTCGGTGTGGCCCTCGATCAGGATGTTATTTGGGAGTTCGCCGAGTTGATGAGCCAGCATCACGAGCAACTCCTCGCCCATCTCGGATGGCTGTACGTTGCCGCTTCCGAAGAACAGACCCTGCTCGGTCTCGAGGAGCTCGACACGAAGCCCCTCGCCAGTGACCGTCATGCTGACCTGATCCTTGAGTTTTTCGAACTGCGGCATTTGCTTCATCGCCTGCTCGAGGTTGTCCTTGAGCTTGTCCAAGCTGTTCTTGTCGACTGAAATCGACTCTCCACTTCCGGCCATTCCAGAGCCGGTCTCTTTGCCCTTCCCAGTGGGATCGCGAAAGTAGGCCCCCACCGATTCCTGGACTTTTTGGCTCGAGTTCATCAGCCACATGACCATGAAGAAGGCCATCATCGCCGTGACGAAGTCGGCATAGGCAACCTTCCACGCGCCGCCGTGGTGGCCGCCGTGGCCGCCCTTCTTCTTGATGACGATTACGGGAGCTGGACCGTCCTTGTCAGCCACTAGGACGCACCTCCTCCACCCTTGCAGGCCTGTTCCATTTCCTTGAATGAGGGACGCACGTGATGAGGGATGGCGCGGCGGGCGAACTCCGCGCAAAGGATGGGGGCGTTGCCTTTGATGTAGGCGATGCAGCCGACTCGCAGGAAATTGTAGTACTGGCCCTCGGCCTCGACGATCTTCGTCATGTTGGAAGCCAACGGTCCCAGGAATCCGTAACACATCAGAATTCCGAGGAAGGTTCCAACCAGCGCGGCTCCCACTTTGTGGCCGATCTCTTCCGGCGGGCCGCCGAGCGATCCCATCGTGATCACCACGCCAAGCACCGCCGCGACGATTCCCAGCCCAGGTAGTGAGTCAGCGACAGCGCTCAACGCGCCGATGGGCTCGGCCGCCTGGTGGTGGTGAACCTCCATGTCGAGTTCCATCATCTGATCGAGCGCGAACGGGTCCATGCTGCCCGAGATCGACATTCGAAGCGTGTCGCAAAAAAAGTCGACGGCGTGATGGTCGTGCAGGAAGCCAGGGAATTTGTTGAAAACGTCGCTCTTGTGCGGGTCTTCGATGTCGGCCTCGAGCTTGGTGGCGCCGTTCTTCCGCGCCGAAAGAAACAGCGCGTTCATCATCTTGAGGGTCTCCAGGTACAGCGCCTTGGTGTGACGGCTGCCTTTGATGACTCCGAGCAATCCTTTGAACAACCCCATGATCGTCGGCATCGGATTGGCGATGAACAGCGTGCCGAGCGCCGCGCCCCCGATGATGACGAGTTCGGCCGGCTGGACCAACACCGCCAGCACTCCGTGCTCCATCAAATATCCGCCGATAATGGCGCCGATTACCACGACGATGCCGATGATTGCAAACATTCTCGACTCTCATATCGGCGCGGATGGGTCAAGCTTGAGGAGCCACTTGGCGGTATGATGGTTAGGTCCAGGCCAGACCGTCAGGCTCCTGTTGTTGCGGCGCCAAACTCTCGAGACCATGCGGGCACGCCGATACCGCCTCAATCCCTTCTTCGACCCACACCACCGGACTCCCTCGCCGGACCCGGCGACATTGCGTTTCCATCAGTCGATGGAGAACTACCGGCCCACCCCGCTGTGGTCACTGTCACGCATGGCGGAGGAACTTGGAGTAGCGTCACTCACCGTCAAGGATGAAGCGCCCCGGTTCGGGCTCGGTTCCTACAAAGTGCTCGGCGCCGCTTGGGCGGCATCCCGTCTGGCATCCCGTGGCAACTGCCCGCCTTATTTTTCCGCCGCCACCGCCGGCAATCACGGCAAGGCGCTCGCATGGGCCTGCCGGCAACTCGGAAAGCGGGCCGTGATCTTCGTTCCGCGAACGATCGCTCCGCACCGCGCCGACGAGATTCGCCAATTGGGCGCCGACGTAATCGCCGTTCCCGCGGACTACGACGAGGCGGTCCGGGTTTGCGCCCAACAAAGCGCCGAGCGCGGCTGGCAGATGGTCTCCGACATTGGTTTCGGCTCCTACAACGAAGTGCCCGAACTGGTAATGGAGGGCTATCGGACGTTGTTCCGGGAAGCGGACTGGCAGCGTCAGGCGCTTCGTCTGCCCGACCCGACCGTGGTGATGGTGCAGGCGGGAGTGGGTGGGCTCGCGGGTGCCGCCGTGCGCCACTATCTCGACAAGGAGCGTCCGTCGCGGCCCGCTATCGCCGTCGTCGAGCCCACCGAGGCCGATTGCCATCTCGAGTCGATCCTCTCGATCCGCGGAACTCCGGCCGCGTCGGCCGGCGCATTGAATTCCGTCATGAGCGGATTGAACTGCGGGCAGGTCTCCACCACGTCATGGCCGGACGTTCGTTCCGGCGTGCGGGTCTTTCTCACTGTCGAGGACGCGCTGGCCGAACGCGCCATGATTGCGTATTATCGTCCGGCGGCGCCGGACGCTCCGGTGACCTCGGGCGCATCGGGAGCCGCCGGTCTTGCGGCCCTGTTCGCGTTGATGGAGACTCCGGAATTCGAGCCGGCTCGCAGGGCATTGAGATTGGGACCGCAGAGTCACGTGCTCGCCGTCAACACCGAGGGCGACACCGACCGGGCTCACTTCTCCCGCGTCGTCGGCGGTTGAGCGCGGCGCTACTTCCAGTGGAAGCTTCGCGCCACTTCACGCAACACGCGATCCCGCGCCTCGACTTTCGCGCGGTGTCCGTTGGCGATGAGAAACAATAGCTTTCCCTTCGCCGACATCGCGAAAACCCGAATTCGATACGGGACTTTCTGGCGAGGGTGCGCGAAGTCGAACGTGTAGATCGCGCCTCCGAGCCCCGGCTCGGAGAAGTTCTCGATCCCGCCGCCACGATCGGGCACGATGTTGGAGCCCTTCAGTTCGGCCTTCAGATCCTCGATGAAGTCCCGCTCGGCGGCGCTGCCCTGGGACCGCGGCACGCGGATCGAATAAATCTCCGGATTGTCTTCCTTCTCGGGATCGACAACCACTCCCGGGGGCAACAACACGCCACCCTGTTCGGCGGCCTCCCACTTCCATTTCTCGGGCAACTCGAAGATGAATCCCGCGGGATGAGCCGTCTTTTTGCCTTTCGCGAATCCGCGGGCGCAAACGAGGAGAGTGAGGACGCGACGACGGTTCAAGAGCACTGGGTTTGAGAATAGCTCCAGCAACGAACTTTACCATGCGGCGGCAGGCGCGGGGTGGCCGCCTTTCGGTGCGCTAAGCTATGTCTCATGTTCACGTGGATCTGCCCACAATGCGGGGCCGAGGTTCCGCCGTCCTACGATGAATGTCCGAAGTGCGCCGACAAGGCGAAGGCAGCGGCTCCCGAGGCCGTGCAACCGCCCGCTCCCGCGCCTCCACTTCCCGCGCCGCCCGCCTCGGCTGCACCGCCTCCGGTGCCACCACCTCCCGCGCCTCCCCGGCCACAGGCACCGCCCGCGCCCGCCTACACGCAGCCGCCCGCCTATCCGGCGCAGCCGTCCTATCCGTATGCGGTTCCCGTTAAAGAGGGCCCGCCTGCTTGGGTGGTGACGCTGGGTGTTGCAGGGGCGTTCGTGCTGGGCGGCTATGGCCTCTATTCCTTCCTCGGATCGCGCAGCGCCCGTCCGGTGCCGGAACCGGTTGTCCAATCGGAGCCCAAGTCCGAAACGAAGGCCGGCGACAAGAAATCCGCACCCTTCGAGAAACCAGTCTCGGGCAATGCCGAAAAGAAAGCCGATCCGCAATCCCGCCCGTCTCCCACCGCTCCTCTCACGACAGATCAGTTGGCCAAACATGTCGAAGCAGTAGGCATCCGCTTCACCGAAGAGAACCGCCGCACCGTGGTTACGATGGCGATCGTCAATCACTCCGGCGCCGAGATGACCGACCTCCGAGGCAAGATCCGTGTGGTGACCAAGGATGGTGATAAGACGATTTCAACAGTCGATTTCCGCATGCCAACGCTCGGCCCCTATGAAGTCCGGGACTACAGTATTCCGTTGCTGACCACGATGCGGGCGTACGAACTCCCCGACTGGCAGTTCCTCAAGGCCGAGATCGAATTGCGGTGATCGCGGCGCTTTCGCTGGCGGGCCTGGTCGCGGCGATCGTCCTGTCGTGCTTCTCGCCTGTCCACGTGGGAGCGCTCTCGATCGCGCTCGCATTCATCATCGGGTACTTCGGCGCTGGACTCAAGGCCGGCGAAATCGCCGCCGCTTTCCCGTCGAGCCTGTTTCTGACGCTGCTCGGCGTGATGTTTCTCTTCGCCCAGGCTTCCGTGAATGGCACCTTGGATGCGATCGCGGCGAGATCGGTGCGGCTGGCACGGGGAAATCGGGGAGTGATCCCGATCGTGTTCTTCCTCTTGGCCGTGGTACTCGGTGCGATCGGGCCTGGAGGCATCGCGGCGGCTGCGCTGCTTGGTCCCATTGCCATGGCGGTGGCCGCTGAAACCGGCATCGCTCCCTTCCTCATGACGATCATGCTCGCCAATGGAGCCAACGCCGGCACCTTTTCTCCCATCGCGCCAACCGGCATCATCGCCAATCAGCTCATGGCGAAAATCGGGCTGCAGGGAGCCGCTTGGCCGAACTTCTGGAACACACTGCTGGTGCAAAGCGCGGTAGCCTTTGGCGGCTATTTCGCGCTCGGCGGCTGGCGCCTGTTCCGCGGACCAGCGGCGGAGGCGGGCTCGCGCCAGATCGATCCACTCGGCCGAAAGCAATATCTGACGCTCGTCGTGATCGCGCTCCTGATCGTTGCGGTGGTCACGCTGCGCACCGATATCGGATTCTCGGCGTTCACCGCCGCGGCCGTGCTCTCCATCCTCGGTTGCAGCGACGACGAGGAGGCCATGAAGCGCGTTCCGTGGAGCGTGCTGACCCTGGTGTGCGGAGTCACGGTGCTGATCGGCGTAATGGAGAAAACCGGCGGTATGGACATGTTCACGTCGTTGCTTGCCGGCCTCTCTTCACCACGCTGGGCACCAGGCATGATGGCCCTCGTGTGCGGACTGATCTCGGTGTACAGTTCATCCTCGGGTGTCGTGCTGCCCGCGTTCCTGCCCACCTTCCCG
>CADECY010000259.1 GCA_902825945.1 uncultured Acidobacteriota bacterium
CCGCCAGTATCGACGATCTCTCGCCTCCTCGCCTCGCTCAACCGCCGGATTTAGGGTCACTCACTCCGCGGCGCGCTCGTGTGTGCGCGGGCGCTCATCTCTCACCGTCAGCAATCGGTGAGTGGGAGCGCCAGGTCCGCCGCCCTCAATTCCGCGCCGCGGCCAAAGCGCGCACGGTCAGTTCCTTCGACCGCTTGGTGATGAGTTGCTCACGCTATCCAGATCTGCCACGTCGCGGTGATCATTTGGTTGACGGCGCGCCGGGCGGCGATGCGGCTCCGGTCACCTTCGAACCGGTAAGGGCAGCGGGGCCGGCGCAACCAGACGGGTCGCTCGTGCCTTCGCGTGGTGAGTGACGCTGGTCCACCTTCGACCAATCGACGATGAAAGCCGCTGTTGAGAGGCTTGCGGAGGCGGGTGAGGGTCACGCTCAGAACCGCGAGAAAATCAGCCCGCGCAAACGCGCGAAGCCGTGGCTAAGAGATGTCATGGCCCGCAATCTGACGCTCGAGCTCCCTGACCATCAGGCGGAGGCGGTGGATAGCGTCTCCGCAGTGCTGCCGACGAGTCCAGCCGAGGCGCTCGCGCGGCTGGCAACCGAGGCACTCATTCACGAGAGGTTCCCAAAGGTGGAGTTTCGCGACTCGATCGAGGGCAGCAGGCGTACCTCGTGGGTACCTCCCTCGCAGTGTGGGAAGTCGTAATGCTCGCGGATTGCTATGATCGGGATCCCGTCGGGTGCGCGGCCACCTGGAAGGTTGAAACGGTGCTGGCGTACGCCAAAGCCTACCCGGCCGAGATCGTGCGAGCATTGAAGGAAAAACCGGTCGATGACTCGGGACGACATCCGCAGGTTGCTTCCCAACGCGCTGGGCGTAGGTGGGCTGATGCTTGCCCTCCTGCTGGACGAATATATCAGCATCGAAGTCGCGCGAATGGGGTCTGGGATTCGGAAAGGACCTCCGGGCGGCGCAGCGGCGGAGCTGGCCCTCGTGTCCTATGATCAATGGACCATTCCGCCGCTCCTATTCAGGTGGACGGAGGAGATGGAATCCCACGCCGGGTTGTCTTCGCGGACGAGCGGGCGATACGTCAGAACAGCTTCTCGGAGGTCGCCTCGGCCATCATCCGCGTTTGGGATTCTTGCTCGGACTGGGATTGGACCGGCCGGATCGGCTTTCTCGACGCGGAAGAGTAGGCCGTCCGACGGTTGGAGCCCCACACGCGCGCGAGCCGACGAGGCTTCAATGGCTCGCCCAATGCAGCTTCACCGTGATCGGCAGGCGGCACGGTTGCGTGTTTTCCCACAGGGGTAGATCGTGCACGGCACCGGGTCCTTCGGTCCGTACGGTTTCGAGGGCGACCTTCTCGTTACTTGTTGGCCAGTGTTCCGAGACGGTGCCTTCCGCCATCGCCCTTCCGATCCGCCAACCTTTCCAGTCTGTCGTCCTGCTGCCTCTCGAGCGCTATGTTCAATTCGCGGATAGGCCCCGGCGACAAACGAATATGAGTTGCTCAACGGCGCCGTTTCCCTCGGGCGCTGTCAAAGTCAGGTTGGGATGCTCATTCGGCCAGTCTTCGCGGACCTTCGGCGACGCCTTGGTTCTCCCGAGCGGCGCCAGCCGGCAGAACCGGCGACGGCGGGACGGCGGCGCTCGGGGCTTTTGCAGTCCTCGGGGCATCGAGATCGATAGCCCCGGCCGGCTGTAACCGCCGACACGCTGAACCATCGCATTCGGTCGGCGATGATCTCTGGAGGATCCGTCGAACTTATCAGCGGGGACAGCGGGGGGGGCGGGTGAGGCCCGCGCGCGTGGCGCTCCTCTATGTCGGCCACGAGGATGAACCGCCGAAAGGTCTCGACGGTTGCCGGCAACAGGCGCTGCTGCCATGGTGATGGCATCGCGCCCCTCAACGCCGGTATAGCCGTTGCAGGCGCCGCCAGCATATTCTTCACCAATCCGTACTGCGTCCAGCGAGTCGACTCGCGGGAAGTCGTGACCCCGATCTCGGGCGACGGCATCCTGGTGCTTATCGAAGGCGCCCGATTCTTTGCGCGTCTTGTTTGACGGCTTCCCGGCACGTGTGGAACTTGCCAGTTGGAGGCGTGTGATTGTCGAGGTCTCCGTCGATGTGACCGGCGGGACCCAAGTGGAACTGATTGTCGAATACCTCGGGCAGAGTTCGGAGCCGGTCATCGTTTTCGACTGCAGCGGTCGTGCCCGGGGTCTACACGAGAGCCGCTGGCACGGGACTCGCAGGCGCGCGCGGCGAAGAAGGGCTCTCCATTGATGACAGGGGTTCTGGCCTGCCCGGTCGAAGGATTATCCTGTCGGCGGCGGGACTCGGAACCGGGGCGGTGAAGGCCCCATCGGCGGAAGACCACCGAGGTATTTGGTTGGTGAGACTCCAACGAGGGGAACTTCCGTTGGTGCTGACGGCGGAAGGGGGAAAGGCAGGTTGGAGTCGTCGCTGTGGCGAAATGATTCGTTTTCCGAGCAAAATTGGGCACAGTATTGGGCACAGTGCCTGTAAGCCATTGAAAATAAGAATCGATCAGAGGCGCGTTTAGGTGCCGAACCCAACGAACGGCAGATCAGGCAACCTTCTTATTATCAACTGGTTACGGAATCGACGCGGAATTGGCGCCGGAAAACACACCAGCACGTCTGATTCGTTAAGTGTTTTTGATTCAGTTGGTTGCGGGGGGTGGATTTGAACCACCGACCTTTGGGTTATGAGCCCAACGAGCTACCAGACTGCTCCACCCCGCACAACCATCCTATCGCAGGGCTTCAAACCCAGTCAACAAACCGTCGCCGATTTCCAGGCGCGCGCTTCATTATCCTCTTTCCGCCTTCGCTCAACAGGCGTCGTGTGCTGTTATCCTGTTGATCGATGAGACTTGCCAAGACGGGGGCGGCCCTCCTGACCATCTGCTGTGTCGCGTTGGGCCAGAGCGTCGTCACTACGATCGCCGGGACCGGGTGGATCATTCCCAAACTAACCATGCCTGCGGCGGAAGCACCGCTCGGCTTCGTACGTGTGATGACGCAGGATCGCGATCACAACCTGCTCGTACTCGACGGCTTCAATCACATCGTGTTTCGCGTCTCACCGGACGGCACGTTCACATCGATCGCCGGCAACGGACTCGCGGGACCAGCCGGTGATGGCGGACCTGCCACTCGCGCCGCGCTGGCTTATCCTCCCGCGATGGCGGCCGATCGAGCGGGCAATCTCTACATCGCCGACTCAAGCGGGACCCGCATCCGGCGGGTGGATGCGAACGGCATCATCACCACCATCGCTGGCGGTGGCGAGCAGGCACTGGCCGAAGGACTCCTCGCCACCGAAGTCCATTTTCCCGACATCAACAGCCTGGCGGTGCTTCCCGGCGGCGACCTTCTGGTTACCGATGACACGCTGAACGTGATCATCCGGATCAGCGCTGGCGGCACGGTTCACCGGTTCGCGGGCAACGGAAGCTCCGAGTGCGGAAAGGGGCTCGACGGTCCCGCGGTGGAAGCGGCGCTTTGCGAACCACGGAACCTCCTCGTGGACGCGGCCGGCAATCTCTATTTCATCGACACTGCCTCCCTCGTATCCCGCGCCGCCGTGATCCGGCGCATCTCGCCCGGCGGAATCGTAACGGCGTGGGCGGGCAACGGTCAGATGGGGCGGCCAGAGAACGGGGCGCCAGCCACGGAAACCGCACTCGAGCCGGTGTCACTCACAGTCGACCTCTCGGGGCGCGTGGTGGCGGTGGCCGGATTCGTGGGAACCGGTTCGGGCCGGCATACCGACCTCGTTCGAGTGAGCGACGGAAAGATCGAAGTGATTCCAGTCCAGGGGTTCGATGATTTCATTCCGCTGTCGGTGAGCACTCTGCCGGATGGCGCGATTGTCTTTGGCACCTACCAGCCCACGCGCATTTCGCGTGTCCGAAACGATGGCGTCATCGAGAAGTTCGCCGGGACCGAGCGATTCGGCTTCGGTGGCGACGGCGGCCCCGCGATTCTCGCGCAGTTCACCTCGCCGAACGGACTGGCCGTCGATCCCGCAGGCAACGTCTACATCGCCGATTCCGGGAACGGCCGCATCCGCCGTGTGACGCGGCAGGGTCTGATCAATACCGTGGCGGGGAACGGCGAGTTCGTGTTCGATGTCGATCTCGAAAAGATCACGGCGGTGCCCGCGATCCTGGCGCCGATGCTTCTGCCGGTTGGGATCACCTACGGCGCCGATGGCAACCTCTATTACACGAGTTCCTTCGGCGTCCATCAGTTGGGAACGGATGGCATTCAGTACTCAGCGGCCTATAGGGCGAACCCGCCGGGCGGCATCGCGCTCGATTCGCTGGGCCGGCTGATTTTCATCGACAGGAGCCGGCACAGCGCCATTCGCGTCGGCAACGAGGTCACCTTGCTCGCGGGCAACGGCACTGCGGGCTCCACCGGTGACGGCGGGCTTTCGCCCGACGCCACCCTCAACGGACCCTACGGAGTCGCCGTGGCACCAGACGGCTCAGTCTACATTACCGAGATTGCGGGACATCGCATCCGCCGCATCGCTTCCAACCTGCGTATCTCCACCTTTGCCGGAACCGGTCAGTACACGGATTCGATGCCGGCGGAACCTTCCCGCGCCAATGAGACGCCGCTCGGAATTCCGAGCGGAATCACGGTTGATCGCGCGGGGAATCTCCTCGTCCGCAGCAACGGCTACATCAGCCAAATCACTCCGGCCGGAGAGCTGCGAGTGATCGCGGGCGTTGGCCCCAAGGGAGTGATCTTCGGCGACGGCGGTCCGGCAACGCAGGCGGCGCTCTCGCCGGGTGGCGGAATCGCTGTCGACACTGATGGCGGGATCCTCTTCTCCGAGCCCAACTACAACCGCATCCGCAAGATTCTCGCCACCGCCCCATCGTTCTCGGCGAGCCCTTCCACGCTCGACTTCTCGGGAGCCTCCGGCGGCGCGTCACCCCGGCCCCAGATCATCACCGTGACCGCGGGAGTTCCGAGCCTGGGATTCACGGTCAGGGTCCGCACCGCGAGCGGCGGCAACTGGCTCACTGCGGACGCCTCGGAGGCGGCGGCACCGCGCTTGCTTCGCATCACCGCGAACCCCGCCGCACTGGCTGCCGGCACCTACACCGGAACGGTCGAACTGGACGCACCCTTCGGGTCGCCGCGCACGATCACGATCAACGTGCGATTCACGGTCGGCGCCGCGTTGCCCGCCAATCTGCAGGTGGATCAGTCCGCGCTCTCGTTCACCTACCCGCGCACGGCTCGCCGCCGCGGACAACTGCTCGTGCTCTCGAACTCCGGCAGCGGATCGATCAGCTACGAGGCCGCCGCTTCCAATGGAAGCTATCTGGTGATCACGCCCGCGCGCGGCACGGTAACGGCGGGCAGTCCGCTGGCTCTGCGGGTCGAGGCGGAACCGGGTACGCGCCGGTCCGGAACCTATCGCGACACCATTACCATTCGCTGGACCGGCGCCGCGCGGACGGTCAACACCGTGATGACGATCAGCGACCGCGAGCAAGGCATCCTCCTTTCCCAAGCCGGACTCTCGTTCCAGGCGGTAGCCCAGGGCGGCATCGTACCGCCGCAGTCGTTCCGCGTGATCAACACGGGCAATGGACCGATGGCGTGGCGTGCCACCGCATCCACGCTCGCGGGTGGTCCCGGATGGCTGCGCGTCGCGCCGGCCACGGGCGTTTCCGAAGCCGGACAGGCCGCGCCCGCCGTCGAAGTTCGCATCGCCCAGGAAGGACTTGCGCCGGGCGTCTACTACGGGCTCGTGCAGGTGGAATCGATCGGCGCGGCGAACACGCCGCATGTGCTCACGGTTTCGCTCGAGGTGCTGCCGGCGGGGTCGCGCCCCGGCTCCGTGGTTCAGCCGCGCGAACTCTCGTTCCAGGTGACCGAAGGACAGTCGGCAAGTTCGGATGACCTCACCGTCTACAACCTCACCGGATCTCCCGTCACGTTCCGTTCGAGCGCGCCTCCGCTCGGGCCGGACTCGCAAATTCTGTACGCTCCCATTGACGCGCGCGTGGCGCCCAACGATCCGCAGCGCATCGTGGTGCAGCCGAACACCGCAGCGCTGCCAGCCGGTACCCATCGCGGATCGATCGCGCTGCAGTTCGACGATGGAACCGTGCGTCAGGTTGACGTCAACATCGTGGTCACGCCTCGTGGACTCTCGCAGTCCACCAAGATCGATCCCCGCCGCGGAGCGGATGGCTGCACGCCGAAGGCGCTCGTGCCCTCGATCCGCTCGATCGGACAAGCGGCGAGCGTGCCCGCGGGCTGGCCAACGGCGGTGGTGGCCGAACTGCGCGACGATTGTGGACGCGCGGTGGACGACGGCGCGGTCACGATGTCGTTCTCCAACGGCGACCCGCCCGTGGCGCTGCAATCGGTGAGGGACGGCGTGTGGCACGGGACGTGGGCCCCGCGATCGGCGTCAACCGGAACCGTGACGATTCGCATGCAGGCCGAGGATCGTGTGTTGAACCTGCGCGGTGAACGTGAGATCGCGGCTGATCTGCGCGCCGGGCAGGACCCTCCGGAAGGGCACC
>CADECY010000260.1 GCA_902825945.1 uncultured Acidobacteriota bacterium
GCCCAGGCGCCGGCCGCGGTGCGCCATCGCGTACTCGAGTCCCTGCGGCTCGCCGAGCAGCTAGGTGCCGAGACTGTTACCTTGAGCGGCAGTGACGTGGCCGGAACGCTGTTGCAGTTCGCGCGGTCGCGCAATGTTTCCCGGCTGGTGGTGGGCAAGCAGCCTGGTCCACTGTGGCTCAGGTTGTGGCGCGGGTCGGTTTTCGACGAACTGATCGGGCGGAGTGGCGACATCGAAGTGACAGCGATCTCCGGCACGGGGGAGCCTCGAACCGCGGAGCCGCGCCTGGCATGGAAGGCGGCTGAGCAGAGCTGGTGGGAGTACTGGCCGGCCTTCGCCACGGTAACCGTCGCGACGGCGGCCGCCTTGGCGCTCCGGCCGGTGCTGAATCCCGTGAACTTGGTGATGGTCTACCTGCTGGCGGTCGCTCTGGTGGCAATGCGGAGCTCCCGGCCCGTGGCGTTTTGCGCGTCGTTGCTGAGCGTGGCCGCGTTCGACTTCTTCTGTGTCCCACCGTACCTCACGTTCGCGGTTCAAGACTACGAGTATCTATTGACCTTCGCCGCGATGCTGACGGTGGCGATGCTGATCAGCACGCTTACTATCCGGACTCGTGCGCAGGCCGCGCGGGCCGTGGAGCGCGAGGCGCGCACCAATGCGCTCCATCGGCTAACCCGGGAATTGGCCGCTGAGCCCCGATGGTTTGAAGCGGCGCGTGCAGCCACTGCCGCCACTGGTGAGGTTTTCGGCATGAAGGTGACGATATTCTTTCCCGACGAGACCGGCCAGATCTCGTTTCAGCGGAGGACGACGGATGAGTTGCCCGTGCCAACCAGCGAACTCGGTATCGCGCAATGGGTCTTCGACCATGGGCAGAAGGCGGGCAGGGGAATGGACACGCTCCCCGGTGCCAGCGCTCTGTACCTGCCGCTGAAAGGTCCCCAGCAGGTGCTGGGTGTGATGACGCTGGTGTCTCCGAAGGGAGAACCGGGTATTGAGTCACCCGAGCAGCATCATCTGCTGGAGATTTTCGCAAGTCAGATCGCGTTGGCGATCGAACGTTCGAACGCGGCCAACGCCGTACGGGAGGCGCAGCTTCTAGTGGAGACCGAGCAGATGCGGAGCACTCTCTCGAGCGCTGTCTCTCACGACCTGCGCACGCCGCTGGCAACGATCACGGGTGCGGCTACCACGCTCCTGACGCAAGGCGGCCAGTTGAGCGGTGAGGTTCCAACCGAGCTCCTGATGAGCATCGTGCGAGAGGCCGAGCGGCTGAATCGGCTGGTGGGAAACCTGCTGGACATGACGCGCCTCGAATCCGGTCAAGTGCGGTTGAAGCGCGCTTGGCATTCCGTGGAAGAGATCGTGGGCGCGGCACTGGGCCGGTTGCAGGAGCCCCTAGCGGGCCGGGCGATCACGACGCGCATTCCCGCGGATCTGCCGCTGATCCGCACTGATGACGTGCTGCTCGGACAGGTCTTCTTCAATCTGCTGGAGAATGCCGTCAAGTACACACCGGCGGGTTCGCCCTTGACGCTGGCCGCATGGGCGGAAAATGGAGGAGTGACGATCGAGTTCAGCGATGCGGGTCCGGGCTTCGCGCCGGGTGAGGAAACGAGAATCTGGGAGAAGTTCTATCGGGGAAAGTCCGCCGAAGGCGGGGGTTCTGGCCTGGGCTTGGCAATCTGCGATGCCATTGTGAAAGCGCACCAGGGCTCGATCACCGCCCACAACCGGCCCGAAGGAGGGGCGCGGATTCGCATCTGGATTCCGATTGGCGGCACTCCGCCGCTGGTGCCGGCCGATGCCTAATTCGCCCGCCATCCTGATCGTGGAGGACGAACCAGAGATCCGGCGTTTCCTTCGCGCCACGCTTGCCGCCGAGGGCTACCGTTTCCATGAGGCCGTAACCGCGAAAGAGGCAATTGCACAGGCGGTCGCGCGCCAGCCCGATCTCATCCTGCTCGATCTGGGCTTGCCTGACGGCGATGGTTTGGCGGTGATCGGGCAAGTGCGCCAGTCGAGCCAGACGCCGATTATCGTGGTGTCGGCGCGAGGGCAGGAGAAAGACAAGGTCGAAGCGCTCGACCTGGGCGCCGACGATTTCATCAGCAAGCCTTTTGGAGCGTGCGAACTGCTGGCACGTATCCGCGCCGCGCTGCGCCGAGCCTCCACCATTCGCGATCACGCCGCCGGCAGCGTCTTCCGGACTGGCAACATCGAGGTGGATCTGGAGGCGCGAACCACGAGGGTGAGTGGCCGCGAGGTGCATCTGACGCCGATTGAATTCCGGCTGCTGCAGACCTTGATCCGGCATGCCGGCAAAGTGGTGACGCAACGCCAACTGCTGACCGAAGTGTGGGGGCCACAGCATAGTGAGCAGTCCCAATACTTACGGGTTTACATGGCGCAAGTGCGGCAGAAGCTGGAGGCCCAGCCGGCCCGGCCGCGTTTCTTAATCACGGAGCCAGGCGTGGGGTATCGGCTGCTGGAAACCCCGGCTGACTAGGCGCCGGAAAACGCCAGCCCGTCGCCGGACCGTGATGCCACACGCAGCCTGGGTTTGCCGGAAGCCGCGGCTACCACGCCTCTTCCACGCCACCGTGGGTTCTTCGGGCGTGACGCGCGGTGTGGCGGCACCGAGGAATTCTGAGCTGCGGCTACGTCGCCGGATCTTCGTTGATCGCCGGATCACCGACATCGAACTTCGGACCACCATCCCAATCCTCGGCCCGGAACATCCGGCCCGCGCCCTTGAGTCCGTCGATCTCCTTGACCGTGAACATCACCTTGCCGCCTTTCACCCGGCCCCAAACATGGTGATAGAAGCGCCCTTCCTTGAGCCCATGGCCCATTTCGAGCGCCCGCTTCATGTTGCCGCCCGACGAACCCACTTCCATGTACGCCACGCCCTCGCGTACCATGCGCACGAACTGGTGCCCGTGCCCGCTGACGACGTGCTCCACTCCATACTTCTTGGCGATCTTGTGCAGTGGGAAATCGAGATTGCCGACTGAAACCAGCGCGATCCAGTACGGCTTGTGGAAGAAGACGAACTTGGGCGATTTAGCCTTGTTCTTCTCGAGATCCTCCTCGAGAAACTGGAGCTGCGCCGCGCTCAGGTCCGCGGTCCGGCTGTTGTCGAGCACGGTGAAGTGGGCGTCCTGCCAATCGAAGGAATAGTAAGGCGGCCGCTTGGTCTCCTTTTCGTAAAGTGCGCGCGAGGTGTCGGAGAAGACGTCGTGATTGCCTGGCGTGAAGTAGAGCGGATAGTGGTTGTAGCGCTCCCAGATCGGGCGCAGTTCCATCCATTCGTTTTGCGCCGTGGCATCCTTGCCGCCCTGAATGGTGTCACCGACATTGATGACGAAATCCGGGTGGAGCATGTCGACCTCGCGCCAGACTCGCCCGTAGATCTGGGGCTGGGCGCCGCCGGTGCGGTCACCGATGATCGAGAAGCGGAAATCGTTCTTCGGCTCGGTCACTGCCCGCATGGTGACGATGCCGCCGAACAAAAGCATGACGGCTGTAGTTGCAATCGTTGCGTTCCGGGACCGCGAATGGCTCATGCCCCAATTCTGCCACAGATTCCGTGAGAATTTTGTGAACCGAAACGCACTATATAGATATGGAGCATTGGTTCGCTTGGATCGCGACGCTGCTCGCGGTGTTCCTGCTGCTGTCCGGGCTCGACGATTTGTTCCTATGCTTGGTCTACATCTTCGGGCGGAAGCGGTACGAAGCGGCGATCCCCGAGCCAGACTTGTCGCTGCCCGAGAAGCGGATCGCCATCTGGGTACCCACTTGGCACGAGTCCGCGGTGATCGAGCGGATGCTTTCTACCAACGCGTCCACGGTCCGCTATCAAAATGTCGCCTTCTTCGTTGGAGTCTATCCGAACGACGAACCGACGATCGCGGCGGTCCGCGCGGCGGCGGCGCGGTGTCCGAACGTTCACGCCTGCCTGGTTCCCCACGAGGGCGCGACGTCGAAAGGCGACTGCCTCAACTGGGTGTATCAGCGAATGCTCGTCTGGGAGCGGGATCATGGCGCCAGCTTCGATCTGATCCTGATGCACGACGCCGAGGATGTCATTCATCCAGATGAACTCGCTTGGATCAATACGCTCGCCGAGCGTTACGCGATGATTCAGACGCCCGTGCTGGCGATGCCGGTGGACCGGGTCCACGGGACGGCGACCTACGGGATCTACTGCGATGACTTCGCCTACTTCCACGGGGTCGAAATGCCGGCCCGCTGGATGCTCGGCGGCTTCATTCCGTCGGCGGGCGTAGGCACGGCGTACCGGCGCGACGTGATCGAGCGGCTGGCGCGCGATTCGAATCAGATCTTCGTTCCCGACGCCCTGACCGAGGATTATGAGAACGGGCTGCGAGTTGCGAATGCCGGGATGGCCCAGCTCTTCACGCCAATCCGCCGGGGCCAAGGCGGAGGCTGGATCGCCACTCGCGAGTACTTTCCCGCCGAATTCGGCAAAGCGCGCCGTCAGCGAACGCGGTGGATCACGGGAATCGCGCTGCAGGCGTGGGCCAGACATGGGTGGTCCCGCCGCCAACTGTACTGGCTCTGGCGGGACCGCAAGGGACTGATCGGGAATCCGGCGAGCCTGACGGCGAATGCGATTCTCGCGGCCAATGCCGGGTCATGGCTGGTTGGCGGGCAATGGATGTTTGGATTCGGGGAGGTGCCCCGGGGGGTCCTGTGGGCCACTTTGGGGATCTCGGTGGTCCAAATGGGGGTCAAATGCTGGGTGATTGGCGGAATCTACGGATGGCGGACGGCGGTGTCGACGATTCCGCGGACGCTACTATCGAACCTGTTGAACACGCTTTGCACGGTGCAGGCGGTGCGGCAATTCCTGCACGCCCGCTGGACGGGGCGTCCGTTGAGATGGATCAAGACCGAGCACGCCTATCCGTCTCCTGGAGCCCTCGAGGGGAACCGGAAGCGGCTGGGCGAAATTCTTGTGGGTCTCGGCCTGGTGACAGCCAATCTAGTGGACGAGGTTGAAGCGGCCAAACCCAGTGGAATGAGGTTGGGAGAGGCGCTGATCGCCCGTGGCGCCCTTACCACCGGGCAGCTCTATGAAGCGCTCGGGCTGCAGACGGGCTTCCCGGTCTGGACCGGAAGCGACGGAAAAGCGACCAAACAGGTGGCGCGGATGCTGCCTGCACCGTTCATCCGGGAGCGGAAAATCATGCCAGTAGCCGTGGACCGAGGCGGAGTGGAGGTGTTGGTCGGGGATTTACCAGGTGAAGAGCTCACCGGGATACTCGGGAGCTTCCTGCGCCTACCGGTGCGGTTCCGGCTCGCCGAACCGGCACAGATCGAGAAAATGATCGGCGAAATCATCTGAAGAATGAAAGACTTATGAATTCACCGGAGGAAAATCGCGATACCACCACTTGCGCTTGGGTACACGGAATGTTAACCTCAAAGAGTCGCAGCGAGATCAGCAATCGATCGCGCGCGCCGGTCAAAAGCGGTGAGTTCGAAAAAAACCGAATGAGCGCTTGCAAACTTCGGTAGAACTTGCTAGACTGGTAAATGCGACAGGGTTCGCCAGCAGGCAGTACTTCCAAAACTTCCTCTGTAGTTGTTTCCAGCTCTCCCCCAACAAAATAATCAGCGTTCGCTATTGTCCTCCCTGGGCCAATGTGGCCATGGTAGCAGGATGAGATGGACGTGAGGTGGAGCCGGTAAATCGCAACCCAAACAAGTTCTGAGGCCAGCAGTCGTGTGTGTCCGCTTCGGCGTGCCACGCGAACTGCGTAGATGTTTGACAATCTGGTTGGATGCAAAGTGATCTCGTCACAGCCTTGAGTTTATCAGCGGGGCAATCGACAGAGTCCAGGGTTATTCCCCCTGGACAATTCAAACTCTAAAACTTTAAATGAGAGTTTGATCCCGGCTCAGAATCAACGCTGGCGGCGCGCCTAACACATGCAAGTCGCACGAGAAAGCCGCAAGGTGAGTAAAGTGGCAGACGGGTGAGTAACACGTGGATCATCTACCCTTTGGCGGGGAATAACCCTGGGAAACCGGGGCTAATACCGCATAAGTCCGAGAGGAGAAAGCCGAAAGGCACCGAAGGAAGAGTCCGCGGCCGATTAGCTAGTTGGCGGGGTAATGGCCCACCAAGGCGAAGATCGGTAGCCGGCCTGAGAGGGCACACGGCCACACTGGCACTGAGACACGGGCCAGACTCCTACGGGAGGCAGCAGTGGGGAATCTTGCACAATGGGGGAAACCCTGATGCAGCGACGCCGCGTGAGCGATGAAGTCCTTCGGGATGTAAAGCTCTTTCGACGGGAACGATTATGACGGTACCCGGAGAAGAAGCTGCGGCTAACTACGTGCCAGCAGCCGCGGTAATACGTAGGCAGCAAGCGTTGTTCGGAATTATTGGGCGTAAAGAGTATGTAGGCGGTTCACTAAGTCTGATGTGAAATCTCCCGGCTTAACTGGGAGGGTGCGTCGGATACTGGTGGGCTTGAGTACGGGAGAGGGAAGCGGAATTCCTGGTGTAGCGGTGAAATGCGTAGATATCAGGAGGAACACCGGTG
>CADECY010000261.1 GCA_902825945.1 uncultured Acidobacteriota bacterium
GGACTCCAGACTACCTGCGTCGAATTTCGCCCCACGAGCAAACAGTGATTCTAGCCCATCGGCTGGAGCGCGAGCCGATGTCCGCCCCCTTCGGGCTTGAATCCGCGCCATAATCGATCATGTTTCGAAAGGCGCTACTTGCGCTCGCGTTCCTGGCGGTCGCCCGATATTACCTGTGGGCGGTGCAGGCAACGGGCGACAAGTTCGCCTGGGACCAGGATTCCGGGGGCTACTACAACTATCTCGCACGTGGACTGGTTTCCGGACACTCGTATCTGCCGATCGAACCCGCGCCGCAGATCCTGGCGGCCGCCAACCCGTGGGATCCCGCTATCAGCGGCGAGTACAAGATGCACGATATGGCGTTCTACAAAGGCCGCTATTACCTCTATCACGGAGTGGGTCCGGCGGTGCTGCTGTTCGCACCGTGGCGGCTGGTGACCGGCCACGACATGCCGGAGCGCTTTGCCGCATTCCTGTTGTGCTCGGGCGGGCTGCTGGTCTCCTGTCTGACGCTGCTCCGGATTTTCGAACTCGAGGGAATGCGGCCGGGTCCGGCCGGGATGGCCGCGATTCCGCTGGCCCTCGGGCTCTGTCAATCGGTTCCGTTCCTTCTGAACCGGGCGATGGTATACGAGACAGCGATCGCAGGTGGCTATTTCTGCGTGTCGGCCGCTTACTACTTTTCGGCGCGCGGGCTCCGGGCTGGCCGGCCCACGGCGTGGCTTGCGTGCGCGGGTTTGATGTTCGGATGGGCAGTAGCATGCCGCCCGCATCTGGGGCTGGCGGGCGCGGCGGCGATTCTCGGCCTCATCGCGTACCGGCGCCGGATCTTCTGCCAGGACGTTTTGGCGATCGCCTTACCGTTCGCGGCGGCCGGACTGGCCGTAGCGCTCTACAACTACAGCCGGTTCGATGATCCGTTCGAATTCGGCATAAAATATCTGTTCTCAGGACTGAACCAGAATCGCATCCGCCTGTCGGTCACGAACCTCATCCCCGGTGCTTACTTCTTCCTGGCGTGCGCGCCGGACTTTAGCGCGGTGTTTCCGTGGGTACACATGGTCTTGCGCCATCCTCCGGACGGATTCCCTCCTGGCTACGTGATCGAGCCGGCCACCGGAGCTCTGTACTTGGCGCCGTTCATTCCCGGCGCGCTCTGGTTGGGGCGGCGTTGTGGCACAGCTCGTCTGTTGGTGGCGGTCGTCACCGCCGGAGCGTTGGGCGTTCTTGCTTTTCATTTGGCGACGGGATGGACCACGCAGCGGTACGAGGTGGATTTTCTGCCGGCGCTGGTGTTATCCGCCGTGGCGAACATCGGAATCCGGATTGGGCAACAGCGAGGTCCACGGAAAGCCGCCATGATCGCCTGCGCGTCGATCCTGGTGGTCTTCGGAATCGTCGTGAACCTGGCACTCGGAATCACAGGACCGTACGACGACATGCTTCGGAACCGGCCGCCGAACTGGGTTCGTTTGGCCGGCTGGTTCAGCTTCGATTCCCAACACCGGCCGATGCACAATCCGCGCATCGACGTTTCGTTCACGGCGCGATTCTCTCCTCAGGACGATGGAGCGAGTGAGCCGCTTCTCACCGTGGGACGCAACGCGTACCGCTATTTTCTTACTGCCGAACACAGCGCCAAACGGGTTCGAATCGCATCCTATTCCGAGGGATCGAAGGTGGAGGCAGAGGTGGCGGGCGCGGGGCCTCGGGCGTTCTCTGTTAGGCTCGAACCCGAAACAGGCGACGCCTCCGTGACGATTGACGGAGTGCCTGTGCTGACCCACCGCATCAAAACGTGGGTGGCCGCGCCATCACAGATAAGTGTGGGGATCAACAGCGTGGAGCCGGGGCGATCGGCGGAGCGGTTCTCGGGGCTGATCGAGCAGGTTCGGGTGGCGGTGGAGCCGAACCGCTGACCGCCCCGCTCTCTCGCTGCCGGTTTGCTATGGTGTGAACAAGGGGTGGTGTATCCTCCCCGCCTTGTACCCATGCGCACACGCTTCGTGTTGATGACTTCGCTGGCGGGGATTCTCACCGCCGCCGATCCTTATTGTCCACGCTACCCGCACGCGATACGATCCGAACTCGAGGAAAGCCTCCAGCTCGATTCCAGCTTCCAGGCGTACGGCAAAACCCGCGGTAAGCGGGCATTCTCGCAGCGCGCGGCCGAATTTCAGGCCGCGTCGGACAATTTCATCGACCAGTTGTTGTTCGCCAAGATGGCGGCCGACGGCGTCAATCCCGCGCCGAAGTCAGGCGACGCGGAGTTCCTGCGGCGGGTTCACCTCGATTTGACCGGCCGCATTCCCACGCCGGAACAGGCCGAAGCCTTTCTGAATGATTCGAGCGCGGACAAGCGCGCCAAGCTGGTGGACCAACTGCTCTCGATGGCGGCCTTCGCCGACCAGTTCGCACTCTTCTTCAACAACCGCTTCAAGGTCACACGCGCGCACGAAAGCATCTCGAACCCGGCTCGCGATGTCTGGCACGAATTCCTGCGCGACCTGATGCTGCGCGACCGTCCTTACGACGAATTCGTTCGGGAACTGCTTAGCGCGGCGGGCGAAGTGGACACCGTTCCGGGCACACAGTTCTTCGCGCGCTGGATGGATGTGGCCGGTCCGATCCAGGATTCCTGGGACGATATCACCGACAAGATCACCACGTCGTTCCTCGGTTACAAGACCGAGTGCGTGTCCTGCCACAACGGACGCGCGCACCTCGAAAAGATCAATCTTCACCTGGCGCGCCGCACGCGCGCGCAATTCTGGCAGATGTCGGCGTTTCTGTCGCGCATGCACTACGTGCGGTGGAGCGATGATCCCATCGGATTCCGCCCGCGCATCATCCTGGCCGATCGCGACTACGGCAGCTACTCGGGCTCGGTTCCGGTAACGAATCCGGGGAATCGTCCCGCGCGCGTGGGAGCGGTTGTCACTCCAGCCTACTTCTCCGGCGGCACGACACCGAAGACCGGCGAGTGGCGGCAGGAGCTCGGCCGAATCATCACGTCGGACCGTCAGTTCGCCAAAGCCACGGCGAATCACTTCTGGGACTACTTCTTCGGACACGGGATCGTCGATCCGCCCGATGCCTGGGACATGGATCGCGTGTCGCCCGGTGTGACGCTGCCCGACGATTGGCCGGTCCAGAACTCGCATCCGGAACTGCTCGAGAAACTGGCTGATCATTTCATCGCGAACGGCTTCCGGCTGAAGGCGCTGATCCGGCAGATCGTGCTGAGCGATGCCTATCAACTGTCGGCGCGGTATGAGGGCCAATGGCGGCCAGCCTATGTGAAGTATTTCGCGCGGCATGACGCGCGGCGGCTTTCGGCCGAACAGATGTACGATGCGATGATCACCGCCACGCGCACCGAGCAGCCCATGTTCATCGGATCTTCCGGCAAGGTGGTGCGTTATGCCAACCAGCTCCCTGACACGACCGAGCCGATCAGCGACTTTCGCGTGGTCGACTTCCTGAATCAACTGGGCCGCGGCAACTGGCTCACGATCGACCGCACCTCGGAGCCCACGCTGCTCGGCCTGCTGTTCCAGATGAACGACGGCAACAACGTCTACCGCTCGTTCGGAACACCGAACGCGAGCGTTTCCCCCACCAACCGGGTGCTGCAGGTAAACGCGACCGCGGCGAACGACGAAGACGCGATCACGCGGATCTTCCTGGCGACGCTGACACGGCATCCCACGCAAGCGGAAATCGCGACGGTCATGCAGCGCAAGACCGGTCCACGCGCGCAATGGCTGAGCGATCTCCAGTGGGCTCTGCTGAACAAGCTCGACTTCATCTTCAACTAACGAGGCGCGCCATGATTTCCATTCGCAAGAACTGTTCCGGACATGCGCCCTACACGCGGCGACACTTCCTTTTCGGAGCCGCCTCGGCCAGCCTGCTTTCCGTGCATGCCGATGCCGAGGTCACGACATCGCGGGCAGCGGCTCGCGGCAGCGCGCGAGCGTGCGTCTTCGTCAACCTGAATGGCGGCGCCAGCCACTTGGACACTTTCGATCCGAAGGACGGCCCGTGGAATCCGGCTGACGCCGACATTCGTGACTCCAACGGCATCACGCTTTCCCGCCGTTTCTTCCCCAAGCTCTCGAACATGACCCGCGACCTGCTGGTGCTGCGCTCCTGCGCGAGTTGGGAGGCGGCGCATGAGCGCGGCCAGTTCTACATGCAGACCGCCCACTCGCAGAATCCGGCCTTAGCGGCCGAGATGCCGCACATCGGCGCGGTGATCGCCCACGAGAAGGGCGCGAGCGGGCTCATTCCGCCGTTCCTGGCGTTCAACCAGTCGAATATCCAAGGCGCCACCTTCCTCGGCGGTCCATACTCGCCGATGATGCCACCTGCCACGCGCACGGGTGTCTCGACGCTCACGCACAACTTCTACGGGACGCAGAGCCAGCAGCGCTTCAACGAACGATTCGGCCTGCTCGAAGCTCTCGACGCGCCTTTGCGCCAAGCGCCGCTGAACGACACGATGGCGGCCTACGCGGGCTACTTCGCCCGCGCCAAGTCGATGATGTATGCCGACGCTGTGGACGCGATCTTCAAGTTCTCGGTCGAGGATGAGAATCGCTACGGAGCGAACTCGACCGGACGCGCGATGATCGTCGCGCGCAATGCCGTTCGCGCCAATAACGGCGCGGTGTTCTTCAATATCACGCAGGGCGGCTGGGACACCCATGTCGGCCAGTTCGACCGCGGCATCACGGCCAACATCTACAACCTGACCAACGATCTCGATCGCGCCGTGGGAGCACTGGCCGAAGACCTTCAGTCGTCCGGCCACTTCAACGAGACGTTGATCGTACTGATGGGCGAGTTCGGTCGCACGCCAGGCGTGCTCAACTCCCGCCTCGGGCGCGATCACTACCGTCCGGTGATGAGCGTCGCGATGATGGGTGGCGGGGTCAAGGGCGGGCGTGTGATCGGCAAGACTAGCGCCGATGGTGGCGAGATCGTCTCCTTCGACTGGAGCGAACAGCGCCCGATCTATCCGGAAGACATCACCGCGACGATCTACTCGGCGCTCGGAATCGACTGGACGAAGGGCATCAACGACACACCGTCGGGCAGGCGCTTCTATTACATCAATGGCGCGGCGGAGGATCGCTTCAAGCCGGTGGAGGAAGTCTTCGGATGATCGCGCCGCGCGCCGCTCTGGGTCTGCTCGCGATCGCAGCCGCCGGTTTCGCGCAACCGGCGGCGACCGTCAACGTGCTGTCCGACGAACAGCAAGTTCCGGTCGGCGGGTCAATGAGGATGACCGCCGTCGTTCGTGACGCGGCAGGAAACATCATTCGAAACGCGCCGGTTACCTGGAGCGTGAACCGCCCGAACGACGCAACGATCGGCGGTGACGGAACGCTCGTCGCGCGCGGACTCGCCACCGTACGGGTGACCGCACGTTCCGGAAGCGCAGCCGCGGAGGCGGCGATTCAAACGATACCCTCCCGCGTCGAAGTGGTTCCCTCGACGGCGACTCTCGAGGTGGGAGCGTCGCAGCAGTTTCGCGCCGTCGCCTACGATATCGCGGGCAATCCGATCAACGGCGTGACGTTTACCTGGTCCGCGCTGAATCAGCGGCAAGGCACGTCGTCGCTCGGCACGATCAATACGAGCGGAATGTTCCGCGCCACCGGCGAGGGCGGCATCTGGGTGTGGGCGGTCTACAACTACAACGAATCCTTCCCAGGACTCCAGCGGCAGTGGGTCGCCTACGCGAACGTCAAGTCGAGCGTTCCGAAGATGTACGAACTGCGCCGGCTTCATCACACAATGAGGCAGCAGCGCCAGCGATGGCCACTTCGTGCGCGCCAGTCGATGATCTGGAGCGCGGACGACGGCAGCCTCTTCTTCAACGCGTCTCTCGGTGGCCTGGCCAACTCCTTTCTCCACTGGAAGCAGGACAAATTCACGCCGCTGAGCGTGGGCGGGGTTGCGCGATTCGGGCGGGCAGCCACGTCGCTCGACTTCCGGACTCACGCGATCGCGCGTAGCGGCCGCATCGTCAGCTACGAAGACACCAACATCAACGGCGCGGAGATGAATCGCGGCACGGTCGAGACCGGGCTGGCGCCCTATGTCAACAACAACGTGCCTCTGGGCGCGGTGGAAGCAACCAACGGTCTTTTCGTCACGCGAAACGGCCACACGTCATCCGGCGCCACCATCGTTCGGGCCAACTTCCGCTTCGAGAACATCGTCACGCAGTACACGGGCCTGTTCCGCAGCCTTCGCGATCCGGTTTGGGAGAATCTGGTCAATACCCGCGAGACGCTTCCAGACATCGCGAATGGATTCACGATCGACGCCGACTTCGGCGTCGCGGCCAACGGCACCGCGGTCTACTC
>CADECY010000262.1 GCA_902825945.1 uncultured Acidobacteriota bacterium
AACGTCAATATCCCACGGGTGGTCAGGGTTTTCGCAAGCGGCGCGCGCTGGCTCTCTTCGCGGTGCGAGCAGCCCGATCAAAATGCGAGCCTGGACGCATCGCGGCCTCCGGGAAGGAAGCGGCGCATGCTATGCTGGGTAAGCCATTGAATCCTCATCACTTACAATCCGGAGAGATTCTCGCCGCCGTGGACCGGATTTGTTCGAGTCCCGAGTGGGTACAGAGTCCTCGAATGGGCCAGTTCCTACGTTTCGTCACGAGCCAAACACTCGACGGACGAGGTACTGAGCTCAAGGAGACGGTGGTGGGGGTCCATGTGTTCGGACGCGAGGCTGCATACGACCCCAAGCAGGATCCGGTGGTTCGCGTCGAGGCTCGGCGGCTACGGGCGAAGCTGCTCGAGTACTACGCCGGCTCGGGCGCGGCGGATCCGGTCCGTGTCGACCTTCCGAAAGGAACCTATCAGCCGTCGTTTTCCGCTTTACAATCACAGCCGCCAGTCCAAATGCCGACCGCGGTGGAGAGCGCAAGCGAAGGCCTGAGTCCCGCCCGAATACCTTGGTGGCGTTGGGTGGCGGCCGCGCTAGCCGTGCTCGCCTTCGGCGCCGCCGGGTGGACCTTGCGTCCACGGCCGCCAGTGACCTCCACTCCGAGATTGCTGACCGACGGGCAGGGATTCGCCCGATCGCCGTCGTTCTCGCCCGATGGCGAATCGATCGTCTACGGGCACGAAGATGCCGGCCGCTACAACATCCGGATCATGAGAGCCGACCGCTCCTCGCAACGGGAGCTTACCTCGGGACCCGAGGTCGACTACGAGCCGCGCTGGTCGCCCGATGGTTCGACGATCGCTTTCCTGCGCCGTGTGCAGGAAGCGCGTTACACGATGATGTTGAAGCCAGCCGCCGGGAACGCGGGAAGCGCCGAGCGAGCGGTCACCACGATCAGCGTCCGCGGCTCCTTCGATTGGATGCCCGATCACTCGGCCCTGTTAGTAAGTGACCGCGCGGCTCCATCGTCGCCGCTCTCGATCTTCCTGATCGAACTCGCCGATGGGCGCCGCCGCCAGATTACGGCGCCGCCCGCGGGATCTCTCGGTGACAGCTCGCCCAGGGCGAGTCCGGACGGCAAGGAAGTCGCCTTCATCCGGGCGGCCGAAAGCGCGGTGCATGACGTCTGGATCTCACCAGTGGCGGGCGGGACGGGTCGCCGCCTCACTCGAGTCGCGGGCCGCGTGGAGGGCCTGGTCTGGCACCCTCGCGAACCATCCATCCTCGCCTCTCTGCAGCCCGCCGGGGAGCTACGCAGCCTGTGGCGTGTCCCCCTGGATGGGTCCGCGCCAGCCCGTGTCCCAGAGGCCGGAGTCGGCCCGATTCAGATCGCGCTCTCGCCGAAGGGCGATCGCCTCGCGTGGGTCGACCGGTTCGCCGATACGAACATCTGGTCCGCTCCCCTGCCCTATCGCCAAGGATCAGCGCGAGCCCTGACCTCCGGCCTCGCGCTCGACACAGGTCCGCAAGTGTCGCCCGACGGAACGAAAATCGCGTGGCGCAGCGGACGCACGGGGCGCGACGAAGTCTGGATCTGCAATGCGGCGGGAAGGAATCCGCGCCGTGTCACCCAAATGAACGGGCCCACCACCGGCAGCGCGCATTGGTCGCCCGATGGCTCGATGCTCGTGTTCGATTCTCGGCCGAACGGTAACGGCGACATTTTTCTGATTCCGGCGGACGGAGGCACCCCGAAACCGCTGACGCGCGACGCATCAAACGAGGTGCTGCCCAGCTATTCGCGCGACGGAAATTGGATCTACTTTTCCACTGATCGCAGCGGCGGTTGGGAGGTATGGAGGATGCGGCCGGATGGCTCAGACCCATCGCGGGTGGCGGGCAATGGTGCATTCGCTCCAACCGAGTCCCACGACGGCAAATGGGTGTTCTTCACCAAGCAGAGCGAAGGCGGCGTCTGGCGGATTCCGTCCCGTGGCGGCGCCGAGGAGAAGCTGACCGCGGAGCCGGCCGGAAACCAATGGGGACAGTGGTCCGTCACACCGGGCGCGATTTACTACCTTGCTTACGACCCTCCGGCCAAGCGGCACTTCCTGAGGTTCGACCTGAAGTCCCGCAAAGCCACCGAAATCATGCAGGTGCCACGTTTCCCCGTCCACTTCGACAGCGCCATGAGCGCCGCCGCCAGCGAAGCGTTTCTGACCTGGGCGCAGTTGGACTCCGCTGGCAGCGAGATCATGATGATCGATGGATTTCGATAACGGCTACTGCGAGAGCTCGGCTTCGAGAGTCACGTTGGCCGTGATCTCGACCAGTCCCGGCTCCACCCGAGTGGCAGCCGCCGCATCCGGCGCCGCTATGGCGCGAATCGGCGACACTCCCGAGACGACTCCCTCCTCGAGCGAAAGGATCGAGCCCAGGCTGAGCCCGACTCCCTGCGCGATCGCGCGGGCCTGATCTCGCGCGCGTGTGGCGGCGCGAGTCAACGCTTGTGTCTGCGCGTCGTTGGAATCGCGCAATCCAAACGAAAGTCCGTTGATGCGATTGGCGCCAGCGGAGTTCGCCGTATCGATGATCTGCCCAGCCTTGGTGAGATCGGGCGAGGTCACTTCGAGAGTGTTCGTCACCGTGTATCCCACCACCTGCGCGGGTGTCCCATCGCGCGGCGCGTTGTAGTTCGGCGAAAGCGAATAACCGGTTGTCCGGATCTGTCCGGCGTTACCTACGACCGCGCGGACCTGATTGAACACCTTGTCGACGATGGTTGCGTTTTGGTCGGATGCGGCCGCGGCCGTTGGCGCGGAGGTAACCACGCTGGCGGACACGCGCACCAAATCCGGTTGCGCGGAGACGGTCGCGGTGCCCACCGCGCGCACGGTGCGTTGCCGCAACTGTGCGTTCGCGAATGACGCGACCAGCAGAAATAGGGTAAGGGTCCTCATGCCTCCAGACTAGCGCGATTTCACGTCGAAGCGAACGAGCGCGCCGTCGAGAAGTTCATAAGCCGAGGGAGTTCGCGCGGCCAGCTTCGCCGAATGGGTCACCAGCACCAGAATCGTGTGTTGCTCGAGATGGAGGTTCAACAGCAAATCGGCCACCGCGCCGGCGGACTTGCTGTCGAGATTCCCCGTCGGCTCATCGCACAGCAACAGCGTCGGTTGCCGGATCAACGCGCGCGCGATCGCCACGCGCTGCTTCTCGCCGCCGGACAGCTGCGACGGCAGGTGATCGATCCTCGGACCCAAGCCCACTTGATCGAGAAGCGCTTTCGCTCGTACGATGTACCCGGAATCAGGCGCGGCGACGAGCGTTGGCACCAGCACGTTTTCGAGCACCGTGCACTGCGGCAAGAGGCAGTGATCCTGAAACACGAAGCCGATCTTCGAATTCCGGAACTTGGCCAAATCCGGCTCGGGCAGCGAGAATGGATCGGCCCCGTCGAGCGTCACCTTGCCCGACGAAGGTGCCTCCATCGCGCCGAGAATGGAAAGCAACGTGCTCTTTCCGCTTCCCGAGGGTCCCATAATAGAGATAGCGTCGCCCAGTTTCAGCGACAGCGAAATGCCCTCGAGCACCCGGACGGTTCCGGCGGGTCCCACGTATTCTTTGGATACGGAATCGACGACTAGCAAACCGATAGCTTACCAGCATGAGCACGCTCAAAACAGAATCCGCCCACAACATCTATGTCGCGGACCCGAATCCGCTCGACGTTTTCTTCCAGCCCCGAAACGTGGCCGTCATCGGCGCGACCGAAGCGGCGGGCAGCGTGGGACGCACGCTGCTATGGAACCTCATCAGTTCACCGTTCGGAGGCACCGTGTTCCCGGTGAACCCGAAGCGCCCGTCGATCCTCGGGATCAAGGCTTACCCATCCGTCAAGGAAGTGCCCGCGCAGGTGGATCTCGCGGTGATCGCCACCGCTGCGGCGACGGTGCCCGCCGTGGTGCGAGAATGCGCCGAGGCCAAGGTCAAGGGCGCGATCATCATCTCGGCCGGCTTTCAGGAACTCGGCCCCGAGGGCGAACGCCTACAACAGGAGGTGAAGGAGGCAGCGCGTACAGGCGGAATTCGCGTGATCGGACCCAATTGCCTCGGGTTGATGAGCCCCACCACCGGACTCAACGCGAGCTTTGCCGCTTGCATGGCGCGGCCCGGATCGATTGGCTTCATCAGTCAGAGTGGCGCGCTCTGCACGGGCGTTCTCGACTGGAGCATGACGTCGATGGTCGGCTTCAGCGCTTTCGTGTCGGCGGGCGCCATGATCGACGTCAACTGGGGTGACCTGATCGACTATCTCGGCAACGATCCTCGCACGCGCGCGATTCTCGTCTACATGGAATCGGTGGGCGACGCGCGGTCGTTCCTGTCGTCCGCTCGCGAGGTTGCGCTGAGCAAGCCCATCATCGTGCTCAAAGCCGGACGCACGGCACAAGGCGGAAAGGCAGCCGCATCGCACACTGGCGCGATGACGGGCTCCGACGCCGTGCTCGACGCGGCGTTCCGCCGTTGCGGGGTGCTGCGGGTCACGAACATCTCGGAACTGTTCCATATGGCGGAAGTGCTCGCCAAGCAGCCTCGTCCGCGTGGAAACAAGCTCACGATTCTGACCAATGCGGGCGGGCCCGCGGTGCTCGCGACCGACTCGTTGATCCTCGGCGGCGGACAGTTGACCGAACTCGCACCTGACACGGTGAGCGCGTTGAACACGCTGTTGCCGGCCCATTGGAGCCGAGGCAATCCGATCGACATCCTCGGTGACGCAGGTCCCGACCGGTATGCGAAGTCACTCGAGATCGCGGCGAAAGATCCCGGATCCGACGGGCTGCTCGTAATCCTCACGCCGCAGGCAATGACGGACGCGACCAAGACCGCCGAAGCGTTGAAGCCTTATGCGAACTTCCGGAACAAGCCCGTGCTCGCGAGTTGGATGGGCGGTCCCGAGGTGGAAGCTGGCGTGCACATTCTCGAGTCCGCCGGAATACCGTGCGTCGCCTATCCGGACACCGCCGCGCGCCTGTTCCAGTTGATGTATCGCTACACCTACAATCTGCGCGGACTCTACGAGACGCCGCTGCTGCTCGAAGACGAGGACGAGATCGACCGCGCGCTGGTGAAGCAGGTGCTCGACAACGCGCGCAAGTCCGGCCGGACGCTGCTCACCGAGTTCGAGTCGAAGCAGGTGCTGCGTGCCTACGGAATTCCGGCGACCGATTGCCGGCTCGCGGTTACCGAGGACGAAGCGGTGGCCGAGGCCGAAGAAATCGGCTATCCCGTCGTGCTGAAACTGCACTCGGAAACGATCTCGCACAAGACGGACGTGGGCGGCGTGGAATTGCATCTCGCCACCGATCGCCACGTGCGCGAAGCCTTCCGCCGGATCCACGAAGCGGTGGACGCCAAGACCGGCGAAGGCCACTTCCAAGGCGTCACCGTGCAGCCGATGATCAAGGCTTCGGGCTACGAACTGATCCTCGGCTCGAGCCTCGACCCGCAGTTCGGACCCGTGCTGCTGTTCGGCCTCGGCGGCCAATTGGTGGAGGTCTTTCAGGATCGCGCGCTCGCGCTTCCGCCCCTCACCACCACGCTCGCGCGCCGCATGATCGAGCAGACCAAGATTTTCAAGGCGCTGCTCGGCGTGCGCGGACGCCCACCCGTGGCCCTCGAGGAACTCGAGCGACTGATGGTCCGCTTCAGTCAACTCGTCGCCGATCAGCGCGTGATCAAGGAGATGGACATCAACCCGCTCCTGGCCTCGCATGAACGGCTCCTCGCGCTCGACGCGCGCATCGTATTGCACGAGGAAGGCGCCGAAATTCCGCGACTCGCGATCCGCCCCTATCCTCGCCGCTATGAATTCCCGTGGACCGGCAAGAACGGCGAAACCGCGCTGATCCGCCCGATCCGGCCCGAGGACGAGCCCCTCATCGTCAAGTTCCACCAGACGCTCTCCGACCGCAGCGTCTACTTCCGCTACCTGCAAGCACTGAACCTGAGCCAGCGCGTCGCGCACGAACGCCTCATCCGCATCTGCTTCAATGACTACGACCGCGAAATCGCGCTCGTTGCCGTGCGCGACGACGAAATCATGGGCGTCGGCCGGCTGCACAAAGGACGCGGGTCGACCGAAGCCGAGTTCGCGCTGCTCATCAGTGATGCGCATCAGCGCAAAGGGCTCGGCACCGCGATCATGAGCCGGCTGCTCGATGTCGCCCGGAGTGAAGGCGTTCGCACGGTGACCGGCGATATTCATGCCGACAACTCGGCGATGCAGGCGATCGCGCGG
>CADECY010000263.1 GCA_902825945.1 uncultured Acidobacteriota bacterium
ACGGGGGTACGCTACGGCGCTCCGGCGCCCGGCAGCGCGAACGTGAAGAGCGACGTTCCAGCCGCGATCGAAACGTACTGCCGGCCGTTGGCTTCGTACGTTACCGGCGATGCGATGACCTGCCCGCCCAGATAGCGCGACCACAGGAGCTTGCCCGTTTTCGCGTCGAGCGCGAAGAAGTGGCCCTCGCGATTGCCTGAGAACAGCACGCCCGAAGCCGTCGTCAGGATCCCGCCCTCGCTCATGTCGCGCATCGGGAATTCCCAGACCAAGCTGCCAGTGTTCGGATCGAGGGCACGAATCGTTGCGTAGCCGTGGCCCTTGTCGCGCGTGACGATCGCCTCGCGATTGGTCGGCGGAACCGGGGCCTTCACGCCGCCGCCCGTGTACCACTTGCCGAGCTCGAATTCCTGATCCCACTTGAAATAATAGCTGTAGTAGTCTTCCCACGCGGTGACATAGAAGAGTCCGGTCTTCGGGCTGTAGGAGGGCGCGTACCAGTTCGTCGCGCCCTGAACTCCGGGATACGTCTTGGTGCCTTGCGGCGCCGGGCCCTGCCCGGGGACCTTGATTGGCCGGCCCTTATCGTCGAGCCCTTTCGCCCACGTTTGCTTGGCGAATGGCTTCCCGTACAGGAACTCGCCCGTCGAGCGGTCGAGCGCGTAGAAGAACGCGTTCCGATTCGCCCACAGGATCGCCTTGCGTTTGGCGCCGCGCCAGGTGATGTCGGCGAGCACCGGAACCTGCACCGCGTCCCAATCCCATTCATCGTGCGGCGTGAATTGGAAATGCCATTTCAGCTTTCCGGTGTCGGCGTCGAGTGCCACCACCGAATCGGTGTACAGGTTGTCTCCTGGGCGAACGCTCGGGTTCCAGTCGGGTCCCGGATTCCCGGTGCCCCAATAGGTCAGGTTCGTTTCCGGATCGTAGGAGCCAGTCACCCAGATCGACCCGCCGCCGTGTTTCCACGAATCGCCGCCCCAGCTTTCGTGGCCCGGCTCGCCGGGTTGCGGAATGATGTTGAATTTCCAGATTCGCTTGCCAGTCTTGGCATCGAACGCCCCGAGAAAGCCCTGGATACCCAGTTCCCCGCCCGCCGTCCCCACGATGATCTTGTCCTTCACCACGAGCGGCGCGTGCGTGAGCGCATAGCCCTGCTTGTAGTCCACGACTTCGACATCCCACAGCTTGCGTCCGGTCTTCGCGTCGAGCGCGACCAGTTTTCCGTCGTGTGTGCCGTGATAGATCACTCCATCGAGAATCGACACGCCGCGATTGATCCGGCCGCAACACGGATAGGTGATCTCGGGCAGCTTGTGCTCGTAGATCCAGAACGGACGCCCGTTGGACGCATCGACAGCAATCACGTTGTTCGGCGCCTCGGTCAGATACATCACGCCATCGACGATCAACGGTGTCGTCTCGAACTTTTCGAGCGATCGCGCCTGGAAGACCCATTCGAGCCCGACCTTCGATACGTTGGCGGGAGTGATCGACAAGAGTCCGCTATGGTGATGTCCCGCGTAGTCGCCGTTGTACATCAGCCAGTTCTTCGCGCCGGCGGATGCGTCGAGCAACCGCTTGTAGGGAACCTGCGCTGGCAACAGAGCGGCGGCGAGAAAGGGAAGCGCGAGTCTCATCGGGGATTCTCCGAAATCAGGAAGGCGATCAGATCGTCGAGCTGCGATCCGGTGAAGCGGTTCTTGAACGAGGGCATGGGCGACCGGCGGTCGTACTCCAGATGCGAGACCGCTCCTCGGCTGATCGAGCGGAGACCACGGGAGGGTTCGAGCAACTGGATCGTGAATGTGTCCTCGTTCATTACGAAGCCCTGCACAATTGAGCCGTCGCGCATCCGCGCGCCCACCCGCCAGTACGAACTCGGCACGTCGGCTTGCGGATCGAGGATCGAGGTCCGAAGTTCGGAGACCATTCGCTTCGCTCCGATTCCTTTGAGATCCGGCGCCGTCGTGCTGTGACACTTGACGCAGCCGAGCGAGGAATAGAGCTTGGCTCCGGCTGCCGCGTCTCCCGCGACCGTTTGGTTTTTGCGCCCGATACTCAGCGAGCGGACGAAAGCGGCGATCCGCCAGACTTGGCCGGCGTTGTAGGGCGCGCCCGGCATCACGGTTCCAGGAATGCCCTTGTTGATGATCTGGAAAAGCCCCTCGTCCGAAGTGGCGCGCTTGAAGTTGCCGGTCGAGATGTCCGGACCGGCGCCCCCTCCCCGTCCGTCGCGCCCGTGACAGGACGCGCATTGCGCGAGATAGTACTTCTCGCCCGCCGCGACATCGGCGTCCGTCGTGAACGGATTTTGAATCGTGGCTGCGCTTTCCTGCGCCATCGCCCGGCAGCAGGCGAGCCAGCCCGCCACTGCCCATGATGCAGCTCGTGATCGAAACATTCCTGTCGAGTGATTGTACCCGTTCCGCGCGGATTATACTGATGGGTCACATGCGGATCGCGCTCTCTTGCCTCTTCACCGCCGCCGTGGCTCTCGCCCAGGCGCCCATGGGCCTCAACGGCTACCCGATCATCTACGGCGCCGCCAAGGCCGGTGGAAACTACATGCACAACTACTACGTGCCGCCGCAGCCGTCGAGCACGCCGTGGTGGCCGTCGTGGTCTCCGGATGGCAAGTTCATCGCCTTCGCCATGCACGGTTCGCTCTGGAAGGTGGAAGTGACGTCGGGCATCGCGACCGAGATCGTCTACAGCTCGAAGTACGTTTCCTCGCCCGACTGGTCCGCTGACGGCAAGTGGATCATCTACACCGCTGACGATCACGCCAAGAACATTGGACTCGAGATCCTTGACGTCGAGACCGGCGAGACTCGCCCGCTGACCTCGGACAACCAAGTCTACTTCGATCCCACGTTTTCGCCGGACGGCAAGACGGTCGCCTACGTTTCCACCAAGGCCAACGGCTACTTCAATATCTTCATCCGTCCGATCGCCAACGGCCAATGGACGGGTCCGGAACAGGCCGTCACCACGGACAACAACTACGGGCGCGACCGCCTCTACTTCAGCGCGTGGGACTTCCACACGCAGCCCACGTGGACCCCGGACGGCAAGCAGTTGCTCTTTACGATGAATCGCGGATCGGCGCTCGGTGCAGGCGACATTTGGCGCATGCCGGCGGTGGCCGATGGCGGCCGCGACGCGATCAAGATCTTCGGCGAACAGACGCTCTACCGCACGCGGCCGCACGTCTCGCTCGATGGCAAGCGCTTCGTCTATTCGTCAACGGCAGGTTCGGCGGATCAGTACAACAACCTGTATGTGCTGCCCGTCGCGGGCGGACATCCCTACAAGTTGACCTTCGGCGACTACGATCACTTCCACCCGCGCTTCTCGCCCGATGGCGAATGGATCGCCTACATCTCGAACGAGGGCGGACTCCCCTGGCTCTGGCGGATCGAAACCTACGGCGGCGAACGGAAGCGAGTCCACCTGCGCGAAATGCGCTGGAAGCGGCCGATGGGCAAACTGCACGTGAAGATCGCGGACGCGAGCGGCGCGCCGATGGCGGCGCGGATCCACCTGACGGCCTCCGACGGCAAGTTCTACGCGCCCGCAACTGCGTATGTCCGGCGCGGACGTTCGAGCATGGCGTCGATCCACTCGCAGGGCGACGAGGTGTTCGATGTGCCCCCGGGTCCGCTCGAGATAACGGCGGTGCGCGGCTTCGAATTCCATCCGGCGACGGAGAAGATAGATGTCAAGGCGAGTCAACTGAACACGGTGACGCTGCGCCTGAAACCGCTCGCCGGATTCGACAAGTCCGGCTGGTGGGGTGGCTCGACGCACGTCCACATGAACTACGCGGGGAACCTGCACAACACGGGCGACAACCTGATCCGCATGGCGAAGTCCGAGGGCATGGACATGATCATGCATCAGGTTGCGAACAAGGACAACCGCATTCTCGACCATCAGTACTTCGCCGGACCGGGCGAGAACCCGGTGAGCTTCGGCGATCCGCTCGTGAAGATGCATACCGGGCAGGAGTATCGGCCGCCGTTCTACGGACACGTGTTCATGCTCGGCCTTCGCGATCACCTCATCACGCCGTACACGACCGGATACGAGGGAACGGGCATCGAGAGCCTCTATCCTTCGAACACCGACATGCTCCGCAAGGCACGCGCGCAGGGCGGCGTGCTCGGCTACGTCCACGCGTTCTACAGCGACAAGGATCCGCTGGAGGGCGATCTCGGAATCGCGAAGGGCTTCGGCGTGGATCTGGCGCTGAAGACGTTCGAGTGCCTCGAATGGTCGGGCTCGAACCGCGCCTCGCTCACCGTGCTCTTCCATGCCTGGAACAATGACTTCCGCGTCTCTCCCGTGGGTGGCGAGGACTCGATCTCGAGCTTGCACTGGACCAAGCTGATCGGCAGCGTGCGTACCTACGTCAAGTCCGGCACGCGCGAGATTCCGGCGTGGCTCGATGGATTGCGCAAGGGGACCACGTTCATGACGACGGGTCCGCTGCTCGATTTCAAGGTGGATGGCAAGCTGCCCGGGAGTGACATCCGGCTGCCGGCCGGCGGTGGTTCGGTGCGGTTCGAGGCTTTGTATGCGTCGGTGCCGCCCCTGTCAAAGGTGGTTATCTACCGGAACGGCAAGGAGTGGAAGACGGTTCCGCCGAGCGGATTGCGCGAGGCGATTCCGGTGACCGAGAGCGGGTGGTATGCGATGTACGCCGAAGGCGCGCCCTACGCTCTCCTCGACGCCGAGTGGCCGCAGGCTCTGACGAACTGCATCCGGGTGTACGTGGGCGACGGTAAGATTCGCAACAAGGCGTCGGCGGAGTACTTCATCCGCTGGGTCGACAAGCTCGAAGGGATGGGGCGTGCCTATCCGTTCTGGCGGTCCGAGCGGGAGAAGGCCCACGTGTTCGCGCAGTTCGAAGAGGCGCGGAAGGTGTATCGGGCGCTGGCGGCAGAGTAGCGATGGGCAACCGTCAGTACGGTGCCGCGATGGGCTCGAACTCCATCGAGTTCAAGTCGATCAGCACACCTGGCTCGGCCAGGCCCGAGGCGTTGACGTTGCCGCAATGCAGCATTCCGCCTTGCGCCCAGACCAGCCGCTTTCCATCGACCTCCGCCCATTCCCAGTCCGGAAACGCGGTCACGATTTCCCGCCGGTGATGAACGAGATCGTGTTCGTCCCAGTAGCAGCCGGTGCCCTGGCGTGTTGGGAAACTCGCGTAGGCTCGCTTGCGAAGCGACCAACCACGGGCGAAGGGCTTCTCGAACACGAACGGCCCTGGCGTTCGGTTCGTTGGGCGGCTAGTGAGCGCCCAGCCGTCGCGAAGAAGGCGCGGGAAGTAGACACCGAGACACTCGTTCCCGACACCTCCGTCCGGCTGGAACTCCGTATCACGGCGAACCTCGTTCCGGTCATGGGCGGCCGCATGGCAATATCCGTCGTTCAACCAAAACCGGTCGTGCGACGTGAACAGACCGCCGCCGTTCCAGCAGTCACCCTTCGGAAGGAGCGTCACCGCCTTCAAATAGGGAGCCCGCGAGATAGCGGTCCAAGATCCTTTCGCCGGACCGTGCCATCGCCCGTTCATCGCGAAATAGATCATGTAGTGCCCGTCCGGCGACAGGTCCGAACGCCGTTCGTAGATCCGGCCGCGCATACACTGGCCTGTTGTGAACCTGTCCTTTCGCCGGTCCCACCCGATCGTACAGACGCTCTTCGAGGGACCACGCCGGATGATGACGCCAACCGGCGCTTGGCTCGCCAGCAAGACGTGAACGCGTGCGGGAACCGTCTCAGCCACTACTCGAAATAGATCACGTGCGGCATCAACTCCGCGACTCCGTGCTCGTTCATCTGGCACGGACCGCAGACCGGTTTGTACTTCGAATTGGACGCGAGAATGATCTCGGGCAGAAGTTTGGCGTCATCAGGACGGTGATTGAGGTCAAGCATCACTCGTGGCTGCTGGCTCGCCATCGTCTCTTTGGCACCCTTTAGCGCTTCACGCTCGGCTCCTTCGATGTCCATCTTGAGGAAGTTCACCCTTTCGAGCCCGAGTTCCTTCACCAACAGGTCGATGGTCGTCACGCGGACCTCGATCGTCCGCTTGTTCTCATGCTCGGTGATCAGACTGTTCACTCCTGTGTTCCCGCCGTCG
>CADECY010000264.1 GCA_902825945.1 uncultured Acidobacteriota bacterium
AACATGCCGCTGGTGAGGCGCCGGAGCGAGTCCGTTGTGCGCGTGTTCCTCAAAAAGCGCACAGGCCGCGAAGGCGCGGCGCCAAACTTTCAGGAACATGCCGCTGGTGAGGCGCCGGAGCGAGTCCGTTGTGCGCGTGTTCCTCAAAAAGCGCACAGGCCGCGAAGGCGCGGCGCCAAACTTTCAGGAACATGCCGCTGGTGAGGCGCCGGAGCGAGTCCGTTGTGCGCGTGTTCCTCAAAAGGTAGGGGCGTCGTTTTCGCTTTCGTCGCGGCAAACGTCTTCCGGGTGAGTGACGGCAATTCCCTCGTAGCGCCGGAAGTCTTGAACATTGAAAGTGAGCACTCGGGTCACGCGATGGACCTTCATCGCCGCAACCAGTCGAGCGTCGTGGCTCTTCTTCCCGGACACTCCGTGCCCGGTCACCAGCCTGCGCCATTCCGCGTAGACAGCATCGGTATCGTCGTTGAGCCGCAGCGTGGCGCTCTCGATTCGCGCGAGGATTCTGATTGCGTGAGCGGGGAGCAGTCCGAGTCCGTTATTGGCGACGGGCCTGGTACACACGGCCCAGCACTCGATCAGGTTCTGGATTGTCACGCAGATGACGTCCCCGCTGGCGGTGATCCTGATCATCGCATTTCTTGTCAGGCGATGCTGAGGATCCGACCTGTGAATCCGCCTAAGAGGGACGTTGGTGTCGGCTAGAACCCGCACACCCTACCACTCGTCTTCGCGGGTATAGATGCTCTCTCGGCTCATCGCTTCGTCTGGAAGGGCCGGTCCATCCGGAACCAGATCAGCCGCTTCATCCAAGAGTTTGTTCATGTCATCAGCAGAGAGCTTTTGTGGCTGGGCTCGAGCTGGCACCGAACGAGAGAGGCACTCCTTGACGAACGCATCAAGCGACATGCCCTCGACCTTCGCGCGGGCGATGAATCGCTTTTCCAGTTCGGGAGGCAGTTCAACCGTGATTGGCATGACAACTTAACTCCTCGTTAGTGTACCAATCTGACTCTTTGGGCCAACGGCGCGCGCCCCTTGTTAGATTCGGGCAGAACGATCGTCAACAAGCAACCGGTAATTCACCGCGGGAAGGAGTACAATCGCTTCGATCAGGAGGTCAGCCTTGCCAACCCGCCGTCTGCTGCTGCTACTTTCCCTCGCGATCCCAGCCGCCGCCCAGTTCACCAGTGGCATCCAGGGGATCGTTACCGACCGGTCTTCCGCCGCCGTTCCCGGAGCCGGAGTCATCGTCACCAACATCGCGACCGGTGTATCGCGCGAAACCGTCACCAACGAGGAAGGCCTCTATCGAGTGCTCAGCCTCGGTGGCGGCATGTATCGCGTGCAGGTGCGCAAGGACGGATTCCAGTCAGCCGAACGCGATGGAATCGCGCTCGCGGCCAACGACCTCGTGCGCGCGGATTTCCAGATCGCGGTCGGCGCGGTCAGCGAGAAGATCACGGTTCTCGAGCGGGCCTCTCTCGTCGAGACCGAACAGGGGCGCGTAACGGGACACATCAATCAACAACAACTGAAGGAGCTTCCACTGAACGGGCGGAACCTCTATAGCCTCGTCGCGCTGCAGCCCGGCATGACCGGACGCGGCACGAGCGCGACGTTCGGCGCCGGTGGCGGCGGCACCACGAACGATTCCTTCGCCGGCGAAAACGGTCCGCAGGCATACGCGAGCGGGCAACGATCGGAGGCGAACAGCTTTACGATGGATGACGTCAGCGTGAATTCCGCAGCGCGCGGCGGAATCACCAATCTGACGCCCAACGCGGACTCGGTCGAGGAGGTCCGTGTGGTGACGAACAACTTTTCGGCAGTCGACGGGCGCAACTCCGGAGCCCAGATTCAGGTGGTCTCGAAGTCCGGCACCAACTCGCTGCACGGCGGCGCCTCGTACTTCTTCCAGAACAACACGCTGTCGTCGCGCAATCTGTTCGAGGCGCGGGTTCCCGTGTTCCGCCGGAATCAGTTCGGGTACTTCGTCGGCGGGCCCATCATCAAGAACCGCACGTTCTTCTTCCACTCGTTCGAAGGCGTCCGCCAGTCCGGCAGCCGTGGCCAGGTCTTCGTGGTGGAGACGCCGCAGTTTCGGGACTTCGTCGTGCGCACGCGGCCGAATTCGATCGCGGCGAAGCTGCTGCGCGACTTTCAGCCTGCGGCCGAAGCGAGCTCGAACTTCCGCGATCTCGGCAGTCCGGCCCCGGGAGTCAACGCGATTGGTCCGGCCGACGGAATTGCCGATGTCGGAAGCGCGGCGTTCGCGCCGGCCAGCACTCGCGACGGGAATCAGTACAGCGTGCGGATCGATCACGAGTTGCGGCCGGGCAAGGATCGCCTGTACGGTAACTTCTTCCGCACGACAGCGACGAACCTCGCGGGAGGAATCCGGCCCGTGTTCAACCGGCCCGGCGACGATCTGACCACGTTCGGAAGCTTGAACCATACGCACATCTTCAGCCCGTCGATGTTGAATGAATTCCGCGCGGGCGTGATGCGGATCGTGGGGCGTCCGGCGGTCCCGAACCGCCTCGACATTCCCGCCGTGAATGTCACGGGCAGCACGGGCTTCGGAATCGCCGGATTCCCGAGCGGCTACGGCCAGACGACGTTCCACTACAAAAACATCTTCACGGCGATTCGTGGCGCGCATACGTGGAAGATGGGTGGCGAACTGCGGCGTGTCTGGGCGAATTCGCGGAACACGAGCAATTTCGTACCGAACTACACTCATGCAAGCCTGCTCGATTTCGCCGACGACGAGCCGCTGCAGATGGTCCGCAAGGTGGACCCGAGAACAGGTGAACCGGCGGTGAACGTCGTCGGCCTGCGCGGACTCGAGTGGGCGCTCTTCCTCAACGACGACTGGAAGGTGACCCGTAACCTCACGATCAATCTCGGGCTTCGATACGAGAATTACGGCTCGCCCACCGAGATCAACAACATCCTGCGAAATCTGGTTCCGGCGCAAGGATCGAGCTACAGCGAGCGGATCGCGGGCGCGAAGGTCGATGTCGTGCGGCAGTTCGCGCCCTCCGATCCGAGGAACTTCGCGCCGCGGTTCGGTTTCGCGTGGAATCCGGATGGCAAAGGCCGAATGGCGGTTCGCGGCGGCTACGGGCTCGCCTACGATCGCCTCTTCATGACGCCGCTGCTCGATTTCCGCGACAACCCGCCCCTTCGGGCCGACGCGACGCTCGGCACACAGTTCGGAACGCGTTTCACCTACGGGCTCGGCGACGTGTCGAAGCCATTCCTCGGATTCCCGGTGGATCCGGCCTTGCAACTCGGCCTCGATCCGTTCAACGGCATTCGCGGGATTCGCGTTTCGCCACGAACCGTCGCCTCCGATCTGAAGACGAGTTACACGCACAATTGGTTCTTCGGGCTTCAACGCGAGGCCGGCAACGGACTCGTGGTCGAGGCCAACTATCTCGGATCGGCCGGACACCGGCTGTACAACTCGGCCAACGTGAACCGTTTCCGCGGTGATCTGGTACCTGACAATCGCTTCAACGGACTGCATCCGAGTTTCGCCGCGATCAACATGATCGAATCCAGTTCGAACTCGATCCATCACGGCGGGACAATCGCGGTACGGAAGGCGTTCTCGCGGCGCTTCTCGACGCAGGCGGCGTTCACGTTCGGCAAAACGATCACCGACGCGGACGATCTCGTCAGCGCCACGAACTATCTCGACATCTCGAACCGGCGGCTCGACCGCGCACTGGCCGGCTTCGACGTTCCCCGTAAGCTGGCGCTCGCGGGAATCTACGAGACGCCAGAGTGGAAAGATCGCCCCGCGGTGCTGCGGCGCGGTTTCGGCGGCTGGCAGATCTCCGGCTTTTCGATTCTGCAGGCGGGGAATCCGTTGAACGTGACAAATGGCGCGCCGTGGCCGCGCGGAGACTACAATGCCGACGGGCAGAATGGCGACCGCCCGAACGCCCCGGCCGACAGTGTCTTGCGCTCCGGCTGGACGCGGCAGCAGTTTCTCGGCGGCATCTTCCGCGCCGCGGACTTCGCCTCTCCCGCGCCGGGAACCAACGGAAACCTCGGCCGCAACTCGTTCCGCGGACCCGGATTCGCGGAGGTGAATCTGTCGCTCGCCAAGCGCTTTGCGATCACCGAGCGCGTGTCGACCCAGTTCCGCGTGGATGCGTTCAACGCCTTCAACCGCGTGAACCTCGGCAATCCGGCGGGCGACATGAACAACGTCAACTTCGGCCGCGTGACGGGCACGGCGACACCGCGTCTGTTCCAGTTCGGTTTGCGCTTCCTATTCTGAGGTGTACATGAATCGAAGACTATTCCTGGCTGCCGCGGCGGGCGGAGCGCTACACGCGGCGCCCGCGGCAAAGATCGATCGGATCGCATTCGCGCCGATCGAAGGGCGCTTCCACAAGTTCGTCGCGATGAACTCCTACGACAAGGTTCCGAAAGGGCACACGTACGGAAACACGCTGGTTCGCATCCGCGCAACGGACGGCGTCGAGGGCATCGGAGTCATGGGATACGCAGCTCCCGACGAGGCGTTCGAGGCTGCGCTACGCGGACTGATCGGTGTGAATCCGGCGGAGTTGTACGCTTGGAAGGATGGCTACATCACCGGGCGCGCACCGATGCACGCGAAAACACTGCGAGCCTACCGGCATCTCGATGGTCCGCTGTTCGACCTGCTGGGAAAGCTCATGGGCAAGCCTGCGTGGAAGCTCCTCGGACCCGCCGTCAGGGACAAAGTGGCGGTCTACGACGGGACGCTCTATTTCAGCGACGTCTGGTTCTCCGATCGGGGAACGCGCGCCGTGGTGGAAGAGTGCGAAGAGGCGTGGAAGAAGGGCTATCGGGGCGTCAAGCTGAAGCTCGGCCGCGGCTGGAAGTGGATGGAGAAGGACGCGGGTCTGCGGCGCGACATCGAGGTCTGTCTCGCGGTCCGCAAGGCGATCGGGCCGGGCCTCGACCTTCAGGTCGACGCGAACAACGGCTATCAGAAGGATCCGGATCGCGCGTGGCGGCTGATGGAAGGAACCGCGCCCGCCAGCCTCTATTGGATGGAGGAGATTTTCCCCGAGGATCCGGCGATGTATCGCGCCCTGCGGGCCAAGATGAAGGCGGCGGGAATCAAGACGCTGATCGCCGACGGCGAGAGTGTGGACGACCAATCGGCCTTTCAACCCTACCTCGGCGCGGAGCGATTGATCGATGTGCTCCAGATGGACATTCGCCGGGGCGGATTCGTCGATAACGCCTCCGCCGCCCGGCTGGGCGAGGCATCCGGCGCCATCACCGTTCCCCACAACTGGGGATCGCAAGTGGGTGGACTCATGGGTTTGCACATCGCAAAGGCGGTGAAGGCGATCACCGCAGCCGAGGATGACCGCTCGACTTGCGACGTGATTCAGGCGGACGGCTACGAGTTCCGGAGCGGTTCCTACACCGTTCCGGACAAGCCCGGCATGTCGATTTCGGTGGACGAGAAGGTCTACGCGGCGAAGTGCGCAGGCCGCGAAAAAGTGATCGGATAACTCAAACCGCACCTTTCAGTCAATTTGCTTGTTCCGGCGTCCCACGGCGCTTGTCTCACCTCCCAGTCAGGATGCTAGTCATGACCACCCAGGAGGTACACACTTGAACTTCGCCGAATTCCAAAGAGGTCCACGGCGAGCCCTCTTCCTCATCGCCTCTTTCGCGATTTCGACAACCCTGTTGAACGCGCAATACCCGCCACCTGCGAACGCGTACGTGGCCAACACCAGTGTCAACACCGTGACGGTGATCGACACTGCCACCACTACGGTCCGCGGGACGGTCCCCGTCAGCGCCGGACCCTCCCGCACAGCCGTCAGTCCGGATGGCGCGCGTGCTTACGTCAGCCACCCGTCACTCGCACTCGTTTCGGTGATCGACGCCGCGACTCGCACCGTCGCGGGCACCATCACCACCTCGGCGGGTCCGGGAGCCTTGGCCGTTTCGCCCGACGGACAGCGGCTCTTCGTCGCGGTTCCGGGCGCCGTTCAGATCATCGACCTCGGCTATGCCTACGGCGCACCCATCACCACGGTGACCACTTCGGGAACCGCGGCTGAGATCCTGTTCACGCCCAACGGCGCTCGGGCATATCTCG
>CADECY010000265.1 GCA_902825945.1 uncultured Acidobacteriota bacterium
CGTTGCCGACGTTCGCCGGATCGGCGGCAACCAGCACGCTCCACGGATTGCCGCTTTGAAACTGTGTGATGCCGGAGAGTTGCCAGCCGCCCACCACGTGATCGAGCAGGCTGGAGCCGAAGCCGGTCCCGAGATCTTACCTGATGCGGAGGGCTCTGCTCCGATGGGGCTGGGTAGCGTGGACATCGATCTCGTTGCCCATGTGAGTGCGTGGACTGCTGCTTCGAGTCCAGTTCCGCGACCGCACTTGCCGCATGGCCCCTGTTGAGTGAGACATCCGGAGGAATGCCAACATCCAGACAGCCCGTCGTCCGCTCGTGATTCGAAGGCACGAATCGTGGAAAGCTGGAAGAATGAACGAGAGTCTGCGCGAAGAGTTGAAGGCCATGGCTGCCGAGGATCGCCAGCTACGCCAGGAGCTTCTTGACAACGGAGAACTGGGCAACTGGTATGCGCCACGAATGGAGGCTTTGCACCGCAAGAACACGTCTCGACTCAAAGAGATCATCGCCGAGGAGGGCTGGCCCGATCGCGAGTTGGTCGGTGACGAGGGCACCGTAGCTGCCTGGTTCCTAGCTCAGCACTCGATCAGTGATCCCGAGTTTCAGCGGCAGGCGCTGACATTGATCCACGTCCGCCGTGGAACAGTGCCCGCAGCTCAGGAAGCGTATCTGTTCGACCGGATTGCAATGTACGAGGGCCGACCCCAGAGGTACGGTACCCAGTCCTTACCATGTCCCGACGGCAGATATCGTGGATGGCAAACGGAAGATCCAGAAACGCTGAATGACCGGCGGAGGTCAATTGGGATGCCTCCAGTCGACGATGATCCTGCTCAGACTGAGCCGACTTGTCAGTCCCTCGCGGAGTATGAGCACTGGTTTCGAGGGTATGAAGAATGGTTACGGAAAACTGGGTGGCGTCAGTCCTGAGTGTGCCCACGGTCCGTTTGCCGGTCATGAGTAGCGACGCGCAAGGTCGTCATTTCGGCGAGCCGTCAGCCATCCGGAAGTTGCTTCCCAAACGGCTGCTCCGAACCCCTTAAAGAACGATCAGTCGTTCAGGGTAGGGCAAACCAGTTCGACCAGCGCACTCGTACTACTTCCGCGCACCTCGAAGGCCACCCAAGTAGCGAGGAACCCGTGCTTCGCGCCCGTACCTTGAACGAAGCCGTCCGAACCGAGCTACCGAACCACCAGCTTCAATCCGAACTGCACGATCCGGGGCGGATTGGCCGACCGCCATGTCCCGAACGTCGGATTGTTCACCGTGTTGTCGAACTGATTGAACTGCGTGTGATTCCACAGGTTGAAGATCTCCGTGCGGAACTCGAGCCGCGCGGATTCCCCCAAACGGAAATCCTTGTTGATGTTCAGATCCCAGTTGTCGGTGCCCGCATCGCGAATGATGTTGCGGCCGGAGTTTCCGAAGCGCCCGCGCGCGGGGATAGCGAAGGCCGTGGGGTCGAAGCGCAGCCGCCTCGGCCCTCCGGGCACGAATCCGCTCGGGAAGGGATTGCCCACCAGGTCCGCGCGTTGTCCGCCGTTGCCGACGTTCGCCGGATCGGCGGCAACCAGCACGCTCCACGGATTGCCGCTCTGAAACTGGGTGATGCCGGAGAGTTGCCAGCCGCCCACCACGTGATCGAGCAGGCTCGACGAGTTCGCCCAGCGGCGTCCCTTGCCGAACGGCAGGTCCCAGATCTGGCTCAGCACGAGGCGGTGCGGCACATCCCAATAGGAAAGGCCCTTTTCGGCGCGCCGGTTGTAGGCATCCTGTGCTTCGGCCGGCTGCGCGCCGACATTGCCCGCGAACGAAGAATTGTCGATCGACTTCGAGCCCGTATAGGCGGCCAGGAACGAAAGGCCGTTCGAGAACCTCCGCTCCACGCGCGCGATGACGCCGTGATAGTTCGAGAAGCCGTCGCGCGTGATCGTGCCCGCGGTGGGCGCGAAAGCCGGAAACGGCAGGCGGCTGGTGAGCGGAGTGGGCCGCGACGCATCGGCATCGAGCACGGCTTGATTCGGACGGTGCCGCCAATCGAGCTTGGTGCCCTTGGACCCCATGTAGCCGACCTCCACAGCGAGATTCGAACGGACCTCGCGCTGGAGATTGAAGCTCCATTGCTGCACGTATCCGGTGGGAAGGGTGGGAGCGAGCGAACTGAAGCCGATGTTGCCCACCGTCACCTGATCGGGGAACATGCTCGACCATGTGAACAGCGGCCGTCCCACGTCATTGGTGAGCGAATGATTGAGAACATGCGGATAGTTGAATGTTCCAAACAGAACCTCGTTGTTCGAGTTCGAGGCTTCGAAGAAGATCCCGTAGCTGCCGCGCACCGAGTTCCTGCGCGATCCGAACGGACGCCAGGCGAAACCGAAGCGAGGCGAGAAGTTGTTCTTGTCGGGCGGCACCAGACCGCGCGGCGCGAGAGGCTTGTCGGAAGCGATGAAGCCGCGGCCCGGAACGTAGTAATCCGAGCGGCCCGGATAGATCAGCCGGCCCCCGGGAAACGACGGATCGAAGATCGAACGCTGATCGCGCGAGTTGATCCACGGGGCGGCGTATTCGTAGCGGAGCCCGATGCTCAGCGTGAGGTCGGCCGTCGCCTTCCAGTCGTCTTGCGCGAAGCCTTGCCACAGCGTCATCCAATTCACTCCGTCCGGACCGGGAGGCGCGACACCGGAGGCGGTGCGCGGAATTCCGAGCAGATAATCCGCGATGGCGTTTCCGGTGAAGAGTCCCTGAAAGGCGAACGTGCCCTGCACGGCGCCGATGTTGCGAATGTCGAGCATGTTGCGGCGCAGGTCCACTCCGAACTTCATCGTGTGCGCACCCCGGATCCAGGTGAGATTGTCGAGGATCGTGTAGCCGAGAACGCGCTGGGTGATCACCGAAGGTCCGCCCATTCCCGCGAATCCCGTGATGTTGACCGAAGGCAGCGCGTTGTACTGGGTCTGGCGGCTCAACAGATTTCTCAAGCCCAACTGTTCGGCGATGTTTCGCTGGAAGGAAAACGCAGGGCCTTGCAGCAGCCGGTGGCGATTGTAGTTGAGGCGGAGTTCGTTGATCAGGTTCGGGCGAAAGACGTGATTGTGTCCGAGAACGCCGTTGTGTTGGCGCGAGAGTCCGCTCTGCTGATACTGCGGAAGGATCGTGGCGCTGTAGGTTTCGTTGTCGTTCAGCGTGTAGCGCACGAAAAGGTTGCTCGAACTCGAAATGTTATGATCACCGCGCATGGTGAACTGGTCGAAACCGTTGCGGGTGCTGATCGGATTCACGATATTGATGCCGGGGCCGAAGCTTCCGCGGGCTGCGTCGGTCTGCGGCATGTATTCGAGAAAAGCGCTGCTCGCCGAATTGATGCGAGTGGCGGGAACCCTACGGCCGGGAAACGGCTGATTGTTCACGGCCGGATCGTTCAAGGCTCCGGTGGAGCCGGTGAAGTCGCCAGCGAGTTCGGTGCGCGTCGGCACCGAGGCGAGTTGCGTTACGGGATTCCGCTGCCGTACCGCCTCGTAGTTGAACAGCCAAAAGGTGCGATTGCGGCCGTCGTAGAGCTTGGGCAGCACCACGGGACCACTGACGGTTCCACCAAACTGATTGCGGCGCAGTGCCGGTTTGCGGGATCCGTCGAAGAAATTGCGTGCCTGAATGCGATCGTTCCGCAGAAACTCGAACAACACCGCGTGAACGGCATTGGTTCCCTGCTTGGTCACGACGTTGATCTGTGCCGCGCCGCGTCCGTATTCGGCGTTGAAGGTATTGCGCTGAACCTTGAACTCCTGAATCAGGTCGACCGACGGATTGATGAAGGTGGTATTGGCGTTCGAATTGGTGTTCGAGGCGCCATCCATCATGAACGAGTTCGAGAGTCCGCGCGTGCCGCCGACCGAGAATCGTTCGCCGGATCCCGCGACCGGCGCGATCACGCCCGGAGCCAGAGCGGCGAGTTGCTGGAAGTTCCGGCCGTTGAGCGGCAGTTGCACGATCCGCCGGTTGTCGATGACCGTTCCTTGGCTCGCGGTATCGGTTTCAATCAGCGGCGCGGCCGAGGCTACCTCGACCGTCTGTTCGACAGCGCCGACCTCCAGTTGAATGTCGACGCGCGCGCGTTGATCGACCGCAAGCGTGACGTTCGAGACCAGCGAACGTTTGAATCCTCGCGCTTCGCAGGAGACCTCATAGACGCCAACGGGGAGTGTCGGTGCCTGAAAGTCGCCGCTCGATCCGGTTTCGATTTCCCGAACCGCGTTGGTCGCGGTGTTGCGGACACGGATTCGAGCGCCGGCGATGACGGCTTGACTCGTATCGGTGACGGTGCCGAGAATGGTGCCGAACAGCGACTGCGCGCCGAGTGACGTGGGCAGCGCAAACAGGACCAGGACGAGGGTCGAAAGCGAGAGCTTCATGTTGAGCCGAGTATACATCGGTGGCCTACGGACAGGCGGGACTGTCGAGCCGGTCGGCCGACAAAGTACGGCCGTCGAAAACCAGCACTGCCGTATAGATGCTCAGGGGACGGGGCGGCTTGGCCCGATCGCGCGTGCGATCCATGTGGATGTCCGTCGATCGGGCCGCGAGGCGGGCGATGAACCAGGGATCCCATTGGTCCGCGAGCCAGCATTGGGTAACCAGAAGGAGGGGCCGGTCTGGTGAGTGTTTCGGCAGGGTCGGGGACGCGGAGGCGAAATTCCGGTTGACGGCATGGTCGCGAAGATAGGCAGCGGTGAAGACCGATTCACGCCGGGAATTGGCGCCATACCATTTCCACAGAAGGAACACGGCGAGGACTGAAGCGATCCGCTGATGGTGGCGCAGGAACTCGAGGCCCAACGAAAGCCACAAAGCCACCCCTGCCCAAGCCAGATAGAGGACGAATCCGCCGCGCATGTCGATTACCAACAGAGGCGCGATGCTCGCGGCGGTCCACAGGCTGACTCCTGCGAACACCCGCCATTCGCGGCCAGCAAGGAACCATGCCGCGGACAGGATCGAGAGCCCCGCAAAAACGCGTGCGATGCGGTTAGAGACCCCGTAGGAGAGAATCACGTACTGCTCCAGGTTGGACAACAGCAACTTCGGGTCCCATCGCGGCCGGTAGGTCGACATCCGGAGAAGGACGTCATCGTGCGACCAACGCCATCCGGCGGCGGCGAGAATGGCAAGCCCGGCGAAAGCGATCGCGGCCATGGGAGCGCCCTTGGGCCATCGCCGCTCGAACAGAAGGATCGCGGCCAGGATCGCCGGGAATGCGGCGAAATGTTCCTTGGCGGAAATCCCCGCCCAGGTGTTCAGGACGAACGCCAGCCCCAGTAGCCAGTTCCTGCGCCCATCGAGCAAGGAGGTGAACAGCGTGGCGCCGGTCAAGGTGAAGAACACCACCAGCGTGTCGTAGACAGTTCCGCCGCTGAATCGGAGTTCGGCCATCGCGGCGTGGTAGGCAAAGGCACCCGTCGTGAGAAATGCAGTGGCGGGGCTGACCCAGCGCAGGCACAGCCGGAAGTACAGGAGCACGTTGGCCGCCTGAATCAGCGCCAGCGTTATGTTGAGGGCTACCGGGTCGAACCCGAAAAGCCGGTAGACGGGCAGGTACACGAGTGCGGCGGCGGGCCGATAACGGTCCAGAAACAAGACCTTGGCGGAAGCCACCCATTGGTGTGGCTCGAGCATCCAGTAGCTGTAGAGATTCATCAGGGCGTCGCCGGTGAAGTAGCTCCGCAGCGACACCTGTACCGTGAGGTAGAAGTACGCCAGCAACGCCACGGCCGCCGCGATTGGCAACCATCGCGGACTCCAGACTACCTGCGTCGAATTTCGCCCCACGAGCAAACAGTGATTCTAGC
>CADECY010000266.1 GCA_902825945.1 uncultured Acidobacteriota bacterium
GCGCGGGGGTGGAAGGATGATCCGGTGACCCATCCGTGGCTTCTGGATCGCGCCCGGTCAGATAAGAACGCCGACGTGCGAAGGGCGGCGGTGCAAGAGTTGGCGCGGGGATGGAAGGATGATCCGGTGACCCATTTGTTGCTTGTGGATCGCGCCCGCTCCGATAAGGGCTACGATGGGCGAAGGGCGGCGGTGGAAGAGTTGGCGCGGGGGTGGAAGGATGATCCGGTGACCCATTCGTTGCTTCTGGATCGCGCCCGGTCAGATGAGAACGCCGACGTGCGGATGGCGGCGGTGGAAGAGTTGGCGCGGGGGTGGAAGGATGATCCGGTGACTCATCCGTTGCTTCTGGATCGCGCGCGGTCAGATGAGAACGCCGACGTGCGGAGGGCGGCGGTGGAAGAGTTGGCGCGGGGGTGGAAGGATGATCCGCTAACCCATCCGTTGCTATTGGATCGCGCCCGCTCCGATGAGTCCCCTGGTGTGCGGAGGGCGGCGGCGCGGGAATTGTCCCTGGTGTGGAAAGACGACCCGGACGCGCTCATCTTGCTGCAAGCCTGCGCCGCGCCGACCGAGTCCGGCGAACTCCGCTTGGCCGCAATATCGACCCTAGCGCTGCAATTCCCAACCGACCAGCGCACTCAGGTACTGCTACTTGATTGGGCGCTAAAGGACCCCAATCCGAGAGTTCGTTACCGCAGCGTTCTAGGCCTTAGCCAGCAGCTTTCAAACGGTGCGATCCGTTCTGCCTTGCTTGGTATCGCCAAGACCGACCAGGATGAGAAGGTCCGAAAGCGAATCAGGCACGCGCTCCAAGAAAATCCGTCGCCATGGAAACAGTGGTTGACTGGCACCACTCCGGAGGCCGACTTGCCCACCTTACCGATCCGGCTCGAAGTCGCGTATGTCCGTCTACGGAACGTTCGAATGTTTCAGGAGGTAGGGCCACTCGAATTCGGTCCGCGTAACAACCTCATCATTGGCGAGAACGCCGCTGGAAAATCCACTCTGCTTCGCGTTATCGCGCTGGCGGCGCTCGGCAGGGACCTCGCATTGAAGGCGGAGCCCCGTCCTGCAAGCTACGTCCGCGACGGCTGCAAAAGGGCCATTATCGAGATCGGATTTCGGCTATACGCAGATCCCGAGCCATCCTACCTGTCAGATGAGTTCAGCGTCGGCCTGGAGATTCGTGAAGGCGAGACTAGCTTCCTTGTCGCAGACGCGTCGGATCTGTCGCCAGGGACTCCGAACTGTGCAGAGCGGTTCGGAGTCTTGCGGCGCAAGGATGGGCCCGGCCGATTTGGCTTCGTCTGCGCCTACGGATCGAAGCGCACTTTTACTGATCCGACACAGCCTGCACCCGCCAAGGACGACCCCGTCGTCGATCGGGTCGCGTCTTTGTTTGACGTCCACGCACCAGTGATCGATCCAGAGATGGTTTCGAAGTTACTTTCGGGAAACCTCGCAATGTTTCGGGAGGCGCCGCCTACGCTGGATGAACTGACTCAAGCCCAAGTGCTGGCTAGCTTCCAGAGGCTCCTTCCAGAATGTGATCTAATTAGCACAACGGATGGGGCCAAGATCCGCCTCTACGACAGCGTCCTGGATTTTCGCGACGTCAGCGATGGGTACGCCACTATGCTTGCTCTCATCGGCCACCTAGTGAGGCACGCGCTGGCGTGCTCCAATTGGACTGGCAACCCTTCGGACATCCGCGGTGTGGTGCTAATCGATGAGTTGGATGCCCACCTCCATCCATCCTGGCAGCGGCACATACTCCCCGATCTGCAGCGTGTTTTTCCCAACCTGCAGATCATCGCCACCACTCACTCGGCAATGGTTGCGGGCTCCGCGGAGCCGGGCTCCGTTCGGCTTTTGACACGAGTGCGGGATACCGTATCCGTTATCACCGATTTGCCATCAATAAAGGGTTGGCGCGCCGATCAGATACTCACAAGTCTCCTCTTCGACCTTCCAACAACTCGTAGCAGGGAACTGGAGGAGCTTAGCGAACGCTATGGAAGAATTCTCAGTGAGCTCGGGCCGGACCATCCTTCCGTCAAGGAGCTTGAGGAAGAGATTGACTCACGAACCGAACGGAGGCCCGCCGCTACGCCCCTGGACAGAGATGTCTGGGATCTCTTAGATCAATTCCTGGCCCGTCAACTCTCGGTACTAGCACCAGAAGGCGTTCAACGCGTCAAGACAAGGATGTGGGAGGTCCCAAGGGGTTGATGTTGGAGCTACCGTTCCTAAATTCCAAGAAATTCATCGCCTGGCGAACCCGCGCGTGCGCGAAACGCGACGAACTGCTCCGGGCGGCACAACCACCGGCGTCCTTCGATGAACGGGTTTGGCAAGATTTCAAAAACGACATTTTGGTTCCTTTTCTTGGCAGATGTTCGTATTGTGAAGGACGCTATGTTGCGGGCGAATTTGGTGACGCAGAGCACTATCGGCCGAAGGCCATGGTGACAGAGGACCGGGAACCGATAGAGCATCCCGGCTACTATTGGCTAGCCTATGAATGGCACAACTTGCTCCTCTCTTGCAAGAAGTGTAATAGTAAACATCGCGACTGGGACCAGAAAGGGCGCACTTCGCACCCGGGGAAGTTGTGCGAGTTTCTCGTTGGGTCCCATCGGATTTCGGCGCCTGGAGCGGTTCCCGACGAGTGGATTAGAGAGTTACAGGCAGAGAATCCACTGATACTGAATCCATACTTTGACAATCCCGCCGATCACTTCGAAGCTCGGAAGTTGGGCTGGCTGTATCACAGGACGCGCCGCGGCGAAGCGACAATCCGAATCTGTCACCTGAATCGCAAGGAACTCAGGGAAGAGCGCGAGCTAGGAGAAACCAACATTCCCCCTCGCGTTACTCATATCTTGACCCAGCTCATATGTGATACCAGCTACGATCCAGCAATGGGTTACTTCGAACAGAGAATGCCTTTCAGTACCTATCTAAACTGCAAGCTGAGTGAAGCGTTGTCGGAACGATCGGCCGCAATTGGTTCGAAGGTCTCGAAGGTTGCCACGTCTGGTGGTCGATAGCCCGCCTCCCGCTAGGCGGTATCACCTTGGTTGCGGCGTGGCTACTGCTGGCGTGCCGTTTGGCCCGGCAGCCCGAACACGAACAACCCGCTGCCCGCCGCGATCGCGATCCGCTGCTTGCCTCCCGCAGCGAACGAGATCGGACCCGCGATCACCCGGCCTCCGAGATTCACGTGCCACAGCTCCTTGCCGGACTTCGCGTCGAGCGCCTTGAAGTAGCCGTCTTCGGTGCCCGAGAAGATCAATCCGCCGGCCGTCGAGAGGAGCCCGGCCCACGGCGGGATGAAGAGCTTGTGCTCCCACACGAGCGCTCCCGTTTCCGGATTCAGCGCTCGCACGGCACCGTGCCAGTCCTCCATCACGCGCTCGTTGTTGAAGTAGCCGCCCTGGAATCGCGCGCCGGGCGTGTACTTCGCCTCGCCGAAATAGTAGAGGCTCGAACCTTCGCGTGCGGGCACGTAGAAGAGTCCGGTGGCCGGATTGTAGGCGGGCGAGTTCCAATTGGTCCCGCCGGCCACCTGCGGATAGACGCGGTTGCCCTCGGGCGTCGGCAGCTTGCCGGGCGCGCGCACCGGACGTCCTTTGTCGTCGATCTCACGGGCCCAGTCCTGCTTCACGTAAGCCTTCGCATGCAGGTACTCACCCGTCACGCGATCGAGCACGTAGTAGAACCCGTTGCGGTTCGCCGTCACGAGCAGCTTGCGATTCGCGCCGCGGAACGGACGGTCGAGCAGCATCATGATCTGCGTCGCATCCCAGTCGTGCATATCGTGCGGCGTGAACTGGAAATGCCACTTTCGCTCGCCGGTTGAGGCGTCGAGCGCGATCACCGAACACGAGAACAGATTGTCGCCCTTGCGGACTTCGCCGTTCCAATCGGGTCCGGGATTGCCGGTTCCCCAATAGGTCAGGTTGGTCTCGGGATCGTACGATCCGGTGATCCAGATGGGAGCGCCGCCCGTTTTCCACGACTCGCCGGCCCATGTCTCATTGCCGAACTCACCCGGACCCGGCACGGTGTTGAACCGCCAGCGGCGCTTACCGGTCTCGACATCGTAGGCATCGAGGAATCCGCGCACGCCGTACTCGCCGCCCGCGACTCCGGCGATCACGCTGTCCTTGGTGACGAGCGGTGCGTGCGTCGCCGAGTATCCGAGCTTGATATCGGCCATCTCGGTATCCCAGAGCAGACGGCCGGTCTTGCGATCGAGCGCGATCACATGGGCGTCGATCGTGGCCATGAACAGGCGGTCGCCGAGTACCGCGAAGCCGCGATTCACCTGTCCGCAACAGGTCTGGATCTTCGGTGGCAGGCGGCGTTTGTACTCCCACAGCTTCACGCCGGTGGCGGCATCGAGCGCCACCGCGTCCGACGGCGGAATCGTCACGTACATCACTCCATCAACGACGAGCGGAGTCGATTGGAACTTCTCGACGATCTTGGCTTGATAGATCCAGTCGATCCCGAGGTTCGCGACATTGCCCGCGTGGATCGCGGTCAGCGGACTGTGGCGGTGCGCTTGGTAGTTGCCCGAATAGGTGAGCCAGTCGCCCGGGCGCTTTGATGGATTCTTCAGATCGTCGAACGTCACTTGCGCCGATGCCGAAGCGGCAATCGCGGCGAGAATCAGTGCTCTCATTGGGCCTTTCCGCGCTCCATCAAATAGGTCGACGCGGTCAGCAGGATGCCGAGCCCCAGCACCCCGAGAACGGCGGCGAAGAAAGTCTCGCCCGTGTGGAAGTAGAGCCACAGCACGTAGAGCCAGATGATCGAGCGGATCATCACCGTGATCGGATAGAGCTGCGACACCCGGAACCGCACGATCTGGCTTACCACGAGTCCGAGCGCGAGCATCAGGATTCCCACGAAGCGCGGCATCGCGTCGTCGTACTCGCGCGAGGCGAAGAGCATCTTCAGCGTCGAAGCGGGCGCGATCATCAACCCGAGTCCGGTGAGGGTCAGATAGGTGACGAGGTAGTAGAGGCTCAGCCGTGTCTTCGGAAGCATCGATCAACGTCCTCCTTGGAGCGAACAGAGAAAACTGACGGTGTCGTCGAGTTCGGCGGCGGACCAGGACGAATAGGCAGGCATCGAGGAACCCGCGAGCTTCTCGACCGCGCGAATGGTGCCCTTGCGCGCCGAACGGACCGCCTCGCGCGTGTCGAGCAGGTGGATCGTGTACTCGTCCTCGTTGAGCAGCAACCCTTGATAGGATTGCCCGCTCGCGAGCGTGACCTTCGTCGTCTTATATCGATTCGATACTTCCTTCGCGGGATCGGTGAGCGATTCGCGAAGATGTGCTCGCGAGTGCGTGGCGCCGATGAAGCTGAGGTCCGGCCCGAGGCGGCCCGATCCTTGCGGACGCCCGTCGAGCACCGCCGAATGGCAGCCGAGGCACGCGCCCTTGCGCAGGAAGAGTTCGCGTCCGCGCTGGGCCGCCGCCGGATCGGAAGCGCACGCGTTCGACTTCGCGCTGGCCGAGGCTTCCAGCGTCCGCACGAACGAGACGATCTTCCAGATGTCGTCTTCCGGAATCAGGTGCGCGGACATCTCGGTTCCGGAGACGCCGTTCGCGATCACGCGATAGAGTTCGAGATCGCTCGTTCCATGACGCCGGTATGTCGATGCGAGGCGCGCGCCACGGCCGGAGGCTCCGTCCATGCCATGACAGAAGACACAATAGAAGCTGTAGAGCCTGCGGCCCTCGGCGGTATCGGCCGCGGAGCCGAACGGATTCTTCTCGCGGGTCTGCGCGGCCGCCAGAAGCGCGAGCCCGAGCAAACAGGCGAGCG
>CADECY010000267.1 GCA_902825945.1 uncultured Acidobacteriota bacterium
AGGTGTCGTTATCGGTTCGCCGGGAACCCGCCGAAGGCCGCGAGTGGATCGTGTGGCGTGTCGCTGACACCGGCCCTGGCATCAAGCCGGAAGACCTGAAGCGCCTCTTCCAGCCATTCTCGCAAGTGGATTCGTCCACCACGCGGCGGCATGACGGCACCGGTCTGGGCCTTGCCCTGAGCGCGCAGTTGTGCCTGTTGATGTCGGGTAAGATCACCGTGGAGAGCGAGCCGGGGAAGGGGTCCGAGTTCACGATCTGGATTCCGGCCACAAGGCAGGAATCGGAAGTGAATCTTACGCTGGGATGAGCGGCACGAAACGCTACTTCTTCAAGAAATAGCCGACGACAAGACGCGCCGGCGAATCGACGACTGCGGTCCTGCGCGCGCCATCCTTCTCGGAGGGGGCGCCGCCCAGCCGATCCTTATCTCCCGTGGCTCGCCTACCCTGCGCCCGCACCCGTCCATCGCCGTGCGGCGATGACTCCAGACGTGCCGCCACCATTCCGCGCGGTCCCGCATTCCACGATTCGCGCCACGCGGCGTCAATCACGCGGCGTCAATCACCTTGATCCTCTTGCGCCACGCCGCCAAGCTTCTGTAGCCCCCGGGAGGCCAACGCGACATCACGGCGGAACGCGCGCCGCTCCGGCGCGGCAAACACGCCGGGTGGCCAGCCGGCACATCGCAGGTCGCGAATCACTCCGGCAGATAGACGAAGTGTTCGTACAGCGTTGCCGCTCCGTGGCCTCCGGCGGCCCGATTCACTGGCATGGTTACCGATAACGGAATCGTCGCGCGACCACAACACTCGGAATCTCCGCGAGCCGAACCAAGGGGCCCTAACCAGCCACGGGGAGCATCAAGGTGAACAGGTGGGCACGCCTTGCCACCGGGGCGGGACTCGGAGCCGAACCGTTCCGGTGTAGCATACCGGTATGCCTTCGCGCCGAGAATTTTTCGCGAGCGCCGCCGCGCCTCTCGTGGCCCCTGCGTTCGCGCAATCGGGTTCGCCCAAGCGGATCGCCGCCATCATCACCGAATATCGTCACAACTCCCACGCCGACGTGATCGTGGGCAAGTATCTCGAAGGGTTCCGCCAGGACGGCAACCCGCCCGGACCGCGATCGAAGATCGTCTCGATGTACACGGCCCAAGTCCCGAAGAACGACATGAGCCGCGATCTCTCGCGCAAGCATGGCGTGCCGATCTTCCCGAATATCTGGCAGGCGCTCACGCTCGGTGGAACGAGCCTCGCCGTGGACGGCGTACTGCTCATTGGCGAACATGGCCAATATCCGTGGAGCGAGAAAGGCCAGCACCTCTATCCACGCTACGAACTCTTCCTCGAGATCACCGACGCGTTTCGCGCCCTCAAACGGACCGTCCCTGTCTTCAACGACAAACACCTTTCGTACAACTGGTGGAAGGCGAAACGGATGGTGGAGGTCGCCAAGGAGCTGAAGTTCCCGTTCATGGCAGGCTCCTCGATTCCGGTCTCCTATCGTCCCGAAGGCGTTGATCTGCCGTTCGGCGCCAAGGCGAAACACGCGGTGTCGATTTTCTACGGCGATCCCGATGCTTATGGCTTCCACCTGCTCGAAGGGCTGCAATGCATGGTGGAGCGCCGGCACGGCGGAGAGACTGGCGTGAAGTCGGTTCAGTACATCGAAAAACAGGCGATGTGGGAGTGGGTTTCACAAACACCCTGGGCGGCGAAGCTGCTCGACACCGCGCTCGCCAAGGGCGTTACGCGCAAACCCGGAGACATTCGCGAATTGGGCAAGAACGCCTACGCCTACCTCGTCCACTATCGCGATGGACTCGAAGCCGCCGCGTTCATGGCGAACGGAATCGCGGCCGATGCCTGCACCGCCGTGGAGGTCGAGGGCCGGGCCGAACCGGTGGCGACGCTGATGTGGCTCCAGGAGGGCCGGCCGTTCCAGCACTTCGCCTCGCTCGTGAAAGCGGTGGAGCGCATGTTCGAGAGCGGCAAGCCCACGTATCCGGTGGAGCGCACGCTGCTGACGAGCGGAATTCTCGAGTCGATCATCGACTCGAAGGCCGCCGCCGGCAAGCGCATCGAGACACCACATCTCGATGTGCGCTACATGGCGTACCCGAAGGGCTTCTTCGCGACCGAGAAACTGTGACGCCAAGCCGGTCGCGTGAGCGCGGTTCGGCCCGTGATTTGAAGGGCGCAGCCCACGGAATGGTTTGCGCTCGCCCGCCCCGACGGACTCCCGAAGGCGTACAGCGCCTCTTCCGTGCGCACATAGATTACTCCCCGCGACAGAACCGGTGTCGCGAACACCCCTTCGCCGAGATCGTTCACACGCTCGACCTCCCACCGTCCGGCCGCCTTCACCGAGACTTTCCCTTCTTCCCTCGCAATGAACACGCGGCCCTCGGCGGCCACTGCACACGGAGCGGCGGACAGACGCGCCAGGAAGATGGGCTCGTCTGGTAATTCAATCCGTCCGAGCATGGCAAGTTCTCAGCGCCCGCGATCGACGAATACGGCAGCACGGGACGCAACTTCGTGAACTTCACCAACTCTCCTTCGTCCGGATTAACGACGGCGACCGATCACGCCCGCGCTTTTCGGGCGCATCCGCGACAGCGTGATCAGCTCGTCGCGGCAGACGATGCTCGCCGCCAAGATCAATTTCCAAGAGCCGGGGCCAGCGGCAACACGAATGAAGAAAGCGCTGTGATCACCGATGGCTCCAGTCTCGGAAATTCCGGCCAAGCGGGAGATCCGCGGATACGATCCGGACACGACGAACAACCGGATGGCACTGATGGCGGCTATTCAATGCCTGATCGCATTCAAGGAGCCGTTCGAGATCGAGATCACCGCGGGCGCCGGGTACCTGGTGGAAGAAGGCGCGGCTCATTCGAAACGCGGACCTTTGGATCGAACTCGACGAGCTGGCGGCGATTCACCGGTCGAGTGGAAGTGGACACGCGGACCACGAAGACAACAATCGCTGCGACTGGGTGGCTCAGAACGCCGCACGCACGATGCGCCATAATTACGGGCGAGCCTGGCTTCCGCCACGGCGGCAAACCAACCTGTTCGACCTGCCAGGAGACGATGACGACGAAAGCCTCGACTGATCCAATGCCCGTGTTGTTCGTCGGTCACGGGAGTCCGATGAACGCGATCGAGCCCAATGGCTACCGGCAGACATGGGAACGTTTGGGACGCGCCCTCCCTCGGCCCAGCGCGATCCTGTGCATCTCCGCGCATTGGCAAACGCGCGGGACTCTGGTGACGCTCGCCGACCCGCCGCGTACGATCCACGATTTCGGCGGCTTTCCGCGAGCTTTGCACGAGATGCGATATCCGGCGCCGGGAGCGCCCGAACTCGCGCGGCTGGCCGCGTCGGCGATTCCCGGCGGAGGCACGGACACGGCGTGGGGACTCGATCACGGCGCGTGGTGCGTGTTGGCCCCGATGTTTCCCGCCGCGGATGTTCCGGTCTTTCAACTGAGCCTCGACGCGGCGCTCTCGCCCCGGCAACACTTCGAACTCGCGCAACGGCTCTCGTTCCTGCGCCGTCAAGGTGTATTGATTCTGGCCAGCGGCAACATCGTTCACAACCTGGGCCGGTTGCGCTTCGACGATCCGTCGCCGTTTGCGTGGGCGCTCGAATTCGACGAGTGGGTCCGCGCGCGGATCGAGTCTGGCGACTCGGCGTCGCTGTGCGGCTACGTCGAAGCAGGCCCGGCTGCCGCAATGTCGGTCCCGACCGATGAGCATTATCTGCCGATGCTTTACGCGCTGGCGTTGCGGGAGCCGGACGAGCCGCTCACGTTCTTCAACGAAGGGTTCGACTTGGGATCGGTTTCGATGCGATCGTTCGTCGTGGGGCCCGCTTCGGCGCGGTAGCGTTTCCCCGGAATCTGCGATCATGCAGGCATGAAGGCAACGTTCGAGGTGCCCGACAGGATTCTCGCGGCGGCATCTTCCCTCGCGGCGCGGAATGGGCTCAGCCTGGAGTCTCTCGTAGTCAGGGCTCTGGAGCGGGAGTTGGGTGAGTCAGCAAGGATGCCGAGGAAAGGTTCCTACGTGACTCTGCCACTCATCCCTTCCAAGAACCCTGGCGCCTTACGCACCGTGACCAATTCGGATTTGGACGAACTCCTCGCCCGAGGGTTGGAGCCTGCCCGTCCCGCGTGGCTGACCAGGACCGCCGTTCGGAGAAACTCTCTACGCGTTGGCGGCCTTGGCTTGCGCGCGAAACTGCGGCAGGTCGACGATCGCGGCGCGGACCTCGCGGACAACTTCGACCCATGCCTTGTCGCGATTGGGTGCGCTCGTGATCGGCTTGCCTCTCCGGGCAAACTGGAGTTCCCCAATGGAGAGTTTCTCGCATTCGACCTCTCGAACCCGGATCGCAATCACCTTCGCCTCACGGGCGTGATGGCGCTTCAGAGCGAGATCCGTTTCGGTGTCGTAGCAGAAATCCGATTGGATAAACTCGGCGCTCAGTAGCAACAGAATGATGTCGGCCTGGGCGAGTTGACTCAGAATCAGCGGCTTCCATTCGTCGCCGGGCCTCATCTTGCGATCCTGCCAGACCTCGGCCATATTCCCACGCACCAGCGGCGCGAGGTGGGCGACGAGTTTGTCCTTCAGCGCTTCATCAGCGCGACAGTAGCTGACGAAAATCCTGGCGGCACGTACGCCCAGAGGAACCGGCACCATTACGTTCGCGCCGGGCAACGCGGCGGCCGCGGCGGGTGCCGCTGTTACCTGCGCGGCTCCCTTCTCATAGGTCTGTTGGACGCCTTCCTTGTCGGTATCCGGAGGCGCGGTGATCGTGGCCACGAAATCATCACCCGCGCGTTTGAACGAATCGACATTCTCCGGCTTGATCTCCGGAAACTCGGCCATGACGCGCTGGAATCCGCGGAGCCAGCCCACCCGGTCGCCGTTGCGGACGATCAACTGAATCGTGTTCCGCACCTCGCGGAAGAGGGCTTCGAAGTCGCCCGTTCGGAACTGGCCGTCGTGCGGGCGGCGGTCCCGGTTGCCGAGCGTGTCCTTGGTTTCGCGGAGGAAGAAGAAGCCGCACTCCACTCCGTCGAGCTTGGTATCGGGATCGATGTGCCAATCGCGAAGGCAGGCGCCGTGAAGCTGGGCGCCAGTGAAGTCCGCTTTGATCGCCTGGACTTCCGACAGGATCGCGCCACTGAGATCGGCATTGCGGAAAGTGGCGCCGGTGAGATCGAAGTGAGAGAGATCCGCGCCGCGGAGGTCCGCATTGTCGAGGTTGACTCCGGAGAGGTTGCGGTTGGCGAGGTTCGCCTTGGCTCCCTGGCCGGTGATGAGAATGTCTTGTAGGTAGGGGTCCCGCCAGCGGCCGTCGGGGAACCATGCCTGCTTCATGCCCGGGCAGTCTTTCCACGAGACCCGGGTTGGCACGGTGTCGAAGGAGGAGCCCTTCAGTCTTGCGTTGGAGAATGTCGCGTTGTCGAGAGTGGCGCCACGGAATGTTGTCCCGCCGATCGCGGCGACCCGGAGCCGGAAATCGTGCAGTTCTTCGAAGCCCGGACGACGCCGGGAGATTCTATGTGCCGCAACAAGGAGATACGCGATGAACAAAACCGCGACGGAGGCAGCGACAGATGCAGCGACAGATGCAGCGGCAGCGACAGAGGCAGTGGCAGTGCCGACAACAGCGCCAGCGGC
>CADECY010000268.1 GCA_902825945.1 uncultured Acidobacteriota bacterium
GCCTGATAAAAGCCGCTGGCATCGGTCTTGACCTTCGATGTTTGGCCGGTCTCGGCCTGAATCACTTCGACGGCCGCGCCCGAGATGGCCGCGCCCGAGGGATCGGTCACCGTTCCGAGGATGGCGCCAGTTATGTTCTGCGCGGCGCAGGGCAGAGCGAGAGTCGAAACGAGCGCCGCGCACAGGCGGGCGATCCGGAGTCCGGACATGGGAAGCACACTCCTCAACTGGGATACCAGTTTTCGGATGCTATCGCGGTGGCGGGATGATGTCAAGCACTGAGCGCTCTGAGCACGCTCGACTCGGGCCCGCGCAGCGCGTAGCGGAATCCGTTCGCCGCGATGTCGCGCAGTTCATCATCGCTGAATCCCAGCGAGGCCGCGATCTCGAACTCCCGTGCGAGGGTTGTCTGGAACAAAGCGGGGTCGTCCGTGTTCAACACGATCGGCACTCCCGCTTCGTACAGCCGCTTCACCGGATGCGCGGCGAGCGACTCGACCGCGCCCGTCGCTACGTTGCTCGAAATGCAGACCTCGAGCGGGATCCGCCGTTCGGCGAGATGCTTCACCAGCGCGGGATCGCCGATCGCGCGGATGCCATGACCGATGCGGTCCGCCCCCAGCCGCAGCGCGCCCCAAACCGACTCCGGACCTGACGTTTCCCCGGCGTGCGGAACGCATGCGAGCCCGTGCGCGCGCGTGAAAGCGAACACCTCGGTGAACCACTCGGCCGGACCACGGGTCTCGTCGCCACCCACTCCGAACGCGACTACTCGATCCCCCGCCCGATCCACCGCGAGCTTGGCCGCCGCCATCGCGTGCTCAGCTCCGAAATGGCGGATCGCGTCGAGCACCCACCAGACTTCGACCTTCGACCGCGCGGCCTCGCGCGTCACCGCATCGTAGATCGCGGCGAAGTCGACTTGCTTCCACAGGATCACTCCCGCCGCGAGAGTCACCTCGGCGTAGCGGATGTTCTCGCGCTCGAGTTTCTCGAATAGGCGTCTGGCGATGAGCGCGTATTCATCGGGCCCGTGAAGCAGCGACACGACACGTTTGAACACCTCGATGAACTCGCCGAAGTTCGAGATCCGATAGTCCGTCCGATCGGCCCCGAGTTCGCGCAGAGTCTCTGGCTCCACCGAGCCTTCGAGGTGCAGGTGCAGTTCCGCGCGCGGCTCAGCGGCCATCGGCGAGCATCTCCCGCGCGCAGTTGTAGCCGGGCGCGCCCATCACGCCCCCGCCCGGATGCGCGCCGGACCCACACAGATAGAGTCCGCCGATCGGAGTCCTGTAGTTGGCGTACCCGGGCACGGGCCGCATCACGAACATCTGATCGAGCGACAACTCACCGTGGAAGATGTTGCCGCCGGTGATGCCAAACCTCCGTTCGAGGTCGAGCGGCGTCAACACCTGGCGCTTCTCGATGATCGAGCGGATGTTCGGCGCGTACTGCTCGATGATCTCGATCACTCGATCGGCGAAGCTCTCGCGGAGATCGTCCCAGGTCACGGGAAAGCCATCCTGCCGCCTCGCGGTCGCGGCCCGGTCCGAATCGGCGCGCAAAGTGTAGGGAGCATATTGCAGGAAGATGCCCATCACGTGCTTCCCAGCCGGCGCGAGCGTGGGGTCGTACATCGTGGGCACCGTCATTTCGAGCATCGGCGATTGCGACGGCCGGCCGTACTTGGCATCGTCCCACGCGCGCTCGACGTAGTCGATCGACGGGCAGATGTGCATCGTCGCTCGATGCTGCGGGCCCGGAGTTCCCGGATAGCAGGTAAAATCGGGCAGCCCGTTCAACGCGAGGTTGATCTTGCACGAGGTGCCTTCGCAGCGCATAGCGCGGATCTGCTTCGTGAATTCATCGGGCAAATGCCGCTCTTCCACCAGCTTCAGGAACGTCACCTTCGGATCGGCGTTGCTCGCGACCTGCACGGCTTCGATCTCATCTCCGTTGGACAAGACAACGCCCTTCACGCGGCCGTCGCGAACGAGGATTCGCGAAACCGTCGCGTTCGTGCGAATGACCGCGCCACGCGACTTCGCCGATTCGGCCATCGCCTCGCAGATCGCACCCATGCCGCCACGTACGAATCCCCACACACCGCGGCGCCCGCCCACGCCGCCCATGCAGTGGTGCAGCAGGATATAGGCCGTGCCGGGCGACTTCGGACCCGCGTTGGCGCCGATGACTCCGTCAGTCGCGAGCGTTACCTTCAATTCCGGCGATTCGAACCAGTCATCGAGAAAATCCGAGGCCGATTGCGTAAAGATGCGGACCAGCGCGGCGAGTTCCTTCGCCGAGAGTCCCCGCAGACGGCCCGCGAGTTTCAGCCAATCGACGAACCCGCCGATGCTCGCGGGCGGAAACTCGGGCGGCGTGACCAGCAGCAACGATTCGACCACTTCAGCCAATCGCTCGAGATGCGTCTCGTACTCCGCGAGCCGAGCCGCGTCGCGACGCGAAAACTTCGCGATCTCCTCGTGCGTCTTCGCCTCGTCCTGCCAAGTGAACAGATGCCGTCCATCGGGAAACGGCGAAAAGAATGGCGGGTCCTTGGCCTCGACCCGATAGCCGAATTTGGCCAGTTCGAGGTCTCGCACGATCTGCTCGAGCAGAAGGCTCTGGAGGTAAGCTCCGGTCGAAACGCGATACCCGGGCCACACCTCCTCGGTTACCGAACAGCCACCCACCATCTCGCGCCGTTCGAGCACGAGCACATCGCGGCCGTCGCGAGCGAGGTAGGCAGCGGCTACGAGTCCGTTGTGCCCGCCGCCGATGATGATGGTGTCAAATTTCCTGGCCATTCGATTCCAAGTCCCTCGCGCTGATCCGGAACACCACCACGGCCAGAGGCGGCAGCGTGATCGCGATGCTCGCCGGCCGCGCGTGATCGGGAACGGGCTCGCTGTGCACGCCGCCGAAATTGCCCACGTTCGATCCGCCGAACGACGCGGAGTCGGAATTGAAGATCTCCTCGTAGAAGCCTTCGGCAGGAACTCCGACGCGGTATCGATGCCTCACGACGGGCGTGAAGTTGCAGACGAAGACGAGGAAGCGCCGGCGTTCTCGCGGCCACCGGAGAAACGAGATGATCGACGATTCCACGTCGCGAAAATCGATCCACTCGAAGCCCGAGTAGCGGGAGTCCACTTCGTAGAGGGCCGGCTCCTCCCGATACAGTGTATTCAGCGCGCGAACCGTGTCCTGCAGGCGGCGGTGGAAGTGATACTGGAGCAGATCCCAGCGGATGCTCGCCTCTTCGCTCCACTCTTCGTACTGGCCAATCTCGGCGCCCATGAAGAGCAACTTCTTGCCGGGATGTCCATACATGAATGAGAGGAAGGCGCGGGCGTTGGCGAAGCGCTGCCATTCGTCACCCACCATCTTTCCGATGAGCGATGCCTTGCCGTGAACCACCTCATCATGCGAGATCGGCAGCACGTAGTGCTCGCTGAATGCGTAGAGCAGGCTGAACGTCAGGTTCTGCTGGTAGTGCTTGCGATAAACCGGATCCTGCTTGAAGTAGTTGAACATGTCGTGCATCCAGCCCATGTTCCACTTGAAGGTGAAGCCGAGCCCACCCGCGTAAACCGGACGCGTGACGCCGGGAAACGATGTCGACTCCTCTGCCACGGTGATCGCGCCAGGAACGGTGTGGACCACTTCGTTGAACCGCTTGAGAAACTCGATCGCCTCGAGGTTTTCGCGCCCGCCGAATCGATTCGGGATCCAATCGCCTCGCTCGCGCGAATAGTCGAGATAGAGCATCGACGCGACGGCATCCACTCGCAATCCGTCGATGTGATACTTCTTCAGCCAGAACATCGCGCTCGAGATGAGGAAGCTGCGCACTTCATTGCGGCCGAAGTTGAAGATCAGCGTACCCCAGTCGCGATGCTCGCCCTGGCGCGGATCTTCGTGCTCGTACAGGCAGGTGCCGTCGAATCGAGCCAGCGCCCATGTATCGCGCGGAAAATGCGCGGGCACCCAGTCGAGCAGCACGCCGATCCCCGCCTGATGGCAGCGATCGATGAAGTACATGAAGTCGTCCGGAGTGCCGAAGCGTGACGTGGGCGCGAAGTAGCCGGTGACTTGATAACCCCACGATCCGCTGAATGGATGCTCGAGCACGGGCATCAATTCGATGTGCGTGTAGCCCATGCCCGCCACGTAGGCGACCAGCTTGTCCGCCAGTTCGCGGTACGTCAGGAAGCGATGGCCCTCTGCGCGCAGCCAGGAGCCTAGGTGGACCTCGTAAACCGACATCGGCGCTGACTGCCAATCGGTCTTGCCACGGTGCTCCATCCAATCGCCGTCGTGCCACTCGTATCGTGCGAGGTCCCACGCCTTCGATCCGGTTTGCGGCGGAATCTCGGTGGCGAATGCGAAGGGATCGGCGCGCAGCATCTTCGAGCCATCCACTTTGGACCGGATGCAGTATTTGTAGATGACCCCGGGCGCGAGTCCGGGAATGAAGAGTTCCCAGATTCCGCCATCGCGCACACGCATCGGATGGGTGCGATCGTCCCAGAAGTTGAAGTCGCCCGTAACGGCGGCCGATTCCGCGTTCGGGGCCCACACCGCGAAGTTGATACCGGTCACGCCATCGACAACGGCCGGGTGAGCGCCCAAGCTCTCGTGTGCATCGTATAGCGTGCCTTCGCTGTTGAGGTGCAGCGGCATGCTTCCGAGCACCATCGGGAAGCGATAGGGGTCTTCGACTTCAACGGTTCCCTCGCCGGACTCGATCACCAGGCGATACGCACCCGGATCGCGATCGACCTTGGCCAGGAAGAATCCCGCCGAGTTGACTCTCTCCGCGGGCACCCGCAGGCCGCCCACGATCACCTCGATTGCGGAAGCGAGCGGATTGAAGACGCGGACCTCCCAGGCATCGGGCTGCCAATCGCGCGGAACCGCGTGTGGCCCCAAGATCCGGAACGCGTCACCGTGACGTCCCTCCACGATCGCATCAATATCGTTCGGGAGCATTGACCTTCTATCGTAGCGCGGGCCCGTTGGCTGGACTGGCACAGACCCGCTGAGGAATTCGGGTTCAGTTCTGTTCCCATTGCGTAGAGCCTGATCCGCACGCAGTTCGGGTGTCCATCGTGTTCGCGTCCGGAGGCGCGGCCCGTTTCGTCGAGCCGGAGTCAATTTCGGGCAGCGATTCGACGGCCGGGGGGCTTGCTGCTCCGCGGCGAGGTCTACTTGTCAGTACGTGGCTTGTCGGCCTCGCCTTCGGGATTCGAATTGCGCTCGGTTTGGCCGGTGCCGGTTCGAGGAGCGGTGGGTGCCGGCCCGGCGGCAGGCCGTTGAAACGAATTGATTTCGACGACGCCGGGTTCGTTCTTCGATTTCGGTTTCGCGGGCTCCGGTGGTGGTGTTTGGGCCTCGGCTTCGGCAGCCATTCGGTCGGCCTGGAGCTCTTTCAGTTTCTTGTGGAGGCGCATCCAGTAGTTGCCGAGGCGGATGGATTGTTTGCTGAGGCCGTCGAGCGCTTTGTGCCTGCCGACGGCGTTCGACCAGGCGAGCGCGATGCGGCGAATTTCGTCCGCTGGCACTTGGGCTTCGCTCTCCGTGAGATCGATGATCTGGTATTCCATGTCGAGGATGGCAGCTTCCATGTTCTGGGCTCGCTCCTTGCGCCATTGGGTGACGGCCATGTCGTGGATGATCGCGAGTTCGACGT
>CADECY010000269.1 GCA_902825945.1 uncultured Acidobacteriota bacterium
GCCAGCGCCGGATCCTGGACGAAATGGCTCGCGATGCGGTCGAACTCGGTATCTTCGACATCGTACCGGATGACGTGCTGCACCGTGGTCGCCGGGTGCTGTTGGATGCTTGTGTCATGGTACCCACTTCGACGACGGCTTTGCTACCGCCTGGGTCTCGCGAACAGCCGGATCTCCTCAACCCCAAAATCGTCTCGGGAAATCCTGAACGCCGCCCGCCCAGTACCGTTGCGGCTTCCCGGCGTGCCTACCATCCTGCCTCAATGCTCGCGGGCTCGCGTCACTAGCGGAGACCCTGCCTGTGCTTCCAACGAACGGACCGTTAACACCCGTCCCGTGAACGGTTTAGCTGCCTTCGCTCATTCCCGCTCACCCCCCGTAGCCCGCCATTGGACTGTGGTACACTACCGTTTGCTGCAATCTTCTTCCTTCGGTACAGATTCCGCGTCATGCTAGAGTGTCCGCGTAGTACTCGGAGTCTATTTTCATCGCGACGACCTTCTGGGAGGGTACAGAGCAAATAATGAGCACTCAACCGTTTTCACCGAAACCATCCGCGCATCCCGGGCTCGTGCAGATCGGGTCCAATCCCGATTCGCTCGAGGCCCTGATTCAAGCGCGCCTCGCCGAGGAACGCGTGCGCCTGGAGCAGGAAGCGGGCATCCAGAGCAAGGAAGTTCACCACTTCAAGAAACCGCTCGAGCGCTTCTTCTCCAAACCCGAGCGCGAACGCGTCACCCTGCTGTTCGGCGGACTCACCTGGAAGCACGAGAAGCTCGTTCACGGCGCCCTAGAAGCGCTTGGCTACAAGGCCGAAATGATCCCCACCCCGGACGTTTCCGCCTTCCAGACCGGCAAGGAATTCGGCAACAACGGCCAGTGTAATCCCACCTACTTCACGGTCGGAAACGTCGTGCAGTACCTGCAACGGCTCGAGGAACAGGGCCTCACCAAGCAGGAAATCGTCGACCGCTACGTCTTCTTCACGGCCGGCGCCTGCGGACCCTGCCGCTTCGGCATGTATGAAGCAGAATACCGGCTTGCGCTGCGAAACGCCGGCTTCGACGGTTTCCGTGTCCTTCTGTTCCAACAATCCGGCGGACTCTCGCAAGGCGACATGGAAGCGGGCCTCGAGATGAATCTCGACTTCTTCCTCGGTATCCTCAACGGACTCAACTGCGGAGACGTCCTAAACGAAGTCGCCTATGCGATCCGTCCCTATGAGGCCGAGGCCGGTCAAACCGACCGCGTGCTCGATCAGAACATGGACTTCATGCACGAAGTCTTCGTCCGCCGCAAGCCGTGGAAGCTCGAGGACAAGATGGGCGATTACCTCGGCGGATTCAAGAACACCGCCGAGTACCTGGGTAAGTTCGTCAATCAGATCTCGACCGATGACTTCACCAGCGCTCTCGAACGCTGCCGCGAGCGGTACAATACCATCGAAATCGACCGCCTCCGGGTGAAGCCGATCTGCAAGATTACCGGCGAATTCTGGGCGCAAACCACAGAGGGCGACGGCAACTTCAACATGTTCAAATTTCTCGAGCGCGAGGGCGCTCAGGTCATGGTGGAGCCCGTCGGGACCTGGATCACCTACATGATCCACCAGGTGGTGCAGCGTTACAAGGATCAGAAGGGGCTCGAAGAAGGTGCGATCATGCCTCCGCTGTGGCGGCTCGACAAACGCGCCAAGATCGAGTGGAACTTCCGGAACAAGGTCGCCAAGTTGAAGCTCGCCGAGGCGATCTTCAAGCGCGAATACCACAAGCTGGTCGAATCATTGGGTCCGCTGGGGCATCATTTGGCGGACCAGTACGAGATGCAGCGCATCGGGCATCCCTTCTACAACTCCCGGGCGGGCGGCGGCGAAGGCCACCTCGAAGTCGCCAAGAACATCTACTACTCGAACAAGGATCTCGCGCACATGGTGCTCAGCCTGAAGCCATTCGGCTGCATGCCTTCCACGCAGTCCGACGGCGCCCAGGCCGCGGTCGTGTCCCACTACAAGGACATCATCTATCTCCCGGTCGAAACCTCGGGCGAAGGCGAGATCAACGCGCACTCGCGCGTGCAGATGGCACTCGGCGAAGCCAAGAACAAAGCCAAACGCGAGTTCAACGATGTGCTCGAAAAGACGGGCATGTCGCTCGACGACCTCAAGCGCTTCGTTGACGAGCACCCGGAAACCAAGCGGCCGATGTACCAGGTGCCGCACACCAAGGGAATCGTGGGCCTCGCCGCCAATTTCGCGATGCACGTCGCGGACCGGGCGAAGAAAGAAGGCTGGACTCCCAAGCTCGCGGTAGCGGTACAGTAGACTCTAAGGACAATACCGGAAAATGGCACGTCAGCTCTCCGTAGGTCTAGACGTTGGCTCGACGACCGTCAAGGCCGTCGTCGTCGACATGGCGACCGATCAGATTCTCTGGTCCGACTATCAGCGCCACGACACCAAGCAGCCGGAAAAGGTGCTCGAGTTCGTCAAGCGCTTCGAAGCCGAAATCCCGGACTTCGCGTCCGACAATGTACGCATGTTCGTCACCGGCTCCGGTGGATCGAACATTGGCCGCTTCCTCGGCGGCAAGTTCGTCCAGGAAGTGAACGCGGTTTCGCTCGCCGTGGAGAAGCTGTACCCCAGCTGCGGATCGGTGATCGAGCTCGGCGGGCAAGACGCCAAGATCATCATCTTCAAGGAAGACCCCGAAACCGGACGCAAGAAGAAGCTGCCCTCGATGAACGACAAGTGCGCGGGCGGCACAGGCGCGGTGATCGACAAGATCAACGCAAAGCTCCGCATCCCGTCCGAAGAGCTCTGCAACATGGGCTACAACGGCATCAAGCTGCACCCGGTCGCTGGCAAATGCGGTGTCTTCGCCGAAACCGATATCAATGGATTGCAGAAGTCCGGCGTTCCTCCAGAGGAGTTGATGGCCTCGCTGTTTGAAGCGATCGTCATGCAGAACCTCTCCGTGCTCACGCGCGGCAACACCTTGCGTCCCGAGGTCCTGCTGCTCGGTGGTCCGAACACCTACATCAAGGGTATGCAGGACTGTTGGAAGTCCAACATCCCTCGCATCTGGGAAGAGCGCAACTATCCGCTGCCCGAAGGCGTCGATCCGCAATCGCTGATCAAGATTCCGGATAACGCGCAGTATTTCGCCGCGCTGGGCGCGGTGGAGTTCGGCAAGGACGAAGAGGAATCGGTCGGCCGCTACAAGGGCTACGAGAAGCTCGAGTGGTACATCACCGTCGGTCGCGAAGAGGAAAAGAAGAAGAAGGGCGGCAATGGCGGCCTCGCCAGAAACGCCAGCGAACTGGACACCTTCAAGCAGAAGTACAAGCACGAGAAGTTCATCCCCACCACCTTCCAGCCGAGAGAAGTGGTCGAAGGCTTCATCGGCATCGATGGCGGATCCACCTCCACCAAAGCGGTGCTGATCTCGAAGGATAAGGAACGGCGCATCCTCGCCAAGGCGTATCAGCTTTCCAAGGGCAATCCCATCGAAGACACGATGGAGATTTTCGCCAAGCTCGAAAGCCAGATTTCCGATCAGGGCGCGACCCTGAAGGTTCTCGGCGTGGGCACCACGGGCTATGCGAAAGACATCCTCAAGGACGTCATCGGTGCAGACGCCGCGGTGGTCGAAACCGTCGCGCACACACAAGCGGGTCTTCACTTCTATGACAACGTGGATGTGATCTGCGACGTTGGCGGTCAAGACATCAAGATCATCATCCTCAAGAATGGCCGCGTGAAGGACTTCAAGCTGAACACCCAGTGTTCGGCGGGTAACGGCTACTTCCTGCAGTCGACCGCTCAGGGTTTCGGTTATCCGGTGGAGGAGTTTGCCGACATCGCTTTCGGCGCCACGGGCTATCCCAGCTTCGGTTACGGCTGCGCGGTCTTCATGCAGTCCGACATCGTTGATTTCCAGCGGCAAGGCTGGAAGGCCGAAGAGATCATGGCGGGACTCTGCAACGTGCTGCCGAAGAACATCTGGCTCTACGTCTCGCAGATCCCCAATATTTCGGCCATCGGCACGCGGTTCGTGCTCCAAGGCGGGACGCAGTACAACCTCGCCGCCGTAAAGTCGCAGGTGGATTTCATCGAGTCACGCTTCAAGGGCAAGGAAGTCCAGCCGGAGGTGATCGTCCACAAGCATTGCGGTGAAGCGGGCGCGATCGGCGCTGGACTCGAAGCCGGACGTCTCTGGGACAATGGACACCAATCGACCTTCATCGGTCTCGAAAAGGTCCAGACGATCATCTATCAGACCACCCGCAGCGAAGCCACCCGTTGCTACTTCTGCAAGAACAAGTGCCTGCGCACTTTCATCGACGTGAAGACCAACCTCGTCGAGATCGCGGCCAAGCCAAAGAAGTCGAAGGTTCCGTTGCAGGAAGGCTGGCAGCGCGTGATCATCGCGACGTGCGAAAAGGGCACGGTCGAAGACATCAGCGACATGCGCCAGATCAAGGGTAACCTGGACGCGATCAAGAAGCAGAATCCGAACCTGGTCGAGATCGCGGCACGCGCGGTCTTCAAGGTTCCGGATGCGCCGAACGTGAGCGATCCGATGCCGAAGATTCAGATTACGGCGTCGCAGAAACGCCGCGCCGAGCTGATCAAGAAGCGCGCCACCCTGCGCATCGGCATGCCGCGCGTGCTGAACATGTATTCGCAGGCCCCCGTGTTCACCGGCTACTTCGCATCACTCGGGCTGCAGCCGCAGAACATCGTCTGGTCCGACTTCACGAACGAAGAACTGTACAAGTCGGGCGCCAAACGCGGGTCGATCGATCCCTGCTTCCCGTCGAAACTCGGCATTCCGCACGTCCACAACCTGCTTCATACCCATCACGCGAAGAAGCCGCTCGACGTGATCTTCTTCCCGATGATCGATTGCCTCACCAGCAATCTCTCGGGCACGCAGGGTTCGCGTACATGCCCCACCGTGGCCACGACGCCTGCCGCGGTCAAGGCTGCCTTCACCAAGGAAGGTGATCTCTTCGCCGAAAAGGGCGTCACGTTCCTGGATACCTTCGTCAACATCTCCAAGCCCGACATCTTCGAGCGCCAGATGTGGGAAGAGTTCAAAGATATCCTCGGCCTGTCGCCGGAGGAGAATGCGAGAGCCGTAAAGGAAGGGTACAAGGCTCTCGATCAGTTCGACAACGTTGTCCTGCGCGGGCAGGGTAGGGAAGTGCTCGAGCAACTGGAGCGTGAGGATCGTCTCGGAATCGTCTTGTTGGGGAGGCCTTATCACAACGATCCGGGTGTGAATCACGAAATCCTGGAGGAGTTCCAGAAGCTCGGGTATCCAGTCTTCTCGCAGGATGCGTTGCCGATCGACGACGACATCATCTGGCGGCTCTTCGGAGACGAAGTCCGCTCGGGTGAAATTTCCGATCCGATGGCGATCTCCGACGTCTGGAAGAATTCCTACTCGGAGAACACCTCACGCAAGGTGTGGGCCGCGAAATACATCGCGCGGCATCCGAACCTCGTCGCGCTCGAGCTTTCGAGCTTCAAGTGTGGCCACGACGCACCGATCTACACGGTGGTCGAGGAGATCGTCGAGCATTCGGGAACGCCCTACTTCTGCTTCAAGGATATCGACGAGAACAAGCCGACCGGCTCGATCAAGATCCGCACAGAGACAATCGGCTACTTCCTGAAGCGCTACCGCGAAGA
>CADECY010000270.1 GCA_902825945.1 uncultured Acidobacteriota bacterium
CGGTATCCGCTGAGCGTTCGCTCGGAATGCTAGTACAGTCGAAGGCACTGGCCGGAGTGCCGGACCCACCGCTGTGGTTGGGCTCGGACGAGCATGAAACTCGAGGCACCCTCCCGAAACTGCCGCTATACTGGCGGAATGCGGTTACTCCATCCGTTGTTCCTCGGTGCTTGCCTCGCGTGCGCCCAGACACCCCTTTCGTTTCCCTGGGAACTCGGTGAACATCTGGCTCTGACGGCCACTCAAGTCGAGACAATCTTGGCGAATGATCAGGCGTTCAACAGCCGTCAGGCCGCGCGCGAAGGCAAGGTCCATGGCCTGATCGCCGCGATCGAAGAGGCAGCCAATGCGGAGGCGATCGGTGTGCGCTACATCGAGATCGAGATGGTTCGCCGGGAGATGATTTCGGACGTAGCGGAGGTGCGGCGCAAGAACCGTTCAGGCATGACGAGCGCCCAACTCGAGAAACTGGCCCGCATCGAATCGGCGCGCCTCTCGAGCGACGCAACGTATCTATTAGCGATGCGGGGCTGCTTCCCAGTTTCGCTGGACGCTACCCGAACCCTGTGGCACTCCTGGCGAAACTGTATCTTTCCTTGACGGATGACCAAGTACTTGCTATCGAGAGGATATCGGCGCAGGAGGTCTCGCGGCTCGACGAGGGCCGCCGGCGGGCCGGCGCACTTCGCCGCCAGATCGATTTCGAGACCCGATTGCCGCGGCCATCGGTGGCTGTTCTCGGCGCCTACCATTACGAGTACCGCACGATCACAAGTGAAGTGAATGAGATATCGCCCGGTTCCGCGACCAGCGGCGATCCTTGCTCACGCCTGCCCGGGAAGCGAGGGTGAAGGCGCTACAGGAGACCGCACCATTGCTTCCCTTGGTTGCCCCAGCCGAGTGTGAAGGCCTGATCAACCGGATCAGCGCATACCGGTTCCGGGAAGAAGCTCCAGGGCAGCCGTCGATCTTACCGTTGAATTGCGCTTTCTCGCCGGAGAATTCCCTATGAGCGCCCGCGACATTTTCGCGCTCTTGCTGCCAGTGGCCATGGCATTGGGCCAGGTGAGCGGCCGCCCGGACTTCGATCCCGAACTCGCGCGATACCTGGATCTTGCGCCTTCGCAGATCGCCGCCATCTCCGACAGTTCGCGAGTCTTCAACGCGACTCTGGAACGATACATGGTCGAAGTGAATCGTCTGGAGGGCGAGATTGCGGCGGAACTGGAGCGGTCGCGGCCTGATCCCGTCCGAACCGGCGAGTTCGAACTCCAGATCGAGAACGTGCGGCGTCAATCAGCGGCGGACCGGTCCGTCCTGAGACGAAACCGCGATGTGTTGACGGAACCTCAGCGGGAGCGGCTTTCCGTGCTCTCGAGAGCGGCCGGAATGCTGATGCTCGAATCCGACACGTTTTGCGCGGGTTGATTCCTGTAGTCCGCGAAGAGGCGGAGAACTTTGCTTCTTGCGTCCAGTGGACCACGGGTGAGTTCCCGCTCAGCGCCACGCTCCGCTTTCACCTCGGCCTATCCGCCGCGCAGGTGGCGCGGTTGCTCGACATTGGGCGAGAGCAAGTTCCGCGTCTTCGTCTGCGCGGCGGCGCCATCCAGGACATCGAGCGGCAAGCCGGGGCGGAGCGATTGGCACCGAATCTCAACCCGCTCACGTTCGGCACCTTGCGCCTGCGTGCCGAAGAGGAGAGGCGGGCGATCGCCCTGGAAAGCGCCGAGTTCCTCCACCGCCGAATCAGCGTGCTCGATGCGGCGCAGGCGCGGACTCTCGCTGCGTTGCAAGCCCAGTTGAAACTGGCCCGCACCGCATTGTCCGCCCAATGGAGGCGCGGACAAGTCCGATCCAAGAGCGGAACATCGCAATTTGTGACAGCGACTCACTCAAGCCGCTTTTTTGCGCGACGATCGCGCGCTCGCCAACCTCTTCGGCATTCAGAGGCGTGCTCGCCGCAATACCGGATTCGGTACTCCTCCCTTATCGATGAGCGGCGCTCTACGCGATGATGCCCTTCACGACATTCCCATGGATATCCGTCAGCCGGAAATCGCGGCCCGCGTACCGGAAGGTCAACCGCAGGTGATCGAACCCGAGCAGATGCAGCATGGTCGCGTGCAGGTCATGGAAGTGCACGCGCGGCTCGATCGAGTAGTAGCCGTAGTCATCGGTTGAGCCGTAGGTGAAGCCGGGCTTCACGCCGCCGCCCGCCAGCCACACGGTGAATGCTTCCGGATTGTGGTCGCGCCCGTCGGAGCCTTGCGCGGTCGGCGTGCGTCCGAACTCGCCCGCCCAGAGAACGAGCGTATCCTTCAACAATCCGCGGCCCTCGAGATCGGTGAGCAGCGCCGAGATCGGCTGATCGACTTCGCGCGCGTTGCCCAAGTGGTCGCGGCGGAGATTGGCGTGCTGGTCCCACTTGTATGTGTGGCTCACCTGCACGAATCGCACGCCCCGTTCGCTCAGCCGGCGCGCCATCAGGCACTGGCGGCCGAAGTCCTCGGTCACCGGATTGTCGAGTCCGTACATCTTCTTCGTGATCTCACTCTCGTTGCCGAGATCCTGGAGTGACGGCGCCTCGGCCTGCATGCGGAAGGCGAGTTCGAACGACTCGATGCGGCCTTCGAGCGCGCGATCGGGGCCGGTTGTTTCGAGTTGCTGCCGGTTCAACTGCTGCGCGAAGTCGATCTCCATTCGCTGGATGTCGCGCGGCGTTTCGTGATTGGCGATGAACGGGATCCGCGCGTCGCGAGCGGGCACGCCCACCGATCCGACCGGGGTTCCGGAATACGGCGCGGGCAGGAACGCGGAACTATAGTTGTTCGCGCCGCCGTGGCTCTGTGTCGGGCAGATCGTCACGTAGCCGGGCATCGACTGATTCTCGCTGCCGAGCCCATAAGTGACCCAGGAACCCATGCTCGGACGCACGAACGTGTCCGAGCCAGTGTGCAGTTCGAGGAGCGCGCCGCCGTGGCGCGAATTCGAACCCCACATCGACTTGATGAAGCAGAGCTTGTCGACATGCTTGGCGACGTTCGGGAACAGATCGCTCACCCAGGCTCCGCTCTGTCCGTGCTGCTTGAACTCCCACGGCGATTGCAGCAGGTTGAACGTCTCGGCCGACACGACCTTGCGCTTGGCGAACGGCAGCGGCTTGCCATGATCACGCTTCAACAACGGCTTGTAATCGAACGTGTCCATGTGCGACGGGCCGCCGTGCATGAACAAGAAGATCACGCGCTTGGCCTTCGGCGTGAAGTGCGGCTCGCGCACCGACAGCGGATTCGAGTCCTTGGCGCCGAGCAGCCCGGCAAGCGCGAATTGCCCGAAGCCGGCGCTGGCGAGCTTCAACATCTCGCGCCGGGGCAGCTTCTTATTGAGAAACGAGTTCCAGTGAGCGTTCATGGCCGGAGGATTCCTAGTTCAAGTATATGAATTCGTTCGATGCGATCAAGGCCTTGCACAGGCTCTGCCAGGCCAGCGCCCGTTTGTCTTTCGTATCGGCGGGAAGTGATTTCTCGACCCGGTCGACAAAACCGAGTGCCTGATCCACTTCCTTCGCGGTCGCGGGCCGCGACAAAGCGCGCTCGTAGGCGAGGCGCACGCGGGCCGAGTCGGAGTCAGCCTTGGAGAGCAGCAGATCGGCGAGTTTGCGCGAATGCTTCAACACCACGTTGCCGTTCAGCATGAACAGGGCCTGCGGCGCAACGATGGTCGAATCACGATCGCCTTGTGGCACCGATGGGTCGGGCAGGTCGAACGCCGTGAACACCTCGTACATCGAACTGCGGACCACGGGAATGTAGACCGCGCGCAGGTCGCGATCGTAGTCGACGCCGCCGCGCTTGGAAGTGTTCGCGATGTACTGGCGGTCCTTGTAGTCGAGAATCGTGCCGCCCATCGAAAGCTCGAGTCCGCCGGAGACCGACATGACGGCGTCGCGAATCGACTCGGCTTCGAGACGGCGCCGGTTGAAGCGCCACTGCAACAGATTCTCTGGATCGGCTTCGGCCGCCGAGGCGTCCCACCGGCTCGACATCTGGTAGACGTTCGAAGTCATGATCAGCTCGTGCATCGCCTTCATGGACCAGCTCTTTTCGACGAACCGCAGCGCCAGCCAGTCGAGAAGCGGCTGATTGGTTGGTTTCTCGCCCAGGCGTCCGAAATTATCGGTCGAAGGTACGACGCCTTTGCCGAAGTGCCAGCGCCACAGCCGGTTCGCCATTACCCGCGCGGTGAGCGGATGATCCTTGCTGGTGAGCCACTTCGCAAGCTCGAGACGGCCACTCGTGTTCGCGCCGAGCGCGGGCTGCTCGCTGCCGGCGATCGCCGAGAGGAATCGCCGCGGCACCATGTCGCCGAGCGTCCAGTGGCTGCCGCGGATATGAATCGGAAGATCGGTGATCTTCGCGCTCTCGCGGACACCCATCGCGTGCGGCAGATCGGGCGTTTCCTTCTCGATCTGCTTTTGCTCGGCTTCGAGCTTTTCGAGCGTTGCGACGGTTTCTTGCGGATAGTAGCGGCGCGCATTGTCAGGCGCGCGGAACGGGCCGAACTTCTCGTAGAGCAGGTCCTTCAGCGCGTCGATCGGAGCCTCCATGAGCTCCCGCTTCTCCATGGCCTTCAACGCGAGTTCCTGATAGCGGTCCGCCACCTCTTTCAAGCTCTTCGGCTGGAACGCCTCGAACAGCTTGGCCGCCGGCGAGACCCATTCGCCCGCGGGCCGCGTCTTGCCGAAGTTCTCGAACGCGTAGAGCTGCGAGGCCGCCGCGCCGTTCGACCGTTCGAGATGCTCCACCATCTGATTCACGAACGACGGATTCACGCCATACCGCGCGGCGATCTGCACCGCCGTGCGCGGAATCGGCGTACCCGCGGGCAGCGGATTCGGCGCAACGCGCATCTTGGCGAAATAGGGGAAGCGATTGCGGTGCTCGAAGCGGATGGTGTTCGTGCCGCCCTGCAACGGGAAGATGCCGAGCGGAGCCCAACCACCGTCATCGGGCGAAGCTTCTCGATTCGATACCGGCGGAATCCCGGCCGCGACCTGGGCGCCGTTGATCCACAAATCGGCCGTGCCCGCGCCGCGCTCATCGTCGAGCAGTTCGATCTGATATTCGCCCGCCTTCGGCGCCTCGATCTTGTATTCGGCGTAGAACGGACCCTTCGCGCCCTTCGGCGTATTCGGCTTCTTTGCCTCGACGGGCTTCGTCACGTTACCGGAATCCAAGCTCGATACCTCGCGTTCCACCAGGATCTGCGCGTTCACCGGCAGCGCCACCACCTTGGTCTTGGCGCCTGCCATCACGTCATGGGCGGCGAGCAAATAGGCTCCCAGCTTGGCGCGCGCTTCTTCGGAGAGCTTCTTGTTTTCCGCACCCGTCACCTTGCCGATCTCTTTGGCTTTCGCCTCGACCTTCGCTTCATGAGCGGCGAGGCGGTCGCGATCTTCCTTCGGGGCCAGCACGTGCTCATGCCATTTCGCGACCACTTTGAAGTTCTCCATCGTCTTCGTGCTCTTGAAGATTCCGGCGAGCGAATAGTAGTCGGCCTGCGGGATCGGATCGAACTTGTGGTTATGGCAGCGCGCGCATCCGAGCGTGAGGCCCATGAACGCCTTGCCCACCGTGTCCACCTGCTCGTCGATGATGTCCATCTCCATCTTCACGGGGTCGTCTTCGGCAAGCATCT
>CADECY010000271.1 GCA_902825945.1 uncultured Acidobacteriota bacterium
GTGCGGGCCAATAGTTGTCGCGGAAGCGCACGATCTCGTTGGCGATCAGGTGGAGCTCGGCAGGCCAGCTATCCTCGCCCGCGACCGCGCTCAGGTAGGTCGAAAGCGCGTCGAACCAGACGTAGAAGACGTGCTTGTCTTCGTCCGGCACCGGGATGCCCCACTTGATGGTCGTGCGCGAGATGGAGAGATCGGCGAGACCTTGCTTGACGAAGGCGATCACTTCATTGCGGCGCGTTTCGGGCTGGATGAATTGCGGATCGCTCTCGTAGAGAGCGAGCAGCCTGCTGGTGAACGCCGAGAGCTTGAAGAAGAAGTTCTCTTCCGTGACCGTTTCCGTGGGCCGCCCGCAGTCCGGGCAGGGGTCGCCGGGTTTGGCCTCGTTCACATAGAGCTCGCACGAAACGCAATATTGGCCCGTGTAGCTGCTCTTGTAGACGTAGCCATTCTCCTTGCAGCGGCGGAACAAATCCTGGACGACTTCGTGGTGATGCTTGTCGGAGGTCCGCTTGAAGCGGTCGACCCGCAGGTTCAGCTTGGTCCACTGCGTGCGGAACTCTTCCGAGATCGTGTCCGCGAACTCCTGGGGAGTCTTGTTGACGGCTTTGGCCGCGCGTTCGATCTTCTGGCCGTGCTCGTCGGTTCCGGTGGCCAGCACCGCTTCGTAGCCCTGCATCTGCTTCCATCTCGCGATGAGGTCGGCCGCTATGGTCGTGTAGGTGTGACCGATGTGCGGCGCGGCGTTGACGTAGTAGATGGGGGTCGTTAGATAGTATTTCATTGCGAGTTCTTCAAATATTCGTGACTGGCGGCTGCGAAGACCTGCTTGATCGGAATGCCATGCTCGATCGCGCGGGCGCGGCAGTCTTCGTATTCAGGAGCGAAGGTTCCGTTGCCCGCGACCTTGACGCGGATCGCGCCGTAGGGTGTGGCGACTTCGACCGACCGGCGCGATTGGACGCGGCGTTCGGCATCGTACATGCGAAGCCCGAGAGTCGAGGTCTCGGCGAGCACGAGATTCGCCAGACCTTCCCGGGTTTCGCGTGTCGCGATGACGCGGAGCAGGGAGCCGGGCCGGTTCTTCTTCATGAAGATCGGCTCGATCGAGACGTCGAGGGCGCCGGCTTCGAGCAGACGTTCCATCGCGTAACCGAGGACCTCGGGTGTCGAGTCGTCGATGTTCGCTTCGATCACCACGACCGCTGCCGCTTCCGCCGCCGCGCGCGCCTCTCCGATCAGCACACGGAGAACGTTCGCGTGATCGGGGAAGTCGCGATCGCCCGCGCCATAGCCGGAACCGAGCATGTTCATGGTTGGAACAGCGCCGAAGCTTTCGGCGAGAGTGGCGACAATCGCCGCGCCGGTGGGGGTAGTGAGTTCCATCGCGGGTCCGCGAGCGTAGACGGGCTTGCCCTCGAGCAGTCGCGCTGTTGCCGGTGTTGGAACAGGAAGCACGCCGTGCTGGGTGTTCACCGTACCGCTGCCGACGTTCACCGCCGAACACGCCGCCGCGTCGACGCCGAGCAGGTCGAGCGCGATCGCGGTACCGCAAATGTCGGAGATCGAGTCGATCGCGCCGACTTCGTGGAAGTGGACCTTCTCGAGCGGCATCCCGTGCACCGATGCTTCCGCCTCGCCGAGTTTGCGAAAGATTTCCGAGGCGCGCTGCTTCGCCACGGCGCCCATCCCGGACTTGTCGATCATCTCGAGGATGTGCGGAAGGTGGCGATGCTTCTTCGAGTCTGTAAAATCGACGTGGAACTTCGACGCGGCGATGCCCTTCCGCTTTGTCTTTTCGACGCGATAGGACGCGCCTGTGCCGAGCGAGTCGAGCATGGCGGTCAGGGCCGCGGCATCGGCACCAGAATCGATGAGCGCGCCGACGGTCATGTCGCCGCTGATGCCGGAGAAGGCGTCGAAGTAGCAGATCTTCATGGCAAAGGAAGGTACCTTTCCATTATCCGGCATGCGCCAAGCGGGGCGGGTGTCGCGGATCTCATGCCATTTCTCCATTTCTCGTTTGACCGAGGCCAGCCGGTCAATAGCGCAGGTGCTACAAAGAAAAGGATTCGCCGAGGTAGATCCGCTTGACTTCCGGATCGTTGCCCAGTTCGCCCGGTGTTCCGGCGCGGAAGATCGTGCCGGCGTTGATGATATAGGCCCGGTCGGTGACCGCGAGTGTTTCCCGGACGTTGTGGTCGGTGACAAGGATTCCGATGCCGGAGCGCTTGAGGTCGGAGATGATCCTCTGCAGTTCCTTCACCTGAATTGGATCAATGCCCGAGAACGGCTCGTCGAGAAGGAGGAATTTTGGATTGATCACGAGCGATCGCGCGATCTCGACGCGGCGGCGTTCGCCACCCGAGAGCATGTAGCCCTTGCTCTTGCGCACGGTTTCGAGTCCGAGTTGCTCGATCAACTGGTCGCGCCGTTCGCGGCGCTCACGGGAGTTCATCGACAGCGTCTCGAGGATCGCCATCAGGTTCTCTTCAACGGTCAGCTTGCGGAACACCGACGGCTCCTGCGGCAGATAGCTGATGCCTTTGCGCGCCCGCTCGTACATGGCGAGGTGGGTGAGGTCCTGATCGTCGAGCATGACCTTTCCCGAGTCTGGAGTGATCAATCCGACGATCATGTAGAACGAGGTGGTTTTGCCCGCGCCGTTCGGCCCGAGCAGCCCGACCACTTCGCCCTGATCGACCGAGATCGAAACTCCCGCCACCACCTTGCGGCGGCGATAGGATTTTGAGATTTCGGAAGTGACCAGCCGGTGCATTCCGCCTACTTGCGCTTGATCCGGGTGAACACGGGCTGCGTTTGCGCGCCTTGCACCTGGAGAGCTTCCTTCCCCGTGAAATAGGTGATCTGCTTGCCCCGCGAAATGCCCTTCACCGAGTCGTGCAGTTGCGGATTGCCCCCGTTCAAAATCACCTTCTCCTCCGATACATGATACTCCGCGTGATCGGAGAGCCCGCGCCGGGTGCGCTCAGGCTGCACATGGTGGATCTCCACATCGCCGTCGGCGAACGCCCGTTCGAGTGAGGACTCGCCCTGGGCCGCGCCAGGCTTGTCTTCGTTCAGCCACGCGCGCAGTTCTCTCGATTTGACGTCCATCCCGTCGCGAATCATACGCGATCCGCCGGTGTAGTGTGCCAGGCGCTCGGCCTCGCGATAGACCAGTGCGCTCGAACGCACCACGGTGAATCCCTGTTTGCCGGACTTGGGATTCGGCTTGTTGTCAAGGAACTGGCTCACCACGGAACCGTTGGCGATCAGGACGCGCTTCTTGCGGTCGATCTCCACGCGATCGGCTTGAAGCCGATTGGCCGCCTGCCACAGCACCGCCGATCCTTCGTAGACGATGCGCTTGTTGCCGTCTTCGGAAACCATGCGAGCGGCTTTCGCCTGCATTGCTTGATCGCGCGCGAGCATCGTGGTGCCGGGTGCGGGCTTGGTTTGCTCTTTCGGATCGGGAAGGCGAGTGGAGGCGACATTGCCGGTTGCCGTGTAGCTGCCGGTCTTCTGGTCGAGCAGGATCAGGTCCGCTGAAACCGATCCGGTAGGGTCCCACGCCCGGGCGGTCTTGTCGAGCGTGATCATGTCGGTTGTGCTTTCAAAGACCGCGCGCTGGGCGGTGGCTTGGCGTTCACCCTCATGATAGTGGAACTCCTCCCACTGCTCCATGCGCCGCATTTCACCCGATTTCGGATCGAACGAGGCAAGCAGTTCCTTGCTCCAGGTCAAGGCCGGCGGAGGCTCTTCTTTCTGGCCCGGCCGCTTGGGTTTGATCGACCTGGTGGCTACCTTCAGCGCCTTCATCGACTCGATGCGATTCTCCAGCGCATACTGGAACCACATCCGGTCCGCCGACATCCACCGCGCCGTTTGGCTCGGGTGGTTGGGAATCATGTCGATCTCGCCCGGAGTGAAAACTTCGATCGACTCGATATCCTCGCCGTCCGGGCGCATCGTCGCCGATACGCCTTCGGCGCGCAGGACTCGCGTGGGCGTGGGCACGATGCCTTGCCGGATCACAGGCTTCGACTCCACCACCGTTCCCCCGTTGGCGAGCGCTGTCTTCAGCAGACTCTCTTTGCCGGCGAGCGCGAAGTTCATGTGAACCTGAGGGGCCTTGATATCGGTCACCGATACCGGGCCCGACGCGGAGAGGCGGGCATCGCCATTGCCTACGATCTTTTCCACCTGCGAGTTTCCGGCGAAGTCCATGTGCAGCGTGTTTGCCCCGAAGGTGAGCGTGCGGTCCTTCTGGCCGCGGGTCCCCTTGGCCGACTGTGCGTCCACCACGCGGATATTGCCTTTGTCGAGCGAGACGATCGTTTCCGCGGCGTCCATGCTCAGCGTGTCACGCTTCAATCGGGCCCAGGGCGATAGGTAGACCTTTTGTTCCGATTCCTTGTGGCGAAGTTGGCCCGCCTCGATGTCCATGGGCTCGCCTTCACCCTTGCCCCGCCAGTGGAGTTTGACGTTTGACCGCAGCACCAGTTCGCGCAGGCGCGGGTCATACTCGGCGCCCACTGCTTCGCCGTGGCCGAGATCGTAAAGGAATCGCGCATGGCGGTCCGTACGGGCCTTGCCGTCCTTGACGTCGAGCAGAACGCCGGATGTCTTGATGCCGACCAGCCGGCCTTGCAATTCCGGTTCGCTCGGGACCGCAAGCGTGATGTCGACTTCGCCATCGGCGAACATGCGTCCTTCCGCCTCGTCGAAATCGGCCGTCGCGGACTTGATGTGGTCGAACTTCTTGCCGCAAGCGTGAAAGACCTTCATCTCGACTCCGCGCAGCACGAATTTCGCTTTCGGCTGTTCGACGCCCTCGGCCTCATGAGCGCGCACTTCGAGTTCGGGACAATCGCGGGTGCCCTTGAAGTAGACGTAGTCTTTGCTCAGCGCCCGGGTGGCGGCGGGCAAAGTCTTGGGAATCAGCGGCGCGTTCGCCGACATCTCGAGGCGCTTGAGGTAGTAGGTGCCTCCCACCCCAGCTATGAGGACCGGCAATGCGAACAAAAACAGCCGGCGTGTGCGCCGCATCAATACTACAAGTCTAGCGAACGGCGCCGGACCGTGTCGCGCTGATGAGTGCCTCCATGTGCGCGAGGTATCTCTCGAGCGCTTTGCGGCCCTCGGCGGTGAGGCGATATTCGGTCTTGGGCATCCGGCCCTCGAACGACTTGGTGCAATCGATGTAGCCGGCTTCCTCGAGCTTGCGCGAGTGCACGCTCAGGTTGCCATCGGTGAGGTTCAGAAGGGTCTTGAGCTCGGTGAAGGTGAGCGAATCGTTCACCGCCAGGGCACTGACGACGCCCAACCGAATGCGCTCGTGAATCAACCGGTCCAGGCTGTCGACTGCCTGCTTCTGCGACGCGATGGTGCTCTCCGGACCGCGGTCCATGCGAATGGCGCTGTGTCTAGCCACCGTACCTCCTTGCAATGACGAGTCCGAAGATGATGTGGAGTGCGCCGAAACCGGCCATCATCAGATGATTACCCCGGGCGGGGTTGAACAGCGCGAACGATCCGAGCCCGAGAAAGCAGGCGCCCATCAGGGGTATCACGCGGACGGAGAA
>CADECY010000272.1 GCA_902825945.1 uncultured Acidobacteriota bacterium
GTCTGGGGGTTTTTCAACGCGCGGAGCGCGGCGCCGAATTCACGGGCCAGGCGCTCGAAATGGGCCCGGACAAAGCGGCCCGCCGTGATGGCCCACGCCGCGCAAACCGGAGCAATGTCGTGTTTGGCGCGGCGCAGCGAATCGATGAACCCGCCCATCTCGGTGAGTTTGCCATCGTGACGCGCAAGCGCCACCGAACCGAAAACCGGATCGAAGTCCTCGTAGCGGGTCTTGACAGGAGAGAACGTGTTGCTCTCCTGCATGATCGAAGCGATGGCGATGGCCGCGGAGGTCCAGCCCTACTCCTCTTCCTCCTCGACACCGGTCTTGGCCGCTTTCGCCGCCGCGATCACCTTTTCCGCTTGTTGCGAGGGCAGGTAGTCGTAGTGCGAAAACTCCATGTGGAAGCTCGCTCGGCCTTGCGTCATCGAGATCAGGTCGTTCTGGTAGGAGAGCATTTCCGACATCGGCACCTGCGCCTTGATGATCTGCGTGGTGCCCTTGACGTCCATTCCGCTGACTCGGCCGCGGCGGCCGTTGAAGTCCCCCATCAGGTCGCCGGCGTATTCGACCGGCGCTTGCACCTCCACATCCATGATCGGTTCGAGCAGCGCTGGCTTGGCCTGCTCCATCGCGAGGCGGAACGCCTTTCGGCCCGCCATCTTGAACGACATTTCGTTCGAGTCGACGTCGTGATAGGAGCCGTCGTAGAGTGTCACGCGGAAGTCCACCACCGGAAATCCGGCGAGATAGCCGCGCTCGGCCGCTTCGAGAATGCCCTTTTCCACTGCCGGCACGAACTGCCGCGGAATCGCGCCGCCGAAGATGTCGTTGACGAATTCGAATTTCTCGCCGCGAGGAAGCGGCGACATCTTGATCTTGCAATCGCCGAACTGGCCGTGTCCGCCGGTCTGTTTCTTGTGCCTGCCTTGCACGTCCGCCGTGCCGCGAATGGTTTCGCGGTACGGGATCTTCGGGGCGTGCAGCTCGACATCGACGTGATAGCGCTTCTTCAGTTTCGAGCAGATGATCTCGACATGCTGCTGGCCGGAGCCGGCGAGCAGGAACTCTTTCGTCTGCGGATCGCGATAGAAGCGCAGCGACTGATCCTCCTCGAGAATGCGATGGATGCCGTTGCCCATCTTGTCTTCGTCGTTGCGCGTTTTGGCCTGGATCGCATAGGCGATCGAAGGCTCCGGCAATTCGACTGGCGGATAGGCGATCTGGGACGACTTGTCGGCGAGCGTGTCGCCAGTCAACGTGTCGCGCAGCTTCGCCACCGCGCCGATATCGCCCGCGCGAAGTTCGGTGACCGGCTGAATCGCCTTGCCGAGCAGGCATCCGATGTGCGCCAAACGCTCGTCGCCGCCCGTGCGTACGTTGTTCAAATGTGCGTCATTCTTGATGACGCCCGAGATGACTTTGAAGTAGCTGACGCGGCCCTGGAAGGGATCGGCCGTGGTTTTGAAGACAAACGCCGAGGCCGGACCGTCGCTCGAGATCGTCCTCTCGGTTTCCTTCCCGTTGAGAGTACCCTTCCACTTCGGCCGGTGTGTCGGCGCGTCGATGTAGCCCACGCAGAAATCGAGGATCTCGTCGGTTCCGATGTTCGATCCGGCGGCCGCGCACATCACCGGAAAGATCCGGCCCTCCTCGATACCTTTGAGGATGCCGTCGTGAATGTGTTCGGCCGGAAGCGTTCCTTGTTCGAAGAACTCTTCCATCAGCTTGTCGTCGCCCTCGGCCGCGATCTCGATCAGAGCCTCGTGGGCCTTCTGAGCGGCTTCCGCGAGGTTCGCCGGAATTTCGCATTCCTGGCCCTTGCCGTCTCCGCCCAGCGTGTAGGTGAACGCCTTCATCGTGAGCAGGTCGACCACGCCCTTGAACTCACGTTCGGCGCCGATCGGAAACTGCACGGCAACAGCGCCGCGGCCGAAGGCAGCCTGGATCGATTCCATGGTGCGCTCGAAACTCGCACGCTCCCGGTCGAGCTTGTTGATCACGATGCCGCGGCAGAGCCCGTACTCGCCCGCGATCGCCCATGTCCTTTCGGTCTGTACTTCGACGCCCGCCACGCCATCGATGATGGCCAGGGCGCCGTCAGCCGCCACCAGCGTCTGCTTCACGTCGTTGGTGAAGATGTTGAAGCCCGGAGTATCGAGGAAGTTGATCTTGGTCTTCTTCCACTCCAGGCTGGCGACCGCCGAGGCGATCGTGATCTTGCGTGCGATCGCCTCGTCGTCGAAGTCTGTCGGCGTATTGCCTTCATCGACGCGGGTCAAGCGGTTGGTGGCGCCGCATGTAAAAGCTGCTGCTGCTGCCACGGAAGTTTTTCCGCTGTTGAGGTGGCCAATCAGGGCCACGTTGCGGACATCATTGCCGTCGTAAACCTTCAACTGGAACGCTCCCGAATTATGACGCTTTTGTGAAAGCGGAGTAGTAGAGGGGTCATGGTATCACAACCGCCGGCGGTGCCGGCTACCCGGCGAATCGAAGCGCGCCGCGAGCGCGTACGGTCTCCCCCGGAGCGCAGTCGGCGAAGCCCGGATCGGAGTGCATACACGGACACGGTGGATTCGCCCAGACGCGATTCACCGGCTCCCACTCCACCGTAATCTTGCGGCCGGCCGCGTTCGCGACAGCCGATGTCTTGGAGAGCGTCTTGTTGTCGTTGGTCTGCGCCTCGAAGCCACGTACGCGTGCGAGCATCACACACACCTGGGAGCGGATCTTCGTCAGCGGCTCCCTGCCACCGTTGCGGATCCAAAGCTCCATGTCCACCCCGCCAGTCGCCGGCCGGATCGACGCACCGAAGGCGGTCTTGTCCGGCAACTCCCACGAAGATTCGAGTCCAACGCCGGCGGCGGCATTCCAGTCTACGTTGTCGATCGCCCGATTCTGTTCGTCCCAAATCGAAGGAATATGTGTGTGCGCGAGATAGATCAACTTGCCGTTCGCGAAGATCGCTTCCGGAACATCCACCACCGCGTAGCTCTCCGCATCCCACGGCAGGAAGACGCTCGCCTTCGTGCCGCGCGATGGCGCAACGGCGCCGTTCAGGAATCCGATGCGCGGATGGCGCCCGCCCGGATACGGCAGAATCGAACCCGCGACGTTTTCGGCGGAGGGCAGCTTGTCCTTCGATAGTCCCGTGACTCGTGCGATCTCGGCATCACTGTACCCGTGACGCTTCATCACGCCGAGCCAATACGGCAGCCGCGCGCGAGTCGCGTCCATCTCGACGGGTAACGGCAATTCGTTCACGGGCCGTAACGGATGCCGGTGCGACACGAGCGGATCCTTCGGCGGGTTCGCGAGGTCGATGTACTGCTCGAGATCTCGCAGAGCGATCACGTGAAATCGCTGCTCTTTGAGATACGCCATGCAGCGCCGGAACAATTCCGGGTCGCTGTGTACCCACGGATGCGCCACGTCTGGTACGCCGTGATATTGCAACACCACCGCCTGTCCTTCCGGAGCCCGTGACACGACATCCTGAAAATGTTCGAGCGTCCAGTTCGGATACGAATCCGCCGTGGTCGGAATCAGCAAAGGATGCCGCCGCGCCGGATCGTACAGCGGACCTACGGTCGCGCGTCCGTACTCGACTTCGGGCATCCCGCCACGCCGCGCCAGCTTGAACCCGGCGCTCCGCAGGACTTCGAAAGCCTCCGGTCCGAATGCATTTCCGGGCCATGCGAACGACGTGGGCTTCGGCACCTTCACACGCGCGAGAGAATTCTCCACCAAGGCTAACTCACCCTCGAGCCGTGACGCCCCGCGTGGCGTCGACAAGCCGAGATGTGTCCACGAATGATTACCGATCTCGAAGCCCATCCGGTGCAACTCGGCGATCTCCTCCCACGTCATGAAGTTCGCTTGGTCCTCCATCCACCGGTGCGAGACGAAGAATGTCGCGCGGAATCCGAGTTCCCTTAACAGCGGACCCACGAACGTGCGCTGAGACTTCACGGCGTCGTCGAACGTGAGGACGACAGTCTTGGCGGGAATGACGGGCATCAGATTGAGCGTACTCTATGACAGGCGATAGAGGTGGACTCCGAACGGTGCGAAATCGTCGCTGAGGATACCGCGCGCAAAGCGGGTCGAGCGGGCTTCGCCCACGACCTTCGCTGTCTTGAACCGCTCGAGTCCGGTGAAGCTCATGTCCACCGGATTCTTGTCGGCGTTCACCGCCGCCAGCAGCACGCCACTCCCAGAGGGCTTGGCGATCCATTCGATCCCCTTGTCGAGCGAATGTCCCGTGTCGCGATACTCGAGCCGCGTCTCGAACTTCACCGGGGGCGCCGCCAGTTCCGCGGCGAACGCCTTCAATTCGAGCGCGACTTCCGATAGCTCATCCCACAGCGAAACATCACCTGGTGTGTACTGCAACCCCCACCATAACAGTCCGGTCACGCCATGTACGATCGCCTGCCACGCCATGAATCTCATTTCCTCGCGAGTCGGATAACGGATCATCTTGGCGTCGCGATCGCCTTCCTTGCGAAGCATCTCCCAGGCGAACGCTTGCAGCACCATCCAGAGTCCGCGCTTGGGGCCGGCCACTTGCCGCATCTTGTCCACAAACGGGCCGACTTGGCTGAGGCTCGTGTTGAGCAGGTCGCCCTGAAAGCCGTCGGGCCACAAGGCGTACTGATCACGAATCCCACGCGGAATCACCGGATAGACATCGGTCGCGATCATGTCGCCACCGGCGTTGTACTGCTGCAGCGTCGATACGAGATTCGTGGGCGCGTGATTCAAATACACTGGGCGCGAAGGATCGAGCCTGCGGATCAGCGCATATGCCGCCTTGATCGCCATTGGCTGCACGCGTAACCGGCGCGGCTCCTTGTTGACGAACGAAGGCTCGTCCTCGGTTTCCCAAAACAAAACACCCGGATGATCGCGGAATCCGTTCACGACCCTTTCGATGCGCGCCTGATCCTCTTTCCGCTTCGCAACGGTCAACGCTCCGGTGGTGAGCCAGCCGTACATCCCATGCGCGCGTGCCGTGTCGAGCAGCTTCGCGTCCGCCGCGCAATGCACCACCTTGAATCCCGCATCGGCCGCGTCTTTCCAGGGATTCGCTCGATTGGGCAGTTGATACAGGCCGGTCAGGAAAGTCCGCTTGCCCTCGAGATAGAGCATGCCATCGGAGTCGAGCAGCACCTGCGGAGGCGGTGCGAGCGCGGCCGCGAGAAAGGTTCGGCGAGTCATCTTATCGAACGATACCGCGAGACTGGTGTACCGTGAAGGAAGCATGCCGAACGATCGACGTTCCTTCCTGTCCACTGCTGGCGCCGCTGCGGTCTATTCATTGGCCGCTCCCGCGCAACGCGCCAAGGCCGCGCCCGGATCCGCGAATGATCGTCTGGGAGTC
>CADECY010000273.1:0-2406 GCA_902825945.1 uncultured Acidobacteriota bacterium
ATCGATCCGGGCGGAGGCAGCGGCGGCCGGTTGCGCACCAACGGGGTTACGCAGTCGAAGAATTGGCAGTCGTAGACCGTTGTGGCCGCGGCGGTGGATGCGAGCAGGAGAGCAACAGCCGATCGGTACATGCCTCTACTGGAGCAATTGCCTCCCCACCGTGCCCCCTCGTGTTTGCATCGAAGGCCTGTGTTCAAGCCGGGCAGGCGGGCCGCTTCACCCAAGATCTGCACCCAAGAGCGAGCGTCTTCGCGCAAATCCGGGTAGAATGACAGTTCGGAAATGGCAATCCCAAAATACGATGTCGTCGTGATCGGCTCGGGCGCCGGTGGCGGCACGGCCGTGCATGTTCTTACGGCCAAAGGCATTCAATGCGCCCTGCTAGAAGCGGGCCCGATGCTCGAACCGGCCAAAGAGTACAAGGAACACAAGTGGCCGTACGAGTACGGCCATCGCGGCGCCGAAGAGGGCGGAAAATCCTACTTCGGCGAGGGGAAACCCTTCGGCTTCTTCTCGACCACGAGCGGCGGATGGCAGCTCGAAGGGGAACCATACACCGTCGCGCCGGGTAGCCAATTCCAATGGTTCCGATCGCGCATTATCGGCGGACGAACCAACCACTACGGCCGGATGTCGTTCCGCTTCGCCGATTACGACTTCAAGCCGTATCAACGCGACGGCCTCGGCACTGACTGGCCGATCAGCTACGAAGACATCGCGCCCTATTACGACAAAGCCGAGGAATTCATCGGCGTCGTCGGCTCGATGGAAGGGATCCGCAGCGCGCCGGACGGCAAGTTCCACACGCCTCCGCCCGCTAAGGTTCACGAACTGCTGATCAAGAAGTCATGCGACAAGCTCGGAATTCCCTGCATTCCGAATCGCCGCGCGGTGATCACGAAATCGATCAACGGGCGAGCCGCGTGCCACTTCTGCGGCCAGTGCGGCCGCGGCTGCATGACCGCGTCGAACTATGCGTCGAGCCAGGTACAAGTCTTTCCGGCCATGAAGACCGGAAAGCTGAAGGTCTACGACAACGCGATGGCGCGCGAGATTGTGGTGGACCGGTCGGGTAAAGTGACCGGTGTCATCTATATCGACAAGAAGACGCGCAAGGAAACCCGGATCGATTGCCGCGTGGTGATCGTAGCCGCGAGCGCGTGCGAGTCGTCGCGGATTCTGCTCAATTCGAAGTCCGCCGCGTATCCGAACGGGCTTGCCAACAACAGCGGACTTGTCGGGCGCTACCTGATGGACACGGTCGGTTTCGGGCTTTCCGGCTACGTCCCAGCGCTCGAAGGCATGCCGCATTACGATACCGATGGCGCGGGCGGCGCGCACCTCTACATGCCGTGGTGGCTGTGGGAACAGCACAACAAACTCGACTTCCCGCGCGGTTACCATATCGAGATCGGCGGCGGTTACGGACTTCCGGGTCCGGGCAGCTATCACGGCGCGGCACGGCGCTACGGCTACGGCAAGCAGATGAAGCAGGAGATCCGCAAGACCTACGGCGCGTCGGTGGGATTCGCGGGCCGTGGCGAGATGATTCCGAACGAGCACAGCTATTGCGAGATCGATCCGGCGGTAGTGGATCAGTGGGGCATTCCGGTGCTGCGGTTCCACTTCAAGTGGACCGATTACGAGTGGAAGCAGGCGCGCCACATGGAGAAAGTGTTCGCGCAGATCATCGAGGGCATGGGCGGACGCGTGACCGGATTGAGCGCGGCGCAGCGCGAATCGGACGGCATCTCGATTCCGGGCACGATCATTCACGAAGTGGGAACGGTCCGCATGGGCACGAGCGCGAAGAACTCGGTGCTCAACGGCTACACGCAGGCGCACGACTGCAAGAACCTGTTCGTGATGGATGCCGCGAGCTTCGTGTCGAATCCGGACAAGAATCCGACGCTGACGATCAACGCGCTCGCGTGGCGCGGCTGCGATTATCTGGCCGAGGAGATGAGGAAAGGCAATGTCTGAGGCACTGGTCCAAGTAGGCGCTGGAGTGAACCGGCGCGACATCATCCGCGCGCTGGCGCTGGGGCTGACGGCGGCGGGCGGCGGCGTGATGGATGCGGACGCAGCGCAGCACGTGCATCAGGAGACTGCGGCGCAGAAGGCTTCCGGTCCTTACAAGGTCAAGGAATTCCAGCCGCACGAGTACAAGACGATCCAGCGATTGGCGGTGATCATCGTGCCGGCGGACGAGAGGTCGGGCAGCGCGATCGATGCGGGCGCGCCGGAGTTCATCGATACACTGGCGAGTCAGAACAAGCGGCTGGGCGATATCTTCCATGGCGGACTCGCCTGGCTCGACGCCGAGATGCGCCAGCGGTATGAGAAGAGCTTTCTCGACGCGAGCGAGAAGCAGCAACTCGAGATGCTCGACACGCTGGTTGCGGC
>CADECY010000273.1:2416-5284 GCA_902825945.1 uncultured Acidobacteriota bacterium
CTGAAGAGCGAGGAACTCGTCTATCGCCGCTCGAACGACTATCGTCAGTTCAGTAACTATACGGTGAAGCGGCCCTCGCCGCTCGGTCCGGGGATTACGTTCTTCGATTGGGTCCGGAAGATGACCGTGGATGCGTTCTACACGAGTCCGATCGGGATCAAGGATCTCGACTATCGAGGCAACAAGGGCATGACGAAATACGTGGTGCCGCAAGAGGCGATCGACTACGCGATGTCGCGGAGTCCGTTCGGGAAGGCCTGATGCGGGCCGCGCTGGTGCTCTTCTGGGCCGCGCTGAGCGCGTTCGCGGCGGAAGTGACGGTGACCGGACTGGTGGTCGACACCGGCTGCTACGTGTCGCATGACACCAAGGGCGTCAAGCATGCGAACTGTGCGACGGCTTGCGCCAAGGCTGGCGTGCCGCTGGCGATTCTCGATGAGGCGAGCGGGACGTTGTATCTGCCGGTGGCGGTGAATCACAAGAGTCAGAATCTCGTGCTGATGCCGTTTATCGAGAAGCGGGTGAAGGTGACGGGGACGGTATTCGAGAAGGGTGGGATGAAGGGGATCGGGATCAAGTCGGTTGTGGAAGTGAACTAGCCGGGGCGGTTGGATTGGTTTCTGATTCGCCATATATGGAGGCGGCATCTCTGCGAGGAGATCTGTAATAATTGGGCTATGTGGAAGGTCCTGATTGCCGCGCTTTTGTGCGTCGGCCCAGTGTCGCCGTATCCTCTTACGTGCTCCGCGTCCTCTCAGCAGGGTTCAGTTCGTGCGACCGGCTTTGCCGAACTCATGTCCGGCTTTCGGCTGGGGTGCTCTGGTGGACAGCCGGCATCGGCGGGTGTCTCATTGCCGCAACGCACCATCACGGTCACGGCTCTCGATGGGGCGGAGTTGACATCGCGGGACTTGGCCACCAGCGGCGGAAATACCTGGACAGAAGCCCTCTTGCTAGCCGATGACACGGGACAGAATCATACGTTGTGTCAAACCGCTGACGGTATTTGTCCCCTGACCGGTACCGGCAACGGGCAGGGCGTCTACGCGGGGCCCGCGAGAGTCAACGTTTTTCAGGGGGCCCGCGTTTCACCCTCCTCGATCGCATTCACCATCCCTTGGGACGATCCTGGGACCGGACAGCGGGAATTTCGCATCCTCAACCTTCGCTTGAATGCCAATGCCCTCGCAGGTACGGTAACTTCCGGAACTTTATCTCGCTTTCGAATTCGCGTCGAGGGCGTCGAAGTCATCAATGGCGAGTCCTTCGCCGGACCAAGCATCATGGATCATCTACGGTTCGATCCGGTCGCGTGGTCGATGCAGACGGCGGGTGCGCCCACGCGGCACCGGATTGGAACACTGACTTTCCTCGGCTGGTTCCTTTCGCGCTCCGATAGCCCGCCCGTGGGTGGCTCACAGGCCGCTACCGCTCCCTTTCCTGGCCCACCGGTCTCGGCTCAGTTGATGCCCAGTGGATTCTCCCTCAGCGAGACGGGCTGGTTTCAACCAGCATTTCCCACTATTTCGGGCCGTGGCAACCTCGCGTTGGCGGGCCTCGCCGACTCGGGCACTCGGATAGCGGCACGCTTCACGGGGGTGCCGGCGGGGATGAATCTCTGGGTCCGGGCACGGCCGGCAGTGATGACCGAATCACCTCTGACGCGGACCGGAACAGCCACCCTGCTCGCTCACAGCGTGGGTGGCGCGGGACCATTCGTGGCCGCGCAGGAGGATGCGGAGGGCCTCGCTCCCTTGGCCATCACTTCCGGCACGAGTAGCGCTTTCTGGGAGGTTGTCGTTGGTGGGTACAGGATCGATGTCGATGTATTCGCAACCTATCCGGCTGGCTCGCTGCCGCCCACTGTGCAAGGCTCGTTCGGCCCTGGCCGGTTGAACGGCCCGGCCGAAGTGCCTTCGTTTGCCATTCCCGGTGGAACAGCGGCCAATTGCAGTTATTCAGCCGCGCCCCGGGTAGCGGCTCCCGTGTGGGGCGGTGTTGTGACAATCACCGTGGATGCGGCGCCGGGGTGCGGCTGGAAGCTCGACAGTTTCGATCGGAACCTGGGCTGGCTGCGGACGTATGGCCGGGCCGGATACCTTCCGGATGAGCGGAACTACGGTCAGGGAAAAGGAGTCGTGGAGTTTCTGGTTGATGAGAACACTGGCGCACCCCGTAGCGCCCAAATTGGGGTGGCCGGAAGGGTAGTGACACTCACTCAGGCGGGCGCCGGACAACTTTCTCTGGCGCCTCCGGTCATCACATCGCCGGTGCCTAGTCAGCCGGTTACCTCGACTGCTGTGACTTTGTCCTGGCAGCCGGTCGCAGGCGCGAGCGGGTTCCTGGTCGAGGTACTTCACAACAAGCGGGTCTTGACGGCCTTCGCCGGCGCGAGTGCGAACTCCACGCTCCTGAGCTTGCCGATCGGATCCTACACCGCTGCGGTCAGGGCTTGCTCGGGCGGCTTGACGTTGGACCGGTGCGGTCCTCACTCCAAAGTGGTTTTTGACGTCGTGCGCGGAGCGTCTCAGTTCACCCAGCCCGTGCCCGTGCTGGTCTCTCCCGCCGCGAACGCCGCCCTGACCGGATCCACCAACGAGTTCCGATGGCAAAGCGTCTCCGGCGCAAGTTGGTATCGAGTCCAGATCGGCCCTTTGCCGATTCGGGTGAATGCGCCTGACACCTCGACGATCGTCACGCTTCCGAGTGGGAGTCACGCGTTCAGCGTGGCAGCCTGCTCGGAGTCGTGTGGACATTCGGCGGTGCGAGGTTTCTCCATCGCCTTGCCGCCGGTTCCCTCAGTCGCGCCCGTGATCTCGCAGGCCCAAATCGCCGGAGGAAATCAGTTGCACGCGGCCTGGAGCGCCG
>CADECY010000274.1 GCA_902825945.1 uncultured Acidobacteriota bacterium
CACGGCTGAAGAGATGTCCGCGTTCCTCGCCGACAGTTCGCCGGATGCGTATGACCGGGCGGTCCGCAGGCTGCTCTCGTCGCCGAGATTCGGCGAGCGCTGGGCGCGTCCGTGGCTCGATCGCGCGCGTTACGCCGATTCCGACGGCTACGAGAAGGATTGGATGCGCCCCTACGCTTGGCGCTACCGGCATTGGGTAATCAACGCATTCAATCATGACATGCCGTTCGACCGGTTCACGGTGGAGCAGATCGCCGGCGACTTGCTTCCGAACGCGACGGTGGAACAGAAGGTCGCGGTGGGATTCCATCGCCAGACGCTCACCAATCGCGAGGGCGGCGTGGACAACAACCAGTTCCGCTTCGAGAACACCGTGGATCGCGTGAACACCGTGTCGGCCGCGTGGCTCGGACTGACTACAGGCTGCACGCAGTGTCACGACCACAAGTACGATCCGCTCACGCAGAAGGACTTCTACAGCCTGTTCGCCTTCTTCGAGAACTTGGACGAGGTGGAGATGGACGCGCCGATGCCCGGTGAGATGCTGCCCTATCTTCGCAAGCGGGACGAGTATCGAGCCAAGCGCGAGGAGTTGCTGGCCGAGTTCAAAGTGGATGAGTTCATGGTGCCTTGGGAAAAGAAGCTGCTCGAAGCGCACGCGAATCCAGGGAAGTTCACGGATTGGGATTTGGGCTGGGCGGTGCTCGCGACTCTGACCGAGGGCGGCGACGGCGAGAAGATCATTCAGAAGCCGCGCGCGGATCGCACGCCGTACGAGCGCGATATCCTGATCGACCATTTCGTCAAGAGCTATCACTACTCGGTGGGGCAGAAGGTTTACAAGGAGTCGAAGCTCGGCGATCTCGACAAGAAGCTCGCGGAGTTGAAGATGGCGTATCCGAGGCTGACGCAAGCGATGAGCGTGGCCGATGGTTCCGAGAGCGATCATCACGTGCGAGTGCGGGGAGACTTTCGCAATCTCGGCGCGAAGGTTTCGCGCGGCACGCCCGAGGTGCTTCCGAAGCTCGCCGCGAATGGTACGCCCACGAGGCTCGATCTCGCCAATTGGGTGGTGAGCAAGGAGAATCCGCTCACCGCTCGTGTGACGGTGAATTGGGTTTGGCAGGAGATTTTCGGGCGCGGCCTCGTGCGCACGCCCGAGGACTTCGGTACGCGCGCCGATCCACCCACGCATCCGGAACTGCTCGACTGGCTCGCGGCGGAGTTCGTCGAGAAGGGATGGAGTTTCAAGGAACTGGTCCGCGCGATCGTCACGTCTTCGACGTACCGGCAATCATCGAATCTGCGTCCCGAGCTTCAGCAGAAGGATTCGGGCAACATGCTACTCGCGCGGCAATCGCGCGTGCGATTGACGGCGGAAGGGATTCGGGACTCCGCGCTCGTCGCCGCTGGTCTCTTGTCGGATGAAGTCGGAGGCAAGAGCATCTATCCGCCGCAACCCGCTGGCGTCACCGAGTTGAGTTACGGGAACCGCTGGGGCGTGGTGTGGCCGGAGAGCCAGGGGCGCGACCGCTACAAGCGCGGGCTCTACATCCACTTTCAACGGTCGACGCCGTATCCGATGCTGATGAACTTCGACGCGCCGAAGTCGAACCTTGCGGTGTGCAAGCGCGAGCGTTCCAACACGGCGCTCCAAGCGTTGAATCTGCTGAACGATCCGGTATTCATCGAAGCGGCGGAGTCGCTCGCCTACCAGTCGCTCGCGGCGCGGCCCGATTTCGACGCGCGGTTGGCGTACGCCTACGAACGCGCGCTGGGCCGCGTGCCGAACGATCGCGAAAAGGCGAAGTTCCGGGCCTATTTCGACCGTCAGCGCGCGATCTTCGGAAAGGAAGGCGAAAGCGCGCAACACGTGGCGCCCGCCGAGGTCGTGGGGATGACGCGGCCCGAGGTGGCCGCGTGGGTGGCGATGAGTTCGGTGCTGTTGAACCTCGACGAGTTCGTGACGAAGGAGTAGCGCGATGAACCCGAGAGAGTACTTCGAGATCCGTTCACGGCGTTCGTTCCTGCGCGATTGCGCGGGCGGAATCGGCACAGTGGCTCTGTCGCAACTGCTGGCGAGCGAGGGCCGCGCGGCGGGTGAGCCGTCGAGTCCGCTGGCGCCTGTGAAGCCCCATTTCGCGCCGAAGGCGAAGAACGTGATCTTCCTGTTCATGGAAGGCGCGCCAAGCCAGATGGATCTTTTCGACGAGAAGCCCGAGCTTCGAAAGTGGCATGGCAAGCCGTTCACTCCAGAGCTGACGAAGAACCTCAAGCTGGCGTTCATCAAGCCGAATGCAACGGTCTTGGGGAGTCCGTTCCGGTTCCAACGTTTCGGCCAATGCGGCATGGAGCTTTCCGAACTGCTGCCGCATCTCGGATCGTGCGCCGACGACATCTGCCTGGTGCGGTCGATGTACAGCGAGGCGTTCAATCACCACCCCGGACAACTGTTTCTGTTCTCGGGACACGTGATCGGCGGACGGCCCTCGATGGGTGCGTGGACCACGTACGGACTCGGGAGCGAAGCGCAAAACCTGCCCGGATTCGTGGTGTTGTCGTCGGGCGTGGGCACGAGCGCGGGCGCCGACAACTTCACGAGCGGATTCCTGCCTTCGACATACGCGGGCACGATGTTCCGCTCGTCGGGCGAACCGATCCTGTATCTGTCGAACCCGAAGGGCATTTCGCGCGAGACGCAACGCGCGCGGCTCGACCTGTTGCGCGAGTTGAACCAGGAGCATCAGGAACAGGCGGGCGACTTCGAGATCGCCTCGCGGATACACTCCTACGAACTCGCGTTCAAGTTGCAGATGTCGGCGCCGGAACTGCTCGACTTCAAGCAGGAATCGCCGAAGACGGTCGAGTCATACGGACTCGATCGCGATGAGACGAAGGCCTACGGAACCAATTGTCTTCTCGCGCGCCGGCTGGTGGAACGCGGCGTCCGGTTCGTGATGCTGATGCACGCCAGTTGGGATCACCACAGCAACCTCGAAAGCGGACTCCGCAAGATGACTGCGGCCACCGATCGCCCCGTTGCTGCGCTGCTGAAGGACCTGAAGCAGCGCGGACTGCTCGACGAAACGCTCGTCGTGTGGGGCGGGGAATTCGGACGGACGCCGCTATCGGAACTGCGGCGGCCCGATGATCCTGCGAACATCGGCCGCGATCACCATCCTGACGGTTATTCGATGTGGATGGCGGGCGGCGGCATCAAGCCGGGTCAGGTGATCGGGCGGACCGATGAGTTGGGGCTGAAGGTGGTGGAGGATCGCGTGCACGTGCATGACTTGCAGGCGACGATCCTGCATTCGCTCGGGTTGGATCATACGCGGCTGACGTATCGGCATCAGGGACGGGATTTCCGGTTGACGGATATCGGCGGCGAGGTCGTGAAGAAGATGCTGGCGTAGGGTGCCCCCGTTCGCAGTCACGTACCTGAATTCGAACCTCGGATTTTCATCTCATTCCCCCCCGGATCGTGATCACTACTGTCCACTTGCAGTAGCCGGACCGAGGATGCGCGGGCCGTCGAGTGGGCGCGCATCATTCTGGCCTGCCTGGAGGGGAAGGAAATCCTGGAAGTAGCACGGGAGTTGAAGGTTTCGATCCCGGCGGGGGAACGATCAATCCGCGGCAACCGGTCCGTACGACGGCTTCAGCGGCTGGCGCGCGATCCGGTTCTGGACCCGTGCCAAATATGTGTATACGACCGGCGTCAGATACAAGGTGATCAACTGCGAGAACAGCAAGCCGCCCACCACGCACAAACCCAGCGGACGCCGCGCCTCGCCGCCCGCGCCGAAGCCGAGGGCGATCGGAAGGGCGCCGAGCAGTGCGCACATGGTGGTCATCATGATCGGCCGGAATCGCACGAGGCAGCCGTGGAAGATCGCTTCCGCCGCGGGCATGCCCTGATTCCGCTCGGCGTCGAGCGCGAAGTCGATCTGCATGATCGCGTTCTTCTTCACGATTCCGACGAGCAGGATCAGGCCAACGAACGAATAGATATTGAGCTCGAGCTTGAACAGATGCAACGTCAGCAGCGCGCCGAAACCGGCCGATGGGAGTCCGGAGAGGATGGTGAGCGGGTGAATGAAACTTTCATAGAGGATCCCGAGCACGATATAGACGACGAGAATCGCCACCGCGAGCAGGATCCAGAGTGACCGCGTCGATTGCTGGAACGCTTGCGCGGCGCCTTGGAAAGCGGTGGTGATCGCACCGGGCAGCACGTGGGTCCCGAGTTCTTGAATTTGTTGTACGGCATCGCCGAGCGGGACCCCAGGCGCGAGATTAAACGAGATCGTCACGGCGGGCAGTTGTCCGTAGTGGTTGATCGTGAGCGGACCCGCTCTGGGCTCGAGGCGCGCGACGCTCTGCAGCGGCACGAGTCCGCCACCGCCGCCTCGGATGTAGAGCGCGTCCATCTGCCCTGGGTCCGACTGGAATCCGCGTTCCACTTCGAGCAGCACGCGATATTGATTGTCGGGCGCGTAGATGGTCGAGATCCACCTCGGACCATAGGCATCGTAGAGCGCGTTTTCGATCTGTTCCGGTGTCACCTTCAGCGCGGCCGCTTTGTCGCGATCAATCACGACATTCAATTGCGGTGACTTGATCTGCAGGTCACTCGTCACGTCGAGCAGGCCCGGGATCTTCGCGACCTCCTTCTCCATCTCCTGCGCACCCTTATAGAGCGCCTCGATGTCGCCGCTCATCAATGTGTATTGATAGAGGCTTTTAGTGAGCGAACCACCAATACGGATCGACGGCGGGTTCTGTGGAAACGCGCGCATCGTGGGGAGCTGATTCAGTTGCGGGCGCAGGTCGGCGATGACCTGGTCAACGTTCTTGGTCCGCTCGGTGCGCGGCTTCAGGTGGAAGAACATGCGTCCGAAGTTCGGGCCGTTGTTCGCCACCGCGCTCGATCCGCCGCCAACACCCGCGAAGAATGCCTTCACGTCCGGATTGTTCTGCGCGATGGTAATCAGCTTCTGCTGATCACGGAAGAGATCCTCGAACGAGGCACCCTGCGCGGCTTCGGTGATGGTAAAGATCTGGCCGTTGTCCTCGGCCGGAATGAAGCCCATCGGAACCTGATTGAACAGCCAGACCGTCGCGCCGAGGATCGCGACGCTGAACATCGCGAAGATCAGCCGGTATCGCAGCGTGAAACGGAGCGAGCGTTCATAGAGGCGCAGCATTCCGTCGAAGATCGATTCCGTCGCTCGGAAGAAGGCGCCGTGATGGGAGTGCGGCGTCAGGAAA
>CADECY010000275.1 GCA_902825945.1 uncultured Acidobacteriota bacterium
GAAACGTTCCGTACAGGTAGCCGACGCCCCAGCGTCCGTACCAGCTTCCATCGGCTTCCTGGGTGCGGACGAGATACTCGACGCCCCTCCGGAAGGCCGGATGGCTGGCATCGAAGCCATGCTCGCAGAGCGCTTCGATCACACGGCCGGTGATGTCGGCGCAACTCGGATCGAGCATCGCGTTATGGTCCGCGAAAGGAACCTGTTCGAGGAACTTCCAGTCGTTATCGACGTCGAACGCCGCCCAGCCGCCGTCTTTGCACTGCATGCCGAGCAGCCAATCGCAGGCTCTCTTCACCGCGCCGCGGTGCGAGTCGCGATCGGAACCGCGCGCGTGCTTCAGCGCGAGCAGCACCATTCCCGTGTCGTCGATATCGGGATAGAACTCGTTGTTGAATTCGAAGGCCCATCCCGATGGTTCGAGGTTGGGCCGGTTCACCGCCCAGTCGCCCTTGCGCCGGCACTCCTTCGACAGCAGCCAGTCCGCCGTGCGCGTCAGCGACGCGGGTTCGCAGCCGGATTCTCCCAGTGCGAAAGCGGCGATGGCCGTGTCCCAGACTGGCGAGAAGCACGGCTGGAAAAAGAAGCGATCGCCATCGTCCACCATCAATGCGTCGAATTGCCGCCGGGCTTCCACCATTTCCGGATGCGATCGCGGGTAGCCCAGCACGTCGAGCGCCATGATCGTGTACATCATCGGCGGATAAATCGCGGCGAGCCCGTCGGAATGGCGCGTATGCTCGACCATCCACGCCTTCGCTTTCTCGACTGCCTTGGCCCGAATCGCCTTGCTGCCATACTTCTCCCACAGCTTGAGTCCGCGGTCGAGCATGAGGAAGAAGTTGCGCCAACTGAAAAAGCCGTTGTCGTTGGCGAATGCGAAGCTCGCCCCTTGTTTGACGATCTCGTCCAGATGGAAGCCGGCCGGGACCGGCCTCGACGGGTTCGCGGAGTGCACGATCGACAAAGGCATGATGATCGCGCGGGTCCACGCCGACACCTCGTAGAGCAGGTTTCCGAACAGCACCGTCTCGGGCGGAATCGCCGGGCAATGCTCACGCGGGAAGAGGTTGAACAGCGACAGGTTGATCTTGACGTAGCTGTTGGCCGCCTGTAAACCGCCCAGATCGAGAATCCGTTCCCGCGCCCGCGCCATCCGCGGATCTTCCGTGGACAGTCCCGCGAGCTTCAGCGCGAAATACGCCTTGACGCTCGCGCTGATCTCCGATGGTCCATGCGGATAGATGCTGAATCCACCGTCGGGCAGTTGCCGGTCGAGGATCGACTTGGCGGCCTTGCCGATCGTCGTCCGCGTTTCCGGCTCCCAAACTCCGTTCACCGGCGGATACAGCCACAACTGGAGAAGGATGTAGTCGCACTCGAGTGTCGTATCCGCGGTGAGCTCCGCCCACCAATATCCTTCACCGTGGCGCATCGAACGGATCGCGCGGGCCGACTTCTCGATCGCCCGCGCGGCCGAGAGGCCGAGCAGATCGCCCAATTGTGTCGCAGCGCTCATACGGCGATTTGCGTCAGTGCCCGCTGTTGCTGTTGGAGTCCGGCCGGCAGGCTGAACCGCACATCCTCCTGCTTGATCTCGATTTCCTCGCGCCGCCCGAATCCGTGCGTGGTGGTCAGCGAATTCACCAGGTCTTCCACGAGGTTCTCGGGAGCCGACGCGCCCGCGGTGACGACCACCGTGTTGACGCCACGGAGCCACTCGGGCCTCACATCGCGATGATCGTCGACGAGGTAAGCCTGCGTGCCCGCGTTCAGCGCAACCTCCACCATGCGGCGCGAGTTCGAACTGTTCTGCGACCCGACCACCAACAGCAACTCGCACAGCGGTGCCACGGCCTTCACCGCCAGTTGCCGGTTCTCGGTGGCATAACAAATGTCCTGGGCTGGCGGCCCCTGAATCTTCGGAAATCTACGTTCCAGAATGGAGACGATGCCCGTGGTCTCGTCGAGCGACAGGGTCGTCTGCGTCAGGTAGCAGACTTTCTCCGGATTCGGGACCTCGACCACTTCGGCTTCTGATTCGTCGGAAACCACGATCGTGGCCCGCGGCGCTTCGCCGGAGGTGCCCACCACTTCATCGTGGTCACGGTGTCCGATCAGCAGAATCGTGTAGCCCTGCTTGGCGAACTTGAGCGCCTCCAAATGAACTTTCGTGACCAGCGGGCAAGTTGCGTCAATCACGTTCAGGCTTCGCTCGGACGCCTGTCGCCGGACTTCCGGCGACACCCCATGTGCCGAAAAGATCACGCGCGCACCGGCTGGCACCTCGCCGACCTCCTCCACGAACACCGCGCCCATCGAGCGTAGTTCCTCCACTACATGACGGTTGTGTACGATTTCCTTGCGCACGTAAACCGGTGCGGGATATATTTGCAACGCAATTTTCACAACGTCGATCGCGCGGACCACTCCGGCGCAAAACCCTCGCGGGGTCAGCAGAATCACCTTCTTGCCGTTGGCCGCGGAATCAGGCGAAATCGTTGATGCCATAGGGGAAGCCCTATTATAGCAAGTGCTAGCTTCGGACCGAGTCCGCAGGTGATGGCGACGGCGAGCGAGCGATGGGTGGCCTACCTCCTTTCGGAAGGGCAGAATTAGGACTACTTATGGCCCCAAGAGGCTTGGCTGGCCGATTCGCCGTGGTTCATGAGGTGCCGCGCTCGATTGCCGCCGACATTCTCGCCGTCAGCGGCACCGCACCGTAGCGGAGCGCCAGACTGACCAATGTGCGCATGGCGCTGATCTCAATCTCGAACTCCCGCATGCGCCGGTCGAAGATCCGGCGGTCCTTCGTACACACCAGCGTTTGAGGCGAACCCGTGCGCTCGGTGACGTGCGTCATTTCGAGGTGGCTGCGGTCGATCGCGTAGTGGACGTGTTGGCGCAACTCCTTCCTGACCCGGAAACGGTGAACGCGTGCGATTGGATCGAGCGCGAAGGCTTTCAGTTCGCCGCAGAGGGGGCACTTGCAGCCTATCGTGACTTTCTGGTGCCAGTCCGTGGGTGGCTGCGGCGGGAATTCACTCCGGTCGAGGAGGAATTCGGCTGCGGATGTCCACAAGAGGCGGACGCTGCCCTGGAGCGCGGGAGTCTGATTCCCGCATTCACTGAGGCTCGCGATAGCTGGAACCACGAGGGTCACCGGAGTGAAGGTCTCCGGCCGCGCGGCGATCTTCGCCGCAGCGGCTTCGCAAAGCGATTCGTCCCCGAAGTTTCGCAGGGCCTGGAGCAGATTGTCGATGAACTGGGGACCGAGCTCTGGTTCTCTCCCTCCCAGATTCCAGACGAACGTTGGGGTATCCGCGCGGCCCTCTTTGACGTCATGGAGACCAGCCACGGCTGCCTTCGCAACGTCCAGCAAGCCGGCCGGGTTCTCGGAGAGCGCCAGCAACAATTGGACCGTCTCGGCGGGGCGCCGCAGCATGGCAGTCGATACCAGAGCGGAGATGACCTCATTGGCCCGAGCGTTTCCCAGCACTTTGACGGAGGCCATCAGGGCTGCGTTTTCCGAGCCGTCGTAGCCCGGTATCAACGCCTTCCGGAGAAACCGCTCGAGCAGGAGCGGCTCCTTCAGGCGCACCAGCACGCCGATCATTTCGATCCGCTCCGGTGCCCGCCCGGGATCCCAGTTGTGCGAGTGAATGGCCCACCCCGGTTCCTTCACCGGCCACGCGTTCAGGACCTGTTCGGCAGCTGCCAACGCCCGCGCCCGGGCGCTCTTGCCTCCGGCCGCGAGCTTCTTCAAGTAGGGAAGCGCCGAGGCCACGCCCGCCTGTAGGAGCACTTCCGTCATGCGGGTCTGGCGCCAAAGCACGAGCGCCGCGCGGTGATAAGATCGCTCGTACGTCGCGCCTTCGTTGCCCGATGCCTCCGTGACGCGTCTCTCATCCGGTGGTTCACCGTCGAGCGCGCCCGCGGGGAGCAACTCGTTCTCGGCGACGGGAATCTGGCCGAACTCGACGACTCGATCTCCCGCGTCGCGCCACTCGTCGATATAACGCCAGGCTTCATCGACACTGACCGCTGTGAAACTCGAGTCTTCATCACTGAAGTCCTCGCCAGCATAGCTTCGATAGCGGTAGCGGCGCGAGCGGTAGGTGTCGTAGTCGCACTCGGCCGCGCCGGATTCGCCGATGTGGACGATACCCAGGTGAGCTTCGCAGTGGGCGCTTTCCGCCGCGCGCAACAGGACCTTGGCTCTCGCCGCATCCGCGCCTTTCAGGGCCGCGAACGAAAGTCCGGCTGGGCTGTACTGATGCTCGAGGAGCCACGCGATCTTGGCCGGCGCATCGGCCGAGGCGAGGGCCTGGTTCAGGATTGTGGCCGTTTCTGCGATCCGGGATTCGTACTCGGGAGCCCTCGGCACGGCGCGCTTTCGCTTCGAACTTCGTTGGAGGAGGTTGTAGACGAGGCAGACGCGATTTCCTGCGCGCACCGGAAGGGCCTCGTGTTCGCAGTCCGCGTAGAAGGCCACGTACGAGATCTCGGATGGGTCGGAAGCATTGGTTTCGACGGTGACTTCGCGTCCCGCGTGTTTAATGCGCAGCGCGCCGCCGGTGTAGACGGAGGGAAGGGTCAACACGAGAGTTCCGAACATGCCTTCGGTCTTCTCCGTGTCGCGGTGCGCGAGGAAGAACCCGCCCTCGTCGTAGACGGGCATCTTGTAGAGTTCGGCGGAGACGGTATCGGCGTCGCAACCCAAGCCTGCGCTGACTCGCCCGAGGATATGCCGGAAGTTCTCCTCCCACGACTTGCCTGCAATCTTTACCTCGCGAGCGGAAATCTGCCAGACGTTGCGGACCGAGGTGTCGATGATCGTCTCTTCGCCGCGGCCGTAGGGTGCGCGTTCTGCTTTCTTGATGAGGGCCGCGATCTGCGAGTCCGGTACCGGGAACGACATCGCCCCGGCGCCGTCCACTTCGATTCGGGGCATGGGCATCTCCTCGACGCCGCTGACGAAGAACTCGCCCGGGTTCTTGACGTCCGCGAGGACGGCCTCGAGCGGCTTCATCTCGCGATTGTAGGCAATGTCGATGTGATCCATTGTTGCTCCTTTGGCTCTCGTGGCGGAGGGGCCAAGCTGTCATTATGTGCCAGTT
>CADECY010000276.1 GCA_902825945.1 uncultured Acidobacteriota bacterium
TTTCCTTCTCAACTGATCCCGAAGCTCGGAGCGCTCGGCTATCTGGGCGCCAATCTCGAAGGCTATGGCTGTGCCGGAATGTCGAACGTCGAGTACGGGCTGTTGATGCAGGAACTCGAACGCGCCGATTCAGGCCTGCGCAGCTTCTGCTCGGTGCAGGGCGCGCTCGTCATGTATCCGATCCTCAGCTACGGATCAGAAGAGCAACGCGCCAAGTGGCTTTCGAGGCTCCAATCCGGCGAGGCGATCGGATGCTTCGGACTCACCGAACCCGGCTTTGGCTCGAATGCCGCCGGAATGCAAACCACCGCGCGGCGCGAAGGCGCGGACTGGATCCTGAATGGCGAGAAAACCTGGATCACCAATGCCGCCGTGTGCGATGTCGCGGTGGTTTGGGCTCGATCGGCCGAGGGCGTTCGCGGATTCCTTGTCGAGCGCGGAACGCCGGGATTTTCGGTATCGGAAATTCACGGGAAGATGTCGATGCGTGCGTCGGTGACCGGAAGCCTCGCATTCGCCGATTGCCGCCTGCCCGAGAGTGCCATGCTCCCGAACGCGCAAGGATTGAAGGCGCCCCTCGCATGCCTCACGCAGGCGCGGTTCGGTATCGGCTGGGGCGTGGTGGGAGCGGCAATGGACTGCTACGAAACCGCGCGCCAATATTCGATCCTGCGCAAGCAGTTCGATGGCAAGCCGATCGCGTCACATCAACTCGTACAGGACAAGCTCGCGTGGATGATCACCGAAATCACCAAAGCGCAATTGCTCGCGATCCACTGCGGGCGGCTGAAGGATCAGGGCAAGCTCGAACCCGCGCACGTATCGATGCTCAAACGCAACAACGTGGGCATCGCGCTCGACGTCGCGCGCACGTCGCGCGATCTGTTGGGCGCCAACGGAATCATGGACGAGTATCCGATCATGCGCCACATGTGCAATCTCGAAACCGTCAAGACCTACGAAGGCACCGATCACATTCACGCGCTCGTGATCGGCGAGCGCGTGACCGGAATCGCGGCGTACAAGTAGGTCAGGCTTGTCAGGCTTCCGGCAGACGCGTGGTGTGGCGCGCCACCATTTGCCAGCCGGTCGCGCCTTTGACCCAAATCTGCACGATGTCGAGCGGCACGATCACGACCGATCCATCGGGCTTCGGATTGTGCGCCTTCGCCTTCGTGTGGAAGATGCCGGTGCCGCCGTAGATTTGCACCGTCGATCCGGGCTCGTCCTGAAAATCGATGCGGCCACGTAGCAAGTGTTCGATGCAGACGGCCTTGTTCTCCATCAGAGCGTTCGAATGCCCATAGAACAGGTCTTCGCTGAGAAGCCGGTCGAGCGTGGCGCCGTCGCCGGATCGAGCGGCCTGGTTGAACGCGGCGACAGCCGCGCGGACTTCTTGTTCCGCGGTGGGATTGTGGTCAGCCATGAGCCGCCAGATTAGCACGACGGCAGCTTCGATATCATGACGGGACGATGAAAGAGCTGATCGAGCTGTTGCGGAAGGCCGCTCGCGAGAACCGAATCACGCTCGATCCACCGGGGCAGGCGATCGCCGCGCCCGCCTTGCGGGAATTGGCCGCATTTTCAGCCGGGTTCCACTGGCGTTCCGATGAGGGCGCGCGACTTTCTTGGGTGGGTCCGCTCGATTCCGAATATCTGCAAGACTGCCCGGGCGTCTCGTGCATGGACCTCGGGCACGACGTGTGCGGGAACGCGTGGGTACTCCTGTTCGATTCGCGCGGCACGCCGGCGGAGGTGCTGTGGGCCTGTCATGACCCTTGCTTGTTGCTGGTTGCGAGCAACACTCTCGAGGAGTTTCTGCGCGAATGGACCGCGGATCCGGAGGCGATGACGCGGCGGGTCGAAGACCGGAGCCGCGAGTCGGCAACTCCCCCGATCACCCGGGAGCAAGCACTGGTTTCGTCCGATCCCTTGGTCCGCGAACTCGCAGCAAGCCTCGATGATCGGCGGTGGAGCATTCACGACCTGCGACCTGCGAACGCCGGCCGCTGGTTCGAACGGGACCCGTTGGACCCACTCCGGAAGCATCCGGACCAATTGCTGTTCGCGAGAATCGCTTTCGACAAGCCTCCCGCGAAACCATGGTGGAAGCTCTGGGGGAGGTAGCGATCTTGCCAGCGCCGCAAGCCCATGCAGACCTCCACCCGCGCCGCCGATGGAGGATCATGCGGATCGCCCGGATACTGTGTGCACTGCCCGTGCTGGCGGTAGCGCGGCTGCTCCTTCGATACCGCGGTTTCACGAAGGCAGTGCGGTGCTTCTCGGCAAGCGCAGTCAAGGCCAAGCAGGGCGCCGTCCTCGCGAACGCACGCAAATGGGCCGCCGCGGTCGAATCCGCCGCCCGGAGGATTCCCGGCACCGCCTGCCTGCCCCAAGCCCTTGCGCTCCACTGGCTGCTCGCGCGAATTGGGTGCCGATCCGAGATCGCGCTGGGAGCCCGCAGCGACAACGCAATCACCGCGCACGCCTGGGTGGAAGTAGACGGCGAAGTGGTGCTGGGAGCAACCGAAGAGCGGTTCAACCGCTTCGCGGCGATCCGCGATGGCGCTTGCGGATCAGTTCAGCCCGGCCAGCGTTTCTTCGACACGCGCCGCGATGGCGTCGAGACGCTCGAGACCCGAAGCGAAGCGCAGTTCGAACACGGGCACCGCCGACGCTAGCTCGAGATAGCGCGCGATCATCGCGCGTTTCCGATTGGGGGCCGAAAGCGTGAAGCAGAAGGCGTGCCGCAGCAGCAGCGGAAAGGCGGCCGCGGAAGTGACGCGGTGAAGCGAGACATCCGCGGTCTCGTCCCTCACGAGGACGAAAACCGCCCGCAGCGGATGCTCCTCTTCAGGCGCGTGGAACGGAGACAGTTCCGGTTCGCCGAACCAAACCGATGAAGCCGGACGCAGCTTCACCTGGAACGGCAACGGCAGCGCGCGAAGGCCATCGAGCACCACCGCGTCGTCGGCCCACAGGCGATGCCCACGCCGGCCGAGTGCTCGCGCCAGCGTGGACTTGCCCGTCTCCGAATTCGCGCAGAACGCGGCGACGCCCCCGCTGGCGGCGATCGCGCTGGCGTGGAGAGCTTCGTATCCGCGCGCCTGCAGGACGAAAGGCACGACGGATTTCCAGTAGGTCGATTCGAGCAAACGGGAGTCCGCACCCGGAACCGGTGCACCGCGAACGGGCCCGCCCTGCGCGGAGAAACGGTAGGACCCGAGTCCCGGGAACCCCATGGTCAGGCCGGCGCCCCGGATCCAGCCGCGAGCGACGGCGGAGCCGCTCGAGTCTCGCCACACTTCGTCCGCGCCCTCGGCGGGAAGAATCGCCGGGCCAGCCTCGACGAGCAGGTCAGGAACCGGAAGCGCCACCAGCCTAGCCTTGACCTCTCGGCTTCTTGGGCGAGTCACCACTGTCGGCGGCGTTGATGCTCATCTTGCCTCCGCCGCCTTTGACAACGTCCGCGATTGCGCCAACGTGGACGAGCCTCATGGGCTCCCAGGGTTTCTTGTTCGAGATCGACTTCGAGTTCATGTTACATTCGCGGCCGAAGCCACGCCTCCGTATTCATCAGTAGCCAAAGATAGAATTGATCGCGATACGCGCCTTTTCCGAAAGTGGCTGGCTCGGGCACCTTCGACGGATCGACGATACCGAGTTGGCTCAGCGCACTCAGACCGCCCAGTTGCTTCCACATCGCCGGCGCCTGGCGTTGGAGAGCCTCGCGGAAATAGCCGGATGCCTCCACCTTCTTCTGTGCGCCGAAGCCGAGATGCGGGAAGCGGCGGGCCAGCGCATCGCGGACGAGCCCCTTGCTCCGCCCAGCCGAAATCAGCTTGGCCGGCGGCACCCGGAATAGAAACTCGACCAGATCGGCATCGTAGAAGGGGTGACGAGCCTCGACGCCGAGAGGACCATACGCCTGAAACCATTCCTCTTGCTCGAGTGACGCGAGCGGATGGTCGAGCGCCTGGCGCAGTTCCTCGACGTAGTGGCTCGGGTCGCGCGTGTCGTCCTGCTCGCGGTCGAATCGTTCTCCACGTTCGGCGATTTCGCGGCGCAGGGTGGGATCGGGCAGCAGCCAGGCAGGCAGGTTCTCGAGAGCGCGGCGGCGCCGCCGGCCCGCCAGCCAGCCCGGAAAGGATCGAGATGCGACCGCGAGTGCCCTTTGGCGCAGCAGCGGACGCGCGCTGTAGTGCCAGACATAGTTGTAGATCGCGCGCGGAGTAGCGGCGTGCCGTGACGACCGCCATCCGAGAGCCATCAAACGGCCCCAGTCCCGTACATTCCCCTTGGAAAGCAGGTCGGCGGCCAGCACCGGCGTGACACCGAGCCATTCGTCCCCGCCCGTACCCGTCAAGATCGTCGAACAGCCCGCCTCCTTCCCTCGCTTCGCGAGAGCCAGATAGGCCGAAAGCCACAGATTGATGGCGGGCGAGTCGAGCCGTGCCGACACCGCCAGCGTGTGTTCGAGCACGCAACCGCTTCCCGCCACCGATTCGAGCGGAGCGAGAGTCTGCGGGATCCCGAGAGAGGATGCCACCGATTCCTGAATGCCCTTTTCATTCGATTCCGGATGCGGAAACACCAGCGACATGGCGAGAAGCCGCGGCAGCCGCTCCCGGATCCCGATACTCGTGGCCATCGCCGCCACGCTCACCGAGTCCAGCCCGCCACTCAGGAAAATGCCGGTGCGTCCATGGCTCAGCGATCGTTCGACGGCGCGCTCGAAAACCGAGTCGAAGCGGCCGATCTCGTCGTCGTTCAGCCATCGCACCCCTTCGCTTCGGGGCATCCAATAACGCGTCATGGTGACGCCGTTACGGCCGATACGCAAGGCGTGGCCGGGCGGAACCCGTTCGATTCCCTCGAAATTGGTCTCCTCGAGTAGTGGCCAGCTATTGCGAAACGAATCCGCGATGGCAAGGCGGTTGATCGACGCTCGCACTCCCGGATACTCCCGCAAACTGGAAATCGAAGCCGCGAATACGAGATCACGGCCCGCGCGCGCATGGAAGAGCGGGTGCGTCCCCATCGGATCGCGCACGGCCCACACGCAGCA
>CADECY010000277.1 GCA_902825945.1 uncultured Acidobacteriota bacterium
CACCCGGATGGGACTATAGCAGTGATCGTAGCCGGAATACGCTTCATCGCCATCAGTCATCACTTTGGAGCCCCTTCACCCGATATGTGTGTATGGAACTCCTCTCACACTCGGCCTCGCAAGCCAGCCCACCGGCTGGCTTGCGAGGCCGGATATCGGATAATGAAGTGCAGTCCACTCAGAAAAGGCGCCGCATAATGGCCACAGGTCCCAAGCCCGCAATCGACTTTGCCGCGTTGCTAGCCACTCCGCTCGCGTGGACGGAAACGGACGATCCGGACTTTCCCTGGGAAACGCAATGGAACGGCAACCGCTTGACGCTCCGCCTCAACGACTTCCCCGAGGAGCCGCTCTTCACGCTGATGGAGTCCGGGCACGCACTGGGTCAACTCGACGACTGGCCGGCAATCTGGAAACGATAGCCGCTCGACTCTCGCGGGTGCGCAAGTTATCCTGATTCACCCGCATATCAGGGACGCGGGCATCTACGAGGAAATGAAGCTTGCCTGGCTGCGAGGGCTGGAGCGTCGCCCTCGCGAAACTTGTTCAGACCGGCTCAAAGCGATCCAGTCGTTGCACGTCGATCCGCACGACGCCGTCCGCGTTGGGCAGGAACATGTCGGAGAACTTCACATTCCACTCGATCTCGGAAGCTTTGTACGAAGTGCGGGCATGCACGGTCGAGAAGAACGTCTCGTCCACCGCGCGGATCATCACAAGCACTTCGATATCGAGATCGTCGAAGCCCGCGCGATCGAGCTCGAACAGTGGACTCGATTCATCGATCGGATGCACGATCACCCAGTGCAGCGGAAGAAACATGACTGAGCTTCTATCGAGCTTCAGCTCATGGAACTTGCGGCCCTTCTTGCCCGGAGATCCGATCGTTGCGACAACGGTAGCCTCCACACCGCTCAACTGGTTCGACCGCGAGTTCACGATCCGGAACTGAAGCGAGGTGCGGCCTTGGAAGGGCGCGATGATCGCGCGGCTCGAAAAAAGCAGGTCGGCGGAGGGCCTCGAGAAACGCGCAAACAGCAGTCCGGTCGCCATTGCCATGCCGAACATCCCGATCAGTGCCTCGACCGACACCAGCACGTTCGCGCCGAGATTGGCCGGGTTGATCCGCCCGTAACCGATCGTCGCCAGCGTCTGCACACTGAAGAAGAAACACTCGAGGAATCGCTCGAGATGGTTGCGAGCAACGATCCCCTGCAGCGCGTCCGGACCGCACAGGAAATAGCCGAACGCGAAGACGAGATTCGTGAGGAGGTAGCCCGCGCCGACGAGAGCCTGGAACTTCGTCCAGGACATCGAGAGCAGGTGATGATACGGGCTCAGCGAGCGTAAATAGGATAACCCTGTTCGTTTGACGTTGAACGAACCGTCCGGGTTCACCAGCCTCTGTTGGCTCTGTTGCGCAACGCGGGCGCCGAACCCGAGATCGTGTTTGTCCTCGTTCGCCACAGGCGTCAGAAGTTGACGATCGAAGCGAATGAAACAGCGTCGAGGCTCGCGCCGCCGACGAGTCCGCCGTCGATTTCCGGCTGCGCCATCAGGCCGCGGACGTTGTCGGGCTTGACTGACCCGCCATAGAGAATGCGCACGTTGTTCGCGGCCTCGTCGCCGTAGATCGCACGGACCTCGCCTCGGATGAACCGGTGCGCGTCCGCCGCGATCTCGGGCGTCGCCGTCTTTCCGGTGCCGATCGCCCAAACGGGCTCATAGGCGATCACCACTCTCGCGAACTGCTCGGGTGTGAGCTTCGCGATCCCTTCGCGGAACTGCGTTGCGAGCACCTCGTTCGTCTTGCCGGACTCGCGTTCGGCGAGCATCTCGCCCACGCACACGATCGGCTGAAGCCCCGACTCGAGGGCGGCGATGGTGCGCGCGAGCACGGTCGCATCGGTCTCACCGAAGAACTGCCGGCGTTCGCTGTGGCCCACGATCACCGCGGTGCAGCCGGCGGCCGCGAGCATCGGTCCGGAGATTTCTCCGGTGAACGCGCCTTCCTTGGTGGCCGTGTGGAGGTTCTGTCCGCCCACGCTCACGTTCGTGCCGCGTGTTGCCGCAACGGCGGCGGCGATATTGACGAACGGCGGGCAGATGAGGATTCCGGTGTGCGAGGAGGCCGCCACCAGAGGCAGAAAGCTCTCGAAGAACTGCGTCGTCTGCGCGGGCGTCTTGTACATCTTCCAATTGCCCGCCATCAACGGTTTTCTCATTTAGGATCCTTTCGAGGAGTGATCGAATTCAGAAAGCTCTCACCGCGCGGAATCGTGGTGCCGAAGTTCGCGGCCACGGTCTGGCCAATATCGGAGAGCGAAGCGCGCAGGCCGAGGTTGCGTCCGCTCGCGACACCGGATCCCCGCGCGAGCACCGGGACGTATTCGCGGCTATGGTCGGTCGAGGCTGTGGTGGGGTCGCAGCCATGATCGGCGGTCAGCACGAGCAGGTCTCCCGGCGACATCGCCGCTTCGAGTGCTGGAATCCACGCATCGGCCTCCTCGAGTGCACGCGCGTAGCCTTCGACATCGTTGCGATGTCCGAACAGCGAATCGAAATCGACGAGATTCACGAAGATCAGGCCCGCCGGCCATTCCTTCATCACTTCGAGCGTGCGAGACATGCCGTCCGCGTTCGACTTGGTCGTGACGGACTTCGCGATTCCACGGCCGAGAAATACGTCCGAGATCTTTCCCACGCTCGCCACCGCGACGCCGCGATCCGCGAGCTTATCGAGCAGCATGCCCGCCGGAGGCGCAACCGCATAGTCATGCCGGTTCGCGGTCCGGGTGAAGGTGCCTGCCTGGCCCACGAACGGACGCGCGATCACGCGTCCCACTTCGTGCTTGCCGCGCAGAATCTCTCGCGCGATCTCGCACATCCGGTAAAGCTCCGGGACGGGAGTCACTGCCTCGTGTGCGGCGATCTGAAAAACGCTGTCGGCCGACGTGTAGACGATCGGCGAGCCCGTGCGTATGTGCTCTTCGCCGAGTTCCTTGATGATCTCGGTTCCCGACGCGGCCTTGTTGCCCAGTGCCTTGCGCCCCGCGGCGGACTCGAATGCCGACATGACCTCGGGTGGGAATCCGTTCGGATAGAGCGGAAACGGCTTGTCGAGATGAATGCCCGCCAGCTCCCAATGTCCGGTTGTGGTGTCCTTGCCGGGCGATGCCAGTGCGCACTTTCCGAATGCGCCATCGGGTTCCGCCACGGGCTCGATCCCAGCGATCGGACGGATATTCCCGATGCCGAGACGCCGCAGATTCGGCAGCCGAATGGGCCGGAGCCGAGCGATGTTGCCGAGCGTGTCCGAGTCGGGATCGTCTCCATAGACCCGCGAATCCGGCATGGCGCCCACGCCCACGCTGTCGAGCACCACGAGAATCACGCGCTCGAACAATCAGTTCTCCTTCAACGCTTGTTCGATGCGCTCGCCGAGCATGTCGACGAAACGATCCGCGATGTAGCCGTTCATCCGGCTCGAAATCTCACCACGCGGATTGATCACGACCGTGGTGGGAATCGAGGAGACGCGCAGAAGCGACGAAAGCCCGTCCTCGAAGTAAACGGTCTTGTTCCACTTGTTGCGCTCGAGGAATGGTTTGACCAGTTCCTTGTTTTCGTCAGTATTGATGTTGAGCAGCGTGACCTTGCCGTTGGCCTTGTACCGCTCCTTTACTTCTTCGTACAGGGGCTGCTGGGCGCGGCACGGTCCGCACCAGGTGGCCCAGAAGTCGAGCACGACCACCTTGCCTTTGAGCGATGCCAGCGGAAGCTTCTCGCCGTTCATTCCCGACACCGTGAACTGCATCGGATCCTTGATCTCGGAGTTGGGGTCCATCTTTCGCAGCACGTCGCGATACTCGTCGATCCGCTTCTGCGTGCGATCGAACGCAGCGAGTAGCATGTCACCGAGCCCGGTCTCCGAACCTTTGATCTTCTTGTACGCTTCGCCGAGCCGCACGCGGTCCTTTCTCCGGTCGGCGATATCGAGGGCCGGATCAGCGATCGAAAAAGCGTCAGCCCAGAACGGCAATGCGTCTTCGGTCTTGTCCTGCTTGTCGAGCCAGCGCCCCACCTCGCGCGCCGATTCCGCCGAAGGAAAGACCTCGTAGGATGTGCGCGCCAGTTTTTCCGCCGCGCCGAGGTCGCCCATGTTCCCGGTCGCGCGGCTTTGGTAGACGATCGCGCGCGAGAGCAGGATCTTCTGTTGCTCGGCGATCTGCGCGAAGTTTCGCGTGCCCGCCGATGGCGCCAGTTGCTTGGCGACCTCCTCGAGCTTTTTCGCGTATCCGAGCGCCCGTTCGGAGCGCTCCTTGGAGTTGTCCGCGAGCAGATAGAACGCCACGCGTTCCAGTAGTTCGATATTGACCGCTTCCGTCTTCAGCACGTTCTCGCCGTATTGCACGACGCGCTTGCCATCCCGAACCTCGATCGACGCCTTTACCAGAGCCCGCTCTAGTTCAGCTCGCTTGGCTGTCTTCGGATACTTCGTCAGATGGTTCTCGATCGCACGGATGAAGTCCACCTGACTCGAACCCGCTTCTGCCAGCGCCCTTCCGAGATCGGCCTCTTCGGGCTCCTGAGCCCACGCGGAAACACCGAGTGCGAGCGCGAGCAACAGGAACTTCATTGCGCGGACTTCGGCTCCTTCGGCTTGGGGTTGCGGATCGAATCGGCGAGCGCCGACGCGCGCTCCCGCGCCATGTGGAGAAAGCTCTCGTTCTTGATCACCCGGTCGAGCATGGGCAGGAATTGTGCTCCTCCCACCAGCCGTCCGCGTTCCATCGCCGCCTGCAATTGCAGCAGAGCCTTGTTGGCTCCCAGCTTGTCGTATCGCACCGCCCGCTCCACCGCGATGAACAATTGCTCGGCCTCGGTCATCTTCTCGAACCAGTCCTGCAGCGACCGCGCGGTCTCGTCCTGTGAGTAGTTGAACTTCTGTTCCTGGCTCTTGGACCCATCTTCCCAGCGGAAGGTCTTCATCCCCATGTTTGCGACCTTTAGCCCGGATTCGAGAGGGTTCTTGAAAAACTCGAGCTTTCCGGCGAGCGCGTAGA
>CADECY010000278.1 GCA_902825945.1 uncultured Acidobacteriota bacterium
AAGCGGCTTCGGCAGAAAAGTAGTGGTGTACGCGGAAGGGGATAAGCTCCTTCAGGCGAGTTCCGAGTGCGAAAGTCAATGCGGCTGGCGCCTGCACGAATAAGTCGAGGCTGGTGTGCCTGGCTTTCCCCCACTGCAGGATAGTCCCCTGGCAGAACTCGGCTGAATCCGACCAATAGTGGGGCGCCCGGATGGGCAGATTGAAGCCATTCTTGGCTGTTTCGGGGCCTTCGATATAAATCACCCACGGAGCGCCAGCGGTATGGCCGCATTCGAATTCGACAACCTGTTCCAGGGTGACGTCTTTGCTCTTTCCGCTAAAGCGAAGCAGTACTTTGGCGGGCGGCAGACCCCGAGCGGACCAAGGGGCTATTTCGGCATCCGGCCGTCCGGCGAGGTAGGCTGTCCCATAGGGCCCAGTGGCGACGCGAACCGCAAAGCAGGCGTCATTCAGCCTCTTTCCGCCTAGGCGGCCGAAAAGGCTCGATAGTGTCATCGGGCTTGACAGTATGGTGGCGGGGCCGGGCGGCTCCTGGAGGCCAAGGCGCTCGCAGATGGCGCCCAATGTGTCCTCATACGGACCGAGCGGAACCATCTGCCTGTCTTGCCATTCGCCGAGTTGCCTCAGCGCACCCGCGATCGGGACCAGCAGCACCGGGCGATCCAACCTGCGTGCCTCATCGAGTTCCAAACGGACGTACTTCGAGCTCTCCGATTCGGGCGAAGCCAGGAGGACGAACCTGTCACACTTCGCGACCCCCTTCAGGAGCGCAGGCTCCCACTCCTCATCGTCCTTGATCGATAGCACGTCTTGCCATGGATCGGCGCCAGCGCGCCGAAGATCGTGGACGAGCCGATTGGCGAAGCTGGCGTTCAGGCGGCTATAGCTGACAAAGACTACCATGACGTCCATTTTCTGGTGACGGAATGCCATAGTCAAAACATTTCGTCCGATATTCGCGAGGTTCGCCTTCTCCGTTCGGGTGCGGTACAATCGGGAGGCGGTGGTCGCCCCGACTAGAAGGGGATTGAAATACATGCTCCAAGGGTTCCGCAAGGTCGAACCGCCGTGGCACCCGATTCGAGGAGCGCGTTGCGAGTGTGGGGACGAGCAGGAGGGCCTCCTCATCCCCATCCCTACTACTTGAAGACGGCTCGGAAGGACTTGAACGAAACCTCCTTCACTCGTAGGGCCGCGATCACCGCAATGATGATAGCGGCAGGGGCTAGTACCTCAACGGAGAGGAAGTCGGCCCACTGAATCCCTTGAAACACATCTCCAATGGTTTGCATGGTCGAAGCGTGCAAAACGAGAGCCTTTTGTGGCATTAGGATAGATTCTCCTTGCCGGTCGATTGACCGAACTGGGTTGATGAGAACTGCTGGTCGAGCCGTCCCTGGTGATGAGTTCGCTGGGTCGCCCGTAGGCACACTACGAGTGTCCATTGAAAAACATCACCAAGGTTCGGCAGGTTCGAAGCGTCCGTTTTCAATCAACGTTTACATATGATCTCTCCTCTCTTTCGAATGGGCTTAACGCCCGGGCTAGGACCCCGAGTATTCGGGGCAATGCCTGCCCAGTAGACGAGTGAGAGGCGAAAAAAGTTTCAGGTGATTTCGCTCCGGCCCATCGCTGACGTTGCCTCTAGTCCTAATCACTGCTATCCTCAATGTTTTCGGTATTCCAGATGGCTTGAGGAGTGAGCTGAAGGTGCCCCGAACGTTACCCAGTCCACCAGCGATTCCGGCGATCACGCTGGCCGGCCTGAAGGCCCACCAGCATGTTGCGCTGGGTCCGTTCACCTTTCAACTGCTGACTCCGCTGTTCGGGGGAGGCTCGACGCCGCGTGTTTGCGCGGAGGCGGACGGGATCGTACACCCGTTGCAGATCCGGGGGCTTTTGCGGAAGTGGTGGCGGGCGACGGCGGGCGCGCAGCGGTGCCGGACGGTGGTGGATCTTCGCGCGGCGGAAGACCCGATCTGGGGAAATGCCACGCGAGGCGGGCGGGTGCTGGTCCAGGTGGATAGCACTGGGACTCCTCGCGCGCTGAGCACGGGGGAGAGGAGCCGGTTGCCGCAGTCACACCACGAGCGGTTGTTTCCGATTCCGCGAGGCGATTTCGACGGGGTGCGGCAGCAGGTGCAATTTCAGATGACGTTGCTGATCGAGCCGAAGCCGGGGCAGCCGCCGTGCGATAAAGAGGTGTTCTTCGCGATGACGGCATTCGGGCTTTTCGGCGGCATCGGTTCTCGATGGCGGCGGGGCACGGGAGCGGTGCATTGCGCCAAGCCGGGATTGCCGCCTGTCGAGCGGGCTTGGGCCGGGCTGGCCGCGCCGACGGGAGTCCGGCGGCCGTGGCCGCACTTGTCGGTGGACTTTCCGCCGGTATTCAAGGCCGTTGGCGCGGCGGTGAGCGCGGATGCGTGCCTGAATGGTTTGGTGAATCTGATCGAGGACTTACGTGCTTACCGGCATACCGGGGATTGCAGCGAGGAGTTCATCAGCAAGCGGGGTAAGGAGCGGTTTCCCTCGGCGCTGATCCTGCGGCCCGTGGTGGCGGCCGGGCAGGTGTTTCAGATGGCTTTGCCGATGGCGATGGCATCCGACCGGCGGGATGGCAACGGCTGGACGTACGATGAGGCGTTGCGGGACGCGGTGGAGTTCTTTCGCGAGCGGGGGTACAAGTGAAGCATCTGCTGGCGATCACGATCGGTCCGGTGCAGGGGTTCATCTCAGCGGCGCGACGCACTCGGGATCTGTGGGCGGGTTCGCTGGTTTTGTCGGAGATCTCGAAGGCGGTGGCGCGGGGGATTTGGGAGCGGGATTCGGGTGCGCTGATCTTTCCGAGTCCGGCGGCGCCCGCGCAGGATCTGGAGCGGAACAGCGCGTACAGCGTTGCGAACGTGATTTTGGCCGAGGTAGAAGGATCGGAAGTGGCGGCGCATGTGGAGCGGGCTCGAAGTGCCGCGGAGAGTGTGTGGCGGACGATCGCCGACGACGCGTTCGAAGCGGTTTCGAGCGCGGTCCACACCGAGCGGTTTCACGAGCAACTGGGCGGAGTAATCGAGTTCACGTGGGCGTCCACACCTGTTGTCACAGGAGGGTCTTACAAAGCCGCGCGGCGGGAAGTGATGCGGGCGCTTGCCGCCCGGAAGGCGTGCCGGGACTTCGAGCCGTGGAAGGGGTACGCCAAGGTTCCGAAGTCATCGCTCGATGGGTTGCGAGAGTCGATCTGGCTCGAGGAGCGTTTAGATCACCTGGCTGGTTGGAAGAAGGCGCAACTGCGATTGAACGATGGCGAGCAGTTGGACGCAGTGGGTTTGGCGAAGCGCCTGGGAATGGGTGCGCGGCAGTTTCCTTCGGTGGCGCGGATCGCTGCCGAGCCGTGGATCGACGTCTTGGAGAAGCGCGGGCTGTTGCCTCGGCTGGTTGAGGCGTGCGAGCCGTTGCGCGGTGACTTGGTTTCTTACTCGTCTGGCAGGTTTTCGCAGTTCCGGCGCTTTCCGTTCGATGGGACCGCTGTTTATGAATCGCGCTTACACGAGATCGAGCCGGCGAGTGCGGATTCCGAGCACAAGAAGGATGTGCTCGAGTCGAACGTCGCGGCCCTGCGGCAGACGTTGCGCGAGTTGACCCGGGCGTGCGGTGCGCCGAGTCCGTACCTGGCGGTTCTGGCGGCCGATGGGGACCGGATGGGGGAGAAGATCTCGGCACTGGAGTCCGCTGAGGAGCACCGGAGGTTTTCGCGGGCGTTGGCCGGGTTTGCGGCTCAGGCTGAGCGCGTGGTGCGGGAGCATGGCGGGGCGCTGGTGTTCGCGGGGGGCGATGACGTGCTGGCATTCGTGCCCGCGCATCGGGCGATCGAGTGTGCGGCGGCGTTGCGATCGGCATTCCTCCATGCGTTGCGGGAGTTTCCCGGGCCGACGCTTTCGGTGGGGGTCGCTTACGGGCACTTTCTCGAAGACCTGGAAGACTTGGTGAAACGGGCCAAAGATGCCGAGCACGAGGCGAAGCAGCCGAACCGGAACGGCTTGGCGGTGCGGTATTCGCCACGGAATCAGGAGGGACGGCAATTCCGGTGCGAGTGGAGTTCGAAGCCGGAGGAGTTACTGGCCCGGATGATCGGATGGCACCGGCAGAGCCTGATTCCGGATCAGGCGGCGTACCAGTTGACCGGCTTGGCGCGGCACTATTCGAAGTGGGAGAAAGATGCACCGGTAGCAGCGGCAATGCAGGCCGATGCGCAGCGGTTGCTTTCGCGAAAGGCGCGCAAGACGGCTCCGGCGGTGTTGGACGAACTGCGCGACGTGGTGAAGCGGCATGTTACCGAGCCCGCCGACTTACAGCGGCTGGCCGATCAACTGGTGATCACGCGGAAGCTGGCGCCGATCGGGGTGTCGCGATGAGCGTCTACCTCTCGCTCGAACCCCGGGACACGGTGGTGGCGCGCGACAGCCGCCCGTTCGGGGGCGGGAGCGGACGGAAGATGCGGAGTTTGCCTTTCCTGTATCCTCAACTCCCGGCCGGTGTGTTACGCACGCTTCTGGGTAAGATGAGCGGTTGGACATTCGACGATCCACAGGTTCGGGCGCTGCTGGCGGTGAGCTGTCATGGTCCGGTGCTCGAGCGGGAGATGGGTAAGGAGTCGGAGTTGTGGTTTCCGCGGCCTTTGGACCTGGTGATGAACGAGGGCGGAGAGCGATTCCGGCTGCGGCCAGGGCGGGTGAGCGGAGTGGCCGCGGGTCCGGCGGGTTTGGCGGAGACGCCGATTCTCGAGGGTGCGAAGGAAGAGTTCAAGCCGGCGCGTGTGCCCGCGTTTCTCCCTGGCAGTTGCGTAGCCGAATGGTTGAGCGGAAAGACTCCTGCGCTACCGAAAGAGGCGCTCGACAAGAAGCCGTTGGCCGCGGAAGAGCGCGTTCACGTGAGCCTGAACGCCGAGACGGGAGCGGCCGAGGATTCGCTGCTGTTCGTTTCTTCCGGGCTGCGTTTCGGCGCGGAGTTCGCAATGAGTCTTCGCGTGGGATCCATTGAGCCGTGGTTGGCCG
>CADECY010000279.1 GCA_902825945.1 uncultured Acidobacteriota bacterium
GGACTTCGTCGAGGTCGGCTTGGGTGCCTCGGGCGAGAAGGGCTTTGGGGAGTTCATCAAGTTGGCCGGCACGCCGGAGGTGGTCGACCGCTCGGTCGAGGTGGGTGCGGTCTCCAGTGGCGCGGCCGAGGGAGAGGTGGTCGAGCCCGATGTCGAGGAGCCAGTGGTGCCTGCGCGCAGTCTCGATGGTCTCGGTGGCACGGCGATGGACCTCGGCGGTCTGCCCTTGGGCCAGCAGGAGCTCGCAGTATTGATACCCCCGGAGCGAGTAGAGGAGCGGGTAGTCTGGTTGCCACTCGGCTTGGAGGCGCTCCGCTTCCTGGAAAAAGCGGGTGGCTTCGGCGATCTCGCCCGCCTCCTGGAGGGCGTCGGCCAAGGTGGCGCGTTTTCCCATGCGCTGGAAGGCGTCGCCGCTGCGATCGGCGTAGTCCACGGATTGGCGGGCGGAGGCGATGGCGGCAGGGATGTCGCCGATGGTGAGTTGGAGTTCGCTGAGGTTGCCGTGGTAACGCGCAGCGTTCTCCCAGTCTCTCCGGCGAGCGGCGGCTTCGGCGCCCTCGCGCATAGGTTCCACGGCATCGGCGAGGCGGCCGAGGGCCCGGAGCGCGAACGCGGCTTCGCCGATCACCCAGGACTGAGCCGAAAGGGAGAAGCTCGGGTGGGGCTCGGTCCAGGGGCAGGCGAAGAAGTTCGCGAGCAGCGATAGGTTCGTGCCGAAGGCGCCGAGCTTCGTTGTGAGATAGAACTCCTTGCCGCGAAGGATCCGGTCACTATAGACGTCGCTGAGTGCCTCGGCGTGCTTTCCCGCACGGCAGCCGTGGTAGACGGCATGAAACAGCGGAACCATCTCCGCTTCTGTATCCGGCCGATGCGGCGCCTGTTTGCAGTAATGCTCGTACAAGCGAGCGTGACCATCCTCGGTCGACTCCGTCGAGAAGTGCTCCCGGATCAGAGGATGGCAGTCGATCGGCATCTTTGGATCCGCGCTCAGAATCAACCGCGCCGCCTTCAGGCGCTTCAGCGCACCACGAAGCTCGACATCCGTCATCTTCGGCAGCACCAGCCGGAGCGCCTCCGGCTCGGCAGGCCGGTCGAAATATCCGAGCGCGGTCAACACCGCCCGCTCGGGCTTGCCCGCGAACATCCGCGCGTAGCTCGCCATCATCCGCCGCGCGTGAACTCCCACCTCGCTCTCCACATCGACGGGCAAGGCGGGGATGTCCTTACGACGGCGGACATCGCAGTCCAAGTAGTCGACCAAGTAGGTGCCAAGCAGCGTCACCGCCAGCGCATGATTGTCGAAGTCGATCGACGCCGCCTCCAACTCCGCTGGCGGTCCATGGACTCCGAGGTACGCCAAGTACTTCCCACCAGCCACCGGATCGAGATTGTCGAGATCGATCGCAATCGAGTGGTGCTCATCGGCAGGGACATCCACCAACGGCAACCGCGACGAACAAACCACCAGCCCCGCGTTCCGCGTCCGCAACTCGTTCAGCAACGCCTTGATCGCGTTGTCGCGCAACGTCCCATCGGACGCCTGCAACGGCTCGAGCCCGTCGAGAATCAGCAACACCCGTTCCTCGCGCATCCGCCTGGCCAGCGCCTCCGCCTTAGCAAACACCGAGAGGTTCCCGTCTACCTTCACGTCGAAGAATCGCGTCACCTCGTTGAAGAAGGGGTCGGAAGAAGTCTGCCGGTCCTCGGCCGACCCCTGGCTGTAGAAAGACCATCCGAAGACCGTCGCTTCCTGAGTGTGCTCCCGGAACCACTTGTCGACCAGCGCCGTCTTCCCCGTACCTCCGCCCGCGACCACGGCAACGACATTCGCCTCCGGGTCCGCCCAAGCCGCATCGAGCCGCGCTAGTTCCTTTTCGCGTCCGAATAGGTGCGGATCGACAACCGGCAGGTTGCCCGTGAACGTGCGGACCTCCTCATCGCGATAACTGGGCCGCTCGCCGGTAAGTCGCGCGATCAACTGGCGGCGCGAGCGCGGCGAACGGTCGCGCAGGCCGAGGTAGACGAGTTGCGACGCGATTTGCGGAATCGCACAATCGTCCAGCCGCACGATCAGGAGGCGCCGCTTCTTCCCACGTGGATCGAGATTGTAGGCCGCCTCGAACTCCGCCATACAGTAGTCGCTCTTGCTGTAAGGCTCGGAGTAGAGCGCGATCACGTGATGGCTGCGTTCGAGTGCATCGTTGATCTCGTGGACCACGCCTGATCCGAGCGGGAAATGATGATCCTGGAGCGTGTAGTCGTGCCCGAGTTCCTTCAGAATTTCAGCGACCCAAAGTCCCCACTCGGCATTGGTGCCCGAGCGGGAGATGAAGTAATTCAACTTCGGAGCCGGAGCAAGCGTGGGCGACGCCATCTGGCCATTCTATCGCCGGAGTTCGGCGAGTTCGCGGTCGCGGCGGTGGTAGCCGGTTTGTTCGATGAGCTTCGCGGCTTCGTCAACGTGCGGGCGGGCGGCTTCGGGGTTGCCGTTCGCGAGGTGGAGGCGGGCTTGGGCGAGGTGGTAGTCGGTGAGATGGAGCTTCATGCCGCAGCGGGTGGCGAGGGTGTGGACTTCGTCGAGATCGGCTTGGGTGCCTCGGGCAAGGAGAGCCAGAGGGATGAATTCGAGGGCTCCGTAACGCCGAAGGAAATCGACCGCCCGTTCAAGGTGGATTCGGTCTGCACTAACACGTCCAAGCGAAAGGTGGTCGAGTCCGATGCCGAAGAGGGATCCGTGGCGCTCCGCCAATTCGAGGCTCCGAGTCGCGCGGAAGCATGCCTCTGAGGTCTGGCCCTGCGCCAGCAGGAAGTCGCAGTGTCTGAAGCCTTGTAGCGAGTAGAGGAGGGGGCGGCGCGGTTCCCTCTCACGTTGGAAGTCCTCGGCTTCCTGGAAGATGTGCGCGGCTCCGGCGATCTCGCCCGCCGCGTGGAGCGCGTCGGCCAGGGTGGTGCGTTGGTATATGCGTATGAAGGTTGCGCCGCTGCGATCGGCGCTATCCACGGACTGGCGTGCCGACGCGATAGCGGCGGCGATGTCGCCTATGGTGAGTTGGAACTCGCTGCGGTTGCCGAAGTTGGCTGCCAGATTCTTCCAGTCGCCGTGCCGAGCACGGGCTTGGATGGCGGCACCCAGGGGCTCGACGGCGTCGTGGAAGCGGCCGAGAGCGCGGAGAGTTGAGGCGGCGTCGCCGATCACGCATGCCTGATCGCTGGGCGAAAGGCTTTGATGCGGTTCCACCCAGGGGCGGGCGAAGAAGTTGGCGAGCAGGGATAGGCTAGTTCCGAAGGCCCCGAGTCGCTTGATGAGGTGAACCTCGTCGCCGCGGAGGATTCGGTCGCGATAGACGTCGCGGTGGGCCTCAGCGTGCTTTCCCGCACGGCAGCCGTGGTAGATGGCGTGAAACAGGGGTACCATCTCCGCTTCTGTATCCGGCCGATGCGGCGCCTGTTTGCAGTAATGCTCGTACAAGCGAGCGTGACCATCCTCGGTCGACTCCGTCGAGAAGTGCTCCCGGATCAGAGGATGGCAGTCGATCGGCATCTTTGGATCCGCGCTCAGAATCAACCGCGCCGCCTTCAGGCGCTTCAGCGCACCACGAAGCTCGACATCCGTCATCTTCGGCAGCACCAGCCGGAGCGCCTCCGGCTCGGCAGGCCGGTCGAAATATCCGAGCGCGGTCAACACCGCCCGCTCGGGCTTGCCCGCGAACATCCGCGCGTAGCTCGCCATCATCCGCCGCGCGTGAACTCCCACCTCGCTCTCCACATCGACGGGCAAGGCGGGGATGTCCTTACGACGGCGGACATCGCAGTCCAAGTAGTCGACCAAGTAGGTGCCAAGCAGCGTCACCGCCAGCGCATGATTGTCGAAGTCGATCGACGCCGCCTCCAACTCCGCTGGCGGTCCATGGACTCCGAGGTACGCCAAGTACTTCCCACCAGCCACCGGATCGAGATTGTCGAGATCGATCGCAATCGAGTGGTGCTCATCGGCAGGGACATCCACCAACGGCAACCGCGACGAACAAACCACCAGCCCCGCGTTCCGCGTCCGCAACTCGTTCAGCAACGCCTTGATCGCGTTGTCGCGCAACGTCCCATCGGACGCCTGCAACGGCTCGAGCCCGTCGAGAATCAGCAACACCCGTTCCTCGCGCATCCGCCTGGCCAGCGCCTCCGCCTTAGCAAACACCGAGAGGTTCCCGTCTACCTTCACGTCGAAGAATCGCGTCACCTCGTTGAAGAAGGGGTCGGAAGAAGTCTGCCGGTCCTCGGCCGACCCCTGGCTGTAGAAAGACCATCCGAAGACCGTCGCTTCCTGAGTGTGCTCCCGGAACCACTTGTCGACCAGCGCCGTCTTCCCCGTACCTCCGCCCGCGACCACGGCAACGACATTCGCCTCCGGGTCCGCCCAAGCCGCATCGAGCCGCGCTAGTTCCTTTTCGCGTCCGAATAGGTGCGGATCGACAACCGGCAGGTTGCCCGTGAACGTGCGGACCTCCTCATCGCGATAACTGGGCCGCTCGCCGGTAAGTCGCGCGATCAACTGGCGGCGCGAGCGCGGCGAACGGTCGCGCAGGCCGAGGTAGACGAGTTGCGACGCGATTTGCGGAATCGCACAATCGTCCAGCCGCACGATCAGGAGGCGCCGCTTCTTCCCACGTGGATCGAGATTGTAGGCCGCCTCGAACTCCGCCATACAGTAGTCGCTCTTGCTGTAAGGCTCGGAGTAGAGCGCGATCACGTGATGGCTGCGTTCGAGTGCATCGTTGATCTCGTGGACCACGCCTGATCCGAGCGGGAAATGATGATCCTGGAGCGTGTAGTCGTGCCCGAGTTCCTTCAGAATTTCAGCGACCCAAAGTCCCCACTCGGCATTGGTGCCCGAGCGGGAGATGAAGTAATTCAACTTCGGAGCCGGAGCAAGCGTGGGCGACGCCATCTGGCCATTCTATCGCCGGAGTTCGGCGAGTTCGCGGTCGCGGCGGT
>CADECY010000280.1 GCA_902825945.1 uncultured Acidobacteriota bacterium
CTCTGGAGTTCGAGGGCGGAAGGACCTCGACGGCCGCATCCGGTGCACCCGGAAGATGGTCGTCGGCGCCGAACGACTGCCAGCGAGACCTCGGAACGTATGCCAGATCGGCGGCGCGAAGGTCACCTTCCGGAATCGCTCGATAGGCGAGTTCGGCGACCAGGAAGCCGAACTTGGCGCTGACTGGCGCGATTTTGCTCTGCAGCACGATGACCCGATCGTAGTGCCGCTTCTTCGGCCTCGACATTCGGACGACCTCCCCGTGGTGAAGTTCGGTCTCGAAGCCTTCGATGTCAGGAAGGGCCTGGAATTCCTCGACCGTCATTGAGGCGGCGGCGACAGCCATTGAGATCTCCTTACTTCATCGTAGCCCAACCTGCCGCGCGGCGCTGCCGCCCGGACTGCAATGCTCGGCCAACGAGTGAGCTCGTTCGCCGTTCGCCCCGATCCCAGCCAGCATTTCCTCGAACGTCCGCAGCGGAACCATATTTCCGCTCGAGCCCACTGCCGGAATCAACCGGTACTTCTCCGCCGCGCTCGTGGGAAATTCCACCGAATCTCCAGGTGCCAGCACGTCCGGCTCGTTTTCGAGGTGACCCACTGGAACACAAAGCTCCGGATGATCGAATGGCGCCCGCTCGTACCGGACACGGTCGTCGCTCAGCGCCTTCAGAAACGCGACCATTGAATCGCGTTGCGCGTTGGAGATCGAGAACGGACGCAAGTCGTTCGCCACCGGTGAGAAGTCTCCGGCGCGGCGATAGAAGTCGAGCACCTGTTCGAGCGTCGCCTGACCTCCGTTGTGGAAGTATGGCCCGGTGAACTCGACGTTGCGCAGGCTGATGGACTTGAACGTGGCGTTCCCGGCGCCGATATCCTCGGCGGCCGGACGCACGCCGGTCCGGTCGAAGGCATGGGCCCGAGTGCCGCGGTTCGGATTCATCGCCGCGGCCGAGAACTCGGGTCCGTTGTGGCATTCAATACAGTCGCCGGTTGTTTGAAACAGCCGCAGGCCCTCCTGTTGTTGCGCCGTCAGCGCGCCATTGTCACCTTCGTTAAAACGGTCGAACGGCGAATCGTCCGAGTTCAATGTTGCCTGATAGGCGTGCATCGCGAGTCCCCAGAACAGCGGGAAGTTGTGCTCCACCTGCGTGAACTCCTCCACGGTTTCCGGCGACTCCCAGAACTTGGAGTGAAAGGCCTTTTGAATGAGGCTCAGGTAGGTTGCCTCGTCCACCAGGCCTGGTCCATCGGCCCGCGCCATGTCACCGAGAACGCTGTCGGTGGGCGAAACCCGCTGAAGGCCGAGCGGTGCGAGATTCAGCATCTTTCGCGCCAGCAGCGGCCAAGTGCGTCCCGCATACGACATTTCCAGGTGATCGAGGATCGGGCCGACACCTTGTGAAGCTAGGTTGGCCGGATCGAGGTTCACGGGCCGCCGCTCGAGTACCCCATCCACCGACACGAGAACGCCCGGCGCCTCTGCCGCGAGCCCTGACACCGTGAATCCGTTGAAATTGCGGGCGGCACGGCCATCCCAGAATCCCCGGCCGTAAAAGACGGTGTTGAAAATGGACGGAGTATTGCGCGACGTGACGCGGCGCACCTGCAATCCTCCATGGACGAATTCGGGCTTGTCCAACTCGTCGTGCCCGAGTTCGGCTGCCTGACCCGGCACGATTCCATCGAAAATCCGCCGGAACGTGCCCATCGATCCGATCCTCATGCTCGAATCACGCAACGCGGCGGAGTTTTTATTGCCCGAGTCGCTCAACGCTCGCAGAGGAAACGCGACCCCAGAGAGATCGAGATTGACGCGAAACGTCGCGCTCGTGTCCGAAATCTGATTTTGGGGGCGGTGATCGGCGCCCGCGTGGAAATGACAGGTCGCGCACGCAGTCATTCCGTCACTGCCCGTCTGCATATCCCAGAAGAGGATCTTGCCGAGCGCGACCAGCGCCTTCCGGTCCTGAACGTATTCGCCGAGCCCAGCGGGCTCCTGAATCACCACGCCTTTGAGCGTACGCAGTTGGGTCTGCGCCGTCGCCACACCCAGCGCACCAGCCAAGATCAACCAGCCCGTTTTCGTCAAGTGAATGACCCCTCCTGAAATTCTAAACCCGATGGGTTCGGAATGGGTTGCGGTGGCCCGCCAGCCCTACGTATTCTGGACAGAATGGATCACGTCACTCTGGGCGGCACGGCGCTAAGCGTTTCGCGGCTCTGCTACGGCAACATGACCTTCGGTTCGCAGACCGATCTGGCTGAAGGCGGGCGCATTCTCGATGCTTGCCTGGCCAATGGGATCGACTTCATCGACACCGCGAACGTCTACAATAAGGGTGCGGCCGAGGAGATGCTCGGCCGGTTGATGGGCGCGCGCCGTTCCCGGATCGTGCTGGCGAGCAAGGTGCGGGGAGTGATGGGCGACGGTCCGGACGAGAGCGGGCTTTCTCGCGCGGCGATTTTCAAGGCGGTGGACGAATCGCTGCGGCGGCTCCGAACTGATTACCTCGATCTCTACTACCTCCACCAACCCGACTACAAGGTCCCGATCGACGAGACGCTGGCGGCCATGGACGAGTTGGTAACCCTCGGAAAGGTCCGATTCCCCGCAGTCTCGAACTATGCGGCGTGGCAGGTGGCGCAGATGCGAAGCATGGCCGGGCGCCGCGGCTGGAAGCCGATGCATGTTGCCCAGATGATGTACAACCTGATGGCTCGCGGACTAGAACAGGAGTTCGTCCCGTTCGCCCGCGAGTATCGGCTCGCGCTCGTGGTCTACAATCCTCTCGCGGGCGGGATGCTCACCGGCAAACAACAGCGGGAGGCACCGCTGCCGGGCACGCGGTTTGACAACAACCAGATGTACCTCGATCGTTACTGGCATCCAGCCTTTTTCGATGCCGTGGAGGAACTGCGAGCGGTCGCGGCGAGCGCCGGACGCAGTCTCATCAGCCTTTCGTTCAACTGGCTGCTTCACCACACCGAAACGGCGTCGGTGATTCTCGGGTCGAGCCGCTTGGAGCAACTCGAGCAGAACCTGAAGGCGTGCCGGGAAGGTCCGCTGGCGCCGGAGGTGGTGGCGCAGTGCGACGCCGTCTGGTCCAAACTTCGCGGAGTGACACCGAAGTACAACCGCTAAGGCGAAGTCCGCTCCGCGAGGTTAACGGTCCTTTAGAATCCGCCGTTATCGCAAGTAGTTCTTACATAGGATCCGCGATGGGTCGGTAAAAAGTACTAGGTAAGCTCCTCGAGCCTGGCGAAAACCGCCACGCCGGCCTCTGTTCGGGGGGATTCAGCCGGGATTCTGGGTTTGGCACGTGCCTTGCATTCTGAAATGCGTCCGCGAACTGGGTAGTTGGAGAAATCAGACGCGGCTTCAGAAAGGGAGACACCACACCATGGCGAACCTCAAGACTTGGCTGGCGGGCGGAGCGATCCTCGGGCTCGCGGCGATGAACGGATTCCTGATGACCCGTAGCAGCCGGGTCGAGGCCGAGGTGGCGAAGAACAAGAACGCCACGTCGGAAGAGATTGCGTCGGTTCGGGACCAGGCGGCTCGCCGGGCGGCGGCCACCGACAAGACGATCGATGAGTTGAACCAGCAGGTGGCTGCCTCGAAGGGCCAAGCCGCCAACATCGCGGCTCAGGCCAAGGCCAACGCGCAGCGGCACGCCGAGAAGCTCGTGGCTGGAATCGTGGCCAAGCACAAGCAGCAGATCGAGGCGCAGATCGAGGCGAATGAGCAGAGCGCCGTGAAGTTCCAGGAGGAGTTGAGCACCGTCAAGCAGGCGAACGAAGCCAACCAGGGGAAGATCCAGGAAGTGGCCACGGAAGTCGGTTCGGTGAAGTCCGAGGTGGCGACCGCCAAAACCGCCATTGACACCACCCTCGCCGAGTTGAAGAGCGTTCGCGGCGATATGGGTGTTCAGAGCGGGCTCATTGCCACCAACTCGAAGGAACTGGCGGCCCTGCGCGAACTCGGCGAGCGCAACTACTTCGAGTTCGTCGTCTCGAAGACGAGCCGCGCGGTCAAAGTCGGCAGCGTCATGATGACGCTCAAGAAGACCGACATCAAGCGCAACCGCTACACGCTGGAAGTGGTCGCCGACGACAAGCGCGTGGAGAAGAAGGACAAGACGGTCAACGAACCGGTTCAGTTCTACGTCTCCGGCTCCCGGCAGCCCTATGAGATCGTCGTGAACGAGATCCAGAAGGACAAGCTCACCGGCTACCTCGCCACCCCGAAGCTGATCACGGCTCGGCGCTAACGGCGAAACAGGATTCGCGCACGGGCCTGCGCGAATATGGCCGCGGCGGTACAGTACAGGCTCGAAGGCTCCCGCTGGCGCCGCCGCGGCAATCCCCAAAAACGCGAAAGGCCAAGTGCGACTACGGATCCGCACTTGGCCTTTCGTGTTTTGCTTTCCTGCTACTCGCTGACTAGCGTCCGTACCCGGTGCGCCTCTGAATCGCCGATGTAGATCTTGCCCCTTTTGTCGATGAAGATCCCGTGCGGGCGGTTCATCTTGCATTGCTTGGGATCGCCGTCCGGACCGTCGCCGCGCTGGCCATTGCCCACAATCGTCGTGATCACGCCGGACTTCAGGTCGATGCGCCGGATCGCGTGGCCCTCGGTGTCGGCGATGTAGACGCTTTGGTCTGGTGACCAGGCGATTCCCTTCGGTCCGTTGAGCGCCGCCTTGCGCGCGTCCCCGCCAT
>CADECY010000281.1 GCA_902825945.1 uncultured Acidobacteriota bacterium
GGCGATAATGATGCCAGTCGATGTGGTGATGATCGTGATCATCGGCGCCGCCATCGTGGCCATGGTCGTCGTGGTGATGCTCATGGTGATGGGAATGATGATGAGCGTGATCGTGCATTTCTTACTCCACCGGAATCCTGGGCGCGGGAGGTGCCGTCAACAACGGATTCACCGCCGGACCGATCTCCACGCCGTCCTCGATGAGCACCAGATGACGCCTTCCGCCCCGGCTGTCGATGATCATCTTCTTTTTTCCTGGCAGAACCTGCTCCATCGTTTCGAGATAGAGTCGCGTCTCGGTGGGGCCGGGCGCGGAACGATAGGCGCCTTCCGCCGCCTCGAACCTCGTCGCGTCCCCCGCCGCGCGATTCTTTCGCCCGGCCGTATATCCGTGCGCGTTCTTGACGCGTGCATCGGCGTTGCCGCGCGCGGTCGCCACCTGTTCGTTGCGATACCCTTCCGCCTCGTTGATCAGCCGGTTCTTTTCTTCGTAGGCTCCGGACACTTCGCGAAAGGCGTCCACCACTTCGAGCGAAGGATGCACGTCGAGCAGCTTCACCTGAAGCGCCTCGACGCCCGCCTGGTATCGATCCAGTCGCTCCTGCAACAGCGCCAGGGATCGTGCTTCGACGGCGCGGCGATTGGTTGTCAACACGTCGTCGAGCGAAGTGGTGGTGATGACCGATTGCAGCGCGCCCTCGGTGGCCACGCGGACAGTGTTTTCTCCATCGGCGTGCCGGAACAGAAAGTCCGCTGGTTGTTTGATCCGGTAGTGGATCACGGCGGTCAGCTCGGTCATGTTCTGGTCGCCCGAAACCATGAGCGACTCTTCCGGCTTGCGCTGGAATCGTCCGCCTCGATGCTGGACGTTCCATTCGTAGGCCGCTGGCTCGACTTCCGGAACTCCGGCGTTCGACCGGAATCCAATCTCGATCGTGCGGACGCGCTTGGCCTGAATACGCGTCAGCTTCTCGATCGGCCACGGCATCTTGTAATGGAGCCCGGGTTCCTCGTGCGGTAACACGTTACGTCCGAATCGTGAGATCACGCCCACTTCATCCGGACCGAGCGAGTAGAATCCGTTCAGGAAGATCGCGACGCCGGCCGCGATCGCCGCCGGACGATAGTAGACGGCCCGATTCGCCCAGACCGAGCGGAGCCAGTCCAATGGCTCCACGCGCGAGATCCACAGCTTCGCACGCCACTTCAGCCGTTCGAATTGGTCGCGAATCCACTGGAATCGCCCCGGCTTCCCGGGTTCGGGACCCACGGCCAACAACCGGAGCGCATTCAACATCACCAGGAACGAAGCGATCTGGTGCGTGAACGCAGCGCCCAACGGACCCATGATGCCCGTGGCGCCAAGCGCAATCGCTACCAGGTTGACGATCACCGCGAACACAATGATGTTCTGCCAGGCGATCTGCACGGCCTTTCGCGAAACCTCGACCAACTGGGGAAGCTTTTCGAGCGAACGGCCCATGTAGACCACGTCCGCCGCTTCCGCCGTGATGTCGCTCGCGCCCGAAACCGCGATGCCGACGTGAGCCGCGGCCAAGGCCGGCGCATCGTTCACGCCATCGCCCACCATCGCCACGCGACGGCCTTGCGCAATCAACTGCTGGATTCGCTGCAGCTTCTGCTCGGGGAGCAGTTCGGCCTCGACCGACGGCATCCCCACTTCTCGTGCGATCACCTCGGCCGGGCGCCGCCGGTCGCCGGTCAGCATGATCAGATTCGAAACATCGAGATCCTCGAGCCCGTGTAGCGCATCGTGGACGCCGGCACGAATCCGGTCGCGGAGTAGGATTCCGCCGAGGAGCCGCGTATCCTCGGCGACGAGCACGACGGTCGCGCCAAGGCGGTCGGCTTCTTCCATCGCAGCCGCGGTGCCCGTGATTCCGTGTTCGCCGAGATAGGCGGCGCTGCCGGCGCGCAGTGTGCGGCCGGCAAGAACCGCTTCGGCCCCGCGCCCGGGCAGGATACGCGCAGACTCGGGCGAAGCCGCGGTGAGCCCGCGTTTTCGAGCCTCGTCGACAATTACTCGCGCCAGGATGTGATCGGAGCCCGACTCGGCGCATGCCGCGGCGGCCAGGACGCCCGCCTCGTCACCATCCGCCGCCACGATCTTCAGGATTTCAAAGCGCCCTTCGGTGACCGTGCCCGTCTTGTCGAACACGATCGTGTCGATCTTGGCTGCTTCCTGGAGAATCGTACCGCCGCGCACCAGGATTCCGCGCCGCGCCAATCCTCCGATCGCCGCGACCATCGCGGTGGGAGTCGCAAGAATCAGAGCGCAGGGGCAACCCACGATCAGCACCGCCACCGTGCGCAGCCAATCGCGTGTGAAGTAGTAGGTCCCGGCGCCCGCGAGCAACAACAGCGGAACAAAGTACTTCGCCCATCGGTCAGCGAGCCGTTCGACGGGTGCCCGCTTCTCTCGCGCTTGTTCGACAAGCTTGATGACGCGCGCGAGCGTCGTGTCTTGACCCGCGCGCGTGACGCGGATTCGCAGCAGTCCGAAGCCGTTGAGAGTGCCGGAGAAGACCTCGTCGCCAGCGGTCTTGTCTCGCGGAACCGATTCGCCAGTAATCGTCGACTCGTCGATCGCCGAGATCCCCAACTCCACGACACCATCGGCTGGCACTCGTTCGGCGGCGCGCACGGAGATGATGTCGCCGGGCTGGAGTGTCGAGGCGTCGACCTCTACCTCTTCGCCATCTCGAATCAGACGTGCCGTGCGCGGCATCTGCTCGACGAAGCGCATGATCGCTGTCGAGGTTCGTTTGGCCGCGTAGCCCTCCAATCCTTCGCCAACGAGCATGATGAACATCGCCTCGGCGGCGGCAAGGTACTCGCCCACCGAGAGCGCGGCAATGACGGCGATACAGATCGCCAAGTCGGCCGAGATCGTCTTTTCGAGCAGGCCGTGGATCGCGTTATAGAACGTGCGATAGCCGGCCGCGATGGTAAGAATCGCGGCGGTGTCGATCCCGAGAACCGTCTTGAAGATCCCGGTGAGGTTCAGGAGCAGGAGGACGCCGACGAGACCCGCGAAACCGAAGTACCGCAGCCGCTCCAGGCGATCCTCGTGCGGATTCTGTTCCGCGGAGAACTCCAATTTGTGCTGATGCATTCTTTAGAGCAGTTGTTCATTATAGAATGACGCGAATGCTCGATCGCCGGAAGTTCCTCTCGACAGCCGCAGCAATGGCCGCCGGAAACACCGCCACGGCTTGGCAGAAAAAGCCGAACATCATCCTCGTCCTCGCCGACGACCTGGGAATCGGCAACCTCGGCTGCTACGGCGGACCCTTCCAGACACCGCATCTCGACCGCCTGGCGCAAACCGGTATCCGCTACACCAACGCCTACACGGCCCCGCTCTGCGGGCCCTCGCGTGCGCTCATCATGACCGGGCGCTACGCGTTCCGCACCGGCGCCACCAACCAGGACGCGACCGGAAGGATGACTCCTGCGAATGAGACGTTCCTGCCCGCGATACTGAAGACCGCCGGATACGTCAGCACGTCGATCGGAAAGTGGGGCCAACTTCCGCTCGGACCCGCCGATTGGGGATTCGACGAAAATCTGCGCTTCACCGGCAGCGGCACCTACTGGAACACGCAGGACAAGGGCAAGCGCTACCAGGTCAACGGTGCGTCCAAGGAACTGCTCGCGAAGCAATATCTGCCCGACGTGATGCACGACTCACTGATGGACTTCATGACGCGGCATCGCTCCCGTCCCTTCTTCGCCTACTATTCGCTTTCACACATACACGGCGAGATCCTGCCCACACCCGACAGCAAAGCCGGTAGCGATCACTACACCGACAACATTGCCTACATGGACAAGCTGATGGGCAAGCTCACAGCCGGGCTCGACCGGTTGAAGCTGCGCGACAACACGCTCGTGCTATTCGCCGGTGACAACGGAACCGGCGGCAACTACGCCGATCGTGCAACGGTGAACGGACAAAAGCTTTCTGGTGAGAAGGGCTCGATGCTCGAAGGCGGCGCGCTCGTGCCGATGATCGCCAATTGGCCAGGCACCGTACCGGCAGGGAAAGTTTCGCAAGACCTGATCGACTCGACGGACTTCGTTCCCACCTTCGCCGAACTTGCCGGCGCGAAGCTCCCTTCGGGCCGCGTGCTCGACGGCCAGAGCTTCGCGCAGCGGCTGCAAGCCAAGTCCGGCCCAGCGCGCGATTGGATCTTCATCCAGCTCGCGTCGAAATGGTACGTACGCGACGCGGCGTTCAAGCTGGATCAAAGCGGGCAACTCTACGACATGGGCCGTGCTCCGTTTAGAGAGCCGGCCGTGGCGCCGGAATCCGCTTCGGCGAAAACGTCGCACCAGCGGTTGCAAGCTGCGCTCACGAAGCTGAATCCGGCAGGCGGAATCAAGGACGATGGCGACGGTTCGGGCCGTCATGCGAACCGGCAATCGAAACAGAAGAAGCGGCTGTAATAGAATGTGAGGCATGCACGGCAAGATCCTCGCGGCCGCCCTGGTGGCCCTTCCGGCGATCTCCGCAACGGCGGACAACGACTTTTTCGAATCGAAGATTCGCCCGATTTTGGCGGCCAACTGCTACGGTTGCCACGCCAAGACGGCTATGGGCGGACTCCGGCTCGACTCTCGCGAAGGCGCAATGAAGGGCGGCAAGAGCGGCACGGTGATCGTTGCCGGTAAACCCGCGGAATCGATGCT
>CADECY010000282.1 GCA_902825945.1 uncultured Acidobacteriota bacterium
CTCGGCGCCATGCTCCGGCGGTGGTCCCAGTCTGCTCTACACTGTGGCGTTTATCGGGAGGTATCCTGCGCTAGGATGGAAGCGCTGTCAATCCGCAGTCTCGAAGGATTCGCAGGAACCACGTACCGAAGTAGGGAGTATCGTCAAATAATGAGACACCCAGCCATCATCTTCATTTTCTTGGCTCTCACATCATGCACGCCGCCCACTGGAAATCGGGACGCCAACGTCAAAGCAGCCGTGGCGGAGTTCTACCAAAGCTTCGATGAAGGCTTCACCAAGCCTGCCGACTACGCCGCCGAGGATTGGTATCACATCAATCCCTACGGCGCTGTCGACAAAGGACGCGATGCCACGATGAAGACAGTCCGCAAGGTCCATCAGACGTTTCTCAAAGGCACCACTGACAAGATCAAAGACATCGACATCCGCTTCGCCACCGATGACGTCGCGGTGGCGACGGTTACCAGTGAAGCGAGTCCATTCACGTCGCCGGATGGCATCAATCACGGCGTTGAGGGCCACCTCAGGACCTTCGTCGTGGTGAACCGGGGCGGCCGCTGGCTGATCATGCAGGACCACAACACGACAATCTTGCCTCTTCCCGCGTCGACGGCCGGTGCTCCACCCGGTGGTGCAAAGACCAAATAAGCGTTGGAGTCCGCCAACTGGGGTCTGCCCTATTCCGGCCCCGAAGGTTATCCCAAAGGCGCGCGCCGCGCGGTGTTAACCACCGACTCCGGGACCCATGGCGATACCTACCTTGCACACTTCCCGGCAGGAACGGTGTTCCAACCCCACTGGCATTCCAACGGTGAATACGCCGTGCTGCTACAAAGCAAGGTTACCCATGTGATCGGCGGCAGCGAACGAACTGAGCTCAAGCCCGGCGACTATGTCGTGGTGCCCGCCAAGACAAATCACGCCTGGGAAATTGCCTCTTCATCCGCCGTAACGGACCTAACTTGTCGCGAAGGGTCCGGCAGACCCGGACCGCGAGCGACGGCGTACCAGCCGCCGACCCTCAGCCGAAAGCCGCTGGTACGGAGCCGAAGCCGGTCCCAATCTCCGTGGCCCTGTGGCGTTACTCAAGAGCTTGTTTTCCAGCCGCCTACAACCCGCTACCAATTCAACGCCTTGCCAGTCACACAGCTCGACCACAGCAGGGAGTTCAATCTATGCGCTCGTTGAACCCCCGACCGCTGAAGATCATGGGCACACACTTCTCCGCGCGCGCTGCCCTTGTGCTGGACTGCTTGGCACCGACGACATGAAGGATGTACGACTTCCTCCGTCCCGGCGTCAGAGCTTCGAACGCCGCCTTCAGTTCCGGATCTGCATTCAGCCTGACGCGCAGTTCCTCGGGAACCGCATACTCCGAAATCTTCTTTAGCGGAACCTTTCTTCCCGACTCCTCAACCTGGATGGCCTCGTAGAGGTATTTCGTAAGCACGGCTTGCGCTCCCGGGATCTCTTTAGGAGAGGTGAATTTGATCCAGCGGCCCGCCTGCGCATCTCCGATCTTTTGGAGAATACGCTCCGGGTCCTTCAGCAAAGCGCCTTTGAAGAACGAGAGCGCGCACGCGTCCTTTAGAAAGATGACGATCGCCACGTTCTTTTTCCGATAGGTGAAACAAGGCTTACCCCACTTCAGCTCCTCGGTCAGGCCGCAGCCGAGCGCAATCTTTCTCAGGTTTTCCGTTTCCCTCTGCCATCTCTTCGCGTAGGGCTCGTTCATGGTTCGTTCTCCACTGATCCCTGCGTCAACAGGCGGCTGACCAGATGGCCCTTCCACATCCATAGGCCAGAAAGAACGAGTGCGGGAACGAACACAAAGCGAGTAGCGGGTGCGTAGTTCGGAATTTGATCGAACGGGCTGTAGACATAACCCACTATCGGAATGCCCAGGAGGATGTGCAGCCAGCGGACAAGGGAACGCTTCGTGGATGCTTTCATCACTCGTCCTTCCTTGACTACGTGTCAGAGCCCTCGAACTGCTTGGCGTACTCGGCGTGCAGGCACTGCCAGCCATCAAACTTCAACGCCTCAGGCCCGGCGATGCGGCCGATGGGACTCTCGCTCAAGAGATAGTCGAGAACATCGAAACAGATGTGCCACCCGGCCGCGCCCATCGCGATAAACCGCCGGTCAATGGTGGTCCAAAGCCTGAGCCTAGTGCCGCCACTGTCGAGAGCTTCCAATTCCCAGCGAAGCGGCCCACCCGCCCAGTTGTACTCAAGCAGTTTGGGAAAGTCCGCGCGGGTGATTGTGGTTTCGGAGACGGGGGCGGCCGGCGCGCCCACTGTGCTCAGCTTCACCCGACTCCCAACTTGGCCCAAGCTCGCATCGGCTTCAAACGGAGCCCACTCGCGCAGATGAGCCGGATCGGTAAGCGCCTCCCAGACTTTGTCCGGAGAATGACGAAGCTCCCGGACAAGAATCAGCGTCCACCGCTCTCCGTCCTTCTGTATGCTCGCCCCGCTTGCGGGACCTGGGTTGTATTTGGCGCGATCCATCAAGATCTACTCCTTGTCTTAGGCTTCTTGGATGCCGATCGTTCCATGCGGTCCAAGTGGCGTTCGAGCGCGTCTACGTGACGGGACCAAAGCTCGCGGAACGGGGCCAACCAAGCCTCCACCTCCTGCAGTGGTTCCAGCTTCAACCGGTAAAGACGGCGCTGGGCGTCCACGGTGGATTCAACGAAACCGGCATCGCGCAGCACCCGCAGGTGCTTGGATACTGCTGGCTGCGTCATACCAAGCTCGCGCTCGATCTCTCCGACCGATTGTTGCGACGAGACGAGCAAGCTCAGTATGGCGCGGCGGTTCGGTTCCGCAATGATCTCGAAGGCAGACTGCACACCTTGTAATATACCCATACGAGTATATGCGTGTCAATGGATGTACTGAGCAGATAATGATAGGGAACGACTTGTCGCGTTTGTGTCGGTAGACTGGTCCAGTGAGCGGGTCGGTACTACTCAGGACGAGACCTGCTGTTGCACTCGCCGCCACCGGATGCTTCCGCCCCCCGCACTCCTGGCCAAGCGACGGTTCAAGCCAAATCTCGCGTAGCCACTGCGATCACGGCTTCGTCCTCGGGTTCGCTTCGACGAAGCGCAGCGGCCGCCATATCGGCGGGCTACACTCAAACCAGGTGCGCAACGGAGGCTATTCCTACACCTCGGTGATCAGCAGCCAAGACCACGGGCGAACGTTGCTTGCCCACCTGGCCAGCCATTATCCTCATTCCACCGCGCAAGCCTGGCAGGAAAAACTGAACAACGGCGAAGTGACGCTCGACGGCGTCATCGCCAGGGGAAGTGAATCGGTGGCCATGGGGCAAGCGCTGGTCTGGAATCGGCCGCCGTGGACGGAGCCCAGCGCCCCCCGGCACTTCGACGTACTGTTCGAAGACGCCCACTTGTTGGCCGTGAACAAGCCGAGCGGGCTGCCCACGCTTCCTGGCGGCGGGTTCATGGAGAACACTCTCCTGCGTCTGGTGCAACAGCAAACGCCCGAGGCCAACCCCGTGCACCGGTTGGGCCGGGCCACCAGCGGCATCGTGCTGTTCGCGAAAACGCCGCGGGCAGCGTCGGCTCTGTTCAAAAACTGGAACACACCCAAAGTGCGGAAGATCTATTGGGCTCTGGCGCAGGGTGTCGCCCGGCATGACGCCTACGAAATCCTCACGCCGATCGGCTTGGCGCCACATCCGCTCATCGGCTCGGTGTGGGCCGCGCAGCCCGGCGGCAAACCGTCCAAGTCCTTGGCGAAGGTGATCTCGCGCACAGCCGACGCCACGACGTTATTCGAGGTGAGTCTCTGTTCGGGCCGGCCGCATCAGATCAGAATCCATCTGGCCTCCATCGGCCATCCGTTGGCAGGCGATCCGCTGTATGGCTGCACCGGCCAGCCGCTTGCCGGTCTTCCCGGCCTCCCCGGCGACGGGGGGTATTTCTTGCACGCGCGCTATCTGCGGTTCCAGCACCCCATCGCCGGAGAACCGGTCCTTCTGGAGGCGGCGTTGCCGCCCGGATTCGGCGGAAGCGGCTAAGGCAGAGAGACGGAAGGGCATCACTCCCTCATTCGTTTGACGGGTGGGCGGACACGGAGCGGATCGCACCACGGACTCCTGTGTAGTCGCGTGTGTAGAGCCAACTGGACCAGTCCGCGCCGCTGTACCGGTTCGGCCCATTTTGTGACTGGCGCCGCCCCCCTGGGCCATGTCCGTCAAGATGACCGATGCGTTCGCCCGGGTTCGACACCCCGAAACGGCAACCCACCAACTTCATCTTCCTGTGCTCGCAACGCCCAAACTCGCTGACCTCGGCGGGCGCCATCACGCCGTCAATCGCCGGGCCAAGTCGAAATCACCCCCCACATCCGTCAGCCGGAAATCCCGCCCCTGGAAGAAATACGTCAGCTTCCGGTGATCCATGCCCAGCAACGACAGCATCGCGCCATGCAGGTCATTCACATGCACCCGATCGGTCACGGCGCGGAATCCGAACTCATCCGTGGCACCCACAGCTCGGCCGCCGCGAACGCCGCCCCCGGCCATCCATGCGGTGAAGCCATACGGATGATGGTCGCGCCCTTCCTTGCCTTGCATCACCGGCGTCCGTCCGAACTCGCCCACCCAGACCAGCAGAGTCGACTCGAGAAGTCCCCGTTGCTTCAGATCCGCGATCAGACCCGCAATGGGCC
>CADECY010000283.1 GCA_902825945.1 uncultured Acidobacteriota bacterium
ATGCCCGTCCGCACACGATTGTCGGCATCCTTGCTCCACGGCACCGGACATTCTTCGGCGGTGGGGTTGCTCCGCCGCTCTACGTGCCGGCGGCCACTGGAACGGCGAGCTCGAGACTGGCTCTGATCGCGAAACTGCCGGAGGGAATGTCGCGAGCGGCGGCACTGGCCAAGCTGGAAGCGGCGGGTGCCACAATGGACCGGCTGCACCCCGATCCGAATGTGCAATACGCGCGGAACAATCGCTTGACCGGAATCGCGGGTGGACAGCAACTGCAAGGCCCTGAGATGCAGGCCGTCGCCGGATTCTTCGCGTTGCTGCTCGTTCTCGTTTGGCTCGTGTTCCTGATGGCCTGCGTCAACGTCTCAGGACTTCTGATCGCGCGCGGCGTGGCACGGCACTCCGAAACCGCCCTCCGGCTGGCGCTCGGCGCGAGCCGGACGCGCCTGATCCGGCTGCATCTCGCCGAAACACTCCTGCTCGCGTTCGCCGGATGCGGCGCGGGCCTGGCGATCAATCTCGGCGTCATGGCCGCTGTTTCCCGCATCGATCTCGCGCTTGGGATTCCGATCCGGCTCGATATCGGCCCGGACCTCCATCTTTTCCTCTACTCGTTCGCGCTCGTTCTTGCCGCCGTCCTGTTCAGCGGGTTGCTGCCCGCGTTCCGCGCGACACGCGCGGGGCTGGCCGAAGCGATCAAGAGCCAGGCGCGATCGTTTGCTAGCGGCGGGCAGCGGCTGCGCTCCGCGCTCGTCGTGGCGCAAATCGCGGCCTCATGCGTCCTCCTCGCAACAGGATTCGTCTTCTGGCGAAACCTGCGTTCGGCGGCGCGGCTCGACACGGGATTCCGCCTCGACGACACCATCGTGACCACGATCCACTTCAACGAGAAAGCTCCCGAACCGGCGGTGCAACTGGCCCTCGAGCGGATTCGCAACCTGCCGGGCGTGCACTCGGCCGGGCGCGTCGCGATTGTTCCCTTCAACGACGATTCCACCCGCGGCGTCCAATTCCATTCTCCCGAAACGGGGCGGCAAGTCCGCATCTCGTATCACGCCAACTGGGCGGGTCCCGGGTTCTTCGAATCGATCGGAATTCCACTGCTCGCGGGGCGGGAGTTCGATGACCAGTCCGCGAAGGCGGTGCCCCGCCAAGCGATTCTCAACGAGAATCTCGCGCGTCGGCTTTTCGGTCAGCGCGACGCGGTGGGCAGGACCTTTCAACTCCCCACGCGCGATGGTGATCGCGAGGCCATCGTGATCGGCGTCGTGGCGAACTCGAAGCATCTCACTCTCGGCGAGACCGGACACTTCGCCTTGTACGAACCGCTCGGCGAATCGCGAGACCGCGGGGCTCGAATCATCGTCCGATCGCGCGAACCGGACCCGAACGCACTGCTCCGCCCGATCCGCGCGGCGATCCTCGAACTCCATCCAGCCACTGCCGTGGAAGTGAAACCGTTGCGCGACGCGATTGGACTCGCCCTGATTCCCAGCCGCGGCGGCGCGATCGTCGCAGGCTCCACTGGTCTGCTCGGCCTGCTGCTCGCGTCGATCGGACTGTTCGGAATCCTCAACTACTCCGTGGCTCTCCGGACTCGCGAGATCGGACTCCGCATCGCGCTCGGCGCTCCCTACGAGCGGGTAGCCGTTCTCGTGTTGGGCGGTACCGCGAAACTCGCGGGAATCGGCATCGCGATCGGCCTTGCGATTTCGGTCTTCGCGCTGCGTCCGCTCGAGATGTTCGTGGTGCCCGACGTCCGTCCGAACGATCCGGTCCACCTCGCTGCCGTAGCCCTCGTGCTAGCCGCCGTCGCGATTCTCGCGAGCGCGGGTCCGGTGACACGCGCCCTGCGGGTGGAACCGGCGTCCACGCTGCGTGATTGACAGCCTATGGAAACGACCTCTCCCAGCCCATTCCCGGTATGCGGCCGCATGCAGATTCCCTCGGGTCCGCGCGTGACTCGCATCTTCTCTTCGTATTCCTGATAGACGGACTTCGGTCCGCCAAGCGGCGGCAGGAACCACTCGCACCACGGAGCGTTCGTCTTTGCCATAGAGGACGCGACGGTCTCGGGTGAGAGTAAGCCGCTGAATGCAGGACCTCTGCCTGTAATGAGTCACGGTCTTTTCCGGCGTAGCGGGTGAATTTTGTCAGATTGATTTCCCGCTCGCCCGAGCCGAACGCGAGAGTGGGAGGCGGACGAGTTCGGCGACCCGCCGGGGCTGCCATCACGCAGGCCAGTGGGAACCGTCCCAGGCATTTCTTTGGTGAAGCTTCCGAGCGGAGGCTTGGGCATTCAAAGCGAAGATCGCCCGAAGGGCGCTCCGATTCCGTCGCTGAGGCGGTAGGATAACGAAGTTGTGCGGGAGAATCGACCTCCCGCACTCAGAGCAATGGCTGGAGAGTTGACCGCTCCGCCAGCCGAATCGATCCTACAATGCAAATCCTACACCCATTCGCCGGTTCGCCGCGGCAGTACTTGGATCAACTCAGCGACTTCGACACCGCGCGGCCCTTAGGCTGCCCGCGGTGCCAAGCCCGGGAACCACTCACCGCGCACGGCTTCTACACCCGCACCGTCATCGATGCGGGCTTCGACGGCGAGATCCGCGTGCGGCGCTATCTGTGCGAACGCTATTGCCGTACCGTCTCGTTGCTTCCCGAATTCGCCTTGCCATTTCTGCGCTCGAGCCTACTGGTCATCGCCGCGTGGCTGTGTGCCCGCTTCAGCGCGGACATGCCTCCCGCCGTAGCCACGCCACCGGCTCCACCCCCTCCACCGATGCCTTACCAGCGCGGCCAGTTCTGGGCGCGGCGCTTCCGCCAACGTGCCGCCGCCCTCAGCACCGAACTGACCGCGATCACGCCGCCGGTTTCCGCAAACAGGGGACGAGCGATGGTACGAGGTGAACGTACCCCTTTGCCGATCGCCTCTTTGAAAAGCATCTGGAAGCCATCGATAAGGAGGAAGCCTGAAGTGGCAAGGAAGTTCAAGGAACTACAGGAGCGCATGTCGGCGGTCTCTCGGGCGGCAAGCGATGCCGAGTATCAGCGACTGGTGGAAGAGATGTCGCTTTTCGAACTGCGCAAGGCGCGCGAGCTGACCCAAGCCAAGGTGGCCGAGGAATTGCAAATCGGGCAGGGAGACGTCTCAAAACTGGAGCACAGGGCTGACATGTACGTCAGCACGTTGGCCGGCTACCTTCAGGCCGTGGGAGCTGATCTGGAGATTCGAGCTGTGTTCCCCGATGGGCGCGTGGTCAAGATCACCCAGTTCTCCGGGGACGCCGCCTAGACAACCGATTTGTGGGAAGTGCGGGCGAGAGGTCAACCAACGCCGATCGGTGGTTTGAGCAGACCTCACCAAGAGCGGTCCGCGCAATAGACGAAGTCATTCCGGCCGATTCCACCGCCTCGAGTCAGAGTACGCTCGATCCCGGGATGCCCCTTCTTCCGCGCCCATGCGATGGGAGAGGCCCACGGTTCGGCGCTCGCTTCGACCGGATCGGCGCCGCGATCGAGGAACAGCCGGACGAGTTCGATGCGGCCCCAGCGGCAAGCCCAGCCGAGCGGAGTGCTCGCGAAGACTTCGTCCCGAAGGTCGAGGCGAGCGCCGGCGTCGAGCAGTGCTTCGGCGAACTGGACACGCTCCCCGGGTTCGACGTGCGAGCCCATCAGATTGATGCGATGCAGCATCGTCACGCCGAATGGGTGTCGGCGGTTCGGCGCGCCGATTCGTGCGAGTATCTTCCGGAAGCAAGTCAGATAAGTGGTGCGGTCCCACTCGGGATGGCACCAAGGTCCGTACCAGTGATTCCAGAAGGCGAGCGGTTCGCCGAGCGCGCCGTACCAGCGATCGTCCCCATCGGGCCAGTCGATGCGCTCGAGGGCGAGATCGACAATCTCCGGATCTCCGCCCTTCGCCGCCGCGCCGAGTAGTTGCTCGGCCACGGGTCCCTTGGAGAAGCCGTCATCGGGGAGCGGCTCGTCGCCGTGTTCGGCGAGCAGGCGGAGGGCGAGATCCTTGCGGCGATAGAGTCCGGCCATCGACGCGTTCGGCTTACCTCCATGGCGAATCAGAAGCTCGATCATCGGCTCATCGATCTGGCCGTAAGCTTCCGAGAGTGGAGTGCCGCTCGCGTAGACCATGCCGTTCGGATCGGCGCCTCGCTCGAGGAGGAGATCTGCTGCGAGGTGATCGCGCTTGCGGACTGCGGCATAGAGCGGCATGCCCCAGGAGAACTCGTGGTCTCCGACAGAGACGCGGGCATCGGGGTCGAGACCGTGGTCGAGAAGGAAGCGGAGCATGTCGTGATGGCCATGATCCGTAGCCACGCGCAGGAGCCATCCTTCGTCATCGCGCGGCTGGACGAGCGCGCCCGCCGCGGCTGCGTCGATGAGATGCGCGGCGTCCCCCGCGATGACGGCCTCGCGCAACGATTCGCCATCGCGCGGCGCTCCCGGCACGGGCCGAGGCGGGCAGGCCGCTCGCAGGATGTCCACGAGTTCAGAGTACTCGCGATCGATCGCCATTTTGAGCGGCGAAGCTTCGGCTCGAAGCGGTCCGAGCCACTCGCCGGGATTCGCACCTTCGGCAACCAAGCGGCGAACCTCGTCGATGTCGCGCGCCATGAT
>CADECY010000284.1 GCA_902825945.1 uncultured Acidobacteriota bacterium
GCCCTCCAACACCGGGTCGCGCCCATCGCTCGATGCCGTGATATCGAGGAAGACCACTTCGTCGGCGCCTTGCAGGTTGTAGCGTTCGGCGAGTTCCACCGGATCTCCCGCGTCGCGCAGGTTGACGAAGTTGACGCCCTTCACCACGCGGCCCGCAGTCACGTCGAGACAGGGAATGATACGTTTGGCGAGCATTACCGATCCACGAAATTCTTGACGATGCGCAAGCCCAGCGGTCCGGATTTTTCCGGGTGGAACTGCACACCGTAGACGTTGTCTCGTTGCAGCACTGCCGTGTATGGCACCGTGTAGTAGCAGGTGGCAGCCGTCGCTTCGACCACCGGCGCGTAGTAGCTGTGCGCGAAATAGAGAAACGGACGCACGCCGATGTCCTGAAACAGGGGCGACTCCTTCACCGGAACGATGTCGTTCCACCCCATGTGCGGCACGCGCGCGAAAGAGGCGAAGCGCTGCACGGCACCCGGGAACAGGCCGAGCCCCTTCACATCCGGAGCCTCTTCGCTCGACTCGAACATTACCTGCAAGCCCAGGCAGATTCCAAGGAGCGGCGTTCCCGCGGCGATCTTTTCGAGCAGGACAGGCCGCACCCGCATCGCATCGAGCGAGCGGACCATCTGTCCGAAATGCCCCACGCCCGGAAGGATGATCTTCTCCGCGCTCCGCAACTCTTCCGCGTCATCCACTACTCGATACGGCGCGCCCACCTCGGCCAGAGTATTCTGCACCGAGCGCAGGTTCCCCGCGCCGTAATCGAAGATCGAAATCATAGCAGCCCCTTGGTCGAAGGCAATTGATCCTTCAACCTCGCATCCTGGGAACAAGCGTATCGCAACGCGCGGGCGAAACACTTGAAAATCGCCTCGATCTTGTGGTGGTTCGATCGCCCGTAGAGTACCTTGGCGTGCAGGTTCGCACCGGCGTGCGCCACGAAGCCCGAGAAGAAGTCCTCGCACAGCTCTGTCTGCAAGTCGCCCACCAGCCGGACCTTCACCAGATCCTTGTAGACCAGCGCCGGACGTCCGCCGAGATCGAGGGCCACCACCGCGAGCGTCTCGTCCATCGGCAACACGAAATACCCGGCACGGTTGATGCCCTTGCGATCTCCGAGCGCCTTCGATACCAGTTGTCCGAGCACGATACCCACGTCTTCGACCGTGTGATGTTGATCGACATCCAGGTCGCCATCGGCTTTCAGCGTCAGGTCGAAGCCTCCATGCTTGGCGAACAACTCCAGCATGTGGTCGAAGAAACGGATGCCGGTCGAAACCTCGTACCGTCCTCGGCCTTCGATCATGAGGCTTCCAACGATCTTCGTCTCTTTCGTGTTTCGTTCGATCTTGGCGGTACGTTTCATCGATTGTTCACCACGGTGGGAAGTTGGTTGATGTCTTCGATCACGGCCACGGCTTGGGTCTGTTCGAAGAGTTCGAGCAGGCGGTCGCGATAGGGGACGCCCGGTGCGGCCACGCCCACGAACGGAACGCCTGCGGCGAGCGCGGAGCGGGCATCGTCCACCGTGTCGCCCACGTACCAGAGTTCGGTCCCTGGATTCGCCGCGCGAATCGCGTTCAGGCCTTCCGGATCTGGCTTGGCGCGTGTCACGTCATCGGCGCCGACAATCGGTGCGAATGTGACGCCGCGCGCGAACCGGCGCAGTGTCATCATCGCTTCTTCCCGGAGACGTCCGGTGAAGATCGAAAGCCGGTAGCGTTCCCGGAGCCCCTCGAGCAGTCCCGCGCCCGGGATCCAGCGCTCACGCGCCATCAATCCATCGGGAATCCCATCGGTGACATTGCCGAAGAAAATCGAATTGAAGTAGTCGACCACCGTCTGATACGGAACATCGGCGCCGAGGTCGGCTGAGATCTTCTGCGAGAGCAGCCAGTCATTGTTCCAGCCGCCCTGGTTCTTGTACTCCTGCACCAGTTCGCGCGTGATGGTCCGTCCCGTGAAGTGGGCCACTGTCTGGCAGATCGTCTCGCGGTAGGATTCACTCACTTCCACGAGCACTCCGTCCATGTCGAACACAATCATCTCGCCGCTCACAGTAGTCTCTCCAGTTCTTCGAGGAATCGCGCGGCCTGCGCTCGCGTGCCGGCCGTGACTCGGACACAGCCCGCGATTTCGTAGCTGCGGTCGCGCACCAGCACTCCGCGTTCGCGCAGCTTGTCGCGGATCTCGATCGAGCGTTCGCCCAGGCGGAACAGTACGAAGTTCGCCTGACTCGGGTAGTAGGGAACGCCGAGCCGTTCGAACCCGCGATAGATGTCGTCGCGCGCGGCCAGCGCCTCCCGCACGTAATTGGCGATGTAGTCCGGATCTTCCACCGCTGCCCGCGCCGCAATCGCCGCCAGTTGATTCACGCTGTAGGGCGATTGCGCCTTGTGCATGTACTTGACGTTTTCCGCCTGCGAGAACAGACAGCCGATTCGCATCGCGGCCATTCCGAATACCTTCGAAAACGTGCGCGAGACGAACAGATTCGGATAGCGCTCGATCAACGGCAGTGCCGTGACGCCGCAGAACTCGAAGTACGCCTCATCGATCAGCACCGCCGCATGCGAGGCGCGCTCGACGATTGCCACCACTTGTTCGAGCGTGATGCCGGTGCCGGTCGGGTTGTTCGGATTCGCGATCAGGATCGCGCGCGTCTCGGGCCGGATCGCATCGAGAAATGTCTCGAGCGGAAAACTCAGATCGGACTCGCGGTAGGAAAGCTCGCGCACTTTCGCCCCCGCGACCTCGGCATAGAACTTGTACATCGCATACGACGGGTGCATCGTCAGCACTTCTTGCCCATCGTCGACATACGTATTGACCAGCACCTGGATCGCCTCATCGGTTCCGTTCGCCAGGATGAACTCGTCTTCCGTGACGCCGAAGAATTTCGCGAGCGCGGGCTTGGTATCGAAGTACTCGGGATAAACGGTGAGGCCATCCGCCGAGAGCGCCCGCTGAATCGCCTCCACGACTTTCGGCGACGATCCGACGGTGTTCTCGTTGAAGTCGAGCCGGAGTTTTCCCTTGCGCCCGGAACTCGGCGGCGAATACGGCGCCATCGCGATGACGGCGCGCCGGGGACTAAGCACGGTTCCGGACCTCGACACTGCGCGCGTGCGCTTCCAATCCCTCGACCCGCGCCAGCGTGGTGATCGCGGGTTCCAGCTTGCGGAGCGCCTGCGCGGAAAGCTGCTGGACGCTGATGACCTTAACGTAGTCGGCGGCCGAGAGCCCGCCGCGAAGCCGCGCGACGCCGCTGGTGGGAAGCACGTGGTTCGGCCCCGATGCATAGTCGCCGGCCGCTTCGGGACTGAAGGGTCCCACGAAGACCGAACCCGCGTGCTTGATTCCAGGCAGCAGCTTCGTGTCGGGGATGCTCAAGTGTTCGGGCGCGAAGCGATTCGAAATCTCGACCGCCTCTTCGAGCGACTTCACGAGCACGATCGCACTGTTGCGCTGGATCGCCACTTTCGCGACATCGCGCGTCGGAAGCACAGCCAACTGCGCCTCCACCTGTTCGGCCACCGCGCCCGCGAGTTTCGCCGACGTGGTGAGCAGAACCGCGCTCGCATCCGTATCGTGCTCGGCTTGCGCGAGCATGTCGGCGGCAAAGCAAACCGGATCCCCATCATCGGCGATGATCAGGATCTCCGTGGGACCGGCGACGAAGTCGATTCCCACTTCGCCGGCCAGCAACTTTTTGGCGGCTGCGACGTAGATGTTCCCCGGGCCGACGATGCGATCCGCCTTGGGAACCGTCTTCGTGCCGTAGGCGAATGCCGCGATCGCGTGCGCGCCACCGATCTGGAAGACATCGGTCGCTTTCAAATGAGAGGCGATTCCGAAGATCGCATCCACCGGCCTCGGCGAAGCGACACAGATCCGCTCGACTCCCGCCACCTGCGCCGGAATCACCGTCATCATCAATGTCGAAGGCAGCGGATAACGTCCGCTCGGAATGTAGGCCGCGACGCAATCGAGCGGGCGCACGATCTGCGCGAGCTTCAATCCCGGCGCGGGAGACACCGATTTCGCAACCGGCAACTGGAGTTTCGAATAGGCGCGAATGTTGCGCGCCGCCACCGCCACCGCGCTCTTCAACTCGCGCGGGCAGCGTGCCCAGGCCGTGTCGAGCACCTTTTGCTCCACCCGGAAATTGCGCGCCTCGAGCTTGTCGAACTTGCGGGCGAAGTCGAGAACGGCCTTGTCGCCGCGCTTGCGCACATCCTCGAGAATCGGACGTACGGCGGTTTCCGCGGCGGTCATTTGAGCCGAGCGCCGGGTGAGCAGCTTCCCGACGTTGGAGGAATCGATGATTCGAAGCATCGGCTACATCACGATCTTGTTCAACGGATACTCGACGATGCCTTGCGCGCCGGCTTCCTTCAGCCGTGGAATGATCGCACGCACGGTGGACTCGTCGAGAATCGTGTTCACGGCGAGCCACTCCTCATCGCTCAGATGAGAGATCGTGGGCCGC
>CADECY010000285.1 GCA_902825945.1 uncultured Acidobacteriota bacterium
GGGCTTCTGGCTGACGTAGAAATACAGCGAGTCGTGACCGGCCTCCGAAGTGAGTGGAAAAACACGTCTCAAGTAGACAAAGCCCGTGGCGCGACCGCTCTCGAGGATCGCCGCCGCGCCCTTGGCGGCGAGCTTTTCCGTGAACTCGGCTTGCTCGACCGCCTTTCCGGGCTTGACCTTCAAATAGTACGCCCGTGCCTAAGCCGCCGGCGCGGGCGCCTGCGCGAAGACGGCCGGACAGGCCACCAGCGCGGCGGCGAAAACATATCTGCGTGGAGTCATGATCTGGCTCTCCTATTGCCGTGACGCCTTCTCCGCCGCATCTCCGTCCGGGCGTGGCACCACCGGAAGGTCTTCGTCGATCGGTACGGTAGCAATTGCGGTGCCGTTGTATTCCTTGCCGCCCGGATCGAAGACTAGCACCGCGAGCGAAGCCAGATAGACACCCGCGCGGACGCGCGGCTCGTCCTCGTAACCGGCCAGTTGCGCGCGGAACACCTCGCCGTCACGGACAATAGCCGTCACGGCCAAGTCCCGCGAAACGGGCGCGAGCAAGCGCACGCGCACCGCTCCGGCCACGATCGCGCGAAAGGCCTCTCCCGAATCGCCTTGCGCCGCGAAAATGATCTCATTAGGCAGGCGATTGCGTGGGCATTGACCGGCATGGTCGCCCCGAAAGGCGTCGAGGATCATGGCGACTCGCATGGTGTGTCTTCTCCGGACTCTGGGCAAAGAGTGCTCTTTCCCCTCCGTTGAATAGAGTAGAGGCGCGCAGCGAACTCGTCACCACACGAATAGGTAGGGAAGAAAGAAATCCGGCACGGCTACCGGAGAAATCCTTGGCGAAGAGCCTTCGCCACTGCCTCGGCCCGGGAATGCACGGCCAGCTTTCCGTAGATGTTCTTCAGGTGGAACCCAATGGTGTTAGGAGAGACCTCGAGCTGCCGCGCCGCGGCCCGGACGCTGTAGCCCTCGGCCATGAGTTTCAGGATCCGCACTTCATGCGCGGTCAGCGAATGCTCCGCCGTTTCTGGCGGCCGGAACTCCCGGAATAATTCGATCACCCGCCGCGCGATTCCAGGCGACATCGGCGCGCCGCCCGCGAGCAATTCCCGCACGCCCTCGAGCAACTTCTCGGGCGGCGTGTTCTTGAGCAGATACCCCTGCGCTCCCGCGCAGATGGCTTCGAAGATCCGGCTGTCGTCGTCGAACACGGTCAGCACCATCATCGGCAGCTTCGGATACCGCTCGCGAAGCAGACGAATCCCGTCGATGCCCGATATCCCGGGAAGGCCCAAGTCGACGATTACGACGCTGGCGAACCCCACCGCTGTGCCCGCGAGCACCGCTTCCATCGACTCGTATGACCCGGCCAAGGTAAAGCCCGCGGACCCTTCCACGAGCGATTCCAGGCTCGCGCGAATCTCTGGGCGGTCTTCGATTATGGCGACGCTGACGGTAGTCGCGGCTTTCTCACCCATGGCCTGCTGTTCCAGGTTAGACCCTCCCCGGACTCCTCGCCCCACCTGTTCCAGTAGGTATCTGGACGGTCACCGACGTACCGCGCCCGTCCGGGCCGGGGGCCCAGCGGATCTGGCCGCCGAGGCGCTCAGCTCGCAAACGCATTGTGGTCAATCCATTGCCACCCGCGGAAACCTGCCCGTGCCCGTTGCCACCGCCGCTGATCCCGATGCCGTCGTCCTCAACGCGCAACCGAAACCCGCCGTCGCGCGGAGCCAGTTCGGCGCGCACGTGGGAGCAGCCGGAGTGCCGCGCCGCGTTGTGAATGCTCTCCTTGAAGATCAGCATCAGGTCGCGGCGAATCTCCAAGGGTACGGTCTCCTGGGCGTCACTCGGAGGCGCGATGAAATCGAACTCGATTCCCTTGCCCTCCAACAGGCCGGAAGCGAAGTGGCGCATGCGGAGACACAGGTCGCCGAGCCGGTCGCGCTGCGGGTGAATGGACCAGACGATGTCGCCGATGGAGGCGACGGCCTCGCGGCTGGCCGCGGCCATGCGATCGATGATCGTTTCCGCCTCCGGATGGGAGCCGCGTAGGGCTCGGCGCGCTAATTCACCGAGCATCGAGATTTGCGAGAGGCTCGACCCGATGTCGTCATGCAGGTCCGCGGCCATGCGCAGGCGCAGACGTTCAACCGCCAACAACCGGTCCACGCGGTAGCGGTGCGCCGCGTAGGCCAGCGCGCCGATCGCGAGGATGGAAAGCGCGACGAACCACCATGTCCGCCAGAAGGGCGGAAGGACCTCGAAGCGGACCGAGGCTGGCTCGGCGCTCGCCTCGCCCATCGCGTTGATCGCGCGGGCCTGCAGCTCGTACGACCCCGGCGCCATTCCAGCGTAGCGGACGCTGTTCTCGCTCACCGGAGCGCTCCAGTCTGCGTCCTGGCCAATCAGCCGGTATTGGAAACGCGGCGGGGGGCCGCTGAAGCTTGGCACGGCGAACTCGGCATCGAAGGAACTCCGGTCGTGGCGCAACCGCAAGGGCTCGGTGGGCGAAACCGCGTAAATCCGCGGCGGCTTTGGCGGCCCTCCGCGATCCGGTTCGAAGCGCGCCAAGTCGTGTTCGGTGGCGAACCGAAGTTCGCCACGAGGGCCCCGTCCCGCGGCGACCACTGGCCCCGCGCCCAATCCGTCCGCTGCGGTAAAGCGATGCGTCAAGCGTCGGCTCAAGTCGAGTTGTTCGACTCCGTGAGCGGTTCCGGCGTAGATTCGTCCGGTCAGGTCCTCTGTGATCGACCAGACCTCGCCTTCCGGGACTTCCTTTCGGAGTGAGAAACTCGGACGGTCGAGACCCGGCTCGTCCGTGCTCGCGAGTCCGCGATGGGTCGCCACCCACAGGCGTCCCAAGCGGTCGGCGTGCAGTGCGTGGACCATCGCGCTGGGCAGTCCGTCGGTCCCCGAGAACTCCTCGATTCGACCCGCGCGGAGGCGAATCAGCGTCACAGCCGCGGAGCGGTGCAAACGCTGGGCGCTGCCGATCCCCATCCAAAGGCTGCCCTTCCCGTCGGACTGGAATGACGAGACCCAGATGGCGGCCCCCGTCCTTTCCTCAATGCTTGCCAACGCCCGGCGCGTCTCGGCGGGCTCTTCGAAGACCTCGCTGGAAGGGTGGCGGACCAGTAAGTGCCCGGAGGAGCGGCGTACCGGTCCGAGCGTGTTCGTGGCGGCCCAGATTGAGCCACTTGGATCCTCGTGCAACAGTTGGTAATAGACGGGCAGCTTCAGGGGCAGCGGGCGTGGCGTGGTCCCGGACAGCCGGTCGAGCGGTAAGCCCGCGGGGAAGACATAGAGATGAGCGTGGCCATAGATCCACCATCCGCCGCGGGAGTCCCGCAGGGCGCCTTGAAAACAACATTCTTGCCTCTGGCCGAACTCATTCCACTGGCGCCGCCAGGCTTCCAGCAGGGGCTCCCACTGCCGTGGTATGAGCGGGTCGTCATCCGGAGATGGGGCTACAGGGTCCGCGGTCGGCCCTGGCACGAGCCTGGGCGGCAGACTGGACGCATAGTCGCCAGGCACCCGGGAAAAGCCGGCCCTCGGCATCGTCATTACGCCGGAGGCCCCCGTGCCCAGCCAGACATTTCCTTCCGCGTCCGCCGCGATCCGCAGAATCCGGGTTTCCGTCAGGCCGCTCGCGCGCCCGTGGCAGCGCACTGTACGGGTCTCGACGCCGAGCTCGCAAAGTCCGCCACCCGAACTGCCGGCCCAGACTCGCCCGGACGGCGTCTCGAATAGCGTCCGGATGTCACGGAACGAATGCGCTCCCTGCTGGTACACGCAGAACTCCGGCTCGATGGGTTCGCGGTCCAGGTTCCGGCTCACGCGGCAGAATCCACCTGTGCGATACCCGATCCACAACCCACCGGAGCGGTCTTCCAGCAGCGCTTGGGCGTAGTACGGATACGGCGCCCTGCCATACGGCGATGGCCGGACTCGCGTGATCCGGCCATCATCGCCTCGGTAGATCGCACCCGCGCGCGTCGCGATCCACAGGCCGCCGCGGCGAGCCGCCAGAATGCGCGGAACGGGCTGTCCCTCGAGTGTAGGGACGATCCTGACCTTTCCGGCTCCTCGTTTCACCAGATAAAGCCCCGCTTGTCCACCGGCCCACAGCCGTCCGGCGAGATCGAACTCCACCGCGTCGAAATGCTCGTCCGGAAGCTCCTCGGGCCGGAAAGTTTCGATCTTGGGCTTCT
>CADECY010000286.1 GCA_902825945.1 uncultured Acidobacteriota bacterium
AGCCGGCCGGATTTCGGATCGAACGACGAGCCCGACCAGTTCGCGCCGCCCAACGTGCCGGGAAACAGAATGCTCTGGTCCTTGCCCGGCGGCGTGTACATGCCTTCGTAGCGCGACGAGGCGAAGAGTTCCGAACACTCGCGGAAATGTTCCGGCGTCACCCGGCTGATCTCGTCAGGCCCGAATGTCAGCCGCGCGAGCGGGCCTGGTTGTAGCGGCATCGGCTGCGTCGGCCACATTCCAGGACCGGCGGACTTCACCTTGCGTTCCTCGACCGGAAACACGGGCTTGCCCGATTCACGATCGAGAACGAACAGCAGGCCCATCTTGGTCACTTGCGCGACGGCATCGACTTTGCGGCCTTCGCGCTCGATCGTCACGAGGTTCGGTTGTCCAGGGATGTCGTAGTCCCAGAGGTCGTGGTGGACCATCTGATAGTGCCAGCGGCGCTTGCCCGTCGCCGCGTCGAGCGCGATCAGGCAGTTCGCATAGAGGTTCGATCCTGGCGCGCGCGAGTAACCGAGCGGCTGCGCGGTGGGCACGAAGACGAGTCCGCGGGCGTTGTCGACGCTGAGAACCGACCACGCATTCGCACCCGAGCGATCGCGCCACGAATCGCCTTCCCAGGTTTCGTTGCCGGGCTCGCCAGGCCGCGGAATCGTGTGAAAGGTCCAGACGAGTTTGCCGGTGCGTACGTCGAACCCGCGGACCTGTCCACTCGGACCCGTACCATCTGGACCACCGGCCGTCAGACGCGCGCCGGTAATCACGAGATCGCGATAGATCGCGGGCGGTGATGTGACGTTATAGATGGCATTCGGCCAACGGTCCGCGACACCCGCCCGTAGGTCGATCGCGCCTTCGCGTCCAAATCCGGGTGAAGGTTTGCCGGTAGCCGCGTTGAGGCAGATCAAGCGTCCATCCGCTGTTCCGAAGAGCAGGCGCTTCTCCTTGCCATCGGCCGACTGCCAGAACGACGCTCCGCGGTTCTGCAGGAAGATCCGCTCCTTGCGGCCGGCTTGCGGATCGAACTCCCAGAGTTTGGTGCCATCATCGGGATCGAGCGCGATCACGCGGTTCGATGACGTGGTCAGATACATCACGCCATCGATGACGAGCGGTGTTCCTTCGAACGCGGCCTGTTCACCGCCGGAGCGCCCGCCTTCGAGGGGACGATCAGGCTCGCCCACCGAAAAAGTCCAGGCCCGCGTCAACCGCGCGACATTGCCACGATGGATTTGCGCCGCGGTGGAGTAGCGATTGCCCTCTGGATTCTGTCCGTAGTAGCGCCACTCCTGCGCGAAAGCGTACGAGGCGGCGGCAATGATCAGCAGCGCGCGCGGCATCATCTCGGTCCTTTCGCCAGGCCCGAACCACGCGGATCGGGTGCGCCCGTGAACCGGCGCGGTTTTCCGTCGGGACCCCATTCGACGGTGAGTCCGTGCAGACGGCCGATATCGGTTACCTTGACGTTGTGGCCACGCGAGGCGAGTCCGGCGCGGATCCGTTCGCTGAGGCGCGGCTCCGCGGTAAGTGTGTTCGACTCGGCGACAAAGGAGATGCGCGGCGCCGCGAGCGCTTGGGCGATGTCTTCGCCGTGGTCGATCATGCGCGCGATCGCCAGGGGAACGGTCTGCGGAATCGTGTGACCGCCCGCCGCGCCGATCGCGATCCACGGGCGTCCGTCTTTCATGACGATCGTGGGCGTATTGCTGTTCAACTTGCGGCGGCCCGCGTGAACATCCATCGGATTTCCGCGCGGCTCCCACGTGCTGTAATACAGCGAATCGTTCAGCCAAATACCGGTGCCGGCAGCCATCACGCGGCTGCCGAATGTGTTGCCGATGGTCTGCGTCATGGTGACGATATTGCCCTGGTTGTCGGCGACTGTGAAGTGGGTGGTGTTCGCGCTCTCGTGCGGACCCGTCCCCGGCGGCACGAAATCGGAGGCCTTCGCCGGATCGAAGCGCGCCGCCTGCTCGCGCCAATAGTCCGGCGAAAGGAGACGCGCGAGCGGAACCTTGGCAATGTCCGGATCGGCGGCGTAGCGCAGCCGGCAGTATTCACCGTGCTTCAGCGCTTCGGCCCAGCGGTGCCAATACTCGGGCGAATCGCTGCCGATCGCCTTCATGTCCCACTGCGAGACGAGCCCCAACCGAACCAGAGCCGCGAAGGAATTGGCCGCGGGCGCGGCAGTGAAGACTCGATGGCCGCGATAGTCGATCGAGATCGGATCGCCCCACTCGGGCCGGCTGTTGGCGAGATCGTCGAGCGTGACGAACGAGCCCGCTCGCGCGAGCTCGGCGGCGACCTTCTTGCCGAGTTGGCCTCCGTGCAACACGTCCGGACCTTTCGTCGCTACCATGCGCAGCGACTGTGTGAGGTCGCGCTGGACCAGGGTGTCGCCTTTGCCGAGCGGCTTACCATTGCGTCCATAGGACGATTTTGCATGATCGGGGAATTCCACGAACACCTTCTCGTTGATCGGAGCGTCGAGCACGAAGCCACGTTCGGCCACGGCGATCGCGGACTCGAACAGCGACTTCCATGGCTTCTTGCCATAGGTCCGCGAGAGCTGTTCCCAGGCGCGCGCGTTCACCGGTGGCGCGATCACTTTGGCTCCGCGCCTGTTGGCATCGGTGTCGAATGCCTTGCGGTCGAGGGCTTTCGGAATCCGCCCGCTCGCGTTCAGCACGCGGACCTGATTCTTCGCTGCGTCATAGATCGTGATGAGGCCATAGCCGCCGAGTCCGGAGTTCTGCGGCTCGACGACATTGAGCGTGGTCGCGACGGCCACCGCTGCGTCGAACGCATTGCCGCCGGATTCGAGCATAGCAACGCCCGCCTGTGTCGCGATCGGATGCGCGGTGCTGACCATACCGGATCGGCTTTCGGCCAACTGGGCGAAAGCGGGCGCCAGGAGCGTAAGGCTCGAGAAGAGGAGTCGCATGGTGTCTTGCGAGATCATCTCACAGAGCGAGTCGCCGGGCAGGAGGCTCAGGTGCGAACGCGGCGGAGGATACTGACAGCGAGTCCGAGCATCGCGCCCGCCGAAAGGCCCGCGATCAGCGGCAGTCCGAAGGCGCGTTGCTTGGAAGAGAGAGGACGATTGGCAAGACTCACGGCCTGTAACCCTTGCCCGAGATCGATCATTGCGACTTGGATTTCACGCGCGACGGCTTGAGCTTTGGCGGGGTCCGGGTGAGAGAACGTGACACGCACGGAGGTGCCAGCAAATGCACCAGCTTGTCCAAAGGTCGCGTTCCGGCGAAACTCTTCGATCGTCTCCCATGAAACTACCGGCTCGCGGGCGTCGCCGAAGACGAGGTGATTCCGCCGGATGAAACCCGCAACTTGTTCGTCGCTGAGCGCTTTCTGTACCGCGGCGTAGATATGTTCCGTCGATGGCGCGGACACGACGCCCTCCGATCGGAACTGTTTCGGCAAAGTCAACACCCAGGCAAGCGCCACGATTGCTCCGACACCAGCACACAGGGCGGCCGATCGCATAGGCGACTGGAACAGTTCCGCGATTCTCACGATAAGAGCTCCTTTCACGATGCCGGCAACCTTCAGCTGGTTTGGCGAACAATCGTCGAGAAGCGCATGGAATTCCTCCCCGTACCGCTGCTTCCATGCCCTCGGGTAAAGTGCTACCAGCCAGTGCGCGATGCGTCTCATGCGGGTTTCAGCCTCCTTTGCCCGGCCTTGACCACGCGATCGATCGCCGCGAGCTCACCCGAGAGGTGGATGCGTCCGGCGGTAGTGATCGTGTACGGCTGCCGGCGATCCTTCTGGCGGGTGGGACGAATCCAGCCCGCCTGCTCGAGCCGCGTGATGGCGCCATACAGAGTCCCGGGCCCGAGCCGGACGCCCGAGAATTGCTCGATGTCCTCCATCATGGCGTAGCCGTGCTTGTCGCCTTCGGCCAGGCTCGCGAGGATCAGAAGCGATGGGTCGGTCATGTCTAGTGTAGTACGCTACACGATAGATCGTTGCACGTAGTAAAAAACTTATCAAGAGGCTTGCGGATTAACATTGTGGGAGCATGGCCGAACCCCTTGTCTACATCAGTGGCCGCCTGATGCCCGCCTCCGAGGCCAAGCTCTCGATCTACGACCTCGGTATCGTCCTCGGCGCCACCGTAACCGATCTGGTGCGTACGTTTCGCCACCA
>CADECY010000287.1 GCA_902825945.1 uncultured Acidobacteriota bacterium
ATTGGGTGAAGAGCGCGACTCGGGCTCGATGATCCAGATGTTGCCGGTGATCTCTTCCATTGACCAGAAGAAGCGGTCCCGCGTGACCGTCTTGCTGAGCGAATCAATGAGCGGCCGTTTCGCCGCGTGGAACTCCAGAACGGAGAACGGGTCGCCGCGTGGCCTCTTGGTCGCCGGATCGAGGCGCTGTGCCCAAATGTCCGTGAAGCCGTGCCGGTTCGTGTAGAAGTACAGCAAGTTCCCATCGGGAGACCAGGTCGGCCCGCTTTCGCCACCCGGGCTGTCGGAGATGGTGATCCAGTCGGCTTCGCCCGCCGCGACACCATTGCGGACCGGTGTGATGCGGATGGAGGACTCGCTGGCGAGCGCGCCCTTCGGATTAAAGGCGAGCCACAGCCCGTCCGGCGAGAATTGGCCGCGATGGAGATCCCACTTTGCGTGCTTCAGCAGCGGAGTCACTTTGCCGTCCTTCGTATCGATGAGGATCAGCTCGAGCGGCCGTCCCCTCACGGTGACGATCTGCCGGGAGTCGGGTGTCCAGCCCAGGATCGTATTCATGAAAAGGCAGTCGCACACTTTGGTTTCCGCTCCGCCAGACGTTGGGATCGTAAAAAGCCCCCTGCCGGGACGCGTGAATGCCGCTGTGCGGCCGTCCGGGCTCAACTCTCCACGGCCGAACGGCAAGCTCGACGCGGTCAAGGCCCGTTCGGTGCCAGTCGTGAGATCACGCAACCAGAGGTCCCGGTCGCCGGACTTCGCCGAGCTGTAGGCGAGCATGCTCCCGCCGCGGGAAGCCGTCGGATAGCTGTTGCGTCCCGGACCCTGCGTTACGGCCTCGGCCTTCCCGCGAGCAACACCCGTATTTCCATCCATGGGAACCGACCAGATCTGCGCATTCGGTATCAAGACCGCTCCGACAAAACGGTCCGCCGTCGCGGACGCACGGACATCCTCCAGGCGATCCGGCACGCTCAGCAGCGGATCGACGCCAGCGAATCGATGGCTGGCGTCGAGACGAACAGCTCGCGCTGTCACTGAGTTCTGGAACGATCCGAGGAGCGTCAACACACGGCCATCGCCGAGCCATTGGGAAGGTCGCCACGGGAAACCCCTTTGCCGACCCATTTGCGGAAGTCCGGCGGCGGACGCTTTTCCTCCCTCGGCGGGCACGACAAACCACTCGTCGACGACCCTTCCCTGTAAGGATCCCGCAAAGAGAATCCACTTCCCATCCGGCGACCAGACGGGCGCCTCGGCATGTGGCACGCCCGTCTCGAGCTTCTTCGCGGGGCCGCCGCTCGCCGAAACCGTGTAGATGCCAGCTTCGCGAAGCCCTCGCCCGATTTGAAACGCCACCACGGCGCCATCCGGCGAAAACCGCGGCAGCGACCCATGCGAGGCGAGCAGCCTGGCATCGCCACCCAGCGCGGGCACGGTGTAGAGTCCGCCGCCCTCACGTGTCGAATGAAAGACGATCCGCGATCCGTCGGGAGAGAAGGCGGGCTCCGAATCATCCGCCGGATGATCCGTCAGCCGGACCGGCTTGCCTCCTGACACCTGTTGTACGAACAGATCGAGATCGGATCCCGAAGTCCGATCACTCGCGTACGCCACGAGCTTTCCATCCGGCGAAATCGCCGGACTCGTAGTGAGGCCGGAATCGTAGGTCAGTTGCCGGAACCGATACGAAGGCTGCGGCGGCAGGGGACGCGAGGCAAACCAGGTCGCGACGCCGGCCACCGCGAATCCGCACGCCGCGAGCGCAATCCACGGCCAACGCCGCAGCGCCGGTGCCGCCGCAACCCGTCGTGCGCGTCCGGACTCGATCTCTTCGCGGACTTCATCGAGCGCGACCTTCAGATCCGCCATCGTCTGGAACCGCCGCCCCGGAGCTTTTCGCAGACACCGCGCGACGATCCGGTCCAACTCATCCGGCAGCGTCGCGCTCAGCGCCGTGACCGGCTTCGGCTCTTCGTGCAGAATCGCCCCGAGCGTCGATACCGATGTGTCGCCCCGGAACGGGCGCTGCCCCGTCAGCATCTCGTACAGGACGATCCCGAACGAGAAGATGTCAGACCGCGCGTCGAGCTTCTTTCCCTCCGCCTGCTCCGGCGACATGTAGGAGACCGTCCCGATGATCGCGCCCTCGCGGCTGTGGACACCCGGATCGGTGAGCGTCGCGCCATCGGGTGGCGGCTTGGGTGCCGCCCGCTCCACTGGCTTCGCCAAACCGAAATCGAGCACCTTCACATGGCCGGCTTCGGTCACCATCACGTTCGACGGCTTCAGGTCGCGATGGACCAGCTTTCCGTTGTGCGCCGCCGACAACGCATCGGCGATCTGCGAGGCGATCGCCAGCGCCTCGACTGCGGGCAAGCCCATCTTGCCGATCCGCGCGTCGAGCGTCTGGCCATCGACGTACTCCATCGCAATGAAGTCCGTGCCGCCGGTGTGGTCGATGTCGTAGATCGTGATGATGTTCGGATGGTTCAGCGCCGACGCCGCTCGCGCTTCCTGCACCAGCCTCTTGCGGCGTTCTTCGTCGCCGGCGAATCCCGCGGGTAGGACTTTCAGGGCTACGAAGCGGTCCAAGTGCGCGTCGCGGGCCTTGTAGACGACACCCATCCCGCCTTGGCCGAGCTTCTCGACCACGTGGTAGTGTCCGATCGTCTGACCTGTCATGATTGCTCGGTTGCGAGTAGGTGCCATAATATCACGCTCGAAACGTTGCGGATCGCTTATGAGAAGGGTGTGTCAAGGAAAGTAGTGAGTTTCGGTTCTGAGTGATCCCGTGGGGAGCGTGCGTTAGGTTGGGCGTGCCGGGGAAGCGGAGACGGGCTCCGGGGGGGGGCGACCAACCCCATCGACGAACAGCCCGCCGGAACGCTTCGAGAACGGTGGGTGGAAGCGTGTTCCTGCCGTCGCGTTGTTGGACGGGACCTCGAGGGGCCGGCCAACGGGAGCGGCGCCTCAGTCCCGGTTAACAGTCACTCGCCAAGCCAGGCCGAGCCGGACCCAAAGAGGTATGCGGACGCGAGGCATTGGAAGGAAAGAGCTGACGAAGCCATATGCTGGCATCACCGTAACGCCCAAACCGGGACTCATGGGCACCGCAGCCTTGATGATCCCTGCGCGGTTGAGCCGTCCCGGACTCCGCTTCGCGTTGTCGAGTGACGATCGCTGCTCGGACTCGTCATTGTCGGCGATGGTGATCCACTCGGCCTCGTCGCCCGGCGAGACCAATACGCTCAGTGGCCGTTGGTGCCGAGGGTCGCTGTCAACGCGCGGCGAAATTCGGCGATGGTCTTGGCGGTGACCGCTCGGTCGAACAGGCGGTTGAGCTTTTCGAGGCTGGCGATCTTGTCGAGTTCGATGACGGGTTGGGATTTGGGAAAGCGGTTGCGCAACGCCCTGGCGACCGACTCACGAGCTTGGTCGATCTGGCCCTGAGCCCGGCCCAGCTTGCGGCCCGCAAGCTCTCCTTCATGGCGGACCTTTTCCGCGTACTCCTGAACCGGAATCGACTCCTTGACGACGTCTTCGGTCAACAACATCTTCAGGTCTCCCGTGAATGCCTCGATTTCTTTCCGAGTATAGCGAATTCCCAGCAATATCGACAATTCCGACATCAACCGCCTGGAGAGCTTCCGGTCTGGGATCAGCCGGATCCGGCGGGCGGCTTCCCGAATGTCGGCCTGGGTGGAACTCATGGCCCCGACCCAGGGCAGCAGATAGGGACGGTCCACCGCCAGGATCTGGGCGGGGTCTTTGGTCCACATCCGAATGCGCTGGTAGTCGAGCCGGAGGTGCAGGTCTCCGAGACCCAGTTCCACGGGTGGGTCGAGCAGATTGCCCGGATATCGCGGCGACAGGAGAATCATGCGGCTGCGGATGGCGCGGCGCAGCTTGGCAACGATCAGAGTTGCGTGCCAGATCTGCTGATCGGCGGCCTCATGGTCGGCGTAGGCGAAGGCCTCCAGATGGAGGACGAAGCCTCCTTCCGAATCTGCGACTTCATAAGTGTGGTCGACCGGGCGGGATGGAATGATCATCTCGCGGTCGACATGATGGATGTCCAAGTGCCGGTCCCAGGGGATGTCACAAACGAGACGAACCAGGGAGTCCGGATCCGCTTCAGCAAGGGCCTTGAACGTGCGGTCAAGGCG
>CADECY010000288.1 GCA_902825945.1 uncultured Acidobacteriota bacterium
GGATCGGGAATCACGAACTCATACAGCTTGTTACGCTCGAACGCAGGCTGCGAGAGCCATCCATGCGCGCCCTCGTTAAGAACGGAGCGGCTTGCCGGACCATCGAGAAACGCGCACCACTCCGAGAGAATCGCCCGAAGCGCGTCGTTGAAAGCGGGAATCCGGAAGATCGCCTCACCGGCGGGCGTCATCATCACGTAGGTGAACAACGTCGACACCGGGAACGAATTTTGTTTCGAAGGATCACGATCGTAGGCCGGCGCCGTTCCCACGATTTCGTCGAGCGCCGAGAGCATCCCGCCGATGCTCTTGATGTTCCGGTGGGCAGTATCCACCTGATCGATCATCTCCGTCGCGTACATGCGAATCACACCGTCGCGTTCAATCAGTTTCGCCAAGGCTCGCACGGACGGGCTCATGATTTCCGTCCGTGACGCCGCGCGGGCCGCAACGTCCTCGTGAAACGAATCGACCGCCGCGCGATCCCGCGGCAGGTATCCTGCCACGCGGCCGAAAAGGCGTGCATAGCGATCATCGAGCCTCTGTTCGACAGTGCTCATGGTTGCCTCCAGTCATCGAACCCGGTTGGCTCCGAGGGTTCGTGAGTTGGCCAATTGTACCGCGCCGGCTCGTCAGCCCGGCTTCACCATGCCCCGATACGGAACTTCGATCGTCATTCGGCCCTTCCAACGCCGCGGAACTTCATTTCCGAGCAGCCACAGAATCGCATTGGCGCACAACCGCTGGAATGCCTCCACCGCGAAATCTTCCGGATGCCCCAACGACGTATAGAACACCTTTCCGCCGTGGGAATTCCGCCAAGTCCAGGCGACCGGATTGTCCTCCGCGGGCTTGTTCGGATTAATACACTTGCCGATCAGCAACTTTTCGGCGTCCTCGGGCGGCCACTTCGGCAGCACGCGGTAGAGCCACGACCGGGTATGGAACTCCTTTGCCACGCCTTGCAGCACCGGATGGCGCGACTTTTCCGCGTTCACCCGAACATCGGTGCTCGCCTGATGTCCGAAATGGGTGTGTCCGTCCGCGCCCCACCCCGGCGGCGTTCCGAACGCTTCCGCGCCCCAGCGATTCCAAGCTTCGAGCGAATCACCGGCCGGGTAACGGAACGAGTGAGAAGTCGTGCGAAATCCCAGCATCGGCTTGCCGGACTTCATGTATTTCTCGATGTGTGCCACCTGGTCCGCCGGCAGGCGGCGCCAGCGAAGGTAGAACACCGCGAGGTCGGCGGAACTCAACGCCTCCAGGCCGGGCAGGTCGGTTTCTCCGTTCTGATCCGGCTTCGATGTGAGGATCGTATGCGTCAATCCGTAACGCTGATCCATTTCCTTGGCAAACAGCGGGAGCGTCTGCTCGCCGCCGTATTCGTGGTCGCCGCAGACATAGACAACCCGCTTGGCGGCTCCCAATGACCGTCCCGGAACCCACAGCGCGCCCGCCGCGCCAATCCACCCGCGCCTCGTCCATGACATCGAAGCCATGCTACCATTCGTGGCGCGCGGAAATCACCCCAAGTTCGGGAACGAGTGTGCTACTCTGTGAAGAGCCGGAGCGAGGGCGTTCCGGTGTCTGCTCCACGGGCTGGCGTAGCTCAGTAGGTAGAGCATCTGATTTGTAATCAGACGGTCGGGGGTTCGATTCCCTCCGCCAGCTCCAGATTGACGCAAGCTAGCCGGTGTTTTAGAAGCCCCAATTGGACAGGTGGCTGAGCGGTCAAAAGCAACGGGCTGTAAACCCGTCGGCCTTTGGGCCTACGGAGGTTCGAATCCTCCCCTGTCCACCACATCCCCTGCTGCCGAGGGCGCGACAGTACGACACTCCCATCCCCGCAACGGAGTTGCTTTCCGGCCGCGAGTTTCTCGACGTCCGTGTGACGACAGATCGGCTGCCGTGATCGTGGCATACTGGATTTCTGCTCGTAACCGGAGCCCCGGCGCCAGTTCGTCAAATGCGATTACGCTTCGCCCCCCACGTGGTTCCGCACATCCCAGAAATTCCGATATGGGCGGCGAGGACGGAAAATTGTCGAAAGGAGCATCTGTGAATTCCGAAGTGGGCGTGAGCCCAGAGCCGGACTACGAAACCAGGATACGCCGCGGAGTGGCGCTGAGCGGCGTGCAGGGAATCTGGGCGCACTGCGCCGGAGTGATCATTCTGGGCGCCCTGACGTGGCCCGACCCGCACCAATTTCGGATCATTAGTGGGCCAGGAATCGGCATCATTGCGCTCACGCTCGCTCGGGCCTATCTGCTCCGGCGTGTAGCGATGTGGGACACCCAGAGCTGGATGCGGGGATACTCGCTCGTGCTGGCGGCGACGAGCCTGTGCTGGGGCAGCATTCTGGCGATTCTGCTGATCGTCGTAGGACAGAACGGGACAGCGACGATTCCGGCCGCGCTCATCACGACCGGCATCTCGGCAGGCGCGCAAGCGGGAATCGCCTGGAGCCGCAGGTTGCACACCGCCTACCAGCTTTGCCTGTGGCTTCCGCCACTCGCCGCGACGCTGGTTCCCGGAAAGCATGGACCGAATCCGTTTCTCACCGTGATCTTCTCGCTGTTCCTCCTGTATCTGCTGCGGCAAGGCGCCCATTTTCATCGTGAATACACGAGCGGACTGCGTCGCGAAGCCGAACTGGAAGCTGCGCGCCGCTCGGCTGAGGTCGCCAGCCAAGCGAAAAGCAGCTTCGTCGCCAACATCAGTCACGAGATCCGGACTCCGGTGAATGGACTGCTAGGAATGCTCGAACTCAGTCTGATGGACGATGTTCCGGAACACCACCGCGAAACCCTGCGCACCGCGAAGAGCTCCGGCGAGACGCTATTGGGCCTACTCAACGACTTGCTGGATTTCTCCAAGATCGACGCCGGACGAATGGCGCTCGAATCGATTCCGTTCGACATCGAGGAACTCGTCACGAGCGTCGTCCATTTGTTCGAACCGCAGGCGAGGGGAAAGGGAATCCACCTCTCGGCGACAATCTCCGGGGCGCCGCCACACCTGATTGGTGATCCCACGCGCCTGCGCCAGGTGTTGATGAACTTGACCGGGAACGCGATCAAGTTCACCGATCGCGGGTCGGTCTCGATCGATGTATCGGCCCGCGCGGGTGACATATGGGAGGCTAGCTTCGCCGTCACCGACACGGGCATCGGCATTGCCCGGGACAAACAGCCACTGATCTTCGAGGCCTTCACCCAGGCCGACAACGACACGACCCGCAAGTTCGGGGGAACGGGGCTCGGTCTCGCCATTTGCCACAGGCTGATCGGGCTGATGGGAGGCACCTTGGAAGTACGAAGCGAGCCGGGCAGGGGCAGTGTGTTTTCGTTTGTACTGCCGATGCAACCCTCTTTCGTTCCTCCCGGGCCGGCCAGGGTACCCGAACCATCGCCGGGCATCCCCCAGCTTCGAGTTCTCGTCGTCGAGGACAACCTGGTGAATCAACGCGTCGCCGCCGGCCTGCTGAGCCGGCATGGACACCAGGCGATCGTGGTGCCGAATGGCGCCGAGGCAGTCGCGGCTTGCCGGTCCGGTGGGTTCGATGTCGTGTTGATGGATGTTCACATGCCGGAAATGGGCGGGTTAGAGGCGACCCGGATCATCCGGTCGGCCGAGGCCGGGCGCCGCGTTCCGATCATCGGCCTGACGGCCAGCGCGAGCGACGCCGACCGCCGTGAATGCCTGGAGGCGGGAATGGACGACTACGTGTCGAAACCATTCCGGTTCGAGGACTTGGCGCGTGCCTTCGGCCGCGTTCTATCCAAGGGGGCCGGTGAACCGGCGTCAACCTTGCCTGTCCATTGAGCTTGCGGGCCGGCGGCAGTCCTTGGTATCATAACGGATTCGGGCCGATGTAGCTCAGTTGGTAGAGCGCGTCCTTGGTAAGGACGAGGTCACCAGTTCAATCCTGGTCATCGGCTCCAGAATTCCCCTCTAGCATTTCAAATTCCCCAAAAATTTCAGGACGGCACTCGAGGTAGCCAATGGCGAAGGAAAAATTTGACCGTAGCAAACCGCACGTGAACGTGGGCACCATCGGTCACATCGATCACGGCAAAACCACTCTCACGGCGGCGATCACCAAAACGCTCGCCAAGCATAACCCGAAGGTGAAGTTCCGCA
>CADECY010000289.1 GCA_902825945.1 uncultured Acidobacteriota bacterium
ATTACACCTTCGCCCTTACCCGCTTATTCACACCCACGAATTGTGCTACAGAGCCGAAAATGGCCGAGACCACGCTGTGCGGGTTCGCAAGCTCGAGCCGTGACGATCATAGAGCGCTCTCCACATCGATTCGCCCGGTGACCGCTTCAGCGATCAGGGCGGACCGGCGCCCCTCAACAAGGAGATTCTTCGATTCGCTGAGGTTGTGAGATCATCGAGCGTTCGGGCACCCTGCGCAACATCGGCCGCGATCGCGCGTTGCTCTGAGAGTGGTGGCAGGGGCACAGAGATATCCCGAAACTCGTCCCAGTAGAGCCTGAGCCGGGCCCATACGAGACCATGCGACCATCGACCACACTCAGCAATGATTACTGGCGTCCTAAATAGGAGACCGGCATATTCCGATTGCAGTTCTCCGTTCGGTGACGCGACGACATAGTCGGGACTGACGAGCCCGTTTTCTGGCGCGACACCGACCGCTCCTTGCCACATGCGCATTTTGTTGAAGACCACGTCGCCCGCCCCTGCGACTTTACGTTTTCGAACTCGAAGTACTGGAAGATGCGGCGGACGTTGGCCGAGAAGCCCTTGATGTAGCCGATGAGGTGTTGGGCGATGTGGTCGGGGTCGCCTTTCAGCTTGGCGAAGTCGAGCGGAGAGTGATTGTGAAAGCGCTGGCCGCCAGCGGCTTTGTTGAGGCGGGCGTCGAGAGCGTCACCTTCGAGCTTGCCAGTTGCTGCTCGGCGAGGACTTTGTCTTTGGTGGGGGCGAGCACGCAGTCGAAGCGGCGCAGGACCGTCATGGGCAGCATGACGCGCTCGTACTGGGGCGGGCGGTAGGGGCCGCGCAGGAGGCCGGCGATCTGCCAGATGAGGTTTGCGTGGTCCTGGTGGGTCGACATTGGCTACTGCCTTATTGTCGTCAAACGACCGGCTATGCGGGAGGGCGTTTCCCGCGGTCTCCACAGATGGGGAATCCGGATTGCCTGTGGGCGTATCATCGTAAAGAAGGGCATCCTACGCGTGTGGCGCGGGGCCGCAAGGTGAGGCGCTTCATTGCCGGTGCGGCATCGTGGCTTGTGACGTCGCCGTGACCGCATTGTCATTCAAGGGAAGCCACTCGAGGCGCTGCCGAGAAGCGTGATCGTGGTTATGGTTCTCGCATGAGCGTTCGGACTGTTGGGCGCGCTACGAACATTTCTCATCGAGATCAGGAAGGCGTCGCCGCCATGACGTTGCGGATGCTGCTGGCGGGACAACTCGAGGTGATCCTGGTTGGAGCAGCCCCGGAATCTTGCCGATTCGGCCACAATGAGGAGAGGACACTCAGACGCCGAGTTGCCCGTGCTGGCGGGTATGCGGTCGGCGCGGCGTTCTTAGACGCTCACGACGGACTCGCTCTGGCGCGCGACCCGCTGCGTGTTGCTGGAAGTCTGTTGCCGCGCCTGCGCGGGCTGTGCGCATTTCACCTTCTTTCCATGGCGTTGATCCTCAATCCCGAAAAGGCCCTGATCTTCCGGATCACTCACCGGTCCAATCTCCCGTGGATCTTGGACCATGGTCTTCACGCCAGGACCGGGGAGATCCAAGATCCGAACTTCGTCGAGATCGGCAACACGGATCTGATTCAGCGGCGCCGGCCTCGTGCGGTTTCCGTTGGGCCGCGTGGACTGTTGGCGGACTACGTGCCCTTCTACTTCACGCCGTTCTCCATCATGCTGTACAACATCCTCACCGGTTATGGCGGCGTTCGGCGGATGGAAGGAAGAGATATCGTTTTCGTGGTTTCGTCGATGCGGCGGGTTGCGGAACTGGGGATACCTTTTGCGTTCACCAGTGAGCATGCTCTTCCGGTCACAACCGAGTACTTCGACGATCTCGAGCACCTCGACCGGATCGACTGGCCGCTCCTTCAAAGCCGCAACTTCCAGCATGACCCGGACGATCCTGGCAGAAAAGAGCGCTATCAGGCGGAGGCGCTGATTTGGAAGAAGCTGCCGCTCGATGCGATACTCGGACTCTGCTGCCATTCGAGCAATGTGCGGATGGCGATCGAGCGGGAAGTTGCGAGCCGGGGACTGAACGTTCCCGTCCATGCACGCCGTGAATGGTACTTCTAATGACCACCCTCCATCAAGGCAACCTGTTGACCGCACCGGTGGAGGCGCTCGTGAACACCGTCAACACAGTGGGCGTGATGGGCAAGGGCATCGCGCTGATGTTCAAGGAGGCGTTCCCCGAGAATTTCCGGGCCTACGCGCGGGCCTGTAGGACTGGCGATGTGGCGACGGGGCGGATGTTCGTCACCGAGACGGGCAAGCTCGGCGGTCCACGATGGATCATCAACTTTCCGACCAAACAACATTGGCGGAATCCGTCGCAGATCGAGTGGATCGTCAGCGGCCTGGCAGACTTACGGCGCGTGATCGTGGAACTGGGGATTCGCTCGATCGCGATCCCGCCGCTCGGCTGTGGAAACGGCGGACTCGATTGGCGAGATGTGAGGCCCGAGATCGAGCGAGCGTTGGGCGATCTGGACGGCGTCGAAGTGATGGTGTTCGAGCCCCCGGAGGCGTATCAGAACGTCGCGAAGCGGAGAGGCGTGGAGGAACTGTCTCCGGCGCGGGTGCTGGTCGCGGAGATGGTGTGGCGGTACTGGGTGCTCGGGATCGAGTGCACGTATCTCGAAGTGCAGAAGCTCTGCTGGTTCCTGATGCGGACGATCGGCGAGTTCCAGATCGAAGATCCGTTGCGGCTCGAATTCGCGGCGGACAAATGCGGCCCGCATTCGGACAAGCTGCGGCACCTGCTCGATGGATTGGACGGCAGCTACCTGCATTGCGAGAAGCGGCTGAGCGATGCGGGGCCGAGTGACACGATTTGGTTCGATGAGGCGCGGAGGCCGCGAGTGGAACTCTACTTGCGGCAACCGGGCGCGGAGAATTTGCGGCGGATTCTGGACCGGACAGCGGAGCGGATCGAAGGGTTCGAGTCGCCGCTGGGGATGGAGTTGCTGGCCTCGGCCGACTGGCTGATTTGGCGCGAGGGGTGTGAGGCGACGGTGGCCGGGGTCCGGGCGGGCATGGGGAGATGGCCCGCGGGGGCCGAGGCCTCGGAACGGAAGCTGCGGTTGTTCGATGAACGGCTGGTGGGGCTGGCGTTGCGGCGATTGGGCTTTGCCGCATAGCTTCTCCTCTATGAGGTGTTGGCCGAAGGGCTCTCAGTGAGTGAACAACTGGAGGCGAGTCTGTCCGGCTCCATACAAGCCTGACCCCTTCCGCCTGCGACGCCGAACCCATTCGCGACGCGCGTGCAAGATCGAACACGGTAACGAAGTCATCGTCGAACGTGATGATCAACTGTCCATGGCGGTGACAAAGCGGTCTCAGCCGGGCCGGCCGCAAGCTGAGCGAGTGCACGTTCCGGCGTCAGACGCCGGTTTGCGAGGGACAGGCAGGAAGGCATCGACGTGCATCGCGAGCCGATCCGCACCGGGGACGCGTAAGATGCGTGGGCTGCCTTCACCCGCACGATCAGCCAGATCCTGGCTCAGATCGAATGGGTCAAAGCGCTACATCGCCCCCTGACTCGACCCAGAGGGACGCGCGGTCTGCGCCCGCAGGAAGGCCATCAGGTCCGTTAGCTCCTTCTGTGACAGCACCTCATCGAAGCCTTCCGGCATCAGTGAAATCGGCGCGAGGCCCATCTTCTTGATGTCCTTGCGCGGGATGCGGATCTCGTCGTTCGGACCCGTCACCAGGATCACTGCGTCGGCCCCGCGTCCTCCGCTCTTGAGGACTCCCGAGTACATCTCGCGTTCGGTTTCGACGCGGTAGACTTCGTGACCGGGGACGAAGCTCTCGCTCGGGAGGATGATCGCTTCGAGCAGGTCATGCGGAGAGCGGATGGCGCCGATCGAGGTGAGGTCCGGGCCGACGTGGCCGCCTTCGGTGCCGATCGTGTGGCAGCTTCCGCAGCCGGACTTGCTGCCGAAGAAGATGGTCCGGCCGGCAGCGACGTCGCCGTGCGCGGTGATGACGCTCTCGAGTTTCTTCAGCTTGCCGAGGCGTTCCTTGCGGCC
>CADECY010000290.1 GCA_902825945.1 uncultured Acidobacteriota bacterium
GGCGCTATTCAAGACAGGCACGCCCTCATCGTACTCGAACGAGACATTCTCGAAGCGCACATCTCCGTGAACCTCGCCCACCGGCTGGCGTGTCGCGTCTTCGTCCACCTCGGTCCGCATCGTCATGATTTCGCGGATCCGGTCGAGTCCCGCGAAAGCCTCGGTGATCTGCGTCCCGATCGAAGCGAGTTCGACGATCGGCATCGCCATCATGCTCGTGAACGCGACATACATGAATAGATCGCCGAGCGTCATCTCCTTGTTGAGAACGGCCTGACCGCCCACGAGGAAAATCACCAGCCCGATCGCGCCGATGATCGTGTTCGAGAATGCCATCATCATCGATACGCCCGTCATCGATTGCGCGATGTTCCGGAACAGCTTGTGCGCCGACTTCGCGAACACCAGGCGCTCTCTCCGTTCGGCGGTGTACGCCTTGACGATCCGGATTCCGCTCAATGACTCTGACAACCGGCCCGTCAGATTGGACTCGAGCTCACCGCGTTCGCGAAAGATCGGACGCAGCCGCTTGAACGAAACTGCCATGCCGAGCCCGAACGCTCCGAGCACCAGAAGCGTGATCGCCGTCATCTTCCAGTTGATGTAGAACAGCACGGTGAGGGCGATTGCCGCTGTCACGAGTCCCCCGGTCAATTGCACGAGCCCGGTGCCCACGAGATTGCGAATCCCCTCGGCATCCCGCATGATCCGCGAGATCAACTGGCCCGTCTTCATCGAGTCGAAGTATCGGACCGGCAACAGCTCGATATGCGCGTGGACCTCTTTGCGCATCTCGGTGATCGCCCGTTGCGCGGCGACACCGAGGATGCGTGAGTTCGCGAAAGAGCACGCCGCCTGCAGCATCGTCGCCACCGCCGCAGCCACCGCCACCGTCCAAAGCATGTCGGTCCTGCCTTTGCCGATCACCTCATCGACAACCCACTTCGTCGATGCGGGCATCACCATTGCAAGCGCGCGTCCCACCAGCATCAGCAATAGTCCCGTGGCCAGCCGCCAGCGGTGCGACCAAATCAGCTTGCGCGCCTCCGTGAAAGCGTTGGCGTAGTTGATCGGCTTCTTCTTCTCTTTCCCGTTCATCCGCACTCCCCTTTTTGCTGCACGGCCCGGATTACGTCCGCTAATGTCACGCGTTTCAGCTTCGCCTGCATCGCCCGGTCGGCGTCAGCAAAGATCTCCTCGAGCACAGGACCGACATGCCTGCCTACCTGACACGGATGCTTCTGACCGAGACAAGGAATCTGAAAAACAGGCCCGCTCTCGACCGCTCGATAAATTTCGGCGAGCGTGATCTTTTCCGGAGGCTTCGCCAACACCGCTCCTCCGCCCTGTCCCTTGCGTACCTTCACCAGCCCATGCCGCGCGAGCACTCCGATCATGCGCCGGACCACCACCGGGTTCGTATTCACGCTCCGCGCGATCGATTCCGAGTTTACGCACCCGCTCTCGGCGAACGCGAGCATTCCCGCCGTATGAATCGCCATTGCGAATTTCGTGGTGCCGGCCATTTATGTAACCGAAACGGTTACAGTTCCCAGTGTACACTAATCGGGAGATGAAGACCACGCTGCTTTTCGCTGCCGCGTTGATGGCCGCTGCCGCCGATATTCCCCGTCCCGAGTACCCGCAGCCTCAGTTCGAGCGTGCCCGCTGGCTTTCGCTGAACGGGCCGTGGCAGTTCGAGTTCGACGATGCGAACGCTGGACAGCCATCCCGATTCTCACGCTCGATCACCGTGCCGTTCGCCTTCGAAACGAAACTGTCGGGTATCGGCGACACGGGATTTCATCCCTGGATCTGGTATCGCCGCACCTTCACGCCTCCTGCCGGTTGGAGCGGACGCACGCTCCTCCACTTCGGCGCCGTCGATTACCGTGCCTGGGTCTGGATCAACGGCCAATTCGCTGGATCGCACGAGGGCGGCAACACGCCGTTCAAATTCGACATCTCGCCGTTGCTGAAGGCTGGCGATAACACGATCGTGCTGAAGGCCGAAGACCCGCCTACGGATCGCTTCATTCCGCGCGGCAAGCAGTATTGGGAAAAGAAGTCGCGCGGGATCTTCTACACGCGCACTTCCGGGATCTGGCAGTCGGTCTGGCTCGAATCGGCGGGCGACTCCTACCTCGACAAAATTCGCGTCACCACCCACAACGACGGCCGCGTGCGATTCGAAGCCAAGATCGCCCGCTCCGCCGATGGGACGGAACTGAAGGCCACGGTCACGCGGAATGGCGAGAAGGTCGCGGAAGGCTCCGCCACCACGACTCGTGATCAAGCCCACCTCGAACTCCGCATTCTCAATCCCGCGCTTTGGACGCACCTCACACCGAACCTCTACGACGTCACCTACGAAGTCCGCCGCAACGGTGCCACTCTCGACAAGGTCGGCTCCTACTTCGGAATCCGCGAGATCACACTGAACAATGGCCGCTACTTCCTGAACGGCCGCCCGGTCTACCTGAAGTGGCTGCTCGATCAAGGCTACTGGCCCGAGTCGACCCTGACTCCGCCCACCGACGAGGCGCTCAAGTTCGACATCAACGTCTCGAAGGAGATGGGCTTCAACGGCGTTCGAAAACACCAGAAGCTCGAGGATCCACGCTTCCTCTATTGGGCCGACAAACTCGGCTTCCTCGTCTCGGACGAAATGGCGAACGCCTATGAGTACGACGCGGACTACGCGGCCCGATTCACCAAGGAATGGACCGAAGTCATCGAGCGCGACTACAATCATCCCTCCGTCGTCATGTGGGTTCCGATCAACGAAAGCTGGGGCGTGCCGAACCTCTCCGACAAGCGCCAGCAGAACCACCTGCGATCGCTCTACTGGCTCACCAAGTCGCTCGACTCGACCCGGCCCGTCGTCGAAAACGACGGCTGGGAGCATGTCGATACGATGGACCTGTTCACGATTCACGACTACGCACGCGACGGAGAACGCCTCTACGCGAAATACAAAGACCTCGGCAAACCCGGCTCTCGCATCCCCGACAACGGCCGTGCCATCTGGGCTCCCGGATTCGGCAGGTACGAAGGCCAACCGTTCCTGCTCTCCGAATTCGGCGGCGTCGCCTACATCCCGCGCGACAGCAACGTCCCCGCGGACTCCTGGGGCTACGCCGGAGTCGAGAAGACTCCCCAAGACGCCGTCGCCCGCTTGAAGTCGCTCTACGAAGCAATCGCGAAAATCCCCGCCATCGCCGGAATCTGTTACACGCAGATCACCGACGTCGAGCAGGAGGTCAACGGACTGCTCACCTATGACCGCAAGCGCAAGTTCGACTCCGCCGCGATAAAGGCGATCAACGATCTCTTGCCGTAGCCGCTCTAGACGTCCTCGTCGAGATCGCTGAGGTTTACTGTGTCCCGAAATCCAACCGAGATCACCGTGTCGACTCCCACGCGCAGATCGCAGTGGTAACCCGCATCACCGTTGCTTTCATCACGGAGAGATATGTCTCCCGGAATTGGTTCCCCATAATGCCGCAAGTTGTGGCCAGCACTGTTGAGCGCGCAGGCTACAACCTGGAAAGCCGGCATCGTCGTTTCGTGCAGCAGCGCCTGAATCTCATCCTGCAATTGATCGCTCAGGCTCCGGTCTGAGGGGGCCCGCGAGTACTCCTTATCGAATGCGGCCCTTGAGAATCGCTCGAGACTCGGGATGCTGCCACGCACGGTTGACACAATATTGATTAGGCAAAGCTCATCGGATACCGAACAGGAGGTGCACCAAACATTGACGACACCTTCGAGTGAGACCGGCGATTGGCCCCCCTCGAGCAATTGCTCGATTAGCTCCGCCTTCCCCGCGTGGCCGAGATCAGCGACCTCCTTCGGATTCAGAGCCAATGCCCACGCACGAACAGCCCCAGCTACGTCGTCTGCCTCGGTCTGTGATACATAAGTGCCGCCTCTGTAGTCCATCACGATCGTGTAGAGCATCCGCGGTCCTCACTCCACCCGCTCGATCCGCAACGGCGACGGACCATCCCATCGCACCCGCC
>CADECY010000291.1 GCA_902825945.1 uncultured Acidobacteriota bacterium
CGCCGCGTAGAGAGCCCACTCCCAGTCCCGCCGATGGCGATACCATGAACCATGTGGTCGTAGCCCCCGAAATCCTCCGCTGGGCCGTGGAACGCTCCGGCAAGCAGCCAGAGGCCCTGGAACGCCGCTTCCCGAAGCTCAACGCCTGGCTTGAACGCCAGTCCACCCCTACCCTCCGTCAGCTCGAGAACTTCGCCGCCGCCACATACACACCCTTAGGCTACTTCTTCCTCGACGCCCCCCCTCGGGAGTTACTCCCGATCCCCGACTTTCGCACCAGACGCGCCGAAACGTTGCGCCGCCCCAGCGGTGACTTGCTCGATACCATCTACCTCTGCCAGCAGCGGCAAGCATGGTTCCGGGACTTCGGCCGCGAAGAGGGCATCGAACGGGTGGCTCTGGTCGGTTCTCTCACGAAAGCTGTGCCCATTCCCACGGCCGCGAACGTGATCCGCGAAGCGGTCACGTTCGACGTGGAGCAACGCAGCCAAGACCGGACCTGGACCGAGGCCCTGCGCCGCATGATACTCGCCGTGGAAGACGCCGGCATTCTCATCATGGTGAGCGGCATCGTGGGAAGCAACACGCACCGCAAGCTCGATCCGGAGGAGTTTCGCGGCTTCGCCTTGGCCGACCCCGTCGCTCCGCTCGTCTTTGTCAACGGGGCCGACTCGAAATCCGCCCAAATGTTCACCATCGCTCACGAACTCGCTCATCTCGCGCTCGGCGAGTCTGCGCTTTCGGACGCCGAGGCATCGATGTTCCCTGACCAGGAGACGGAGCGCTGGTGCAATCAGGTCGCCGCGGAAATGCTCGTTCCCTTGGCCATGATTCAAGAGGATCTGCGGCCCGGGGAGCCATCCGATGCCGCCGCAGCTAGGCTCGCGCGCCGCTTCAAGGTAAGCACTCTCGTCATCCTTCGCCGAATGTGGGAGTCGGGGGCCTTCCCCACACGGGAACAGTTCAACGCTGCCTACCAGGGGGAACGCGAGAAGCTCGAAGGACTCGCCGCGCCCGCCGGCGCGGGAGGGGGCGACTTCTATCGCACTCTCGGAGTTCGCGTCAGCAGGCGCTTCGAGCATGCTCTTGTAGCCGACACTCTCAACGGTCGTACCCCCTTCACTGACGCCATGCGCCTGCTCGGCTTCAAGCGCATGGCAACGTTCGATGGATTGGCCCAGGAATTGGGGTTCCATCGCTGATGCCCTATTTGCTGGACACCAACGTCCTGATCACGGCCAAGAACTTCCACTACGGCTTCGATTTTTGCCCGGCCTTCTGGGAGTGGATCGAGGGCCAACACCGGGCTGGTGTCGTCTTCAGCGTCGAGCAAGTTCGCGTGGAGATTGACCGAGGCAACGATGAACTGGCTGAATGGCTCCATCGGCTACCGGACTCGTTCTTCCTCCAGCCGGGCGATGACAGTGCGGCCCATTTCAAGGCGGTAACCGCTTGGGCCTCCGCTCGGAACTACTCGAGCGACAGGATCTCGGCTTTCTTGGGTGCGGCGGATTACTACCTCGTGGCCCAGGCGCTCGAGACTGGCTTCGCGATCGTCACCTACGAGGCATTCCAGAGACCGGGAGGCAAGATCCAGATCCCTGACGTCTGCGGCGGCTTGGGTGTGGCGTGCATGCCGCCCTATGAGATGTTGCGGCGCGAAAACGCCAGGTTCGTATTGGGAGCGAGCGCATGAACAGGACGAGCGAGTCGGCTTTCGAGGATGTCATTGAGGGGGACCTTCTTGGGGAAGGCTACAAGATCGTTCCGCAAGAAGGCTTCGACCGCCGACCAACTCTTCCTCGACCAGATCGTCGAAGCCGCCGTCGCCGATGACGGGCTCCGCGAGGCCGCCGCCGCCAATCCCGAGGACAAGTTCGCCCTGGTATTCAAGAGCCTGCTCGAGCGCCTCTTTGTCGAGCGCATCGACCAGAACGAAGAGATCTTCATCCGCTACATGAACGACCCGAGTTTCCGTCGCGAGGTCACCGATTGGGCCCTCGCGACGGTCTATCGCCGCTTGCGCCCTCTGGGGAACCCACCGGCCAAGACCCGCGCAGCAGGGGCCGGCGGCTGATGTCCTTTTGCCCGGTCACAACAATTGAAAATAAAGTTGCTATCTCCGTAACCAATTGAGCGGAAAAAGCTTGCGTGGTTCACCCTCCCGGAATCACGCCCGGAATACCCCAAAACACCCCCCAAAACACTTGACACGCTGTGCTTCAATAGAGCCGGGCGTGAAGTTCACGCTCACATCGCGGGTTCCGGCTCCGGACCACCCGCTCGCTACGCGGCAACGGATTCTTTCAACAACCGCGAAAAGCGACAATCGCACACAATGCGAGCCGCCCGTCACGGCGGCACAGCCGAGGCACTTACGCCACGGCACCACAACTGAATAAGGGGGAAGGATATGTCACTTTCCACGTCTACACTCGAAGCCAACGCTTCGCACGCGAACGAGGCCACCGCCTCGACATCTCCGGATGCGGCAACGGAAGCGGCCGCTTGGCGCAAACCGGGCCACGAGCCCAAGTGTTGCATCTGCGCCGACAAGCGCCGCGCCGAGATCGACAGGCATCTCCTCGCGAACTCGCTCCGCCGGACCGCGGCCCTCTTCGGCCTCTCCAAGTCCGCGCTTCACCGGCACCGCGATTCGCACATCCCGGAACTGATCGCCGCTGGTGAGCAGATCCTCAACCGCAGGCTCGCTCTCGCCGCGCCGAAACTCCGCGAGCGCCTCGAGGACCTCTACGCCGAGACCCTCGGCTTCTTTCACTCCACCAACGGTTCGGACAATCCGTGCGCGAAAGGCACGCTCTCGATCCTCACGCGGCAGTTGGGCCTCGCACTGAAGATCGCCTCCGCGGTCCCTGCCACTCCGGCCATCGGACCCGACGCCGTCGAAATCCTCGCCCGCACCGTCCTCGATGCGCTCGCGCCGCATCCCGAGATCCGCGCACAGGTCGCTGCATCGCTCCGCGCCGTCGAAGCGCAACTCGGATTCAAGGTCGAGGCCGCCTGACATGCGCCTCCCGCTCTCGAACTCGCTCGACGCGGTCCTGTTTGCCCGCGAACACCTCGGCTTCGAGCCAGATCTCGCGCAGGTGGACCTTCTCCGCTCCGCCGCGCCGCGAGCGATTCTCAACTGCACGCGCCAGTGGGGCAAATCGACCATCGTCGCGATCCTTGCCGTGCATCACCTCTGCGTCGCGCACGCGGGCTCGCTCGCCGTGATCGTCTCGCCAAGTCAGCGCCAGTCGGCCGAGATGCTCCGCAAGGTCTCGGACTTCTGCCGCCGCGCCGGTCTCGCCATCTCGGGCGATGGTTCGAATCGCTTCTCGCTCGCTCTCGACAACGGTTCACGCGCCGTCGCGCTGCCGGGAAATGAAGCGACCATTCGCGGCTTCTCCGCGCCCTCTCTCGTCATCATCGACGAAGCGGCCATGGTGCCGGACGCGATCTATCGAGCCGTCCGTCCGATGCTCGCCGCCGCGCCGGGCGCACGCCTGATTTTGTTGTCGACTCCGCGCGGACGCCACGGCTTCTTCCACGCCGAGTGGACCAGCAACCGTCCGTGGCACCGCATCACGGTTCCGGCGACACAGTGCCTGCGCATCGAGCCGGCCTTCCTGGGGGAGGAGCGCTTGACGCTCGGCGACGTGGCATTCCGGCAAGAATACCTCTGCCAATTCGCCGATGCCAAGGAGCAAATCTTCTCACAAGAACTCCTTTCGAACGTTCTCACGGAGGACTACAGCCCGTGGCAAACATGACCGCGCCCGGAGCCGCGACCGCGTGGGACCGGTCTTCGGCTCAAATGGATTCGCGTTCATTCACGTTCATTCACGGCTATTTCTTCCTCCAATGATCTACTTCGGTGAACCAACGCAACAACGCCGCGTGACCATCGGGCTCGACCTCGGCCACGCCAACGATCACTCCGCGCTCGCGATCCTCGAGCAAGGCCAGCATCACCGCGTCCTGCGTCAGGCCACGCGCATTCCGCTGCG
>CADECY010000292.1 GCA_902825945.1 uncultured Acidobacteriota bacterium
TCCGAGCAGGATAACTTGGGCCGGGCCAACACGCTGCAGTCGCTGGGCGACCTGGAGAGCCGGACCGGGGATGTGGCGGGAGCGCGAGAGCGCTACCAGGAGGCCCTGAAGCTCTATGAGTCCGAGCAGGATAACTTGGGCCGGGCCAACGCGCTGCAGTCGCTGGGCGACGTCGCGCTCTCTCACGACGGAGATCCCGCGACGGCCTTCGGATTCTTCACCGAGGCCGCTCGCCTCTTCACGGCCGAGCAGAATGCAAATGGTTTCGCGCAGGTTTGCGCGAGGCTGGCCTTCCTCTGGAAGGCGGCGGACCGAGACGCGGAGGCCGCCGAAGCGGCAACCCGTGCGCGGCAGGCGGCATCCGCCAGCGGACTTGCGCCTTTGGTTGATTGGGTGGAGAGCATGCTCACTCGAGTCGGACTCTGAGGCACGTTCCGGCCCACCGGCCCAGCCGATTCGACAATCAATAGCCGCAGTGACCACCACGTTGTGCGGCCCACGCGACGCCAGAAGCAAGGTCATCGAGACCCGGCTGGATCACATCAGCCGCTCGGTCACGAAAAGTGGTTGACACTGTCTACCGATTTTGATACAACCGAGGTAGACAATGTCAACCAGATCATCCCTCCTCTGCTTGATCCTCCTCGCGACCGCCGCCTCCGCGGCCGATCTCATCGTGACCGTCACCGGTGCCCCCGCCGGCAAAGGCGAAGTGGCGTGCGCCCTCTTCCGTTCCGCGGATGGCTTCCCAATGAACTCCGCCAAAGCCGTGGCCTCCACCCGCGTCAAGGCCGCGCCCGAGGTGGAGTGCCGCTTCAAGGACGTCTCGCCCGGGCCGCTTGCCGTGGCGGTCTCGGTGGACCTGAACGGGAACGGCAAGACCGACAAGAACCTGCTCGGCATTCCCACCGAGCCGTGGGGCGTCTCGAACAATGCGCGCCCCTCGATGCGGGCGCCGAAGTTCGAAGAAGCCAGGGTCGCGATGTCCCGTGAAGATCGCAGAATCGCCGTGAAGGTGGCCAAGTGACCTCCGGTGCGCTCCGGAGGTTCGGTGAGTGGGCGATCGTGACGGGCGCCTCCAGCGGAATCGGCCGCGAAGTTGCGCTGCGCTTGGCCTCGGCTCGTGTGAACGTCGTGCTAGTGGCGAGGAACGAGCAATCCTTGACGAGACTCGCCGCGGACATCGAGTCTCGCGGCTCGCGTGCCAAGGTGGTTCCGCTCGATCTGGCCGCGCCGGGCGCCGCGGAAAAGCTAGAGCAAGCCACGCTCGACCTCGACACGGGGATTCTCATCAACAGCGCCGGTTTCGGCAGCGGCGGTGCGTTCCTCGAATCCGACCCTGCCGCGGAACTCGCCATGGTCGACGTCAACTGCCGCGCGGTGTTGGACCTCACCTCCCGGTTCGCGCGCCGGTTCGCGGCCCGGAAGCGGGGAGCGATTGTTCTGCTCAGTTCTATCGTCGCTTTTCAGGGCGTGGCGCGTTCGGCGAACTACGCCGCCACCAAAGCCTACGTTCAGAGCTTGGGGGAGGCACTCGCGGAGGAGATGAAAGGAACCGGCGTGCTGGTGCTCCGCGCCATTCCAGGTCCGGCGGAATCGGGGTTCGCCCGGCGGGCGGGAATGAAGTTCGGTTCCGCGGATACAGCCGTGGCCGTGGCCGATGACATCGCCGCCGCGCTGGCGAAGAACCGCACGTCGGTGATTGCGGGCCGGCTGGGCAAGGTACTCTACTACTCGCTGATGACCGCGCCGCGTTTCCTGCGGGTGTCGATCATGAAACGCATCATGGCGTCGATGACGCGGCCATCACTTTCATGAGCCGATCAACGGGTCCGCAGCGGGTGTTGTGGCTCACCGCTGTGCTGTCACTCTGCTACGCGCTTGCGGCGCTGGTGGCCTCCACCGCCGATCCTCGGCAACTGGCTGGCGAGGGCGTGTGGATGAAGCCGGTGAAGTTCGGATTGTCGACGTGCCTTTACGCCGCGACGCTCGCGTGGGCGGTGTCAGTACTCGGCTTCGAGGCGAGGCGGAGCCGGGCTGTGCGGATTGCCTGCGTGGCGGCGTCCGCGTGCTCGCTCTTCGAAATCGGCTACATCGCGATCCAGGCGGCGCGCGGGCAACCCTCGCACTTCAATCTCTCCACGGCGTTTCACGCGGCGATGTACTCCCTGATGGCGGCCGCCGCCATCGCATTGGTGCTTTGCGCGGCGGTGGTGGGGCTGGTGGCGATGCGAGATCGCAAGATGGCGGTTTCTCAGCCGGTCCGATGGGGAATCGTTTGCTCTTTCCTCGCCAGCGCCGCGCTCTCGATTCTGACGGGCCTCGCGATGGGCGGCCGGCTCTCGCATCATGCCGGCCTCGAGCCGATAGGCGCAGCCCGCGTGCCCTTCACGGGATGGTCGCTCGCTGCGGGTGACCTCCGCATTCCCCATTTTCTCGGTTTACACTTGATGCAAGCGGGACCGGTCTTTGCCGCGCTGGTTTGCCGAATCGCGGCTGACCGTTTGGCGGCGGCGCTCACCGCGGGCTTCTGCGTTTTGTGGGTGGCGGCTACGGGTACGGCGCTGGCGATCACGCTCGATGTCAGGTAAGGGGCTGTCCGGCCGGCTAAACTCGTAAGGTTGACCGGCTGCATGGCGGCCGAGTTGTTACGGACCAGATGAAGACGCGGCGGCGCAGGGACGAGGACTTGAGGGAAGCGTGCGTGCGCGAAGCGCTCCGCATCATCGGGGAGTCTGGGGTGGAGTCGCTGAGCTTGCGCGAAGTCGCGCGTCGCCTCGGAGTTTCCCACCAAGCCCCTTACAAACACTTTCCGAGCCGCGATCACATCCTTGCGGAAGTCGTTCGCCGCGCGTTCGCCAATTTCGCCGAATACCTGGAAGCGCGGCCTCGGAGCGCCGACGCCGCGGAGGATCTCGGCAACATGGGCCGGGCGTATCTGCAATACGCTGCCGGTCATCCGCTTCACTACACGCTGATGTTCGAGACCCGCAAGCCCGATCCGCGCGAACATCCGGCCATGATGGAGCAGGCAAAACACGCCTTCGAGTTGCTCACCACGGGGCTGTGCGCGTTACCCTTTCGCAACCCCGCCGATTCGCCCGAACTGGACGCGCTGTTCATTTGGTCCTGCCTCCACGGCCTCGCCAGTATCCTCAAAGGGCAGGAACTCCGAACCATCGGCATGCATCCGGATCTCGTCGAACAGGCCGCGCCGTTCATCCTCGGCCGAATCGGCGCTGCTCTCGGGGAGCCGGGCGCGCCCCCCGGCGAATCAGCGGACCGCGCGGTGGCCCGGCCGCGCAAGGGCCGGCGCTGAATCCGGCCCTTGCGCAAAGGTTTGCACCAGGATAACTGTCTCCGATCGCTTCGACGCGTAACCACCGTTCTGACGCTATCGGGTGTTGAACGTCACGAACCGGCCCAGCACACGCGAGATGTCGAAGCGGGTTCCGATGAGCAACCGGAAATCGTTCGGGGGATTCACGAAATCTTTCCGCCTGGCGATGCCGATGTTGGTATTGAATCCGGCTACGAATGGTGTTTTGGGAATCTTCAGGTAGCCTTCGACCAACATGCGAGTGTTCCGGACCGTGTTGCCGCGAGAATCGGATGCCGGCAGATTATTGAAACGGCCGAAGCTGAAATCGATGTAGCTGATGAGCTCCGGGGCACGATTCACGTCCGGAACACTTCCGGCAACGCACGGGAGACGCTTCCCGGGTTCGATGAAGTGACCCACGCGAAATCCGCCGGACCAGAAAGGATAGGAGCCGCGCCCGGACATGTCTTCGACGGGCACGTAGAGTCCGCTCTTGAGTAGGGGCGCGACAAACAGAGTCTGGCGCTGATTGGCGTGCCGCCAGCCGGACGTCACGATGGGCGCGTACATACCTGCCTGCAAATTGGCCGAACGCAGCGAGGTCACCGTCTTGAAGCTGGTCTCGGAGACGCCGACCGAACTGAGACGCGATTCGAAGAATGTGTGCAGGCGAAACTTCTCC
>CADECY010000293.1 GCA_902825945.1 uncultured Acidobacteriota bacterium
ATTGCGCTCGCTGTGCGCGACCGGGCCGGTGTGATCGAGCAACTGGCCGAGTTCGTTCTGGATCACCGCCGTTACCAGCGAGATCTCGATCGAATAGTTCGAAGGCAAGTCCACGGTCCGCCGCCCGAGGGACGAACCTACGAAGCCCGATCCACTTCCGAGGACGAAGTGCGCCTCGGGAACCGCGCGAATCAACGCGGCTACCTCCTCCTGATCCACGTCTGGCACATCCACGAGCCAGCTTTGCTGCCGCCGGTCCTCAACACGGAGCGGAATCGACACCGGCATCCGCCTCACGGCGGCCATCCTCACCAGTTCGACGCAGGCCGGGTCGCTGAGCCTGTAGTGGTGCCAACGCGGATAGAGGCGCAGTCCGCGTGCGCCGAATTCGTCCCCGCAGATCTTGAAATCGTCGCGCCAACCCGCATAGGCCGGATTCAGCACGGCGAAATGCACGAGGCGATCGGTGTGTCCGCGCACTTCGGCCGCCACCTCTTCATTGCCCGCTTGCGAGTTGCGGTAGGTGATCGCCGAGGCGCTCGAAACCCAGGCCTGTTCGATTCCGCGTTTGTCCATGAGGGCGAGCAGGCCGCGCGCGGTGTTGTGCCGGAGTTGGCGGAAGGCGAAGTGGCCGAGATAGGCATTGACGTCGATCATCGCCCATTCCTCCGTGCGAGCAGCACCTTCATGTTTGCGCCGAGGATCCGCGTGCGGTCGGCTTCGGCGATCTCGGCCCCGCGCAGCCGTCCCATGCTTGCCGTCATTGACATGTCGCAGCCGAACAGGATGCGGCCGGCGCCGAGAGTCCGCACCGCCAGTTCGACCACGCCTTCGTCGGCCACGCTGCCCGAGGTGTCGAGATAGACGCTCGGAGCGTTCCGCAGCGCCTTGATTTCCCACTCCCAATCTCCGCCACCGCAGATGTGAGCGCAAATGATCATTGCCTCGGGATATCGCCGTGCGAGATCGGAGAAATGGCTGCCGTCGCTGATCTTGGGTTGCGCGGCTGAAAGCCACATCGTGTGTCCGGCGTGGTGCAGAATCGGCACGCGCAGCCGGATACACAGTTCCACCAACGGAAACAGCACGGGTTCGTTGGCCCAGTATTCGTTGTACAGCTTCACACCGATGAATCCGCGGTCTTCGACGAGCCGCTTCACATCGTCCACGGCCTCGCGATATCCCGGGTTCACGTGCGCCCAGGCCAGCACGCGGCCCGGAAATCGCTGAACGGCTCGCGCGGTGGCTTCGTTGCACTCGCGCCACGATTCGGGCGCCGCCGGGCGGCGCGGTGGAAGTGTCGAGCAACACAGCTGCCCGATGCCGAGCTTGTCCGCCGCGTCGATCAACGCTCGATCCAGCCGCGCCTGATTCGGATTCGACGGATGGGTCAGATGCGCGTGACAATCGATCACCTCGGCGGGCGTGGGAAACGGCATCGCAAAGGCTGCGGGCGCGGCGAGAAAATTGCGGCGTGGGATCATTCGGGGCTCTTCGATATGATAAGTCTCCATGCGGATCTCCGTTTTTTCGATCGCCTCGTTGCTCGCTGCGCAGGAGTGGCGCCACTACGGCGGTGACGCCGGCGGCATGAAGTATTCGCCGCTGAAACAGATCACTCCGGCCAACGTGTCGAAGTTGAAGGTGGCCTGGGAATTCCACACCGGCGACGTGAGCGATGGCAAGACGCTGCCGGTTCGCAGTGCCTTCGAAGCCACACCGCTCGCCGTTGATGGCGTCCTGTACCTCACCACGCCGTTCAATCGGCTCATCGCGCTCGATCCGGAAACCGGCAAACAACTTTGGGCTTTCGATCCGAAGATCGACCGCGAACGCCCGTTCAATCTCTACATCAATCGCGGCGGAGCCTACTGGACCGATGGCAAAGCCAAGCGCATCTTCTACGGAACGCTCGATGCGCAGCTGTTCTCGATCGATGCCACGACGGGCGAGCCCGATCCCGCGTTCGGCAACAAAGGCTCGATCGACCTGCGTCCCGGCGTTGCCGACAAGTTCCCCACCCGCGGCTACGGCATGACGTCGCCGCCGTCGATTTACAAGAACCTCGTCATCTGCGGTGCGCTCGCTTCCGATGGTGAACCCAAGGGGCCAGCGGGAGATGTGCGCGCCTTCGACGCCGTGACCGGCAAACTCGTCTGGCAGTTTCACACCGTTCCGCGCGCGGGCGAGTTCGGCAACGACACATGGGAAGGAGAATCGTGGAAGGATCGCGGCGGCGTCAACGCATGGTCGATCCTCAGTGTCGATCAGGAGCGCGGCATCGTGTTCCTCCCGCTCACTTCCCCCTCCACCGATCTCTACGGTGGCGACCGCAAGGGTGCCAACCTGTTCGGCGATTCGCTGGTTGCGCTCGATGCCGCCACGGGCAAGCGACTCTGGCATTTCCAAACGGTTCACCACAACATCTGGGATTACGACTTGCCCGCGCAACCCAACGTGATTCCCGTCATGCGGAACGGAAAGAAGATTCCGGCGGTCGCGCAGATCACGAAAACGGGCTTCGTGTTCCTCTTCGATCGCGTCACGGGAAAGCCGCTGTTCGACATCGAAGAGCGTAAGGTTCCGCCGAGCGAAATCCCCGGCGAGCAGGCTTGGCCCACACAACCGTTCCCGGTGAAACCGGCGCCGTTCGCGCGGCAGAGCATGCGTCCAGACGAACTGAACGATCTCACGCCGGAATCGAAAGCTTTCTGTTCGAAGCTCGTCGAAGGCGCGGTTTTCGGCGAGCTGTACACTCCCATCGGACTGAAACCAACGGTGCTGTTTCCATCGACCAACGGCGGAGCGAATTGGGGCGGAGCCTCCTACGATCCGGAAACCTACACGCTCTATGTGAACTCGATGGAGATCGGCTTCATCCAACGCATGACCAAGCGTCCGGCGGGCTCCATCATTCCCTATCGCAGTCAAGGCATGCAGACTCCGAACTCTCGCTTCTGGGACAAGGAGATGATTCCCTGCCAGCGCCCGCCCTGGGGCACGCTCGCGGCCATCGACATGAACACCGGCGAATACAAGTGGCGGTCGACGCTCGGTGTGATCGACTCCTTGCTCGCCAAGGGTATTCCGCCCACCGGCACCTCGAACCTCGGCGGATCGATCGTCACCGCAGGCGGACTCGTGTTCATCGGCGCCACCAATGATGGCCGCTTCCGGGCCTTCGACAAGAAATCCGGGAAGGAACTGTGGGTCCACAAACTGCCCGCGAGCGCGCACGCCACTCCGGCGACGTTCATCGGAAAGAAGACGAAGAAGCAGTACGTGGTGATCGCGGCCGGGGGTGGAAACAAATACAACGACACCTACTCGGATACGTTGATCGCTTTCGTGCTGCCGTAGCGGTCTACGCCTCGTCTTGCTGACGACACTCAATCCCCCAGCCAATGTTTAGGCTACGAGCATCCGGCCGAAGGGGTCGCGGTGCCATTCTGGAAGGTCCCCGAGCTGATCCACGTGATTGGCACGGATCGCAGTACCTCGATACCGCCACCGGCGATGTAGCGGTTCCACCATCCGCGCGGGTCGCTAACGAAAGCATTGGGCCGGCCCCTCTTCAGCATCAGCTCCCAATACGACACCACTCAGAACCGGCCCTCGAGAAACGAATCGGCCTCGGCATCCGTCATCGGGCGCCACCACTCATCGCTTGCCAGCATGCTTGAACTGATGGCGGGATCATGCTGGCCCGCGCCGAGCGGAAAAGGCCGCCCGTGGGCGGGCCGCAATTCGGCTGCTGGCGCACCGTCCCGGGTAATCACCACGGTTTCCCTTCGAGGACAGCGTCGAGTAGCCGGGCGAATTCGGTCTTCGCATCCTGCACAGTAAAGGAGAGCACGTTCCGAGACTAGCCATTCCTGACGGAGGGCGCAACTCTTCGTCCCAACCACACGATTCAACCTAAAATCGGCGGTTGAGTTGGACGCTTGAGGTGGAAACATCTGGTACAAAAGG
>CADECY010000294.1 GCA_902825945.1 uncultured Acidobacteriota bacterium
TGCGTTCCTTCTCCGACAACAGGAACAGCTCGTACAGCTTGGGGACCTCCTCCTTGTCGATGTGGAGAGCTTCCTTGAAAGGATAGGCGTCGTAACGCTCTTTCAGCCGCTTCATCGACTCGATGAACCGAATCGGGAACGCCTGCTTCTCCCGGACGAAGATGATCCGTTCCACGTCTTGAGTCGCCTGAATCTGACCGTTGGGGACTCCGATCGCTTCGAGATCGGCCCGCACCACCGACTGGGCCTCTTGATTGTCCTTGGTCATGCGCCCAATCACATTCGGAATGGACACGACACTCGCCTCGACAATGTGGATCGGCCGGCGGCCCACCTCTTCGGGTACCGAACGGGTGAACACGTCGGATAGCGCCTGTGCCTGGGCGAGGACTTCTTGCCGGGCTTTCGGAGTGGGGTAATCCGTCACGAACCGGTCGTAGAGGTTCGTTCTCCGGATGTCGATCGGGCTTTCCGGGCTCAAGATGAAGTCGAAAGCCGTCTGTTCGAGCATGGCGTCGACATCGTGCTGCTCCATAAGCGCGAACAGATCGAGATCGTCGAACTGCCGCTCGAGCGCGGCGGCGAGGCGGTCGCGCAGGCGTTGCTCGATCGCGGGGTTCACCACTTCCGGCGAAGCCGACTTGGCGAGTTTCCCGAGCACCGACATGTCGAAGATGACTGTGCCGTTCTCGCGGGCGTCTTGAGCCCGCCCATCGAGCGACAGTTGCAGACGGCCCCGGATCTTGCCGAGCGTGTCGGTCACCTTGCCGTGCCAAACATCGAGTTCAGCCTTGAGTTTGACGATCGCGGGGATCACCGCGTCGAGCAATGTCATCGCGTATTTGCCCGACCAGTAGCCGGCCTTCTTGGTCAGGTACGCCTTCAGCTCGTCGTCCATGTTCGACTTGTCGCGCGCGAATTCGGAGTCGAAGTAAACGTACTTCTGTTCGTGCTGGGAAATCGAGTTGACCGTCTCTCCGTAGTTCGACTGGAACAAGGCCACCTGGCGCTGCGCGGCGTCTCCGTACCGGCCGGACGCTTCCTGTTTCCACTCCTTCTCGAGAATCAGGAGCAATTCACTCAAGTACTCCTTGGCGAAACGGATCCCCCGTGAGCCATCGCGGATCTGGCGGGAAACGCTGAGACGGACCTGATTCACGGCGTGCTCGGCGGCACGCTTGGCATCTTTCTCACGCTGCTGGTAAAAGTTCTCGATACCCTGCTCGCGGAACCCGGTCTCGAGTTCTTCGCGGATCTTGTGGCCGGCGGGTCCGAGTTGCCGCTTCTGCAGTGGAACGATGCGCTCATCAACGAGGTTGGGGATCTCGTTCTCGTACGGAGCGAAGTCCTTGCCGCCGAATGGGTCGCCGTCGCCGTTGACGTGGAGACGAGAAAGCCGAAGCCGCGACAGATCGTTCTTGACGATCTGGTTGACATTCTGGGGCGTGTCCCTCTCCATCAGCCAACCCGCCGTGACACCGGCGGCCCACTCGAGGGCAACGCTGCGGGCGATGGTTTCGCGAGGGTAGGAGACCGAAGATAGGCCGAAGCTCGAGAAGCACAAAGCGTGCCTCCGGCGAGTGTCATCGCCTTCGAGTCCGCCCAAGTTCGGATTGTCCATCAGGCCGTCGATGCGCGCGGCGGCCTCTCCGCCCTGAATGTTGAGAAACAGGCGCTGCGCAATGAGCAGCGGCAAGTTGTCGAGCCCGATCTCGTTTCCACGTTCGTTCATTGGCTCGATCAAGTAGGTTCCGCTGAATGGAAGCGTGCCCTCGACGCCCTGATAGTTCAGTTCCTTGAGCGCACCGAACGGATTCGCGTGGTACCGGTCATGGCGGCCGGCGATCGTAAGGGGCGGTAGCACGAGAAACGCCCGCATCTTCTGCGCCGCCATGTCGCGCTTGAAGACGTCCCATTTGATGAGGTCATGGGCGAGAGGCAGGAACATGCCGGAACCGGTGCCGCCGCTCAGGCTGCATACGATGTAGAACCTCCAGGCCGGTTCGTGTGGCAGCGCCTGATTCAGCGAATCGCGCGCGGCCAGGATGCGCGAGCGGATTTCGTTCTTGTTCTTCGAGTACTCGTAGATGAGCCGCCCATACGGGCGAATTCCCTTAGCGCCTTCGCCGGGCGCGCCGACGTAGTCAGAAATCGAAGGCAGCCACGACTTGACGTCGTCGTAATCGTTCGGGCGCTGAACCATAGGGCCCAGTTGATCGCCCGTCACGATCACGCGCTCGCCCTTCTTCAGCGAGATGTCCTTGCCCAGGACGGTCCAATTGGACCGGCGGTTGGCATCCTCTCCATCGGTATCGATGTAGACGAAGCGAACCCCCGAGACAGCAGGATCATCGAGTCCTTTTTCGTAGCGCTCCGCGATGAGGCGGCGCAACTCGCGGATCGCCGAGAGGCCGGTTCCGCCGATGCCGATGATCATGTTTTTGGTCATGGGTTCGTGTCTTTCGATGGGAGTTGGGGGGAGTTCTGAAGGGTTCATTATTGCACCTGAACCCTAATGCCGGCACCGGGCCGAATCTTTCACTCGATCACGGTTGAACCGGAGCGCCGATCTTGATTTCACCGCCACGTTCGGTGGCATACATCATCGGCGTCTGCGTGCGAGGCGATCCGGCGGGCGAATCCTTCAGCACCGCGGCGGCGACCGCCTTCTGGACCGAAGGGAACAGTTCCGCGAATGCCTTCTCACCCTTGCTTTCGCGAAGCGCAGAAAGCAGGTGGTAGGTGAAGTAGCCGTTGCCCCTGCCGCCGTCGAGCCGCTCGTCTTCCCAGGATCGTTCCTCTACGCGGCTTGCCGTGAGAATCACACGGCCCGTTCCCATTTTCATCGCCCGAAACGCGCCGCTGAACGAGGTCATGTCCGTGTCGGCTACGCCCTCGGCGACGAGTGACTTCGCGCCAGGAATCGCGCCGCCGCTATGGCACGTGTCGAGAATGAGCACCTGGCGGCGCGCGGGGATGTCGCGAGTGAGGTCCTGCACCAAGTCCACCATCTGGTACGAACTCGCATAGAGCTTGGCCGAGTCCGCCACGGTGGTTTCGTGCGTGACGATGTAGCTCATGCCGAATTTGTCCAGCGAGCGCGGGGATCCGTGGCTCGAGATATAGATGACCACCAAATCTCCGGGCTGGGCGTTCGACCGCAGCCAGCCAATCCCCTCGCGGATGCCGGAAACCGTGGCGGCTTCGTCAATCACCGCCTTCACATGTCCAGCGGCGAACTTGCCCACCTTCGGATCCTGAAGGGCGGTGGCGAAGTCCTTGGCATCCTTCGAAGTGAACCGCAACGCTGGAATCGTGGTGTCCCTGAACTTGCCGATTCCGATGACGAGGGCCCACTTCTGGCGCAACGTCTCGGGGACGGGTGCCTCCGTGGTCGTCCGGAACGGATCGTAGTCCTGCCGGATCGTCATCTTGGCACGCAGTTCGGCGGCCCTTTTTTCTACGCCAGCATCTTTGACGCCAAGCTTCGAATTAATCAAACTTCGTAGATACCAGAGGTCGCCCGAGAGATGACAACTGCTCGTCGCGTTCTTCGCGCGAACCTGGAGCTCGCGAAGTTCACTCGCCGAGATGTCGGGCGTCAAGCGTTCGCGGATATAGTTGGCGTTGTCGGCCGCGTAATCGCAGTTGGCTGACAGTGTAGCCGCGGCCAAGACGGCTGTGGCCGTGAATCGAGTCGAGGAATGCATCGCGCTACTTCTTCGTGTTGACCGGAGCCACGGTGTTTCGGACGGGCGGTTTGGCCGGCTGCGCCTGGCGCGCAGCTGGTGTTGGCTTCGGAGCCGCAGGCACGGGTTTCGCGGCGGGCGCCGCCGGAGGCGGCGGAGGCGGGGCCGGTGCGGCTGCCTGCTCTTGAGGAGCGGGTGCAGGCGTGGGAGCCGGCGCCGCATTGAGAGAGCGCATCCGCTTCCGGACCGCCAGTACGATGTCCTCCGAAAGGCCGGCG
>CADECY010000295.1 GCA_902825945.1 uncultured Acidobacteriota bacterium
GTAAGACGGAATCGGAGAAGAGGCCGTGTTTGGTGGCATTCCGCGAGGCGCGGTCCTTGCCTTCGGGCGTGACTGGCCCTTGGCTCTTGGCGCCGTTCGCGCGGCTTGCGTTTTGTTGATTTTCGGTTCTCAGCATTACGGCCGATTCCTTTCGAATGTGATGTGTGGGCGTAGTCTACCGCCCGCGTTGAGGATCTCTGGTGTCAAATTCGTCTTGCCGATTTGACCGCACCCTTGGAGCCCGGTTTTCGGCTGTAAGGTTTTCACGCGAAAGGGGTTGTCAGTTTTTGCAACTTTTCTCGATTTGCTCGTGACTGCGATGGCTGGTGGTTCGCGCTTGCTTCGCTCGCGCTTTTTGAGGTTTCACGCAGGGAACACAGGGAACGCTGGGAACACAGTATTTGGGCATGCTGCTGGCGATTTGGTGCGCTGTGCTCCATGTAGTACCGAAAATTCACGAAATTAGTACTTGACTTCGCGGGGGGGGCACCCCATTCTGAACATACGCACCGTCTAGTACCAATTTGACTTGGCGGGCGTCTTCTTCGTCGCGGCCCGGCGGCGATACCTTATCTTTGCCTTTTTGGAAATTAGGGGAGAACCATGCGTAGAAGTTGCGCGCTGGTGTGGGCCCTTTGGGCCGGAATCGTGTCGGGTCAGCAGGCGCCGATCGTGCGCCACAATGTGGACCCGAGCCGCTTTGGGGAACGGGTAATTGCCGTTGTCCCGGTTGTGGATGGGTCGCCATTGTTCGCGCCCAATCTGGCGAATGCGGCGGCGCGGCCCGATCATCGGGCTGCCGAGACGATTCTGAGCATGCGGTGCGTGCCCGCTGACGATTCGCGGTTTGCGATCTGCGAGTTCATGGCTCGCGACAAGCGTGGGTTGGCTCCGATTCTCAACGCCGGGCGCGCGGATGTGGTCGCGTTCCTGCGGCATCATCCGGGGACGACGAAAGCTGCCGTGGAGCCTGCTTTCCGGCGGTTCAAACGCGATTTCGATCTCGATTCGTTCCTGCGTCCGCCGAACGTGCCTGCGCCTCCTCCGGTTGCTGGGGGTGCTCAATGAACCGGCCGTTAATGAACGTGAATCCACGTGAATGGGGTCGCACGCAGGTCGCGGTTGTTGGTGGAGTAGGCCTGATCTTTGCCGGGATCGCGTTTGCCTACTGGTGGCATCAGAGCGATGTGTTTTCGTCGATCGATTCGGCGAAGTGGTACACCAATGGGACGGTGAACGGGTCCGGGATTGGCTTGGGCAATCGCCCTCGACCGGGCAGTATTATTCAGCGGAGTGGCTGGCGCCGAGTTGCAACGGGTCGGGCAGTTGCTCGGGGTGGATCAGCATCTACAAGAAGCTGAGCGCGGGCTCGCACACGCAACTCGCGTTCGTGATGGCATCGACCACGAACTGGACGGCGGAGATCCGGTTCCAGGCGATCGGCGGGGGATTGTATGTCTGGATGAACGGCGTGATGATCCTGAACGCGACCAATGGCGAGATCGCGACCGGTGCTCCGGGCGTGGGAGTGCGGAGCACTCCGTCGAACTGCGCGCTCGAGCGTGTGGACATTGGGCACCGTGACAGCGGCGCGCCGAATGCGCCGGGAAGTTTGACGGCATCGCGGTTTCCCCAGAACATCCGATTGCGGTGGACAGCGCCGAGCGATCCATCGACGATCACCGAGGACGCCGGCACGGGCTCGGGTGTCGCGCAATATCACATCTGGAAGAACGGGATCTATCAGGGAAGCTTCGCAAAATTCGAGCGCGCCCGGGCTGGCTTTGCGGGACAGTTTGGAGGAGTTGCGGTCAGGGGCATAGGCGGTGCGATCTATGGTGCGTTGGTGAGTGCCGTGATATATTACGGAGGTCGAATCATCACAGGTGAATTAGGCCTGAACCAGATTCTATTCAATGCAGGGGCGACAGCGCTCAATGCGTTTCTTGAAGACGTTAGGCAGAGGGCGTACACTTCCTGCGAAGGCGGTGTGCCGCCCGACCTCGAATATGTCTTCTGACCAGCATCAATATCGCGGACCGGTGAGGGAGTGGATTGCCCGAAACGAGACAGAGTGCTTGCTCATCATCGTGTTGATAGTTGCCGCTGCTTGGGCAGGTATTCAGACCTTGATGGGTGGGCACGATCTTCGATTTTTCGTGGTGGCCCTTGTAGTGAACTGTATTGAGGGATCCGCAACCATCGCGCTGTACCTGGTTTTCAAGAGCGGGCGGTAGAATGGTGGAACCGATGCCGGTCCGGGAGTGGAGCAAGCCTGATCTCTCATCCAAGCCCCGATTGCGCCGCGACCCCAGCACCGGCGCATGAGTTCGAAGCCTCACCGCTCGTTGGTGGCTCTGATTGGGGAACGCACAGTTGCTTGCGGTCGAGCCCGCAGCGCGGCGTCTCGGTGCGCCGGAAAATGGAAGATGCTCAGGGCCACCCGGCTATTGGATCTTCTTGGGCGCGCCTCACAACCGCTGAACTTTGTCGATCGCGACCGCGACCGCGAATTGCGGATCATCGGGTCCGAGCGGACGTACCGGTCGGGCGGAACGCTCTCTCCCTCCAGGCACCTCCCCGGCCATGAGAACCCGAACCGCTTGACGAACGCCGTGGGTTCTGGTTGGTCCGAGGCTTACGCGTTCGACGGGTTCGGTAACCTGACGCACAAAGGTTGGCAATCGATCGGCGTGCTGGCGGCTTCAAACCGGCTGACGGGTCCAGGAGTTTCCTACGACGCCAACGGAAATCAGACGGGGATGCAGGTGGGGACGACGAACGTGGCGAATTCGTTCGATGTCGAGAACCGGTTGCTCGAGGTTTCCGGGCAAGGGTTCCGGTATGGCTTCGGTCCGGACAACCGGAAGATGTGGACCCGGAATGCTTCGAACGGGAATGAAGACTACGTGTTCTGGGGTCCACAGGGGAAGCCGATTGGGACGTATCGCGCGAGTTGGGAATGGACGGCTTCTTCGGGTACGCTTTGGTTCACGTCGGTCGTGTCGACGCGGCGGTGGATGGGTTCGAAGGAGATCTCGGCTTCTTCGGTGCTGATTCATGACCGGTTGTCTTCGGTGGTCGGAGTGAGTGTTGGCGGGTCGGTGACTCGGTACCGGTATTTGCCTTATGGGGAGCCGAATACGGCTGGCGGGTCGCCGGTGGGGTCGCACTTTGCGACCTATGATCGGACGGATGCGAACCTCTATTACGCAGATCAACGCCACTATCGAGACGGGGTGGGTAGGTTTCTATCCGCAGATCTATCAGGTCAGAACCTCGACTTGGCGGATCCAATATCCCTCAACGCATACACCTATGTGGATGGTGATCCCATCACGTTCAACGACCCGACTGGTGAGGGATTCTTTAGCTTTATCGCCAAGCCCTTCAAAGAGGTCGGCCAGGCAATCGCATCGGCGCTTGGAATTCGGCCAAGCAGTCCGCCATCTCCACAGGCGGTCGCCGCATCGGTCGCATTGTTCGCTCCTGCGCGCAAGCCGGCGATCAAGGTCGCCAACCTCCAGAACGCGAAGGATTCGCAGCAGAAGCAATTCCAGAAGGTCTTCAAGGACGCCGCTGAGCGGCTGCGCGATCGTCCAGACTGCCTTCTGCTCTTTGGGAGTAGCGCCCTGCAGCGTTTCGAGAACGCGGCCTGGAAAATGGGAGCAGTGTTCACTGACCCAAATTCAGCAGTGCCGTCTACGACGGCAATCGCCGGGACCAACCGAGAGAGCAACACTATTACGATAAACCTCCTGGGCCCCCGCGGAGGCCCCGTCTTCTTCAATCTTGCGCCAACAGTCAAGAAGTATGAAGATGGCAATTGGAAGATCTACAGGGACGACACCAATCTCATAGATGCGGCGCTGAGTGTCGAGCAGAATCAGGCCGCGATCTTACTTCACGAACTAGGGCACTTGACTGGAGTACTTG
>CADECY010000296.1 GCA_902825945.1 uncultured Acidobacteriota bacterium
CGGTTTGGAAGCTGAAACGAAGCGAATCGACGCCGGGCGACAGAACCGCGTCGGGAGTCACGCGGAACGTCACCGGGACTTCGAACGGACTATTGGTCGCGGCCGTCGAGATAATGCGCACGCGGCCGTTGTAGGTGCCGGCCCCCAGCGTTCCCGGAGCCGCGGTCAAGTGAACGTATGCGGGCGTCGTGAAGGTCGAGTTCGAATTGGTGGCGGCCAGCCACGTTCCGCCGGTATCGCTTACCGCCTCCACCGTGAACGGGATCGCGCCTGACGTACTGGACACATAAAGGACCCGCTCGTTACCGAGATTGGATCCTGTCACGTACTCGAAAGCGATGGCGCTCGGCGCTGTCGTGATACGCGATTCCTCGAGCACCTGCAAGACAACTTGGACCTGAAGACCCGAATTCGCCGCAGCCGGAGCCGTGATCGTGACAAGCCCACTGTAGGTGCCGACGGGTAAGCCGATCGCGTTGGTGACCGACACGTTCACGTTCGCCGGTATTCCCGGCGCCTGAATCGTTCCCGTCGTGGGCTCCACTCGAAGCCAGTCGCCCCCACTGCCGGTTACTCCGGTGAGCGCGAAGTTCATGTTCTGCGCGGTTGAGTTGAGCGCCAGTTGCTGGGCCGCCGGCAACTGGCCGCCGCGTGAAAACTGAAATCGCATCACCGTGGTCGACGGCTGTACCAGCGGACTATCACTCACCACGAGCGACACAGTGATATTGAGCGGCGTTCCCGACTGGGGCGTCACCGTGATCGTGCCAGTATAGGTAGCGGGCGTCAGCGGCGGATTCACGTTCGGATTGACCAGCACCGTCAAACGCGCGGGCGTCGCCGTGTTGTTCTGCCCAACGAGCAGCCACGGACCTGAACTGCCCGTGTTGGCCGTCACCGTGATCGGCACGTTTACCGATGCCGTGATGTCGATCTCCTGTGTCAGGTTGCTGCTGCCCGGCGCCGACCGCTGGTGGACGAAGTAAAGCTGGCCGCGGCTGGCCGTCAATGTTTGAGCCTGAGCCGTGGCGGGAAGGCAAGCCACCGCCGCAACGATCGCGCTGAGCGAAAGAATCTTTTTCGCGGACATGCTGAAATCTCCTCGAACTGGACGCGGGACCGGTATGGACCGGCTTCGTTTCTGTTACCGCAATATCCCTAGCACGTAGCATGCCACTTCCAGAACATGAAAGCAAGGAGATGTTTTAAACACAAAAGGGCCGCCTGGGGAACTTCGTCCCCCGGCGGCCCTCGGCCTCTTCGACGCGAGACTCAGCCTTGGCGTTTCAGCACGATCATCGGAGAGCGCTTCTTACGCCCCTCGCTCGTGATCTTCAACTCGTCCCCGGCGAGCGTGCCTTCCCACTGCGTGGTCACCTCGCCCTTTTTCTTCGTTTTCGCTGTCGTCGAGAACGAAATCTGGTTCCCGTCGATCGTTCCATCCTTGATCTCGGTGGACTTGCGTCCGCCGCGGCCCATGCTCATCGTGCCGTTGAGCTTGCCGCCTTCGGCCTTCAAATTCAACGTGGCAACGATCTCTTTCGCCTGATCGGCCTTCTTGCCTTTCATCGGAACCTTGCCGGTCCACGTGCCGTTGATTTCCGCGGCCATGGCCAGCGCGCTCAAACTCAACGCCGCTATGATGGAGATGCAGAGTCGCTTCATACCTGGGCAAACCCAGGATACCCCGGAAAGTTGCAATCTTGGCCGATAGCCCGCTCCATTGCGACGTGAGCCTGCCGGTGCCATTGGACCGCACGTTCACCTACGCCGTCCCCTACATGCTCCGCGACCGCATCCAGCCGGGATGCCGCGTGATGGTTCCGTTTGGGTCACGCCGACTCACCGGTGTTGCCCTCCGGATACACTCGGACCCGCCGGATGAGGGCTTCGACATTAAGGAAATTACGCGACTACTGGACGAAGAGCCCGTTCTCGACTCCAGACTCCTCGGCCTCGCACGCTGGATCGCCTCGTACTACTGTGCTCCACTCGGTGAGGTTCTGAGAGGCATGACGCCGCTCGGCGGCGAAACGCGTAAGACTCGCACCTATTCACTTACCGATTCGGGGCGCGACGCCGCGCGGCAGCTCCTTCTCGGAACCGCGGGCGCCGAACCGGCGGTGGAGATTCTGCGCATGCTCGAAGCGCGCCCGCTTTCGTCCGCCTATTTGATGAAGAAAATTCCACGAGCGGACACCGCGATTCGGGCCCTCATGAAGAAGGGGCTCGTCGCGATCGAAGAGGACAATGCCGCGCGCGATCCGCTCCGTTCGCCCGCCAACCGGCTCCGCGCCGAGTTCACCACGCGGCCCCCGGAATCGGTCAAGTTCACCAAGAACGAACGCGAGCTGATCTCTTATCTCGAACTCCATCCCGGATCGCACAATCTCGCCGATCTCGAACTCGCGATTCCAAAGCCCGCCGCGACGGCCCGATCGCTTGCGCGCCGCGCCATGATCCGGCTGCGGCCGGAAGCACCTTCGATGGTGACCGGTGCGGTCCGCGCGCCGCATGCATTGAACAGCTGGCAGCAGGCGGCCTTCGATCGAATCGCGGAGGCGGTCCGCGCGAATCGCTTCGAGCCGTTCCTGCTGCACGGCGTCACAGGCTCGGGAAAGACCGAAGTCTACATGCGGCTGATCGACGAGACGCTCGCGGCGGGGCGGGGAACTCTCCTGCTCGTCCCCGAGATCGGACTCACGCCGGCCGTCGCCGCGCAATTCTTCCATCGCTTCGGCGATCGCGTCGCGATTCTGCACTCGGCCTTTACCGAGATCGAACGCGTCGAACAATGGCGCCGCATCCGCCGCGGAGAAGCGGCGGTTGTGGTGGGTACCCGTTCCGGTGTTTTCGCGCCCGTCCAGAATCTCGGGCTGATCCTCGTCGACGAAGAGCACGATGGATCCTATAAACAGGAGGAGACGCCAAGGTACAACGGACGCGATGTTGCCGTGGTTCGCGCGCGCGACGCGAAGGCGGTGGTGGTACTCGGGTCCGCCACGCCGAGCCTCGAGACTCGATACAACGCAGAGAAGGGCAAGTACACACTCGTCGAGATGCCCGAGCGAATCGAGAAACGGCCGATGCCGGACGTGACGATCGTCGATATGCGGCAGGAGTTTCTCGAGACTCGCAAGCAATCGACATTTTCTCGTCCGCTCGTTGAAGCCGTGCAAGAGCGGTTGAAGAAGCAAGAGCAAGCGATCCTCATGCTGAACCGGCGCGGCTTCTCGACGTTCGTCGCGTGCCGTTCCTGCGGAGAGCGGTTGGAATGCCAGAACTGCGCGGTGACCCTGACCTTCCACCGGCGGGATCAACGGATGCTCTGCCACTTCTGCGGATACGCCGAGAAAGTTCCCACCGTCTGCCCGAAGTGCTCGAGCGACCACATCTACTTTCTCGGCACCGGCAGCGAGAAGGTTGAGGACGAACTCCATCGCGACTTCCCGGGCGCTCGAATCGCGCGCATGGACCGCGATACCGTGACGACGCGCCATCAGTTCGAAAAGATCCTGCACGGATTTCGCGAACACGCCTATGATTTGCTCGTCGGGACGCAGATGCTCGCCAAGGGCCACGACATTCCGAACGTCACCTTCGTCGGCATGATCAACGCCGACATCGGCCTGTCGCTTCCCGATTTTCGCGCCGCCGAGCGGACGTTCCAACTGCTCACCCAAGCCGCCGGACGCGCCGGACGCGGCGAAATTCCCGGTGTGGTGATGATGCAGACGATCAACCCGGAACACTACGCCATCCGCTGCGCCGCCGCGCAGGACTACGCGTCGTTCTACGCCAAGGAACTCGAATTCCGCCGGCTGATGCGCTACCCGCCGTTCGCCTCGCTCGCGAACCTTCTCA
>CADECY010000297.1 GCA_902825945.1 uncultured Acidobacteriota bacterium
GGACGCAGTTCCGGCGGAATCACCGGAAGCACATCCAGAATCATCCAATACGGCTTGTTACCGGACTTGCGGAAGCTCTCGACCACGCGCAGCCGCTTGGCGAACTTCAGCTTCTTCTGCTGGGACTGCTCGGTCTTCATCCGCTCGCGGATTTCAACCGAAAGGCCCTCGATATCGACCTTCTTGAGCAGTTCCTTGACGCCTTCGGCGCCCATCATCGCGACGTACTTACCGCGATACTCTTCGTCGAGTTGGCGCTTGCGCTCGTCGGTGATGACATCACTGATCGAAACCTGATCCTTCGCTTCGCCCGGATCCACAATTACGTAGGCTTCGAAATAGAGAACGCGTTCGAGATCGCGCAGGGTGATGTCGAGCAGGTAGCCGATGCGCGACGGCAGTCCTTTGAAGAACCAGACGTGCGAGCAGGGGCTGGCGAGTTCGATGTGGCCCAGGCGTTCGCGGCGAACGCGGGTGAGAGTGACTTCGACGCCGCACTTGTCGCAGATGACGCCACGGTGCTTCATGCGCTTGTACTTGCCGCACAGGCACTCCCAGTCCGCGATGGGGCCGAAAATGCGGGCGCAGAACAAGCCGTCGCGCTCGGGCTTGAACGTTCGGTAGTTGATCGTCTCGGGCTTGGTGACTTCGCCGTGGGACCAGCTTCTGATTTTCTCCGGTGACGCCAACGAGATCCGGATGGAATCGAAGTCGGCAATCAGATTGGCACGATCGTATGGGGATGAACGATACATGGTGAGTGGGCCTCCTTCCGGCTACTAATCCGCCGCCAGCGCGGTGTCGGGCACTTCGCGCGGGCTCTTCATCAACTCGATATCGAGACACAACGATTGCAATTCGCGAATGAGCACGTTGAACGACTCGGGTACGCCCGGTTCGGCCGCCGCCTCGCCCTTCACGATCGCCTCGTAGATCTTGGCGCGGCCGAACACGTCGTCCGACTTCGCCGTGAGCAATTCCTGGAGAATGTAGGCCGCTCCATACGCTTCGAGCGCCCACACTTCCATTTCTCCGAACCGCTGGCCACCGAACTGCGCCTTGCCGCCGAGCGGCTGCTGGGTGATCAGCGAATACGGTCCGATCGAGCGGGCGTGGATCTTGTCGTCCACCAAGTGCGAGAGCTTCAACATGTAGATGATGCCCACCGTCACCGGCTGTTCGAACTGCATGCCGCTCATGCCGTCAAAGAGCGCGATCTTGCCGGAACTGGGCAGACCCGCCCGGTCGAGCGCGTTCTTGATGTCCTTCTCGGTCGCGCCGTCGAAAACCGGCGTCGCGAACTTGGTGCCGAGTTTGAATCCGGCCCAGCCCAAGTGGGTTTCGAGAATCTGGCCGACGTTCATACGGGATGGAACGCCCAGCGGATTCAGAACGATTTCAACCGGCGTTCCGTCCGGAAGATACGGCATGTCCTCTTCGGGGACGATGCGCGCGATCACACCCTTGTTGCCGTGACGGCCGGCCATCTTGTCGCCCACGCTCAGCTTGCGCTTCATGGCGATGTAGACCTTGACCAGCTTGATCACGCCGGGCGGCAGTTCGTCGCCCTTCTTGAGCTTGGCGATCTTCTCCTCGGTGATCTTTTCGAGCACCGCGATCTGACGCGATGTCATCTCTTCGATCTCGTCGATCTGCTCGTTCAACCGCGGGTCGCGGTCCTTCACGCGCAGACGCTTCAGATCGCCCTTGCGCAGCTTCTCCACCACTTCGCGCGTCAGTTCGGCGCCTTTGGAGAGCAGCTTACGATTCGTCTTTTCGTCATGCAGGTCGGCCAACAGAACTTGGCCGCCGACGAGATTCATCAGGCGCTTGGACCGCTCGTCGTTGAGGATTCGCTTTTCATCCTCGAGGTTGCGGTGCATTCGCTCGATCTGCTGTTCCAGAATCCACTTGGAACGCTCGTCGAGTTCAGCGCCCTTGCGCGAGAAGACCTTGCAGTCGACCACCGTGCCTTCGATGCCCGGCGGGCAGTAGAGCGAGGCGTCCTTGACGTCTCCGGCTTTTTCGCCGAAGATCGCGCGGAGGAGCTTTTCTTCCGGCGTCAACTGGGTTTCGCCCTTGGGCGTCACCTTGCCGACGAGGATGTCACCCGGCTTGACCTGCGCACCGATCCGGATGATGCCGCTCTCGTCGAGGTTGCGGAGGAAGCTCTCGGCGATGTTGGGAATATCGCGCGTGATCTCCTCGGGGCCGAGCTTGGTGTCGCGCGCCTCGATTTCGAACTCCTCGATGTGGATCGAGGTGTAGTAGTCTTCCTTGACCAGCTTCTCCGACACGACGATCGCGTCTTCGAAGTTGTAACCGCGCCACGGCATGAACGCAACGAGCACGTTGCGGCCGAGAGCGAGTTCACCGTTGTCGGTGCAAGGTCCGTCGGCGAGCACATCGCCCTTGCGAACGCGCTGTCCGGCGGTGACGATCGGCTTCTGGTTAATGCAGGTGTTCTGGTTGGAACGCTTGAACTTGGTGAGCTGATAGATGTCGGCGCCGACTTCGCGCGACATCTGGCCCTCGTGAGCGCTCGATCCGTCGACCCGAACGATGATACGGGTCGAGTCGACCGAGTCGACAATGCCCGAACGTTTGCAGAGCACGACGGCTCCGGAGTCACGCGCGGTGACCCTTTCCATGCCTGTGCCGACGTAGGGTGAGTCGGCGCGAAGCAGCGGAACGGCCTGGCGTTGCATGTTCGAACCCATGAGCGCGCGGTTGGCGTCGTCGTTTTCGAGGAACGGAATCAGCGACGCGGCCACCGAGACGAGTTGTTTCGGACTGACGTCCATATACTCGATTTCGTCGCGCTGCTTGAGCACGAAGTTCCCGGCCTGGCGGGCATTGACCAGTTCCTTGACGATCCGGCCCTTTTCGTCGAGCTCGATGTTGGCCTGCGCGACGATGTACTTGTCCTCTTCCCACGCCGACAGATAGTCGCAATGGGATTCGAATTCGATCGGCTGTTTGCTCTTGGTCTGGAGAGCCGTCTGGATTTTCTCCATCTCGCCGCGGTTGACGACATCGCCAACCTTGTAGGTGGAGTCACCCGGATTGAGGACCTTCACTTCATCGGTAAGTTGCCCGCCGGCGATGCGGCGGTACGGGCTCTCGATGAAGCCGTAGTCGTTGATACGGGCGAAACAGGAAAGCGAGGAGATGAGACCGATGTTCGGACCTTCCGGCGTTTCGATCGGGCAGATGCGGCCATAGTGAGTTGGGTGAACGTCACGGACCTCGAATCCGGCGCGTTCACGCGACAGGCCGCCTGGTCCGAGTGCCGATAGACGCCGCTTGTGGGTGATTTCCGACAGCGGATTGGTCTGGTCCATGAACTGCGAGAGCTGGCTCGAGCCGAAGAACTCGCGGATGGCGGCCATCACCGGCTTGGCGTTCACCAGGTCGTGCGGCATGGCCGTCGACATTTCCTGGTAGACCGACATCTTTTCCTTGATCGCGCGTTCCATGCGGACCAGACCGATGCGGAACTGGTTCTCGAGCAGTTCGCCAACCGCGCGAACGCGGCGGTTGCCCAGGTGGTCGATGTCATCGACGCGGAATTGCGATTCGACCGTACCGGCATACTTGCGGAGCTTCAGCAGGTAGGTGATCGTCGAGATGAAGTCATCCTGGTCGAGCGTGCGTTTGTCGAGCGATGTCGCGTCGGCCTTGTCGTGGAGCTTGATGTTGAACTTCATACGGCCCACGCGAGAGAAGTCATACTTGCGGGGGTCGAAGAACATGCCCGTGAACAGTTGGGTCGCGGTATCGACGGTCGGCGGATCGCCAGGGCGCAGCTTGCGGTAGATTTCGAGCA
>CADECY010000298.1 GCA_902825945.1 uncultured Acidobacteriota bacterium
GGACAAAGGCCATGAGAGAACGGCGGTATCGCCAGTCTCCGTATCGTAACAAGTTGTCGCCGGCCTTGCGGCCCTAAGTCGTGATCCCCAGCCGAACCCGAATCCGGCTCGCTACCTCATCGTAGACCGCGATCCTCGAATTCGCCGCGGCCTCGAGAGAAACCGCTAATCCGAACGGCACACGGCCGGACAACCCGCCCGCATCCGCCGCACAGTTCACCTGAACAGCCAACGTGTGGCCATCGAGAAAAGGCTTGGCCTCGGTTCCCTCGAACACGCGGTGCTCGACTGTTCCCCGCTGCGCCTGCTTCGCGTCGACCCCGGCATTCTTGGTGCCGATCACCTCACGCTGTGCGGTCAAGTACAAGTGCGCCCGCCGGTAAGCCTGATGCTGGTGGTTGCAGTCGCTGAGCCAGGCAAGAGTCACGGTTAGGCGCCGATAGTCCTTTGTTGCGCTCAGCGATGGAGGCAGAGGGACTTCGAACCGCAAGCCCTCGTCCTTCGAGATTTCTCCCCACCCAACTATGGTCGCTCGCTCGTCGGCGGCAGCTACGCACCTCGCTGGGTCGACCTCGCCGTATCCGACGAACTGCCTCTTGACGCGAAACGACTCCTGCCACTTCCGGGGCGGCATGGGAAACGCTTCATCGAAAAGATCGGTGTACCCTTCCCACGATGCACCATGTACCAGCAACGCCTTCAAGACGACTGCCATGTGGCGATCGTCAAGGTGAATGCCGGACATTCCGTCTCGGGCTCGGGCGAGCCCCGCGTGAGCTTGGGCCGCGCAACGCGTGGCCAGCGCGGCCGAATTGCTCGTCCCTCGGCAATAGCTGACGCGCCGTGTTTCCATCGGGGTCACGCCCGGCGCGGCAACGAGTTGCCCGGGTGCCATCGCGCTCACGTCGATCGAGAGGTCAACCCGTCCGCCTGAACTCGCAAGCGGAGCGGAGAGAAGTTGCCGCCCACCCGGTAAGACAATCTCGGGCTTGATCGAACCGCGATAACCGCTGGAAACGGTCGTGATCGGGCTCGGCCCCGCGATACCCGGCGGAAACGGGTCGATTCGCTGCCCAATCGGATAGACGGTGCACTCATCGCGCTGCGTCGCACCAGCGGTAACCGCATTTATGGCTTCCGCTGGAGACAGCAGCCGGCGCCGGTATTGATCGCCGCGCATGGACTGAATCGCCTTGACCGCGAGTTCCTGGGGGGAGAGGCTGGCCACCTCTTCTCCCTTGGTGTCGAGTTGGAGTTCTGTTCCCCGGTTCCCCGCACTGATGATGAAGAGTAGTCGATACTTCCATGCCAACCAGTCGATCAGGCGCGCCAGCGGGCTCAGTTCCCGGTCGAACGGGCGGTTGGAATCTCCGATGGAGAGGTTGACGATGCGCACCTCCGGCGCGATGGCGGGACTCTTCTGTTCCCCCTCGGCGATCCTCCGCACGGCCCGGTGAATCAGATCGGCCAGCAGGCGATCAGGGGGCGTCACTTCGCCAGCGCCGAAATCCGCGGGCTCGAGCAAGGGGCGCACGTAGATCGGCCGTTGATGCACATCGCCTGCTGCGTTGAGGTCGCCGTGAAGGATCAGTGACGCCATCGCCGTTCCGTGCCCGTGTTGACCGGCGCGGTAACGGGATGCGTGGTCATCAGGATCGTCGATGATCAGCCGGCCCTCGAGTGCCGCGTGATTGGCCAGGGGAACTCCATCGAGCAGTGCAACGATTGCCGGTCCGCTCGGTGCCGGTGTGTTACCGAGGCGCGCGGCGATTTCCAAAGGCTCGGGTTTGGCAGCAGGCAAACCCACGCGCATTTGCCCGTGCGGGCGAAAGAACATCACGGCTTCCGCGAGCAGCAGCTTCGTGTGCCGTTGGTCGTGCAGTTGCCCGAGGATGGATTCCACATAGCTGGCGGGTGCTTCCGCCAGGATCGCGTGATAGCGGATCTCTGGAATCACACACGCATCCAATGGGCGCCCGCCCGCATCGGCCAGAACTGCCATCACCTCTCCGGTCAGCCGGTTTCTCTCGGTCTCGCCGCCTCGAAACCACAACTCGATCTCGAATCTGCATGTGCCCTGCGAACCTTTGACCTCCACGGCTTCTCGCCATTGTTCCAGGATTCCGGTGTTCGCGATTCTGTCTCGCGCGTCCCATCTCCGGATGGAGGAGAGATTCGCGAACAAATGCTTGAAAGGCGCGAGGCCCCGCTCGAACGGCCGCTGGGGCTCCGCAATCCAGTCATTCCAAAGGGCCAGCAGCCTGTTCATTCCTCGCTGGTTGGAGAACACCGCGTACAAGCGCGCCGGGATCCTCTTGGAGGGGGTGTCCGCGTCAGCGAACCCTTCGGCTGGATCGACATCCCCGAGATCGATATCGGCCATCCACTCCAGTCCCGGAACTCGCGCGATGGCTCGGGCCAGTCCTTCGACGCTCTGAGTCAGGGTCTCGAAAACGACGACATGCTCTGGCTCGACGCCATGCGCGGACTCCTGAATCGATTGAAAGGAATCCGCGATCTCAAGGAAGCGCTTCTCGAGCCGCTCCTTCTGCTTGGCCGGAGTAGGCCGCTTGTAACGTCCTCTGCCTCTGCCGAGCCCGTCTCTCGCTGCGGCCGAGGGTTTCGGGAAAAATAGAAACGGGCGCTCAGCCATTCCCGATAAATTCTATCATTATCGCGAACGCCGGTTACCGCGGGTATCCTTTCGTACCCGCAGGCGCGCCAATTTCGCTGCCATGATCGCAGGCACGTTCGAGCCCGGAAGACCGAGGACATAGCTGCGGCCCACGTCGGCCATGAACTCTTCGATCTCAGCAAAACTCGCGCCTGCAAGCTTCGATCCGGCCCTCCGGCTGGATCCGCCCGGCTCGAGATTCATGCGTCTTGCCAGTCGCTCCACGAATGCACCCGCCTCCGCTGCATTCGGCGCGCCCAGTTCCAGCCGGAGCTGGAATCGCCGCCACACGGCCCGGTCGAGGAGTTCCGGATGGTTCGTCGCGCAGATGACAACGACATGAGCCGGAAGATCGTCCACCTGTAACAGCAGCGAACTCACTACCCGTTTGATCTCGCCGGTCTCGTGAATGTCGCCCCGCTCCTTGCCTAACGTGTCGAACTCGTCGAAGAACAGCACGCACCGCCGGGTGCGCGCGTACTCGAACAACTTCCGCAACCGTGTCGCGGTCTCGCCGAGAAAGCTCGTGATCAAGGCATCGTAGCGCGCTGCGATCAGCGGTACCATGATCGAACTGGCAATCGCCTCAGCGAGCGATGTCTTGCCGTTCCCAGGCGGCCCGGTCAGCAAGATCCGGTTTCTCGGCTCGAGATTGTAGGAGCGCAGCAGGTCGGCGCGATGGTGCTCCATCACCAGTTCATCCACCGCGCGGCGATTCTCACTCGACAGAAACATGTCGTCGAGCGTCCTTCGCGGCGCCATCTCCAGCAGAACATCGGGCGCCGCCGTATTGCGAAGTGGGAGAATCTCGCCTCGCGCGGATCCGTTGTTCTGAATTTGCCTCTCTAGCTCCTCCGCGAGTACGAGATGATTCTTCGCCCGCTCTTCGGCCGCGAGGGCTTCGACGGTTTTCCGCACCAACGGGCGATCGCCGCTAGTGGCCGCCTTGACCAGGGATAGAAGCAGGTCGGATCTCGCCATAGTCGCCGGAGGTTCAATGCCTCCTTAGGCTAGCCTAACACCCTTGCCGAAATCCCGTATCGGACTGCGCCGGGCCTGTCCCCGAACCGGCGAACGCTTGGCGAAAGTAACCCTTGAGAAATTGCAGTCACGTAATACCCCCCAAAAAGTCGA
>CADECY010000299.1 GCA_902825945.1 uncultured Acidobacteriota bacterium
TCACGAGCTCCAAGATGGCCTGACAGATGAGGTTCAACTGCCGTTTTTAGGTTCAAGCGAGTGTGATCAGGTTCACCTCCGGACGGCAGTTGAACCGCACTCCGCCCGCAACGCCTCCAACTCCCCGGCTGACATGGATCCAGCGGTCATTCCAGGGCCGAAGATCGTCCACGTAGTTCATGTCCGCGACGGGCGCGAACGGGGTTCCCACGAGGGGAATCCGGAGTTGGCCGCCATGCGTATGCCCGCACAACATGAGCTTCCACGGATGCAGTCCGAGTCGGAACTTCGTGTCTGGATTGTGGGAGAGCAGCACGCACGGCAGGTTCGGATCCACGTCCTGGAATGCGGCAGGCGCATCGATCTCCCCGGCCCAGAATTCGCCGACACCCACCAGTTGTAGCTTACGTCCGGCCACCTCGACCTGGGCCTGTTCGTTGTGCAGCAATTGGACGCCCGCCGCCGACAGCACGTCTCGAATCGGGCCGGTTGTCGGGAATCCGCCAGTGCCGCGCGCCCAAAGTCCGCCGTGGTGATTTCCGAGGACGGCGAACGTGGGAGCCGCGGCGGCAAGTCGGCGCAGAACGTCTCGCAGCCAAGGCATGGAGAATCCGGTGGTCCCGGTGATGAAGTCTCCGGTGACGCAGATCAGATGAGGCGCTGCTTCGACGGCGCGCTGAACCGCATGTTCGATGTGCGAGGCGGGAACTTCGTCCGATGCGTGCAGGTCGGACAGCTGCATCAGGCGGACCGGTGATCCGGCTTCTGCGAAGAACGGCATCTGGCGCCGCACGACACGCAGCCAGCGTGGCTCGACAAAGAACGGATATGCCGCCGCTCCCGCTGAGGCGGGAAGCATCGAGAGGAGCATGTTGCGGCGGGTCATGCGGAGGTTGCGGCCTTCAAGTCGAACTGAGGTCGATAGGCGCCCTCCGTCAGTGTGACCGCATCCGCCCATAGCTGCCGCATCGATTCGACCGATTGACGCAACTCCTCCGGATTCCTTCCCGGCTTCGAGAGGATGGCGGCCAGCCGCCCAGCGCAGTCCGGCGGAGCCACGGCGAAGCGAGCCAGCATCCGGTTCACGTGCTTGTCGTTCAGGAAGTATTCTCCGTTTAGGCTGAAGATCGCGTGGACGAGGAACTGCGCGGCGCGCGTCAGACAGCCGGCCGAGTTGTAGACGTCCCCGGATGCCGCGAAGCTGCCGCAGGACCACAGGCTGAACTCGGCACCCCGCAAGCTGTCTTGGATGATCCTGACCTTCAGCGCGTCCGGATAGGTGGCCACCATCTGTTTCAACTCGCGGACCTCGCCGTTCGGATCGCGCAGAGGCAGGCAATGGTGCGTTTCCGCGAAGTAGACGATGCTCCGGAAACCGTACGGTGGCTGTTGATCGTAGTCGTGTCGCCACACTCCTTGCAATCCTCTCTTCGATGACTCCCCGGACCTGGTCGAGGTTCCGATAGACGAGATCCAGTTTCGTCACCTGAGTTTGAATCCAGGCTCCGCCGCTTACCCAAGCTCCCCAGCCGTAGAGTCCGGTGACGACGGGATCCTTGCCGGGCCCGGCGAGTGATTCGGCCGCGGCCCGAATCCCGTTCACATCCAACGGCGCCGCTTCCCGATAGTAGATCCCCACGTCGATATCCGAAGACTCTCCCGCAACGCCCCGGGCGTAGGATCCACCCAGAACGATCGCCGCCACGTTCGAGACCCCTCGCAGCGCTTCGGCCGCCGCGGCGAGCACTTCGCGCTTTCGAGCGGGCATCGCGGCGAGTGGATCCTCCATTGGCCCATTATCCCTGGCTTCGCGGCGATGCTGGCGGCCATCATCAGTCACAGGTATTGACAACAAGCGTCCCTCGCTGTTACTCTTTCCATGGTTTATCTATGGGAAAGACGCGCAAGGCCGAACTTCTCCCCGGCACGCTCGACATGCTCATCCTGAAGACTCTCGCCCGCAACGGCACGCTCCATGGCTACGGCGTCGCCGAATCGATCCGCGAAACGACAGATGGTGTCCTCGATGTCGAAGAGGGCTCGCTTTATCCGGCTTTGCAGAGACTGATGCTCGAAGGGTGGGTCGACACGGAATGGGGCAAGTCCGATAACAACCGCCGCGCGCGGTTCTATCGCCTCACGCCGGACGGCCGCAAACAGTTGGCGCGCGAAGTCGCGAGTTTCGAACGAACCATGGAGGCGGTGCTGCGTGTTCTCCGGCCTGCGTAAACTATCGAGGCGCCTTTCCTACTGGTGGAATCGCGGTCAGCATGAACGTGAACTGCGTGAGGAGATGGAGGCCCACGCCCAACTCCGGGGGAGACCCGCGTTCGGTAACGTCGCGGCCCACACCGAGAGCGCCCGTGCTGTTTGGATTCCCTCGGCACTCGAGGAATTCGTCCAGGACGCGCGCTTCGGACTGCGGCAACTCCGGCGCGATCCGCTCTTCACCGCCGCCTCGATCACCGGCCTGTCGATTGCCATCGGTTTCGTCACGATCATGGTCTCGTTCGTCAACGCCATCTTCTGGCGGCCCTTGCCGGTGAAACATGCCGATCGAGTCGTCCGGATCGTTTCCGGTAACGGAAAAGGCGAGGCTTCTTTCGCCTTCCGGAAAGAGGAGGCTCGACACTACCGCGATTCCGGAGCCCTTGAAGCCGCCGCCAGCTTCGCGCGTGACCATCGTGTCGCGGCCGATTGGAGCGAGGGCGCCGAAGATCGCGCCATCACATGCCAAGTGGACCGGGATTGGTTCGACATCATGGGCGGTGACTTCACCGCCGGCCGTGCCTTCTCGCCATCGGACGACACACCCGTCGTGGTGATCACGGAGCACGCGTGGCGGCGGAGGATGGGAGCGGACCCGAACGCGATTGGCCGGGTGCTCCGGCTGAACCGCCAGCCATTCACGATCATCGGGATCGTGGCCGACAAGGCGGCGGCGCCGCTCGATGCCGGGATCGACCTCTTCATCCCGTTCGGATTCGAACGCGCGATCGGCCTCGAAGCGACGCATCGCGCCCTCCTCGGGCGCATGCGGGAAGGCAGTTCGTTGAGCGAAACCCAGGCCGCGCTCGATGTCGCCGCCGCGCAGTGGCAGGCCGCTCATCCGGATCCGGACCGCCGCTTCCGCATCCAGGTCTCACCCGCGCGGCTCACGACGGGAAAGATCGCTGGCACCGCGCTTTCGATTCCCGGGCTGCTCGTGAGCGCGATGCTGTTGGTGCTCCTGATTGCGTGTATCAACCTCGCGAACCTGATGCTCGCGCGTTCCGAGTCGCGGCGCCGCGAGATCGGTGCACGCATGGCGCTCGGAGCCGGGAAACTCCGCCTCATTCGGCAGTTGCTCACGGAATGCCTGATCATGACCCTCTCCGCCGGCCTCGCCGGACTGGCGATCAGCGAAGTCGGCACGCGCCTGTTTCTCTCGTGGTTGAACGGCGCCTTGCCCGCGGCGGCCGGATACCTCTGGCTCGACACAAGCATCGATCTCCGTATCTTTGCCGCGACTCTCGCCGTTTGCATCGCGGCCGCGCTTTTCACCGGGCTGGCTCCCATTCGTGATGCCCTGCGGACCGACCTCAATTCCGCACTGCGCTCGGGCTCGGGCACAGCCGCCGCCGGACAGAGCGGATTCGGTTCGCGCATTCGGTCGCTCCTGATCGTCGCTCAGTTGACCGCCTGCTCGATCCTGCTGATCGCCACCGCGAGCATTGGCCTGCAGTCGGGCATGCTCGAGGGCGCGCTCGCGGGCATTGACTCCAAGCCCGTGATCCAGAT
>CADECY010000300.1 GCA_902825945.1 uncultured Acidobacteriota bacterium
ATGCACGGCGATACGTGGAGGCTTCGGGAGCAGATCTTCAGCTCGGTTGTCTTCCTGCCTCGCCCGCCGAAATCCGCCAAACACTTCCCGTCCGGCGGCTTCGCCGCCGGGGTAATTTAAGAAGGAAGAAGTACAGGAAAACTACTCCCAGGCACACCGGAACCCCTGGTAGCTCCCCTTCTCTGACGGCTCGTGCCAGTCACGGTTCGAGGCTCGGAGGAACCTGGTGTTGAGGTTCCAGGATCCGCCGCGAACCTCTTTTGTACCGCTGTCGTAATCGTCCGCAGTCCATTCGCGTACGTTGCCTAACATATCGTACAGGCCCCAGGCGTTAGATGCGAGCCCGCGCACGTCGTGGGTTTCCCCCTTCGCATTCTGTGAGCTCCACGCGATTCGGTCAAGATCGCCATATCGCGGACCCGTACCGCCCGCGCGGGCCGCATACTCCCATTCGGCCGCAGTGGGCAGGCGGCCTCCCTCGCGTTCGCAATACGCCTTGGCCTGGTTCCAATCTACGTTCTCCACCGGCCTATTGGGGCCCCTGAAGTTGCTTGGGTTGGTTCCCATCGCCCTCTCATACTCGGCCTGCGTCACCTCCGTCTCTTTCATCCAGAAGCCCTTCGTTATCGTAACGAGCCTTCCGGGCCTCTCATCGTCATAACACTCTTTGTCACCTAGCGAGCAGCCCATCATGAATCTGCCTTGCGCGATCCGTACCGCTCCTTCGGGTGTCGTACGCCGCTGCCGCGGCGCCGACACAGGCCCGCCTCGAGTAGGCGGCCGCAGCGCTTCCACCCGCAGCAGCGCGCTCTTGGCGAGATCATGCTCCGGGAACGCGCGGGCGAACTTCTCGAACACCGCCGGATCTTTCGAGTCCTTGATTCCGTTCCAAGCCTCAACGGCGGGATCGACCCTCGGGGTCCGGACGGGCGCTTCGATCCTCGCGGCCGGCGGTTCCCCCGCGAGGTAGACCGGTCCGCTCAAGAAGCCGTACAGATAGGGCGTCTGCCTCTGCCCCGTCCGCTCGAACACTCGCCCCCGGACCTGCTTGAACAACCCCTCGAGATCATCGCCCGGCTGCCGCAGCGCCGCGACGAGTTCCGCGGTGTAGTAGCTGTTGCGCTCGCCGGTTTCGAATCGCGCCACCTGGTTGTGCCCCGAGGCATAAGCAATGATGGTGCCTTCCGGCTTGGCGCTCATCTCGCGGAGTCCGGTGCCGGTGGACTTCGCCGTCGTCACCGGACTGTTCCGGCACGCATCGAAGATCATCACGCGGACTCGCGCGCCGGTCCGCTCGAGCGTGTCGCGCACGCGCGACATCTTGTAGGCGCGGGCGTCGGCCAGTTCGTCGTCCGACGGCGGCGCGTAGTCGATCGGCAGCAGGTAGTTCTCCTCGCCGATCTGGCCGCCGTGGCCGGAGTAGTAGAGCAGCGCGAGGCCGCCGGGCTGGACTCGGGTCCGGGCGAAGGTGGAGATCTCCTGGATCACCGATTCGCGGTCGAGGTTCTCGCGGACGACGACATCGAAGCCGAGTCCGCTGAGCGCGGAGGCGATGTCGTCGGCGTCGGCCGCGGCCGGAGGGACAGTGGGGATGTGGCGATAGGCGCTGTTGCCGATGATGAGCGCGGCCTTCTTGGAGACGCGGACGGGGACGGCGGACTTGGTGTTCTGCTGGGCGAGCAGGGCGGCGGCGAGGAGGAACGGTCCGAGGGTGCGCATGGCGTCTCTCATATTATGCGGCGATTCGAGGGAAGCTTACAGGGGATGGCGGGCACGAGGCGAAGACGCTACAGTAAGGTGAGGAGCATGAACGTGACGATTACTCCCAAACCGAGCGACGAAGCGCTGATCGACGCCGCGATCCAGGCCGGACTGATCGATTCAGCCGCCGATGCGCTCGATGTCGGACTTCGCCAATTGCGAGAGCGCCTTGCCCCCGCGCCACTGGCGATGCAGCGGACGATGTCGGGAGACATCCCGGTGTTCGCGATTGGGAAGCCGATGCCGGTGGAGATGATTCAGGAGACGTTGGATCGGGTCCGCTCGGAACGGCGCTGGCAGAGCTAGTCCCAGACGCAGCGGAAACCAGTGTTGCCATCCTGGCTTGTCGGACCAAGCCAGTAACGGTCCGAGGCCCGGAGATACCCGGGTTCGAGGCTCCAAGATCCGCCGCGGAGTTCCCTTATGGGGACGTCATAATTGTCAGCAGTCCACTCCAAGACATTGCCCAGCATGTCGTAAAGGCCCCACGGGTTGGGATAGTGCCCGCGCACCTCGTGTGTTTGGCCGTTTGAATTGCTGTAGCTCCACGCGATGTTGTCAAAATCTCCGTGGCGCGCACCGGTCGTCCCCGCCCGCGCTGCGTACTCCCATTCGGCAGCCGATGGTAGACGCCCACCCTCTCGGGCGCAGTACGCCTTGGCTGCGTTCCAGTCGACCCTCTCCACTGGACGGTTGGGGCCTCTGAAGTGGCTCGGGTTGTCGCCCATCACTCGCTCGTACTCCGCTTGAGTAACCTCGGTCTCCTTCATCCAGAAACCGTGCGCAATCTCGACCAGATTGGGAGGATTCGCCTCGTCCGAGTAGCACTCGCCGTCACCCGGCGAGCAGCCCATCAGAAAGCTGCCAGGCTCGATCCACACAGCGCCCTCTCGTTTCGCGTACCGGCGCGGCGGACTAGGTGCGGACTCCACCCGCGCGACAGCACGCAACCCACTCACCCGCGCCAAGGCCACCTTCGCCAGCTCATGCCGGGGAAACATCCCAGCAAACCTCTCGAACACCGCCGGATCCTTCGAATCCTGGATCAAGCGCCAGGACTCGGCCGCGAGATCCACCGCCGGAGCGGCCACCGGCGCCTCCACCTTTGCCACCGGCTCGCCGCCCAAGTAGACCGGACCGCTCAGGAACCCGTAGAGGTACGGCGTCTGCTTCTCCTTCGTCCGCTCGAACACCCGCGACTGGACCTGTTCGAACAACCCCTTCAAGTGATCTCCCGGCTGGCGCAGCGCGGCCAGCAGTTCGGCGGTGTAGAAGCTGTTCCGTTCGCCCGTCTCATACCGCGCCACCTGATTGTGCCCGGAGGCGTAGGCGATGATCGTTCCCTCGGACTTGCCGTTCATCTCGCGGAGTCCGGTGCCGCTGGACTTGGCCGTGGTCACCGGGCTGTTGCGGCAAGCGTCGAAGATCATCACGCGGACTCGGGCTCCGGTCCGCTCGAGGGTATCCCGCACGCGCGACATCTTGTAGGCTCGCGCGTCGACCAGTTCGTCATCGGACGGCGGCGCGTAGTCGACCGGGAGCAGGTAGTTCTCCTCGCCGATCTGGCCGCCGTGGCCGGAGTAATACAGGAGCGCGAGGCCGCCGGGCTGGACCCGGGTCCGAGCGAAGGCGCTCACCTCCTGGATGACTGCTTCCTTGTCGAGATTCTTGCGCGTGGTCACCTCGAATCCGAGCGCGGTGAGGGCGCGGGCGATGTCGTCGGCATCGGCGGAGGCTGGCGGGACGGCGGGAATGTGGCGGTAGGCGCTATTGCCGATGACGAGGGCGACTTTCTTCGAGACTCGGACGGTGACAACGGATTTCGTACCGGGCTGAGCGAGCAGGGTGGCGGCGACGAGGAACGGTCCGAGGATGCGCATGGGCGTCTCTCGGCTGTGGCGCGGTTGTTCTGTAGGGGTCCCCGATTTCCGGCCTCAAGGGAGGGCGGTGACTAGTCCCAC
>CADECY010000301.1 GCA_902825945.1 uncultured Acidobacteriota bacterium
CCGTGCGTCCCTGGCCGTGGATCCTGACGGCGCTCGCCGTGGTGGTGTTGTATCCGGACCTGCCCGATCCCGAGTCCGGCTACGTACGCGTGATGATCGATCACCTGCCTCCGTCGCTGCGCGGACTGATGGTCGCAGGCTTCATCGCAGCGTTCATGTCCACCAACGCGACGCAGTTGAACTGGAGCGCCGCCTATCTGGTGAACGATCTGTACAGCCGCTTCATTCGCAAGGACGCTTCCGAGAAACACTACGTGGCGGCCTCCCAGATCGCCACCCTCATCATCACGGTCATCTCGGCTGTCGTCACGTTCTATATGGACTCCGTAGCGGGCGCGTGGAAACTCCTCATGGCGACCGGCGCCGGAACCGGCGGAGTTCTGCTCGCCCGATGGTATTGGTGGCGAGTCAATGCGTGGAGCGAGATCGCCGCGATGACGAGTGCCGCGGTGGTCTCGCTGTACCTCCAAACCAGAGCGGGACTCGACACCGACAAGCCAAACGACTTCGCCTGGCTCATGATCATCACCACCGTGATCAGCACGATCGCGTGGGTTTGCGTGACCTTTGCGACCAAGCCCGAGCCGCGCGATCTGCTGCTCGCCTTCTACCGGCGCACGAGGCCCGCCTTCGGCTGGGGTCCGATCGCCGCCCTCGCGCCCGAGGTCAAGCCCGCGCGCGACACGGCGAGCAACCTGCTCGATTGGGCGTGCGGCTGCATCCTGATCTACGGCGCTCTCTTCGGTGTCGGCAAGCTCCTATTCGGCGAGACGTTGCTCGGCCTCGGTTTGCTCGCCGTCGCGACGGCTGCGGGCGCCGTTATCTATCGCGATCTCTCGAGGCGCGGGTGGAACGCGGCCATCGAGTAGCCAACCACGCTGTACAATTGCTCCGATGAGCATCACCAGACGCGCCGCCATGGCCTCGATCGCCGCCGCGCCCGTTGCGCGCACGCAAGGCCGCAAGCCGAACTTCCTCTTCATCCTCGCGGATGATCACGCGGGCTATGTGCTGGGCGCCGCGGGCAACAAACTCGCGCGGACTCCGAATCTCGACCGGTTGGCGCGTGAAGGCACCCATTTTCAGAGCCACTTCTGCAACTCACCGGTCTGCACACCGTCGCGCCAGTCGTTTTTCACCGGACAGATGCCAGCCATGGCCGGAGTCACCGTTTTGCAGACTCCGCTCTCGAACGAGAAGCCGACGCTCGCCAAGCAATTTAGGCATGCCGGATACCAGACTGCGGTGATGGGCAAGATGCACTTCAACCAGCCATCGCGACCGGGACTCCACGGCTTCGATCACGTGATGTGCGAAGACGCGGTGCAGCGCGAGTGGATGAAGGAAAGGCCCTCGAGGGCAGTGGACGCCGCGACGCGAGTGAAACCGCAATGGCGCCCGTTCCGTGATCCGGCCAGCATCTGGCTGAACTCGGAGAAGCTCCCGTTCTCACGCTATGACCACGACATGAAAGGGACGTTCCTCGCGCGTCAGGCATGCTCGTACTTGGAAGACAACAAGGACAAGCAGTTCGCCATGTGGGTGAGCTTCCAGGAGCCGCATTCGCCGTTCGATTTTCCGGTCGAGTTCGCCAAGCACTTCGATCCGGCGAAGTTCCTGGTTCCGAAGATCGGACCCGAGGACGCCTGGCAGATTCCGATTATTTTCCGCGACCTTTCGCCGGAACAACGCCAGGGCATCATCGCCGCCTATTACACATCCGCGGCGTTTCTCGATCGCAACGTGGGAACCGTACTCGACAAACTGAAGTCGCTGGGGCTCGACCAGAACACGATGGTCGTCTACATGGCCGACCACGGCTATTCGCTCGGCCAGCACGGCCGCTTCGAAAAGCACTGCGGATACGATCCGGCGATGCATGTCCCGCTGATCATGCGGATGCCCGGGAAGATTCGCGAAGGGCATCGCGTGACGGAGATGACGGAACATATCGACGTTGCGCCCACGATCACCGGGATGATGGGACTCGACGCGATGCCGATTCAGCATGGCCAAACGCTGCGGCCTTATCTCGAGGGTAAGAAGCATGGCTCGCCGCGAGACCACGTGGTGAGCCAGTATTTCGAGAACGAGGAGTGCTTCGTGCGCACCGATCGCTGGAAGTACATCTTCTGCACCGGCGCTCGCAAGCGAACCGACGGCTACCTGATCGACAACCCGACGCCGGGCCGATACCAGAGGCTGTACGATCGCAAGTCCGATCCAGGCGAGTTCACCGATGTCGCGGCGAAGAACGCGGCGGCGGTGAAGCAGATGCAGGATTTTCTGTTGGCGCGGTATCGCAAGACTCATCCGGATGCTGGGAGCGAGCCTGGGAACCTGTCTCGCGAGGATGCGTTGGCGTGGTACGTCCGGCCAAGAGACGCCAAACCGGCATAAGATGGAGCTATGGCGGTTCTGTTGAGCCATCCCCCGGATTCATTGGCAGTGGAGTGTCTCCCCCACAAGACCTGGACTCGCGACGAAGTCGCGGTGCTCGAATCGACAGGTCTGTTCGACGGTACCCATTTCGAGTTGATCGATGGAGAACTGATCGACAAAATGCCCAAGAACCGGCGGCACGTCCGAAGCGTGCGTCAGACCGTACAAACACTCGAGGCCCATGCCGGCGCCGATCGCATCGAGCACGAGGCGCCCATTGACCTCGCGTCCGAAGACAACGTCCGCAATGAGCCCGAGCCCGATGTCATCGTGTTGAATCGGCCGGGGCGAGAGATCGACACGAATCCGCAGCCATCCGACATTACGCTGGTGGTCGAGGTGTGCGACACGACGCTCCGTCATGATCTGACGACCAAGTGCGCTCTCTATGCGCGCGCGGGAATCCCCGAGTACTGGGCGCTCGATGTCAACGGCGCTCGCCTCCACGTGCACCGTGACCCTGTCGATGGAGCCTACCGTACCATCACCGAATACGGGGCGGACGGTGAAGTCAGTCCACTCGGCTTTGAAGGCCGAATCCAGGTAGCTAGCCTCCTGCCCTAACGGCCCGTCCGGAGAGCCGCAGTGGGCACCGCGCCCCGAATCGATGGGGTTCAACCGCGGGAAATTCAGGTCCACGGCAGCCGCTGTGTTAACTTGAAAGATCCCCGCATGCTTCGCTCCTACCGCGGGGCCCTGCCCAAGGTCGCCCCCTCCGCTTACATCGATCCCAGTGCCCAGGTGATTGGAAATGTCACCATCGGCGAACGCTCGAGCGTCTGGTGCAACACCACGCTGCGCGGTGACATCCAGACGATCACGATCGGCGAAGAGTCGAACGTGCAGGACAACTCCGTGTTGCACGTCGATGCGCCCGGCTTTCCGCTCATTATCGGCGATCGTGTCACGGTGGGCCATTCCGTGGTGCTGCATGGATGCACGGTCGAAGACGACTGCCTCATCGGCATCGGCGCGATCGTACTCAATGGCGCCAAGATCGGCCGCGGATCGGTGATCGCCGCTGGTGCGCTGATCTCGGAAGGAACCGAGATTCCGCCGGAAAGCATGGTGATGGGCGTGCCCGGAAAGATCCGGCGCCAGGTGACGCCCGAGGAAAAGGAACGGTTTCGCGCCAACGCGCAGCACTACGTCCAAACCCGCGAGCGGTATCGGGAAGAGCCGTCATGATCCGCGCGGTCAAAGGCACGCGCGACATTCTCCCTCCTTCG
>CADECY010000302.1 GCA_902825945.1 uncultured Acidobacteriota bacterium
GACCCTCGTACCTGAATTCCCGCTGCCTGTCGCCTTATTCCCGTTCCTCGAAAATATTTTCGCTCTCGGCCGGCTCCGGAATATTCCACCAGCTCCCGGACATTTTGAAGTCATGAAGCCAATCGGAATCGCATTCCTCGGCTGCATGTCCGCCATCTGGGCACAGCCGCTTTCCTACACACTGGTGGAGGCGGAGGGAACCAAACCTTCGGCCCGGTTTGACGGCACGATCGCCTACGATCCCGCTGGCCGCCGCGTCATTCTGTTCGGTGGCTCGGGCAACGGCGAGCTCAATGATCTGTGGTCGTACTCGCTCGCGCAACGCCGCTGGGAAGAATTGCGGCCGGAAGGCGACAAACCACCCGCGCGGTTGGGGCACACTCTGGTGCTCGATTCGCGACGGCAGCGGCTGGTCCTGTTCGGAGGCCAAGCGTCTGGATTCTTCAACGACACTTGGGCGTACGATCTGGCCCAGAACCGCTGGAGCCGCATCGCGGCCGACGGCGCGGCACCCAGCCGGCGTTACGGTCATTCGGCGATCCTCGACGCAGAGCGAGACAGAATGATCGTCTCGCACGGCTTCACCAACTCCGGCCGCTTCGACGACACATGGGCGCTCGACCTCGCCACCGGCACTTGGCGCGACATCAGCCCGTCTAGCGGACGTCCGCTCCGGCGTTGCCTGCATCACGCCGTCTACGATGCCGCAGGCGGTCAGATGCTGCTCTATGGAGGTTGCGCCAGCGGCTTCGGGCCGTGTCCGTTGGGCGATCTCTGGTCGTTCGATCTTGCTTCGCATCGCTGGACCGAGATTACCGGATCGGCCAAGCCACCCGCTCGCGAGCACTACGGACTCTCCTACGACAACGTGCGAAACCGGATGATCGTATTCGGCGGCACAGGCGCGGGTTTGCTCGGCGACACATGGGAGTTCGACCCACGTTCGCGCTCGTTGCGCGAGGCCGAAATCATGGGTCCAGCGCCCTCGGCTCGGAGCCGTCACCACGGCGTGTTCGCCGTAGGGCGCGGCGTCACCTTCTTCTTCGGCGGTACGACAGCCTCGTCGCTCTCGAATGATCTCTGGATGCTCGGCCCGGCCTTCGCCGCTCCGCCGCGGCCGGAGTTGTCGCGGACCGGCGTTGTCAACGCTTCCAGCGGAAGCGCCGACGGCGCGGTCGCACCCGGCGAACTGATCGCGCTGCACGGCAGCGGACTCGGCCCGATCGAAGGAGTTGCTTTGGGGCTCGATCCGCTCACCGGAACGCTGCCGGTTTCCGGGCCCGGCGTTTCGGTGAGCATCAACGGCATCCCGGCGCCCCTCATGTTCGTTTCGGCCAATCAGATCAACGCGCAGGTGCCCTACGAGATCGAGGGCAGCGCGGAAGCTGTCATTCGCGCTACGGTGAACGGCGCTGTGAGCGATGCCGTTACCGTCAGGATCGAAGGCGCCAAACCTGGACTCTTCAACCAGGCCTTCCGGCCCGATGGATCGACCGTCAACGCCGAGAATCCGGCCCTGCGTGGCGAAGTGATCGTGCTGCTCGCCACCGGGCAGGGCGTGACGGTCCCGCCCAGCCGCACGGGGGCGATTCCGGACGATGGCGTCAACGCGATACCTGCTGCTCCGGTCACGCTGACCGTCGGCGGCAGTCAAGCAGAGCTGCTCTACCGGGGACAAGCGCCCGGGATGGTGGGTGTCCTCCAGTTGAACGCGCGCGTTCCGGAAGATCTGGAGCCCGGTGCGGAAACGCCCATCGCGTTGCGCGTGGGCTCGGCCGATGCACGCAGTATTACCATTCCGGTTCGGTAGGAGCACGTTCAATGCCTTCAAGCCTCGACAGCAGCCAACCCGTAAGACCGTGCAACGCCAACCAGCCGCTCCCGCAGCAACATCCGGCCGCGGCTCAAGCGAGACATCACGGTTCCGATCGGAACTTCCAGAATCGCGGACGTTTCCTTGTACGAGAGCTCCTCCACATCCACCAACAGGACCACGGCGCGAAACTGGGGGGGGATCTCGTCGAGCGCGGCGAGAATCGCCTTGTCCTGGAGGGTGTCCGGCACCTGCTCGGGCGCGGTCAATACGGCGGTGTCCGCCAAGTCTTCTTTCGCCCCTGTCAGCCACTTGAACCAATTTCGACGCTCGTGCCGCACGACATTGAAGAGAATCTGAAACAGCCAGGCGCGGCAGTTGGTGCCGCGTTCGTAGCGGTGGAAGCTCTTCCAGGCAACCATATAGGTTTCCTGCACCGCGTCGGACGCCTTCGCTTGGTCCCGCAGCATCCGCATCGCCACGCGGAACACATCATTCATATGAGGCATCGCTTCCGATTCGAAACTCGCGTCGATACTCTGCATCGAGTGCTCCTGTTCTCCCGTCTGCCCGCCGCCGGGCTCATCACTCAGTTGTTACACTGTGTAGGGCTTTCGTTGAGGTCTGACGGAGCGGGCCTTCGAAAGGATGCGAAAAATCTCTACGGTTTCCGAATCTTTAGCGCCGGAGCGGCATCGTGATGCCGGCCAATAGCCCGGAGCCGATGGACCGGCTGCGGGAACAATGGGGTTTCGTGCCCAACCTGTTTCGAATCCGGCCGCTGCCGGAGCGTCTGGAAACAGCGGTCCGCCTGATCGATGCCATCTTGTTTCAGGAAAGCGGCCTATCGCGCCTGAGGAAGGAACTCCTGCTGCTGACGCTGGCGGCCGCAACCGGCAACTCCTATTGGGCGGGAATCCATTTCCAGATCCTGTTGCTGATGGGCATGCCGGAGGACACGGCGATCGCCGCCGCGCGGGACTTTCGAGCAGCTCCTCTTGACAGTCAGGACCAAGCCCTGCTTCGATTCGCGATCGAGGCGGCCGTTCTTGGACGGTACGCGGCGCCGGAGGCCCATGAGGCCGGACTGGCGGACGAGGCATTGACAGACGCCGCCGCGCTGGCGGGGCTCTCTGTCTATTTGAATGCGGTCACGGCTCCAGTCGCGCCAGAGCCGGACTTCGGCCGGTGGACGCACCCGGTGGTGCCTGCTTCTGAACTGTGCGCCTCGAGCGGCGCGCCGGATTCGGCCGAGCAGTGGATCGAGCGGGCGTTCGCCGAACGCCCGTATCTTCGCGAGTTCCTGTGGCGCCCGGAGGATATGGCCCTCGTCCGCGAGAAGGCCGCCGCTGCTGATTTTTCGCATCCAGCGGCTGCCGAACCCAGTCAATCTACGTGGGAGCTCGATCCGGACGCAGCGCTCGTCGCGGCCGCCCGGCAGGGCGACACGGGAGCGTTCGAGGAATTGGTACACAAGCATGGACGGCGTGTTTATCGGACTCTGGCGGGCATTCTCGGCAACCATGAAGACGCGCAAGACGCGATGCAGGACACCTTTCTCAAGGCATTTCGCCGCCTGAACACGTTCGAGGGCCGTTCGAGATTCTCGACTTGGCTGGTCTCGATCGGCGCCAACGCGGCCATCGAGAAGTTGCGCGAACGGCGGCCCGTCGATAGTCTGGATGAAGGACTGGTCGATGAGGAGGGAGCGTTCCGGCCCCGGCTGCTGCAATCGTGGTGTGATTCGCCCGAGCTGCGATACGTAAAGCTGCATGAAGGAATTGGTGCAAAGGGAGGTTCGCCGGTTGCCGGTCACTTATCG
>CADECY010000303.1 GCA_902825945.1 uncultured Acidobacteriota bacterium
GGTCTGGATATCGAACAGGTTTGCGCGGGCGAGGGCTTTTCGCGGATCCTCGAACTGGATGATCTCCTCGACCAGCTTGCCGAGAAGCACGCGCGGGCGGCGCAGGTCGTGGAGATGCGCTACTTCGGAGGGCTGACTTTCGACGAAGCCGCGCACGTGCTCGGAATCGACCCGCGCACCGCCAAGCGAGATTGGCAGTTAGCGCGGGCATGGCTCTACACCGCGATCTCCGGGGAAGGCAATGACAGCGGACCAGAAGCATAAAATCCGGTCCCTTCTCGAAGGCGCGCTCGGTCTCGACGACTCACGCCGCGCCGCCTTCATCGAGGAAACCTGCCAGAACGACCCCACGCTGCACGCGCTGGTCGAGAGCTTGCTCGAGGGCCGGGGAGCGGCGAAGGGGTTTCTGGGCGAGGACACTCTCCCGGGATCACTCGCCCCGGTTTTCCGGCCCGGCGATCTCGTCTCCGGCCGGTTCCGCATCGCGAAGTTCCAGGGGCGAGGAGGAATGGGCGAGGTCTACGAAGCATACGATGAACGGTTGCGCGTCCGGCTCGCCCTGAAGACGCTGCGAGCCGACACCGCCATGCATGGGACCGATGTGGTGGGCCGCTTCCAGCGCGAGATTCTGATCGCGCGCGAGGTCTCCCACCCGAATCTGTGCCGCGTGTTCGACCTTGTGGATCATCCGAGTGATACCGGCGCCGTGGTCTGCCTCACGATGGAGTGGATCGAGGGCGAGACCTTGCAAACAGCCATTGCGCGCAACCGCCCGCTGCCCTTGGCGTACGCGTTGCGGATCCTGGAACAGGTGGCCGACGCCATCGACGCCCTGCACGATGCCGGGATCGTGCATCGCGATCTGAAGCCAGGCAATATCATGCTGTCGCCGCAGGCGGATGGCCGTACGCGGGTTGTCGTGATGGACTTCGGGCTGGCCAAGCCGACGGCACCGGGTGCGGAGTGGTTCGAGTCGCGCGACGATGCCCAGGCGGGAGCGCCGTTCTTCATGGCGCCGGAACAGTTGCGAAACGAGCGGCCGACCCGCGCCTCCGACATCTTCTCGTTCGGGCTGGTGATCGACGAGATGGTGACGCGGTCGCGAGCGTTCGAAGCAGATTCGCTGGCCGCTCTCTACTACCAACGGCTGTGGGAGAAACCGAAGGCGCCCAGCGCGCGCGCTGAAAATCTGCCGGCGCGATGGGAGTCGGCAATTCTGCGGTGCCTCGAAGTGGAGCCGGAGGCGCGGTTCGGGCGGGCGGGGGATGTCGTGGCGGCGCTGAGCGCTGGGCACCAACCGCCGGCAGTTCCTCCGCGGCGGAATCCTCGATGGCTGTCGGCGGGGATCGCCGCACTCGTTGCGGCGGTCGCGCTCATGGCGCTGGGGACGCAGGTGAGCGCTCCGCGAATCGAGACATCCATGGTGGTGTTCCCGATCAACGATCTGGCGGGCGACGCGCGGCACAAGCACCTTCCGGCGGGCCTGATTTCGGAGCTGGTGGCGCGCCTCACCCGGATTGACGGATTGAGTGTCAAGCGTTACTACCAGCCTCGCGAGAAGGCTCCGCTCGCCTCCATCCGGGGAAGATTCCATTTGGACGGCGACTTTCAGAAGTACGAGAACCGCACGCGGTTGACCATGCGGCTCACGGATAGCGAAAAGGACGGCGGAGTCGTGTGGTCGGATTCGTTCGACGCGAGCCTGGACAACCCGCTCGAACTGCAGAGCCGAGTGGCGGGAGCAGTAATCGCGGGGCTCGAGAGACGGGCGCTGCGTGAGGCGGCGGGCGTCGATCAAGTAAAGTTCGCCGGGTTTCGGGCGCTGACCGGATTGCGAGGGTTCTTTTCCATGCAGCAGACGGGCTACACCAGCAACCCCAGTGCCTATCACGATTACTTGCGCGCGCGGCAGTTGCTCGATGAGCGGAACCCGGTGTCGATTCGCGCGGGAGTGGACCTGCTGCGGAGATCCATCGCGGCGGACCCTGCTTTCGCGGCGGCGCACGCATTGTTAGCCGATGGTATCCGCGCGATCATCGATGCCAAGCAGGGCTCGATGGATCTGCTTCCGGACTCGCGGAGGGCGGCGGAAGAGGCGATTCGCCTCGCTCCGAATCTCGCCGAGGGGCACTTGGCGCTGGCCGGCGTGCGGCAGATGGAGTGGGACTGGAAGGGATCCGAGCAGAGCTACCTGCAAGCACTGGAAGCCGATCCGAAGCTGGCGGGCATCTATCGGCGGTACGGCGGGTTGATCCTTCAGTCCGGCCGGTTCGATCAGTCGCTCCAATTGGTTCGCAAGGGCCTGGCGCTCGATCCGTACGATTACCCGGCCCAGTCGGCGTACGGACTGTGCCTGACCATGGCACGGCGATACGACGAGGCGATCACGCACCTGGAGCACTTGTTGGCGCAGAGCGATTTCATCACCGCTCACAGCAATCTGGCGTCCGCGTATGTACTTCGCGCGGCGTCTGGATCGGGCGTGGCACGGGAGCGGGATTTCGCTCGGGGCCTCGAAGAGGTGGCGGCGATCCGGCGGTTCGAACTGCGCGGCTCGGCTGGCGGGACGACTCCGCTGTCTGACTATTGGTTTGCGCTGGTCCACGCAAGGCGCGGGGACCTACATTCTTTCCAGGAGGCCTTGGCCCGGATGTTGTCGGGCCGTGACCGGGCGAATCCGGTCAGCTTGGCTCTGGTATACGCGGCGCGCCAGGAGAAGGAGAACGCGGTGTTTCACCTGCGCGAGGCCGCGCGGGCGAAGGACCGTGGATTGCTGTACTTGAAAGTCCACCCTCACTGGGATCCGATCCGGGATACGGATGGATACCGGGAAGTGGTGGAACTGATGAAGCTTTAAGGGAGAACAGAATGGCTCAGAAAATTATCAAGATCAAGATCACGAGGGATGGGACGAACGTGAAGAAGAGATTCTTCATGGAAGCTTGGGAACATGACTCTCATCTTCTTTCGCATGGCAGCCTGATCAAGTCAACGATAATGAAAGTTGTCGCGGATCAGGGTTCCGAAATCACCATCGAGCCGCACACCGGTCCAGACGCTGACTACGAGATGGTGATCAAGTAAACCGTGACCGTCCGGCGCAAAACGCCGCGGACTAGCGGCCCGTTGGGCTCGAAGTTGGCGCCGGGCAAGTCAGAGTCAGCCGCCGCTCGCGCGGCCAGCGCGCTGCTGAAGCGTGCTGGGGACGACGCCAACGCTTGGGCTGTCGCGGCAACCGCCTTCATGCGATTCGGCGACTTGCCGCGCGCGGTCCATGCGCTTACCACGGCGAGGCATCTGGGTAACCGGATGCCTCCGGTCGAGGACGCTCTGCTGCACTCCTCGATCTTGTCGGATGCGTGTGACGGTCCGGCGCTGCTGACGATGCACCGGCGGCGGGCACCGGGACCGGGTGCGCGGCACAGCCCACCCATTGTGCCCATACGCGTCGGAGTCCTTTCCGGAGAATTCACGCGCGGCTCCGGCAGGTTCTTCCTTCCGCATGTACTTGGAAGGCTCGAGGAGTCCGGCGTCGAGCTTCATGCCTATTCGACACGGCCGCATCACGGCGAGTCATACCTGCCGCGGGTGCGCGATGTTTCCTCGTTCACCGACGAGGAG
>CADECY010000304.1 GCA_902825945.1 uncultured Acidobacteriota bacterium
TCTCCAAACGACTGAAAGAATGCAGAAAGGCGGGAGAGCCGAAGCCCTCCCGCCTACCATTCGTACGATCTGGAGGCCTACTCGACGTCCGCCCCGAGCGCTTCCTCGCCGACCTCGCCGTCCAAGCCGCCGGCAAACAGGTTGCGAGTTTCCTCGTCGTATCCCTGAATCCCTTCGGCCAGCGCCGCTTCGGCGTCCGGACTCATCTCCTCTTCCACCACGTCCTCGCCCGCGATCTTCACTCCGCGGTAGTAGTCGAGGCCCGTGCCAGCCGGAATGAGGCGGCCCATGATCACGTTTTCCTTGAGTCCCCGCAGGTGATCCACCTTGCCGTTGATCGAGGCTTCGGTGAGCACACGCGTGGTCTCCTGGAACGACGCCGCCGAGATGAACGAGTCGGTCGACAGCGATGCCTTGGTGATGCCGAGCAGCATCGGCATGCCTTGCGCCGTCCGTCCACCCGCACCGATCACCCGGTCGTTCTCTTCGCGGAACTTGAACTTGTCCACCACTTCTTCCGGAAGGAACTCGGTGTCGCCGATATCGGTGATCTTGATCCAGCGCATCATCTGCCGGGAGATCACCTCGAGGTGCTTGTCGTTGATGTTCACACCCTGCAGCCGGTAGACTTCCTGAACTTCGTTGACGAGATACTTCTGAAGTTCCTTCTGTCCCTTGACTCGCAGAATGTCGTGCGGATTCAGCGGGCCGTCCATCAGCGGCTCGCCCGACGTGACACGCTCGCCCTCCTGCACGCGGATATGGACACCGCGCGGGAGTGCGTATTCACGCTGCTCGCCGTCGTCGCCGACGATGTAGACCTTCCGGTAACCCTTGCTGATTTCGCCGTACTTCACCTGACCGTTGATCTCGGCGATGATGGCCGTCTCACGCGGCTTGCGCGCTTCGAACAGTTCCACCACGCGCGGCAGACCGCCCGTGATGTCCTTGGTCTTGGTAGTGGCGCGCGGAATCTTGGCGAGCACGTCGCCCGCGTGGACTTCGTCGCCGTCGGCCACCATGAGGTGGGCGTGGGTCGGCATGAGGTACTTCTTCTCTTCCGACCGCGAGTGTGAGCCCGCCGGATGCACGATGATCTGTGGCAGCTTCTTCTCGTCGTTCGAGTCGATTACCACCCACTGCGACATGCCGGTGATTTCGTCAACCTGCTCGGTCACGGTGAAGCCGTCCACCATGTCCTTGAACTTTACCACGCCCGATACTTCGGTGAGAATCGAGAACGTGTAGGGATCCCACTCGAGCAGGATCGAGTTGGCCTTGACCGGAGCGCCATCCTCGAACAGGATCTTCGCGCCGTAGACCACTTGGTAGCGCTCTTTCTCGCGCCCCTTGTCGTCGACGATCGCCAGGATACCGTTGCGATTCATGGCGATGATCTCGCCCTTGGCGTTGCGGACGTACTTGATGTCGAGGTACTTCGCGAAACCGTTGGTCTTGGCGTCCTGTGTCGACTGTTCCGCCACTCGCGTGGCCGCGCCGCCGATGTGGAACGTACGCATGGTGAGCTGCGTGCCCGGTTCGCCGATCGACTGCGCGGCGATGACGCCGACAGCCTCTCCGCGTTCCACCAGCCGTCCGGTCGCGAGGTTGCGTCCGTAGCAGAGCTCGCAAACGCCGCGCCGCGATTCGCAGGTCAGAACCGAGCGGATCTTGACGCGCTCGATACCGGCCTTTTCGATCTGGGTCGAAAGATCCTCGTCGATCGCTCCGTTGGCCGGCACGATGGTGTTGCCTTCGTAATCGATGACGTCCTCGAGAGCCACGCGCCCGACGATGCGATCGGCCAGCCGTTCGATGGTTTCGCCGGCTTCGGTGATCGCCTCGACTTCGATGCCCTCGGTGGTGTTGCAGTCGCGTTCGGTGATGATCACGTCCTGCGCCACGTCGACCAAGCGGCGGGTGAGGTAGCCCGAGTCCGCCGTCTTGAGCGCGGTATCGGCCAAGCCCTTACGCGCGCCGTGGGTCGAGATGAAGTACTGCAGTACGTTCAATCCTTCGCGGAAATTGGCCGTGATCGGAGTCTCGATGATTTCGCCCGACGGCTTGGCCATCAGTCCGCGCATGCCGGAGAGCTGGCGGATCTGCTGACGCGAACCGCGAGCGCCGGAGTCGGCCATGATGTAGATGGGGTTGAGGTACTCGCCCGACTTATCCTCGGACTCCATCTTCTTGAACATCTCCTCGGAGACGCGCTCGGTAACCTTCGACCAGATTTCGATGATCTTGTTGTAGCGCTCGCCCTGAGTGATGGCGCCTTCCTGATACTGGTTTTGCACCTCCATCACGGCGCGCTCGGCTTCCTGCACGAGAGCCACCTTGTTGGCGGGCACCACCATGTCGTCGATGCCAATCGAGATGCCGGCTCGGGTCGCATAGAGGAACCCGAGTTGCTTGATCTCGTCGAGCATCTTGACGGTCACCTGAAGTCCGAACTTCAGGTAGCAGTATTGAACGAGTTGGGTGAGTCCCTTCTTCTTCAACAGGCCGTTGATGAAGGGCATCTCCTCGGGCAGCACGTCATGGAGGATGACGCGGCCGACGGTGGTGTCCATGTACTGCTTGTTGTATTCGACCGGCTCGCTCTGGATGATGTTCTGGTTGTCGAACGCCTTCGAGAGATCGATCACGCGCCCGGTGTGTCGCAGCTTGATCTGCGACAGCGTCTCGACCTCGCCCATTTCGAGGGCGATGAGCACGTCATCGGCCGAGGCGAAGGTGCGGCCTTCGCCCTTGGAACCCTTGCGGGCCTTGGTGAGGTAGTAAAGGCCGAGCACCATGTCCTGCGACGGAGTCGCGATGGGCGAGCCGTGCGCGGGCGACAGGATGTTGTTGGCCGACAGCATCAGCGTCTGCGCTTCGATCTGGGCTTCCGGAGACAGCGGGATGTGGACCGCCATCTGGTCGCCATCGAAGTCGGCATTGAACGCCGTGCAAACGAGCGGATGGATGCGGAGCGCCTTGCCTTCGACGAGCACGGGCTCAAATGCCTGGATGCCGAGGCGGTGCAGCGTGGGAGCGCGATTCAGCAGGATCGGATGGTCGCGGATGACTTCCTCGAGGATGTCCCAAACCACCGGGTCCTGTTGTTCGACGAGTTCCTTCGCCTGCTTGATCGTGGTGCAATGGCCGCGCTGTTCCAGGCGGTGATAGATGAACGGCTTGAACAGCTCGAGCGCCATCTTCTTGGGCAGGCCCGCCTGATGGAGCTTGAGTTCGGGGCCGACGACGATGACCGAACGGCCGGAGTAGTCGACACGCTTGCCGAGCAGGTTCTGGCGGAAGCGGCCCTGCTTGCCCTTGAGCGTATCGGAGAGCGACTTGAGCGGGCGGTTGTTGGCGCCGCGCAACACGCGGCCGCGGCGGCCGTTGTCGAACAGAGCGTCGACGGCTTCCTGAAGCATCCGCTTTTCATTGCGCACGATCACATCGGGTGCGTGCAGCTCCATGAGCTTCTTCAACCGGTTGTTGCGGTTGATCACGCGCCGATAGAGATCGTTCAAGTCGGAGGTGGCGAAACGCCCGCCATCGAGCGGCACTAGGGGACGCAGTTCCGGCGGAATCACCGGAAGCACATCCAGAATCATCCAATACGGCT
>CADECY010000305.1 GCA_902825945.1 uncultured Acidobacteriota bacterium
TCAAGGGCAGCCAGCTTCGCAATACCATTATCAATTTATGCAAGTAAGCACTAGATGCGCCCGCCGGGCGGGGAAGAAGGCGTGCCCCTCGACTGGGCTGAGTCTGGTTGCCTCGAACCTGGACCTGCACTATGATGGTCCAGCGCATGGCCACGAAAATCGCCATTATCGGTTCCGGCAATATCGGAACGGACCTGATGATCAAGGTCCTGAGAACATCAAAGCATTTGGAGATGGGAGTGCTGGTGGGTATCGACCCCGCCTCGGACGGGCTTGCCCGTGCCAGGCGCATGGGCGTCGCGACGACCGACAAGGGAATCGAGGGCTTGATGGCAATGCCCGAGTTCGACGACATCTCGATCGTCTTCGATGCCACGTCGGCGCCCTCTCATGCGCATCATCACAAAGCGCTCGAGGGGAAGGGCCGGCGGCTAGTGGATCTGACCCCCGCGGCGATCGGTCCGTACGTGGTTCCGGTCGTGAACATGGGCGAGAACTTCGATGCGCCCAACCTCAACATGGTGAGTTGCGGAGGGCAGGCGACGATTCCGATGGTTGCCGCCGTGAATCGCGTGGCGCGGGTCAAGTACGCCGAAATCGTGGCGAGTATCGCGAGCAAATCCGCCGGACCTGGCACGCGGGCCAACATCGACGAGTTCACGCAGACCACGGCGCGCGCGATCGAGAGCGTGGGTGGCGCCGCGAAAGGCAAGGCGATCATCGTGCTGAATCCGGCCGAGCCGCCGCTCATCATGCGCAATACGGTGTTCTGCCTGAGCGAAGATGCCGATCCAGCGGCGGTGAACGCGTCGATTCTGCGGATGATCGAAGAGGTACGGACCTACGTGCCGGGTTACCGCCTCAAACAAGAGGTTCAGTTCGACGAGTTCCGTTCGCCCAAGGCCAACGGACTCAAGACCTCGATCTTCCTCGAAGTGGAAGGCGCGGGCCACTATTTGCCGGCATACGCGGGCAACCTCGATATCATGACTTCAGCGGCATTGAAGACTGGCGAGCGGCTGGCGCTCGCGGCCTGAGAGAGGACACGGCAATGGAATACGGACCGAACCGGCTCTACATTCAGGATGTGACGTTGCGTGACGGCATGCATGCCATCCGTCACCGCTACACGCTCGAGCAGGTTGCCTCGATCTCCCGCGCGCTCGATGCGGCAGGCGTCGACGCGATCGAGATCACGCACGGCGATGGACTCGCGGGGTCGAGCTTCAACTACGGCTTCGGCGCGCATACCGATCTCGAATGGATCGAAGCGGCGGCGGACAACATCCGCCATGCGAAGGTGACAGTGCTGTTGATTCCAGGCATCGGCACGATGGAGGATCTGCACGCGGCCTATCAGGCGGGTGCGCGCTCGGTCCGCGTGGCGACGCATTGCACCGAGGCCGACATCGCCAAGCAACACATCGAGTACGCGCGCAAGCTCGGCATGGACGTCGCGGGTTTCCTGATGATGTCGCACATGGCTCCGCCGAAGGAACTGGCGCGGCAGGCGAAGATGATGGAGTCGTTCGGCGCCTATTGCGTCTACGTGGTGGATTCGGCTGGCGCGCTGCTGACGCATGAAGTGGGCGAGCGGTTCGATGCCTTCAACGATGTGCTCGAACCAACGACACAGCGCGGCATGCATGCCCATCACAACCTTTCGCTCGGTGTCGCCAACAGTGTGGAAGCGGTGAAGCACGGCGCGGTGCGCGTGGATGCATCGCTCACCGGCATGGGCGCGGGAGCGGGCAACGCTCCGCTCGAAGTGCTGATCGCCGTGTTGAACCGGCTCGGCATCGGCCATGGCTGCGAACTGTTCGCGTTGATGGACGCGGCCGAGGATTTGATCCGGCCGCTGCAGGATCGCCCGGTGCGCGTGGATCGTGAGACGCTATCGCTCGGCTACGCGGGCGTCTATTCGAGCTTCCTGCGGCACGCGGAGGCGGCAGGTAAGCGCTACGGCCTCGACACCCGCGATATTCTCGTCGAGCTGGGCAAACGCCGTATGGTCGGCGGTCAGGAAGACATGATCGTCGACGTGGCGCTCGATCTCGTCAAGGCGGCAACGCCCGAACCCGTATTGGCATAGATTCCGGAGGATCCAAAGAAATGAATCGCAGAGACTTCGTCGCTCTCGCCGCCGCTGCTTCGCCCGCGGCCTACGCTGCCGCCAAGCGTGACCAGTTGCCGGTGCGCAAGGTGGGCAAGGTGGAGATCGCTTTCAAATCTCCGGCCGCCAAGCCGAATGGATTGCAGGCAACCAAGGCCGGGTTGTGGATCATCGATCAGGGTCCGAAAAACGAAGCGCATCTGGTCGAATACAAGAACGGCAAGGTGATCAAGGGCTTCGAGACCGAGACGCGCGCATCGAGCGGCATTACGTTCGATGGCGAGGCGATCTGGATCGGGTCCACGTATTCCCGCGAGATCGTGCGATGCGACGCGAACACGGGCAAGGGGATCGAACGTCATTTCACACCGGGCGCCGGCGTGATCTATGAGATGGCGGGCGACCCGCCCGCGCGATCGAGCCCGGTGCCGCAGCACATGCGGCAGTCCGTGGATACGCCGCCGCCGAAGCCCGGCACGCCGAAACAAGTGGGCGGATTCCAGATGGGCAAGGTCAGCTCGACCGCTCCCGGGACCGGAGCACACGGACAGGAATGGCGCGATGGCAAGCTGTGGTTCTGCGTGCCGCCGTCGCGGCACGTCTATCGCATCAATCCGAAGACCTGGTTAGTCGAGAAGCAGTTCCCGACTGCCGGCAATCGTCCGCACGGAATCGGCTGGGAAGGCAAGTATCTCTGGGTGACCGATTCGAACCTGAACGCCTTCTTCAAGCACGATCCGGAGACGGGCGAGATGGTCGAGAAGATTCAGCTCGCGGAGAACGATCCGCTACCGCATGGAATGACGATCTGGGAAGGCTACATGTGGTATTGCGACGACGTGGGCCTGGTGTGCCGGTTCAAGCTGTAAAGGCTTTCCCACGATTGGCACGATACTCGATCGATGCGCAGTCCTCGATGACCGCACCAAACGATTCGGCGTCATCGGCGAGCAGTCCGTCCTCGATCATTCGCTCGTAGTCGGTTTCGAGCGCTTCGAGCCGGTCCTCCGCTGGCACGAGTCGAAGGCCGCCTGTCACGGCTGCACGGTAGTCGATTGGCGCGCCGGAGGAATCCTTCTCGGGGGAGAACACCGACTTGTGCGTAGCAACCGCGAGCGCGAGCTTGGTGTCCGCAATCGCCTCATCAACGGCACCCGCATGATCGAGCCGTACCAGATCGTGCCAATGGCGCGCGAATCGATCTCCGCCCCGAAATTGACCCTGATGGCAGAAGACATGGATCGCGGTCGCCTTTTCCCAAAAGGTCCGCTCCGGAATCATCACGCGCGCTAACGCTTTTGGGAAGGCGACACTCTGAAGGTGGCGCTCGGCATCACAGCTCACCACGCGAAACTCGCACGGCT
>CADECY010000306.1 GCA_902825945.1 uncultured Acidobacteriota bacterium
GCCTTGCGCGCGTCCCCGCCATCGCCCGCCATGCCTTTCTCGCCGTTGCCGGCCAGATGGATGTACTTGCCCGCCTTCAGGTCGATCTTGTAGACGGCGTTGCCTTCACGAAGCGCGAGGTAGAGATTGCCTTGCGGATCGAGGTCGATCGCCCGCGGACCGTTGACAGGAGTACCGGCGAGCGGCGCTCCATCGGGCGTCGGCTTACGGTCGCCGGTTCCGAGCCACGTCTCGATGTTGCCTGTCTTCAGATCCAGGCGGCGCACGCGATGGTTGCCGATATCGCAGATCAGCAGCCGGCCTTGAGGGTCGAACTGGATCGAGTGCGGCTGGCGCATTTGCGCCTTGGTCCCCGGGCCGCCGTCGCCGCCGAAGCCCGGCTGGCCAGTGCCCGCGATCGTCTTGATCGTGCCCGTCTTCTTGTCGACCATGCGAACCACATGATTGGGCATCTCGACGAAGTACATGTTGGCCTTCTTGTCGAAGCGGATCTCGTACGGCTGGTTGAGCTGGGCTTTGGTTGCAGGTCCACCATCGCCCGAATAGCCCTTGGTGCCGCTCCCAGCCACGGTCGAGATCTTGCCGGACTTCAGGTCGATGCGACGGATTACGTGGTTGTCGATGTCGCACACGTAGAGGGCGCCATCGGGTCCGGTGACTAGCCCATACGGATTGTTGATCTGTGATTGCGCGGCGGGTCCGCCATCGCCCGTGTATCCGGGCTTGCCGTTTCCAGCCAGAGTCACGGTGCGCGTCGCGGCGGCGCAACAAAGCGAGGCGGCGAGCGCGGAGAGAATGATTTGGCGATGCATCAAAGGCAATCTAACACTGATCGCCATGCTCGCGCACGCCGGTGCCGTTGCCCGCGCCGCTAGCTCTGGCGCAACAACCAGCGGACCGCGTTTTTCTGCAACTTCTCGTACTCCGGATTCCAGAACACGGTCAGCATGTGGCCGGGTGCCAGATAGCAGACTCGGCCCTTGCCGTAATCGTACGCCCAACCCGCCGCGGAACTGGTGCCGTACTTCTGCCACGCGAGCCCGTCTTCGTTCACGCTTTCGAGCAGCAGATGCTTACGGTCTTTCTGATACTCCATGAAGTGCTGCTCATCGGTCACGAGGAAATCGTTGACGCCCTGCGTGATCGGATGGTTCCTGTTCACCACCTTGACGCGGAACGGCCGGATCGGTGGATGTCCCTGCGTGACCGCGCCCAACACATCGCGAAAGTCGTTGTTGTGGGGCGCGATGTAGGTGACGTTGTGGAGGAAGAGTCCGCCGCCACCGCGTTCGATGAATCCGCGAATAGCCTTGCCCTGATCGGCGGTGATCCAGTAGTGGGGCTTCGCCTCATGCTTCGGAACCGGTGGCTCGCTCTTCACCGGCGGGCGCCCGCTCGACCAATACGCGGCGTTGCTGTTGTTGTCGGAATAGCCGTCCGGCCACGTCATGCCGTCTCTGAGCAAGATCAGCAGCTTGTACCGCGACAGGTTCTTCGCGTTCAACAGATCGATCTCGTCCGAGAAATCGATCGAGAGGCCTGCCTCCTTCACGAGAGTCTTGCCGAGCGACACGCGCACGTAGTCGCTGTTGTGATAGCGATCGCCGCACACGCAGAGCGCGGTCGCGCCCTTGCCTGCTGCCTGCGCGGAAGCCGCCACGGCGGCCGCCAGCCAATCCCGTCGATTCATCTTCATGCGAGTAGGTCCTTCACCACCACGCCGTGTACATCGGTGAGGCGGAAATCGCGGCCCGCGAAGCGGTAGGTGAGCCGCTCGTGATCGATACCCAGTTGATGCAGGATCGTCGCGTGAAGATCGTGCACCGACACTCGATTCTCCTGCGCCTGGAACCCGAACTCATCGGTCGAGCCGTACGCCAATCCACCGCGCACGCCGCCACCGGCGAGCCACGTCGTGAAGCCGTAGGGGTTGTGATCGCGTCCATCGCCCGCTTCGGAAACCGGTGTGCGTCCGAATTCGCCGCTCCAAACGACAATCGTCTCTTCGAGCAGCCCGCGCCGCTTCAAGTCCACGAGCAGTGCCGCGCATCCCCGATCCATGTCGGGGCAGCGTTCGCGGAGCTTCTTGTTGATGTCCTTGTGGTCGTCCCACACTTGGCCCGCGCCGTAGTAGACATGCACGTAGCGGACACCGCGCTCCACCAATCGCCGGGCGAGCAGGCAGGAGTTCCCGAACGGCGACTCGCCATATTCGGCCCGCACCGCCGCCGGTTCCTTTCGAACATCGAAGACATCGAGTGCGGCGAACTGCATCCGATACGCAGTCTCCATCGCCTGAATACGGCCTTCGAGAAACGGGTCCGGACTCTCCTCGAAGTGATCGCGATTGAGGGCCTGCATCAGGTCGAGTTGCTCGCGCTGCGAGGCCGGGTCCAACTGCTTGTTCCGCACGTAGCGGATCATCCGCTCGGGATCCACCTCGCTGGTGTTGAAGTGCGTGCCTTGATGCTCCGCTGGAAGGAATCCGGAGCGCCAGAGCGATCCGCCGTTCGGGCTCGGACTCAGCACCACGAAACCGGGGAGATTTCGATTCTCCGATCCGAGCCCGTACGAGATCCAGGCGCCCATCGACGGACGCGTCGAGGCGATGTTGCCCGAGTGCATCAGGTTGCGCGCGGGCGTGTGCGTGGGATTGAACGTGTAGGTGGACTTGACCACGCAGAGGTCGTCCGTCAACTCTCCGAGGCGCGGCAGCAGTTCGCTCACATCGGTGCCCGATTGTCCGCGTTTCTGGAATTTGAACGGCGACGGCAACAACCCGCCGGTCACCCGCTCGGTCCGCAGGTTCGTTGTGGGCGGCCGCTGACCGGCGTACTTCAGCAGTGCGGGCTTCGGGTCGAACATGTCGAGTTGCGAAGGTCCGCCCGTCATGAACAGGAAGATCATGTTGCGGGCCTTCGGCGCGAAGTGCGGACCTTTACCCAACGGCGCTGCATGCGCCTGCTCGGCCAGCATCGACGCAAGAGCTACAGAGCCGAAGCCCCCCGAAAGCGATTCGACGAAGGCACGGCGGGAGAATCTCGAATTCATCGCGGAATTCGTTCTATTCTACTTGGTCTGGATCGACTTCAAGAACTCGGCCAAACGGCGCACGCGCACCAGGCCCAGGTCGCGATCGTTTTCCACTCTACGAAACACCGGACCCCAGACCGGCATATCCTCCGATCCGTGACCGCCGCCCGCGCTCTTGCCCTCGATGATCATCCTCTCGATCTCTTCCATCGGAAACACGCCTTTGTGGCGCTTCGAGATGGTCCGCAGATCGGCGAGAGGCCCCTTCAACGCGGGCGCTACCGGACCGTCGCCCTTTCCCGTCACTCCGTGGCAGGAAGCGCAGTAGGCCATGAATAGGTCCTTCCCGTCCATCGATTCGATCAGCTTCCGCGGTGTCTTGGTTTGTCCGAAGGCTGAGGTCACCGCGAGCAGAAGAGCCAGATGAATA
>CADECY010000307.1 GCA_902825945.1 uncultured Acidobacteriota bacterium
GGCGCGGTGATCGGCGGCACCGCGGGGCAGGACTTTCCGATCGTCGCCGGCTGGCGATCCGAGAGCACCTACTATCAAGAAGCATTCATCGCAAAATTCACGAGCACGGGCGCGCTCACCTATTCGTCCTATTTCGGTTCCTCTGGCAACACCACACTGCGGGCTCTCGCACCGGCGCCGGCGGGAGCGGTTTACCTCGCGGGCCAAATGTACGTGGGGAGCTCGACCGCGCCCGATACGGTCACGCAGGGGGCCTACGACACTGTTGGCAATGGTTACATTGACGCATTTGTCGCGCGCTTCGTCGATGGCCCGCCACCCGTACAAGTGACGGTCACCAGCAGTCCGGTTGGCCGGCAGGTCATTGTCGACGGCCGCACCGTCACGACGCCCGCTGCTTTCTCCTGGCAACCTGGCACTTCTCATTCGCTCAACGCGAATGCTCCGCAGATCGATGGCCAGACTTTTTACACGTTCGCCAACTGGTCCCAAGGCGGCACTGAGTCTCAGACGCTTACGGCCCCGGCGGCGGCAGCCAACTATGCCGTCAACTACACGGGCGCACCGTGTGCGTACACCTTCGCACCCAACACCTTCACTGCCGGATTCGAAGGGCGCTATACTTCCGCGCAGCTCACCACGCAAAGCCTGTGCAAGTGGACACCACAGTCGAACGCGTCATGGCTGATCCCCGAATCGGGTTCGTACGAGCGCACCGGCTCCTCCACGCTCTACTTCACCGCCGCCGTCAATCTCGGCGGTCCCCGCAGCGCCACGATCACCGCCGGAACGGCGGTGCTGACAGTTACGCAAGCCGGAAGCCAGGGCGGCCTTGCGGCGCCCACGATGACAGCACCGTATTACAATCAGTCGCTTCAAACGAGAGGCATCAACTTCACTTGGACTCCCGTGAGCGGCGCCGCGGGATATGAAATGCGAATCTTGCAGTCATCCTGCTGCTCGAGCATTGGCGGCACGCTCGTTTACCTGGGGCAGCAGGCTGGAGCAAACTCCACGGGCACCGCGATCGACATGCCCGACGGCTCATACACCGCCTACGTGCGAGCCTGCGGAGGTGGTGGTTTTGGCGATGCCAACTGCGGAACATACGCCGCTCTACCCTTCAATGTGAATCTGCTCACCCCCAACCAGAGCCCCGTTATCCTGTCCCCGGTGAACAACCAGACCCTGCGGACTTCCACCAATCTCATCAGTTGGGAGCCTCTGCCGGCCGCGGCGAGCTACGAAGTCACCCTCATCAACCAACAGACCGGCAAGACGGAGCTGTTCATCAATACTCCGGCTCTGGGCACGATCTTCACGATGAAAAGCTCGACTCAGTACTCCCTGACGGTTCGCTCCTGCCAATTCCAGTGTGGCGCCGGGAGCTCGATCAACTTCCGCGTGCAGTTGCCGAGCCTCTCGCAGACTCCACCCAGCGGACTGAACGCCCAGGTCGCCAACGGCAACACGCTGAATCTGTCCTGGAACGCCGTCACCGGCGCGGACCTCTACCGGGTCCAGGTGGTCCAACCGAACGCCGGCCCGGGCGGCGGCGCGCTCACGGTAGCGGCCCGGCAAGTCTCGACCACGAGTGTCTCACTTCCGGTTCCCGCGGGAGTGGCGACCGTCGTTCTCAACGCCTGCAACGGCGATGGCTGCGGACCGGCGAGTACCGTCGCGATCAATCCGGCCGGGCCCAACCCGTCCGTGCCCGTGGTCGCCTCGCCGATGCCGGTGGTTGTCGCCGACGGTCCCAACATTACGATCAGTTGGAGCCGCATCCCGGGTGACAATGGTTCGAACACCGATTATCGTCTCTACGTAGGCGATCTCTCGCGCGGCGGTCCGGCGCTCGACGTCGTGACCAAGGGCAACTTCTACGGAGCCTTCCTGCGGGCCGAAGGACGGCGTTACGATGCCCTGGTCTTCGCGACACAGAACGGCGCCACCGTCACCGGACCCGCGTCCGGGTTCATGGTCGCCGGCACCAGCGCGACCGCCTCGCTCATCACGTCGCCCACGCACAACTCGAGGTTCAGGCAAGGCCCGTTCCGGCTGGCGTGGGCTCCGATCCCCAACGCGGTGCGCTATCAATATTTCGTAGCGCGCCAAGGGCAATCGGCACCGGTGCTGACCGGAGTCACGCCCGGATTGTTCGTCGATACCTCGCTCTCGGTCACCACGAGCACCCTGCACAATGCGATCGTGCGGGCGTGTCCGCAATCGAACGAGAGTCAGTGCTCGCCGGATTCCGACGCGGGTTGGGGTCCATGGTCGAACGCCGTTACCGGCACCACCAGCTTCACCATCACGCCATGAGACTCACGATTTCGTCCCTCGCTCTTGCCGCGGTCAACGTCCTCGCGGTGACGCCGGACAGGAACATGATGTCCACGATTCCACTGCATTTCGAGCCGAATCTCGGCCAAACCGATGGGCGGGTAAGCTTCACGGCGCGGGGCAGCGGAATGTCGATCTATCTGACCGCAAGCGAAACGGTGATCGCCCGGCGGAGCGGTGCGCCCGTCCGGATGAAGCTGCGCGGCGGACGGGCGGCGAGGCTCGAACCGCTCGAGCGGCTGCCGGGTGTGTCGAACTACTATCGGGGCAACGACCGGAAGAAGTGGCGCGAGGGCGTGCCGCACTATGCGCGGGTTCGCGCGAAGGATGTCTATGACGGTGTTGATGTCGTCTACTACGGCAACGGGCGCCGGCTCGAGTACGACTTCATCCTGGCACCCCATGCCGATCCGTCGAAGATCGAGCTTGCCTATGAAGGAACGAAGTCGATGCGGGTCGATCGCGATGGGACGCTCGTGCTCGAAACTGCGTCCGGCGAGTTGCGTCAGCACAAGCCGCTGGTCTATCAGGAGGTCGAGGGGCGGCGAGTCGAGGTGGCGGCATCGTACCGGATTCGGGGCGAGTCGGTTCGATTCGAACTGGCGCGGTATGACACGGAGAAGCCCCTGGTAATCGATCCGATTCTCGAGTACGGAACATACCTCGGCGGCAGCGGTTCCGAGATCGCGAGGGCGATCGTGGCGGATTCCACGGGTGTCTGGGTCGGAGGGCTGACCAACTCCCCCGATTTCCCAAAGAACAATCCGGCCGATTCGACGGTCGCCAGCAGTGAAGGGTTCGTAGCGAAGTTCAACTCTTCAGGCACCGCACTCGTGTTCTCGACTTTCCTTGGGGGTACTGGAGCCGATGAGGTCACTGCGATGGCCGTGGATGGGTCGGGAAACTCCTTTGTGACTGGGTTCACGTTTTCACAAGATTTCCCGGTCTTGGCATCTCTTCAGGCGACGCTTGCCGGCAACTCTGATGCGATCCTTGCACGGCTCGGACCATCTGGGGCCCTGATTTTCGCGACCCTATTGGTGGGCACCGCAGACGACATATGCGGGGCGATTGCGTTGACTA
>CADECY010000308.1 GCA_902825945.1 uncultured Acidobacteriota bacterium
AAATCGGAAAAACGACGTCGTTCGGCCAGGAACTGATGGATGCTGGCCGGAAAGAAGGCCTTGAAAAAGGCATCGAGAAGGGCCGGATCAGGGGCCGAGAAGAGGGCTTGGAGCGTATGGCGACCGCCATTCGCGGCTACTTGGAATCCGCCTATCCGAAGTTCGCGAACGATCCATCGATCGGCCACATCGCCTCGCTTGACCAAGCGGGCGAGATTCTGAAGCGCCTCTATCGGGCCAAGTCCGAGGCTATGGTCCGCGAGATTCTGCGCAGACGCTGATTCCCGGGCACGACCGGCGCTTTCCCGCTTCGGCTGAGGGTTGCTACACCTGACCGGACGGCGGCCGATCACCGCATGGGCCGAGGCTGCGGCAGCTCGGTACCGCGATTCGACCACCAGGAAGGCTCGCCGGCAGCCTCGTCCCGGCGAAGCCCTTCCGCTTGGCATTCGCGCGAACGGCTCGCCATCATGCGTCGCGCGCTGAGCGGGGCGGTGCTTCCCCTCTACTACGGCTGCCGAAGGCGATCATGAGCGATCGAGCTCGACCGCCGCCACATGGTGCGAGCGCCGCCGGGGGCCGGGCGGGCTGATACGTCGTGGAGCATTCCAACATATGCGGTGGCCCTCGTTGTAGGATGAAAGACCATGGCTTGGTATCCGGGCTCCGAGCATGAGCGCCACGTCTCCTTCGATCACCTGCTCGATTTCACCACCGGAATCTTCACCGCCGCCGGAATGCCGGCGGATGACGCGCAGCTGGTCGCCCTGAATCTCTCGCGTGCCGACCTCCGCGGAGTCCACTCGCACGGTGTCCTTCGGGTTCCCGAATACCTCGCGAAGCTACGTACGGGCGGCGTGGACCCGAAGGGCCAGCCCAGCGTGGTGCGCGACAGCGGCGGAGCGATCGTGATCGATGGCGGGAACGCGATGGGTCCGGTTGCCGCGCACTTCGCGATGGAGCGCGCGATCGAGCGGGCCCAATCGGCGAATGTCGCGCTCGCGACGGTGCGGGGGAGCAATCACGCTGGCGCGATGTTTCCGTACGCGATGCAAGGGTTCGATCGCGGCATGATCGGACTGTGCGCTACCAACGCGCTCCCGACGATGGCTCCGTGGGGCGGACTCGACAAAATCGTGGGGATCAATCCGCTGGCGATCGGCGTTCCGGCCGGAGAGGAGCCACCGCTCGTGTTCGACGCGGCGTTCAGTTATTCGTCCCACGGAAAGATTCGCGTCTATCATCAGAAGGGCGAGCCGATCCCATCCACGTGGGCCTTCGACAAGAAAGGCCATCCGACAACCTCCACCGCCGCGGCGATCGAAGGACTGCTGCAGCCGATCGGCGAGTACAAAGGCGTGGGCCTCGCCATTCTGTGGGGCGTGCTCTCGTCGCTGCTTTCCGGAGCCGCATATGGCACGGAACTCGGCAACATGATCGACGGACCGAAGGCGGGACTCGACGGCCACTTCTTCCTCGCGATTCGCATCGCGGCGTTCGAGAAGCCGGAGCGCTTCCGGTCGCGCGTGGACGGAGTGATCCGGCAGATCCGCGAGAGCCGGCGCACTGAGGGAACCGCCGAACTCTACGCTCCCGGCGGACTCGAGGCGGCGATCGAAGCCCGTTATCGCGCGGGCGGCATCCCTCTCAACGACATGACCATCGAAGGCCTTCGCCGGGCGGCTGAGTCCGCCGGCTCGCCCGTGGAGTTACCCATCCTGTGAGCATCAGTCTCTTTCTCCTGTTCGTTTCCGTCTGGCTGAACTACATCGACCGCGGCAGTCTCAGCGTCGCAGTTCCCAGGATCGGCCCGGAGCTTTCGCTCGGGCCCAAGGAAATCGGATTCTTGCTCTCCGCATTCTTCTGGACCTACACGGTGTTCCAGATTGCCGCCGGCTGGATCGTCGACCGCTATGATGTGGTCAAGGTCTACGGGCTCGGGCTCGCGCTATGGTCAGTGGCGACGATCGCGAGCGGCTACGTGGGTGGCTTCGCCGCGTTGTTCGTCTGCCGGATGATCCTCGGTATCGGAGAATCGGTGGCGTTTCCCTCGTACTCGAAGATCCTCACGCAAGCCTATCCGGAACATCAGCGTGGATTCGCGAATGCGATGGTGGATGTCGGAACCAAAGCCGGACCCGCGCTCGGCACTTTCCTCGCTGGAATGCTGACCGCGCAATACGGATGGCGGCTCATGTTCATCGTCCTCGGAGTGGTAAGCGTGGTTTGGTTGATCCCGTGGTTCTTCTTCGCGCCATCGAGCAAGGGATTCGAAAAGCGTGCCTACACGGGACCGCCGATGCGAGCGATCCTGGCACTGCGGCCGGCGTGGGCCACCTTCCTCGGGTTGCTCGGCTACAACTACGCGTTCTATTTTCTGCTCACATGGCTGCCGTCCTATCTGGTCAACGAGCGGAAGTTCACGCAGACGATGATGTCGATCTACGCCGCCCTGCCATTTGCCGTGACCGCGATCGCATCGCTCCTCGCCGGAAGGCTTTCCGACCGGATCATCGCCTCCGGGCAACCGGCGGTGAATGTCCGCCGCAAGTTTCTCGTGACCGGACTGCTGACGTCAGCGGTTTGCCTGCCCGCCGCGACGGTGAGCGATAACCTCGTCTCGATGACGTTCCTGATCATCGCGTTCATCGGAATCGGGATCACGACATCGAACCTATGGGCACTGACGATGACACTCGCCGGACCAGCCGCCAGCCAGTGGACCGGGGTTCAGAACGCCGTCGGCAACCTGGGCGGCGTCATCGCACCGATCGTTACCGGATACATCGTCGCGGGCACCCAGTCGTACTTCTTCGCCTTCATCGCGGCCTCGGGAATGCTGTTCCTCTCGGCTTGTTTCTATGGCGTGATGTTGCGCGGCGAGCGTCCGATCGACTGGTCCGCCGCGAAGTGAACCTCAGGGGAACTCACGCACGAGCATGATGTCGGAGCGCTGTTCCGCGGTCACCGCCCAGACGATTTCGTGATCGTCTGGGGAGACGGAAAGGGTTTTCGAACTTCATTTCCATCGGCAGGCCAGACCTTGATGGGCGGGAGGCCGGTTGGAGCCGGAGAAAGTTCCGGGAAAGTCGGCCGACGCTGGCTGACGGCGGACACGGCGGACATACCGGACCACTAGTGTCCGGGTATTGCATTATCAATAGAGAGCAAGCCGCTTAGGATCAATG
>CADECY010000309.1 GCA_902825945.1 uncultured Acidobacteriota bacterium
GGGAGTAATTCAGTGGTAGAATGCCAGCTTCCCAAGCTGGACGTCGTGGGTTCGAGTCCCATCTCCCGCTCCATGGAATCAACAACTTGAGAACTCGACATCAGCAAACCTTACTGCGATTAATGCGTTAAGGCCGATTCGGGACTCTCGACCAGATCCAGCCGCGAAACCCGAACTCCTCACAACAACGGTTTCGAGAAGCCTCGTTGAAACTCCCCGTTCACTACTGCAAGACGGTCGATTCGAGATGCCGAACCGCTTTCAAACGGTCTTCAAAACTGCTCACCGCGTATTCGTTCTCGTTCACATCAACCGTATTCCCCATCTGCGCCGACCGCGTGTGGGCGTCCACACCGGCTTGCTTCGATAGGGTCGCAAACGTTCGCCGCATCACCTGGAACGTCGCCCACTGGAGGCCGACCGTTCTGAGCTTCGGCTCCATGCTCCGTCTCCAAATGTTGTCCCGCCGAATCGGGGTTGCCGGATTCTCGGACGGGAAGAGCCACGCCTCCTTCTCCTCCGGCTGCAACTCCCTCCACGCGGAGAGAAGTGCTGCGGTCTGAGCGGTGAGCGCGACCTGTCGCGTTGAACGTTTCGTCTTGGGTGTGTCGATGTCTCCTCGGTATAGTCTACGCCGCACCCAAACACTGTCACTCTCGACATCACCAACCTGAAGCGCGAGAATCTCCCCTGGTCGCATGCCCTCGCACATGGCAAGGCGCGAAACGACCCGTTCACGGAGATAGAGCACAGAAGCCATTTCGCTATGTCCTCAGGTCCGAGCACATGCCGCTCCCGGCTCGCTTTGCAGATCCGTGGGGTGAAAAGCGTCGTCGCGGGGTTCCGCTCCACGACGCCTTCGCTCAAAGCGAGTTCGAACACCGAACGGAGTCGAAACCGCAGGTGATCGACGCAACTCTGAGCGAGCTCCTTCGACTTCTGGTTCAGAAGTTTTTGCAACTCCTCGCGGGTGATGTCCCGCATGAGCCTGGGGCCGAGCGCGCCGACAAGATGAACCGAGACCCGGTTCTCTTCGGTCATCCCCGTCGATGCCTTCCACTTCTCCCGGTAAACGGGAAGGTAGATGAGCTCGACGAAGCGCTCGAACGTCATCGCAACTCCACCGGGTCTTCCTGCCTGTCGGAATCTCGAAGTGATGGCTGACAACCGGTCTCCCTTGCTCGCCGCGGTTGCGTTGCTTTCCTCGCACACGAACTTCCCCCGCGGCTGTCTTCACCCCGGCGGTGGCGATACCCGTCGAAGCGGGGACGGCTCCTCGACGGATCCTGCCAGCAGGGGCTCGCAAGGCGGCAGCCGCAGCCAAAGATTCGGTTTCGCCGAATCGCTCGATGACCGTGGCCGATGTGTCGCGATTCTTCCAACCCGCGCGCGAGGTGGTTCCGCCCGGAAACCGCGATCGGCTGATTGATGACGGCAACCGCGGCTACATGGCGGCACTGGGAGGAATGCAGCGAGCGATGGCACGGCTGGAGACGGACGGTCCGTCCAGTCCCGGCCTCGCATTTGCACGACGAGGCGCGAAGGGCGGCGGAAGCCGGGCTCGACGCCGTCCGCCAGATCTCGCAGAAGTTCACCATCCAGGGAGCTGAAGGAGTGGACCTGGAAGTCAAGCGCCTTCTCGAGTCTCCCTTCCGGCATTCGCTGCGATTCGTCATCACCAATCCCACAAAGGCGGCTCGCGACAAGACGCCGGCGGCTGCGGTGCCGTCATTCCGCGCCAGGCTGGCCCGCCGGAGCTCAAGTTCCCGTTTGATCCGCAAAGCGAAACAGACGCCACCGCGGACGAGGTCTCAACAGTTTTCGCGCCACCACCGGCGCGTTCCATCTGCTCACGCAGCAACTGGGCCGCTCAGTAGTGAGGCAAGGGCGAACGCGGCAACCAAACCCGGATAACCCGGAGCCGAAGCCAAGTCCCGAGCTATTGCGGTTCCTCAACCGGATGAGCGCGATCTCGGATGCGTTGTTCCTCGCAGCCAACGATGCGCTACGGGCTGCGGCTCCTTCCTGGTCCCGGCATTGACTCGATCACCGTGGAACTCGATGGAGACAGCCTGACGGTACGGGGTAAGCAACCGCAGGCCAAGGTCTTTGCGTGGCCCGGCGCCGGTGAATCACGGCAGGTCTTGATTCGTGTCAAGGCGGGTGCGAACATTCCGTTCGCTTCCTATGAAGGAGTGTGGGGAATCTTCCGCTTGATCGCCGATGCCGATCCTCGTCCGCCTGGCGGCGGGGTGATCGAGCTGAGCAAAGTGCGCCGTGGCCGCGGACGGCCTGAATCGGTGCTCGACAGCAACGACCATCCGATCCAGGTGCGCCTGGAGATCACGCAACTTCCATCCGGCATCGATGTCTTCGACCGGCCGTCCTTTCAGATCCGATGCCCCTCCCGAATCGTCGAGTGATCGGTTACCATAAGTGAAAACAAGAAGACGGCCCCTGGGTACGGAGCATGCAACCAGACCGATTAGTGTTGATCGAACGGCTGTTCCATGAAGCGGAAGTGCGCCACGGTGAAGCCCGTGCGAGCTTCCTCGACGAGGCGTGCGACGGTGATATCGGGCTGCGGCGCGAGGTGGAGGCGCTGCTGCGGTCCGCGGCTGTCCAAAGTGGAGCGCTGATTTCCCCGATTGCCGCGGTCTCCAACGACATCCTCACTGGCGGGCACTACGAGCCGGGTGCGCGTATCGGACCCTATGAGATCATCCGGTTGATTGGCTCCGGCGGGATGGGGGCAGTGTATCTGGTCCGGCGCGCCGACGCCGAGTACCACCAGATGGTGGCGCTCAAGGTGATCCGCTCTGGGATGTACCAGCCCGAGGTGGTGCGGCGATTCCGGGTAGAGCGGCAGATCCTGGCGAACCTCGTGCACCCAAACATCGCGCGGCTGCTCGATGGAGGCATCACCGACCAGGGCTCTCCGTACCTTGTCATGGAATATGTCGACGGTCTTCCGATCCTCGACTACTGCGCCAGACACCAACCCGGCATTGCGCAACGCTTGGACATGTTTCGTCAGGTTTGCAACGGGGTTCAATGCGCGCACCAAAACCTCGTCGTTCATCGTGACATCAAGCCGGCCAATATTCTGGTCGCCGCGGATGGTACGCCGAAGCTTCTCGAC
>CADECY010000310.1 GCA_902825945.1 uncultured Acidobacteriota bacterium
TGCAGCACGCGCACAACCCTGTGGATTGGTATCCGTGGGGTGAGGCGGCGTTCGACAAGGCTCGCCGCGAGGACAAGCCGATCTTCCTCTCGATCGGATACTCGACCTGCCACTGGTGTCACGTGATGGAGCAGGAGTCGTTCGAATCGGAGGGAATCGCCGCGGTCCTGAATCAGTACTTCGTCCCGGTGAAGGTCGATCGCGAGGAGCGCCCCGATGTCGATCGCATCTACATGGCGTTCGTCCAGGCCACCACGCAGAGCGGCGGCTGGCCGATGTCGGTGTGGCTTACGCCCGACTTGAAACCGTTCTACGGCGGCACCTATTTCCCGCCCGATGGCCGCTACGGCCGCCCGGGCTTCAAACAGGTGCTCGAGTACATCGCAAACGCCTGGCTTTCCGATCGTGCCAAGATCGCGCAATCGAGCGTCGACGTGCTCGAGGAACTGCGTAAGCACACCACGATCGACTCGGGCACTTCTACTTGGCTCGACACCGGCCTGCTCGACAACTGCTTCCAGGTCTTTCGCCGTACCTACGATTCGAGCTACGGCGGGTTCGGTCATGCTCCGAAGTTCCCGCGCCCGGTCGCGTTCGACTTTCTGCTGCGCTACCCGGCGAACGAAGAGGCTCTCGAAATGTCGCTGCACACGTTGCGCGAGATGGCTCTCGGCGGCATGAACGATCAGTTGGGCGGTGGCTTCCATCGCTACTCGGTCGACGAGCGCTGGTTTGTGCCGCATTTCGAAAAGATGCTCTACGATCAGGCCCAGTTGGTGGTGTCCTACATCGAGGCCTATCAGATCACCGGCGCGCCAGACCTGGCCCGCACCGCGCGTGAAACACTCGACTACGTGTTGCGGGACATGACCTCTCCGGAGGGTGCGTTCTACTCGGCCGAAGATGCCGATAGCGTGATCGATCCCGCGGAGCCAAAGAACAAGGGCGAAGGCGCCTTCTACATCTGGTCCCGGGAGGAGATCGATGCGCTGCTCGGCTCCGATGCCGTATGGTTCCGCGAGACCTTCGGTGTGAAACCGCAAGGCAATGTCGATCACGATCCGCACATGGAGTTCACCGGACGCAACATCCTCGCGCTTTCGAAGGCGATCCCGGACGCCGATCGTTTCCGCTTCGAATCAGCGCGAAGAAAGTTGCTCGACGCCCGCGCGAAACGGGTCCGACCGCACCTCGACGACAAGATCCTGACCGGATGGAACGGCATGATGATCTCGGCGTTTGCGATAGCCGGACAAGCGCTGGACGACGCCCGTTACCGCGATGCCGCCCGGCGCGCCGCGGAGTTCTTTCTGGACCGCATGTACGATCCCGCCACACACACATTGCTGCGGCGGTATCGTGCCGGCGATGCCGCGATTCCCGGATTCCTGGATGACTACGCGTTCTTCATCCTGGCTCTGGCGGATCTGTACGAGACGTTCTTCGACCTGCGCTACCTGAAGGCCGCTGTGAGCCTGGCCGAAACGATGATCGCGCGATTCGAGGACAAAGACCGCGGCGGATTCTACTCGACCGCGGGCGGCGATCCGAATCTGGTGCTCCGCATGAAGGACGAGTATGACGGCGCCGAGCCCTCAGGAAACTCGGCCGCCACCACGGCGCTGGTGAAGCTCGCGACGCTTGCCGGCCGTCCCGATCTTCTCGAGGCGGCCGAGCGGACCTTCCGGCTGTTTGCGCCGCGTCTTCGGACCGCTCCTCACGCGACTCCGTTGATGGCCGTGGCGTATTCATACACGCAGGCCAAGCCAAAGCAGATCGTGCTGACCGGCGATCCGGCGAGCGCGGGATTCCAGGCGTTGCAGCGCGAGTCCTGGCGGCGATTCCTGCCGGGCCGTGTGCTGATCCACGCCTCCGGTGATGCGTGGTTGAATGACCGGCTGCCAGCCGTGGCCGGGATGACCGCGCCCGAGGGCGGTGCGGCGGCGTACGTGTGTGAGAACTTCACCTGCCAGTTGCCGGTGAACGATGTCGAGGGGCTGCGAGGGCTGCTGGGCACGCTATAATCTGATCGTGGCCACCACGGTCCTGCTCTCCGAGGAAGAATACCTCCGCACGAGCTTCCCCGACGTCGATCGGGAATTTCACGACGGTGAAGTGAGGGAGCGGAGTTTGCCTGACCTACCACATGCTTCGGTGGTCAAGTCCTTCTTGCGGTGGTTTCTCGCGCATGAGGCCGATACCAGATTGTTTGCCTTCCCTGAACTGCGAATTCGCGTTGCTCCGAACCAACATCGGGTCCCCGATATCTCTGTTTTCTGGCCGCAGGTTCCGCCTGGACGGCTGCCCGGCGTGCCCCCTCTCATCGCCATAGAAGTCCTGTCTTCCGATGATCGCCTCGCGGATGTTCGCAACAAGCTGGCGGAGTATTGGAGCCACGGCGTCCGGCACGTTTGGCTGGCGGAACCCGATGCGCGAGTGTTTTCGGTTTTCGACGGCAAGCTCCGCCAAACCGACATCCTCGAGGTTCCCGAGGTCAACCTCGCCGTCACGCCCGAGGACATCTTCGGAGCGCCATAATCCGACTGTGGCCCCTACGGCTTTGCTCTCCGAGGCAGAATACCTTCGCACGAGCTTCCCCGACGGCGATCGGGAATTCCACGACGGTGAACTCAGGGAGCGAGGTCTGCCCACGTATTCTCACGGAAAGACAATCGCCGAGTTTTCGTATTGGTTCCGCTGCCGGCGCGAATCGTTTCAGCTTTGGGTCTCGACCGAGGTTCGAATCCGCGTGGCTCCGAGTCAGTACCGGATCCCGGATCTATCTGTATTCTGGCCTGCCGAGCCGGATTCCGGAACCGATCTGCCCGCATTCCCGCCGCTGATCGCGATCGAAGTGGTCTCCCCGGACGATTCGTATTCCGCTCTCCGCGCGAAACTCGCCGAGTACCGCGCCTGCGGCGTGAAGCACACCTGGATCGCCGATCCCGCGTCCCGCTCGTTCCTGGTGTTCGATGGCAGACTGAACAGGTGGACGCCTTCCACATCCCCCAGGTCAATCTCACGATGACCCGCACCGATATCTTCGGCGAGGGGTAATCGATTCGTGGCCACTTTGGCGTTCCTCTCCGAGGCAGAATACCTTCGCACGAGCTTCCCCGACGGCGATCGGGAATTCC
>CADECY010000311.1 GCA_902825945.1 uncultured Acidobacteriota bacterium
CATTGATCCTAAGCGGCTTGCTCTCTATTGATAATGCAATACCCGGACACTAGTGATTCACGATTATTCACGGCACTTTTCTAACCGCCTCACCATAAACTCCAATCCAGTTCAGCGATGTTACGTCTCGACACCCCGCGGCCCGTCCCGAGCCGGAGACATCCGGAGCTCGCAAGCCGACACCCGCGATGCCCGTGAGTTGTTAGCGATCATGTAAAAGCGTATTTTTTTGATCTTCGGGCCGACCGGAGGTGACGAGGCAGTAGCGGAAAGGGGTCGACCCAGACAGTGCTAAGCCCACACTGTGCACAGCGGCAGGCTCCGGGGCTGCCGAGGACAGGTGCCGGCGTCGAGATCAACGGTGGACCTTGATCTGTCACCTGGGAATCGGCCACAACGGCCAGATCGGCTCGTTCACGGTAGCGCCGCTGGCAGCCTTGGTGGGCTTTCCGGCCAGAATCGGTCTGCTGATAGCGCCGGTTCGCCGCGCGCCGCTGCTGCCGTCGAGCATCGGCGCGGCAATCAGGCCCACAGTAGCGCTGGCCGCGATCACAGCTACGGCAGAGATGGAAAATGGCCCTACAGGCCGGATTGTTGCATTGCCTCTGCCGGAGCACCTGGTCATCGCCGGAAGAGGAGGTCCGTGCCACCCAAAGATTATGCCAGAGGAGCGGCAGAAACCAAAGAATGATCGGACTGACGATTGGCGCCTGCGGCGCCGATGATGTCGCCGCCTCCGGCGAAAAGATCAGAAAACTACGTTTTCAGATGATCACCGACAGTGAGTTCCTGGGCCACCCACCCGGCTGGCCATCCCAGCCTAACTAACCAACTACATTCACGCTCATTCAGGGCACTTTCTTTAGCCGCCTCACCGGCACTGACTTACCCGCCTCACCATAAACTCCAATCCAGTGATTCGAGTAAATCCACCCAGGCTGCGGTGAAGACCGGGGCATGTGGCACTCCACGCAATTCCCGCCATGCCCCGCCGGTAGCTTCTTGTGACATGACCCGCACTTCGCGTTGAACCCCGCGGCCGCCACGCCAGCCGAGTGCGGATCGTGGCACGTCATACATCCCAGTTTCCCCTTCGATTTCGCAAAGCAGGCGCTCTTCTCGAGCGAGGCCCTCTGATTGCGGACCATCCACGCCTCCGCGTTCTCGCGCGGCGGCGCCTGGTCGTGACACCGCGCACACACCTCGCCCGATGCCTTCTTTCGAGGCCCGAGCTTCGCCTTCCGGGCCACATGATCGCTCGCCGGTCCGTGACACCCCTCACACTGGACTCCCGCCTCCCGAACCTCCACCGACCCGTCGGCTGCGAACCGGGCGGGCCCGCTCGCATGACACCCGAAGCACCGCGCTGTCTCGGACTGATCCCGCAGCAATCCCGAGGCCTCCTTGAGCGACGCCGGCCGCGCCGTCTGCCCCGGGCTTGCCAGAAACCGCTTCGCCGCTGGATAGTAACTGAACGAGTGCTCAAGGTGCCACTCCGAGTTGAGCCGGCTCACGAAGCTCACCGCCCGCTTGCCGGAGCCGAACGCCCAGTCCAGCGGCAGCTCGACCTGATTCTCGCGGTCGTAGCCCTCGGCCGCATCGCCCGTGAAGGCGAACAGGAAGCCGTCACGCAGAAGGGGCTTGTCGCCGGTCCGGAACAAAGGGGCCAACGGATGTTCGAGCGCCGGCCGCAACGCCAACGCGTGCGCGCTGGCCGAGTGCTTATCCGAGTGAGTGGCATGGCACTTCCGGCACGCGCCTGATCCGGCCCAGTCCGCGGCGGCCAACGGCACCGTGGCCGCAAGCAAGAGCAACCTCATCAGGCTTCAGTGTATACTGTCGGCTCGTCATGTCGACCGCACAACCATTGCCGCCTGTGGACTTCACCTCGATCCAGGCCAATCCGCCTGTCCGTCTCGATCTCGAATATGAGGGCCGTCTATCTTCCCTGCCCGAGGCGGACTTCGCCGTCGTCACCAACTCCAACGCCGAGTGGAGCGCGCTCGATCACGTCTTCCTCTCGCACTCCGGCTCGCGCGATCTCGACGAGACCAAGTGGCAAGGCCGCTGGTACGGTTACGCGCGCAACGCCCCGCAGGCACAGGAAGAGGAAGACCGCTTCGATTCGCAATGGGGCTTCTATACCGTCGTTCGCGTGCCCGCGGATGACGGCAAGGCATACGGTGTGCTGCTGTTCAAAGTCGATCCGTTCGTCCACGCGGCCCTCGGACCCGAAGGCATCGCCAAGCTCTATTCGCAGATCCTCCAGGAATGCCAGCCGAGCGTCATGATCTCGGTGGGCAATGCCTTCGCCTGCCGCGCCAGTGACGCTCCGGGCGACGTCGTGATCACGAACACCGCGCGAGTCGAGGAGGCTCACCACGACTTCACCTCACAGGTTCCAGCACCTGATGAGGACCTTCTCTCGGCCGTGGCGGAACACCTGATGCTCCCCTATTCCAGCTTCTGCACCTGGGACGATCTCGACTACGTACTCGAAGAGGTGAACCTCCGCCACGAGGTCTCTCACAAAGCGGAGGACTTCGTGACTCCCGCCACCGAGCCCGAGCGAGAGGCCGGTCCCGCGGTTCAGATCCGCTGGGGCGTGCCCATACGGACAGCCGACACCCCGGAAGAGCTCGAAGGTCTTCAGGAAAGCCTCGAACACGCCGCCATCGACTTCGACGGAGTCCTCCTCGCCGCCGCCTGCGATCATCACGACACTGACTTCGTAGTGGTCCGCGCGATCTCGAGTCCGCTGCCGGCCGGCCCCGCCCGAGCAGCAGATCTGTGGGCGTCGATGCTCGGCGAAACCCTCGCCTTCCACACGAGCTACAACGGCGCCCTCGCCGCATGGGCCGTGATCGCGGGCCTGCGCTGGTAGCGCGACTACAGCGGTACCTCGCCGGATGGCCCGAGATCGCGGCCATGCGCTGACAGCGCGCCATGCGAACCTCCCACACACAGGCGGAGTCCCGCTCGCCGCTGCGTGCGATCCCCGCGACACGGGCTTCGTACTCGGGGCCCGCC
>CADECY010000312.1 GCA_902825945.1 uncultured Acidobacteriota bacterium
CTCGATCCGCCTGCTCAGGAGCCCCTTCCGGCCCTTTCCAACTGCCGGATTTAGGTTTATACGGCTTCCGGCCCTTCAGCCCGGAGTTGCGTGACGAACTCGAAGTCTGGCTGAAGTCGCAAGCACACCGGTGGAACTCGGCACTGGGCATGCTCATGGCATTGCTCGATCAGATGCGCGCCCAGCGGATCATCATCCCGGCCTTGTCGACCCTGGAAGATCTCGCTTGGCGCACTCATCGTGAAGTTGAACAGGAGGCGTTCGAGAAGATCGCGGCAGGCTTGACGCCCACACAACGGACCATGATCGACAGTCTGCTCCTACCCGCCACCTGTAGCGAAGACCGCACACTGACCTGGCTCAGAAGACCGCTGGAGGGCCGGGTGTCCAGGGCATGCTCGACCTGTTGGACCGTTTGGAATTCGTACGCTTGCACGAGATCGGTCCACGGTTGGCACAGGCAGTGAGTCCGTTGTTGATTCGCCAGTTCGCCAATCGGGGTGCGCGCCACACGTTGCAGCATCTTCGCGGCTACGAGATCAACAAGCGCTTGGGGATCGCCGCCTCCTATCTGGTCGAATGCCAGCCAATGCTGCTCGACGAAATCACCGGGATGTTCACGCGGCTGGTGGGCCACTGGTTCAACCGCGCCGAGAAGCGTCGGTGGCGGAGCTTCCAGGATCATGGACGCACGATCAACGAGAAGCTGCACGAGTTCGTCCGGCTCGGCGATGCTCTGGTCGCGGCGCGCAACAACAAGACTGACCTGTTCATTGAGAAGGCGGGCCGATCGTTTTGTGTGTCCCAGATCGCCTGCAGGTCTTCAAACTGCGTTTCCTTAAACCCCATGGCCAAATTCCTCCCTCTAGACTTAGTCGTTAGATATGTCTTTATCCGGCTGACCTTCACCCCGACATGGTTCTCAGTGATGCCAAGCATTGAGGCCATTTCCTTGTAGCTGAACCCGTCGAGCAGCAGCAACGTCAAGGACCGGTCAATCTCGTTCAACTCCCGGATCCGCGCGTAGAGCCACTCGATCCGCGGATCGGCGGCGGGCGAAGCTTGCAGAATCGCGAGATTTACGCCGTCCACCGATTGCTTGCCGTTGCGGTGTTTCCACTCCTTCCGCGTCCAGGCGAGGGCTGCATTCGAGGTTACGCGATAAACCCACGTCGCGACAGCAGCCTCCCCCCGAAAGTTGGGCACCGATCGCCATACCTGCGTGCCGATTTCCTGGAACAGGTCCTCTTGATCGTCTGGAGTGAACGCATACGCGCGCACTACTTTGAAGAATAGTCCCCGGTGGTTTTTGAGCCACTGGTCGAACAGCCGCTGCTGGTCATCATCCTGCATCGAATCCGCCTTGCAATTGTATTAGTAGCCAATTCAGGCCGAATCCTTACAACCGGCGACGCAGGGGTCGAACAGTTTCATTTTCGGTGGGCGTGAATTCAATACCGGTCGACGAAGCGATTGAACTCCAGTGACGAGACGGGGAGCCGCAGCGCGGCCGACGAGCGGGCGGAACTACCCCAGCAAGAATGGTGACTGTGGCGTAGCCCTGCTGCGAGTCCGATCAGCATGGGATCTGATTCGCGCACTACGGCCAAGAGCAAATCCGAATTTCTCGTTAACAGGTTGCGACCGAATTGAGAGGATGGATCGCGGGAAACGGCAATGTTGTCCTCAAAGATCCTCTGGCCTGAGGCCAGTCTCTTTCCCGATCTTCGCGAGAGCCGCAGGTCCAACCTCTTCGCTGTCGTGAAAGCAAAAGGTGAAATTCGGTGAGCCATTACGTTGCAGCTTGCGGTGCGACCCAACCTGTTTTTTGAGCGTCCATCCCGCACGAAGCAAGGCCGCGTAGACGCGTTTGGCCTTGGTCGCGCTCCACACGCTCATGCCGCGAAGAGAACTCGAAGCGGCGCGGGAACCTCCTCGCCGCTCTCGATCATGTCCGCCAACACCTGAAGCGCGATGGCTTTTGCTTTGCGTATGGCCTCTAGGTCTGTGTTGCCGTAGGCCATCACTCCCGGAAGGTCTGGGACGGAGGCCAGAATTCTACCGTCTTCTTCACGTTCCGTTTCCACACGAATGGGCTCGATTGTCACCATGGCACCTCCAGTTTACAGGATAGAACCCGATAAACGCTTTTGAACCGGCCAATGCCAAGGGAGAGGGTGGGTGTGGAACGGGATGGCATTGATTCTTTTTTCGTTCGACACTGATCTACGAGGAGGGTGAAGGCCAGCCGGGAGAACACTTAGGCGGATGCGATCGCGGAACGAACCATCGCAGTCCTGTCGCCGCGCTATTTCCAAGCGAGTTCACCGGAGCGGAGTAGACCAGCGCGGTCTACCGGGACAGGTGTTCTGCACAGCGCCCAGAATCGGAAGAACCGAATGGAGGAGGCGCGAAGGTATATGAAGAGGCCCTGAGCTCTTGTCGCTAGTTGGCGCGCTCCAATCCCCGACACCTACCTCTCAGACGTCGCACGCGTTTTTCGGAGCATACGAATGCATGCCGCCATGACCCAAGGCAACAAAGAGCGGGAAGCGCTTCAGGAGGAGCTCGACATCTTCAATCGGTTCGCTAGACGCGACGCGGCGCAGTACTAAAGCTTCGTCGACATGGTCAGCACTGACCTCGCAAAGCTCCCTGAATGAGTTTCCTACCCACACCGATCGAGTTCCCCCTTTTTGAGGAACACGCGCAAAACGGACTCGCTTCGGCGCCCTACCCTCTGCGTGTTCCTCTCATTCTGGCGCCGTGCCTGCACGGCCTTTGCGCTTCTGACACTCGGCTCTGAAACCTTGCAGAATTGGAGATCAACTGCTCATGATCGAGCCGGACCGCACGGATCGGGCCGCTCTAGCCGGAAGAATGGGGCGTCGAAGTCCCGCGGTCCGCGGCCCCTTGTGGTTTGCGAACACCGCAAAGCGGAGCCCGCGGCGGCCCGAATCTCAGCGTCCTCCTCCCTCTGTTGGCGGGGTCAACCCCCACTGAGAGTTT
>CADECY010000313.1 GCA_902825945.1 uncultured Acidobacteriota bacterium
CGGGGTCTCCTCGATCTCCATCATGATGAACTTGTCCGAACGGCCTGCCTTCTTCAGCGAGATCAGGTACTCGTTGTTGACCTCGTTCGAAGGCGCGTCGGCCGCTTTCGGCTTGGTTCCCGAAGCTCGCGCTTCGCTCGCGCGCTGGAGCGCGAAGCAGTGATCCACGGACTCCTGCGCCCGCAGGTCTTGATCGATATAGCGGCGTTCGTTCTTCTTGGCTTCCTTCGCCTGCGAGTAGAGTCCCTGGGCCTTGCTGAGGTAGTCCTGAATGTCCTTGGTTTCTTTAGCTTGCGTGTAGGCGAGGGCCTCGTTGGCCAAGCCCTGCGTGTAAAGACGGTAGGAGTCGTCGTCCAGTTTTTCGAACTTCGGCACCGCCTCGGCAAGTTCATATACATTACCCCAGCGGCCCGCCTGCGCGGCCTTGCGGATTTCGGTGAAAGCCTTGCCCTGCGGCAACGGAACTTCCACCGCTTCCGCCACCGGCACAACAGCCTGGGCGACGCGCTTTGCCAACGCCTCCACCAAGCTGCTCAGCCGTTCCTGCGGCGTCGGTATGTAGGTGCGCGACTGGCGGCCGAAGGGAACCTTGATCTTGCCGCCCTGATCCTGCGAGATCTGCTGGTCATAGCGCGACTTCAGGTTGTCGGAGTGGAACACGTTGCCAGTCTTGCCATCGGTCACCTCGATGCTCGCCTCGATATTTCCGATGATGCGCAGATATTGCGTGGTCTGATTACCGATCGTCTCCGAGCTCCGCTGTTCAGTCAGTTCGAATCCGGTCACCACGCAGTTGAGAATGATCTCGGGATCTTTCTCCTCGATACGGAACTTGCGTTCGCGATCCTTGAGAATTTCGGCGCGAGTCTTCGTGATGAGAATGTCGGCAACCTCTGCCGGGACGCTGTTGGAGCGCCGAGCCTTGATCTGAACCGTGCTGCCGGGCACATTGACGATCGGCGGCAGTTTTCGTGTGAGTTGGGCGGTTTCCACCGATCCGAGACCGCCGAATTTGGCGAATCCTTGGCCGAATGCCAGACTGGAAGCCAAGCAGGCTCCCAGCAAAGAACGTATCATGAACGCTTTCATCTCTTCGTCTCCTCGAGGTCCGATTTGGGATCGAAACAATATGCGGAAACCGTGCTGTATCTTTCACCCCGTTGCAACATGGCGGAGCCGGGTATTGGATATTGTACCGTAAGCCCTCACAGGTTAGAATCGGAATCTATACGTTCGTCAGAGCGAGGAACAAGCATGAGTCTCCGTTTGGCCGCCGTCATGGTTTTGTCCGGACTATCAGCGTTGGCCGAGCCCCGGGCGCTGCTGGCCGGCGTCGGCAAGTACAAGGCCCCGATCTCGAGCCTTCCGGGAATCGAAATCGACATCAACAACATGAGGGCATCGGCGCTGGCGATGGGATTCAAGCCCGATCAAATCCGCGTGCTTCTCGATGACGCGGCGACTTCCACTGCGATCGCCGGCTCAATCCGCTCCTGGATCGCTCCCTCGGCTGGAGCGAACGATCCTGTGCTCATCTACTTCTCCGGGCACGGCGCTCAAGTCGAAGATCAGAACGGTGACGAAACGGACGACCGGATGGACGAGTTCTGGGTCACTTCCGATTCCGAAGTGGTGAACGGACGTGTGCGCGGCTACCTGCTCGACGACGAGATCGATGCTCTTTTGGCGTTGATCAAGAGCAACCGGGTGCTGGTGATACTCGACACGTGCCATTCCGGATCGGGATCGCGCGATCTCAACGGCACGGTCTCGAAGAACGCCGGGATGCGCGGGGTGATTGTGCGTTCCGCCGCGGCCATGGATCCTCCGCCGGCCAAGCGTGACAATCACGTGCTGCTTTCCGCGGCCCGCGACAATCAGACAGCCGGTGCTACGCGCGAAGGCAGTCACCTCACGAACGAGTTCGCGAAACTCGTCCGCCGCCTGGCCGCGAGCGGCCAGCCACTCTCTCTGACGGCGATTCTGCCCGGGCTGACCCAGTCGGTCACGCGGCTCAAGCAGGACCAGCAGCCGGTTCTGTCGGGTAACTCGAATCTTCGCGGCGTCAATTGGTTTTTCGGCGGTACGGCTCCCAGCGCTCCCGCGCCGAGTCCGGGCCCGAATCCGGCTCCGGTCCCAGGGCCCTCGCAGGACTCACTGGACCGCATCTTGTCGCGCGCAACCGGCAGCATATCGGTCACCGTGCCGCCCACGCTTCGCAAGGGTGACGTCGTGTCGCTTTCGGTCAACGTGCCCCAGGCCGGGTTCCTGAACGTCGTCAACTTCGGCGACGGCGACGCGGAACCGATTGTGCTGTTCCCCAACCGGTTCGTGCCCGATGGCCGCGTCGAAGCGGGCCAAGTTACTCTACCCGGACCGGGGCGTAACTTCCGGATTCGAGCGTCGCTCCCGGCGGGTGCCCAGTCGCAGAACGTCCGCCTCTACGTCTTCTTCACGGAGACCGATGTCAATCTGTTCCGGCAAGGCGTGGGTGAGGATCCGTTCCGGCCGCTCTCCCCTCAGGGAGCGAGGGCGCTCGAAGTGGAGGCGGCCGGAAGTTCAGGACTGTTGGGAACGAAGGTCGCGTTCACGATTACACAGTGATTCACTCACGGGCCTCGTGGCGTAAATTCAACTTGCGTACGACGTACTCCGCCGCGTCATCGCGGGCAACGCCGATGCCCTTGTCGCCCCCTGTGGCCGATCGCATGTAGCGGTCGAGCGTGCGCTGGCTGACTTCGCCGCCCCTTTGCGCGGCGCGTTCGAGGTCGGGCAGAGGCCGCTCGGCCAATATCAGGTAGACGCGTTCAGTACCGGTCTCCTGATCGAACTGGAACCAGCCGCTGTCGGGAATCAGGCGGGGCGCGCTGTCCATGCGATTCTCCGGATCGCTATATCGATTGGGGTAGAGCATCACCGCGCTCCCCTGACTGTTCAGGCAG
>CADECY010000314.1 GCA_902825945.1 uncultured Acidobacteriota bacterium
AAAGAACATGATGGCGAGGCTGCCACGGAGCCTGCCAGCGGTCCGGCACGAGCGCGAGTATCCCTATTTCGACAGCCGGGTCCGGCGACCCGTCCGCAACGGGCACGGCCAGCGCCCTCTCGCATGATCCCAAGCCGCGAACCGTCACGAAATGCCCCCCAACCAGCTACACCCAGATCCGGACAGGCTCTTCGCCCGGCTTCAAGTGCGGCCACTCCTCACGCGTACCGTAATAGGCAGATTCGATGGTGGCCAAGTGAAACCGGGGGAGATCGCCGAAGTCCACGGTGTCCGGATTCGGTTGCGAGATGACGGTGGCGATACCCGTCACTTCGACACCGTTCTCTTCGCAGAGATTCTTCATCTGCAGCAGATTCTTCCCGCTGCGCAAGACATCGTCAACAAGCAGGACCTTTTCGCCGGGCTCCTGTTCAAGGAACTGCCGGAAACGTAACGGCTCGGCGGCGTTCTGCTTCTCGGCCCAATAGACGCGGCGCGCATGAAGCGCCTCGCAGATCCCATATGCGACGGGCAGGCCCGCGACCGCCGGCGCGACGATGGACAATCGCGGAATCGCGGCACGAATCTCGGCGTTGCGCCGGATCAGGCGGCTCAGTGCCACGCTGAGCATTTTCTGATCCTGGTGGTTGCGGAAGGCGAGCGCCATTTGCAGATACCGGTTGGAGAACATGCCGTTCGGATAGGCGAAGAAGCCATCGCGCAACGCGCCAGTCTTGCGAAGCAGCGCGATCACTTCCTCTTGCGTCGGGATCAATTCCATCAGTGAGCTCCTTTACCGAGTATGACGCGCGGAATCGTTCGCAGCATGATCTTCCAATCGAGCACGAGCGACCAGTTGTCGATGTACTCCATGTCTTTTCGCATCCACGTCTCGAAGTCGAGCGAATCGCGGCCTTCGAGTGCCCACAGGCATGTGAGTCCCGGACGCATGCGGAGCCGGCGCCGCTGCCAGCGTTGGTATTGCTCGACTTCCTCGGGAACGGCAGGCCGCGGGCCGACCAGCGACATGTCGCCCTTGATCACGTTCCACAACTGCGGCCACTCGTCGATCGAGAATTTGCGGAGGAACCGCCCGATTCCGGTCGCCCGCGGATCGTTCGGGATCTTGAACGCGATCTCCTTCCGATTGAGGTGTTGGAGGCTCTGTTTCATGTCCTCGGCGTTTTCGACCATCGAGCGGAACTTGTAGAAGATGAACCGGCGGCCGTTGAGTCCGCAGCGAATCTGGCGGAAGATCGCGGGGCCGGGCGAGGACATGCGGATCGCGAGCGCGATGAATCCCATCACCGGCGAGAGCAGCACGAGCGCGGCACCAGCCAACGCGACATCAAGGACGCGCTTGGCGAGCAGACGGATTTCGTCGTGTGGCGCCGCGGCGAAGGTGAGCAATGGCAAGTGACCGAATCGTTCGAGGTATACCTCGCTGTTGACGTGCGGGAAAAAGTCCACCGCGACACGCGTGCGGACTCCGTCTTCATCGCACAGCAGCATCACATCCTCTAGCGCGGCGAGACGTTCGCTGTCGACGGCGAAGACCACTTCGTCGATGACCTGCCGTTCCAGCAACCGGGGCAGTTCGGTGATGGCCGCCTCATCATCGGCAAGATATCCGACCAACCGGATTCCGTAAGCCGCTGATTGCTCGAGGGCGCCACCGAGACGGCGCGCTCGCGGTCCCGTGCCCACTACGAGCACGTAATGCGCGGCGCCGAACTCGCGCCGGATCCAGCCGACGAGCGCGCCCGCGTTGAGCCGGAAAACGCAGAGAAGGATCCAACTGAAGGCGCCGAGCAGAGCGATGAAGCCACGGCTGAGATCGAGGCGGAGGATGTACTGGAATAGGATGACGCCGATCAGACCCGCGACCGTTTGGCGGAAGCTGTCGCGCAGGATCGCCGGTGGGTGGGCGGAATCGAGGCGGTCGTAGACCTCGATCCAATATCCGGCGAGCGGCCAGAGAATCACCACGGCGGTGATCATGAGGGCCATGCCCGAGGGCGTGAGGAAGAATACCCGCTCGAACGGCAACAAAGAGCGGCACTGGTAGGCCGCGGCAAACGCAGCCAACACCAGGCCGACGTCGGCCAAGGCAAAGAGCAGTTTGACCTTACGGTGGTGGCGGCTGTACACGGGTCGGCGAATTCCAGATTACCACCTGGACCGGGCCATCGGGTGGCCCATCTCTTTCGCTCTCCGGTTGAGATTTTTTGGTCCCGAATCGCACTATCTATATGTGGAGACTCAGGACCACGGATTCAAGTATGCACTGGAGAACGATCCGCGAGGGTTGCTACACCTGACCGGACGGCTGCCGATCACCGCACGGGCCGAGGTTCGGCAGCTCGGCACCGCGATTCGACCACCAGGAAAGCTCGCCGACAGCCTCGTCCTGGTGAAGACGGAATCGGCTACTTGGCTGGATCACACCGAAGCCCTTTCCGCCTGGCATTCGCGCGAACGGCTCGCCATCATGCGTCGCGCACTAACCGGGGCGCTGCTTCCCCGCTACTACCGGTACAAGATCTATCCCACGATTCTGCTCATGCTCGATGAGAGGCTGCCGAAGCGGCTCCCAGAAACGATCATGAGCGATCGAGGTGGAGCGTTCGCCGGGATCCGGCCCAACTGGGTGAAGTTGTGGGAGAGTCCGGCGGCGGAAGTTCTGGAACTCGACCGGCGCCACCTGATGCATCTGGTTCCGCTCATGAAGCACACACGGGCGGAGGCGAAGGAAGCGGCGCGCCGGGTGCGCGAAACGGGGGACGAGGGACAGATCACGCTGTTCCTGCTGCTCGGAGAGAAACGATATGATAGGGATGAACTGCGGAGGTGGATCGGCATGTTTCACAATGCGGTAGTCGAAATCGGAAAAACGACGTCGTTCGGCCAGGAACTGATGGATGCTGGCCGGAAAGA
>CADECY010000315.1 GCA_902825945.1 uncultured Acidobacteriota bacterium
TGTTCGGCCCTTGGGTGCAACGTCCTGGCGGCGGCAAACGCCAGGTCTTCCTGCAAGCCACTCTCGATGACGCCAGCCGCCTGATCCCGCACGCGCAGTTTTATCCCGATCAAGGTCTGGACTCGTTCCTGGACTGCCTTCGTCAAGCCGTCATCGCGCGCGGCCTTCCCACCCGCCTGTACATGGACAACGCCAAGATCTACCGCTCGCCCCAACTGTCCCGCATCGCCGCCTCCATCGGCATCCTGATCATTCACACTCCGCCGTTCCAACCCGAAGGGCGCGGCAAGATCGAACGTTTCTTCCGCTCGGTCCGCGAACAGTTTTTGGCCACCTTCGATGCCTCCCCGCTGACCCTCGAACAACTCAACGAGAAACTGGCTCACTGGCTCGACACCGTCTATCACCGCCAGCCCCACTCGGCTCTCGCCACCACGCCGCTGCTGCGCTGGCAACGCGACATCGAACGGATCCGCCAACTGCCACCCTCGGCCGATCCGCGCCCGCTGTTCTTCCATCGCGCCGATCGCCTAGTGCGCCGCGACTCGACGTTTCTGTTGCGCAAGCAGTTCTTCGAGGCGCCGCCCCATCTCACCGGTAAACGAGTCGAGGTGCGTTTCGATCCGCTCGATCTGGCCTCGACCGAGATCTGGTGCGATGGCAAGCGCGAGGGCACGGCTCGTCCGGTCGACGCCGTCATCAACGGAAAGGTGTGGAAGTGAGATGTGGGAATCATTCTTCGGTTTCAAGAAGACGCCGTTCTCCGACAGCCCCGACGCCAAGCAACTGTTCGCCTCCGAGTCTTGGAAGCAGGCCCGCACGCGGCTGGAGTTTCTGGCCGGGCACAGCGGAGTGGGCCTGCTCACCGGGGAAGTGGGCGCGGGTAAGTCGGCGGCGGTGCGCGCCTTCACGGCTTCGCTCAATCCCAACCAGTACAAGGTCCTCTACATCCACTTCGCCGCGGGCTCCTCGCTCGACCTGTTGCGTCAGATCGCGGCCGCGCTCGACCTCGAGCCCGCGCACTTTCGCTCCGATCTGGCGCGCCAGATCTCGGCCTCCATCCAGCGCCTGCATCAAAGCAAGAAACAGCATCCGGTGTTGGTGCTCGACGAGGCCCACCTGTGGCCGCACGCGGCGCTGGAACAATTACCGCTGCTGTTGAACTTCGACATGGATTCCTCGCGTCTGCTCACGCTCCTGTTGGCGGGCCTGCCACTGTTGCGGCGCACACTCTCGCTCCAGATCCACGAGCCGCTGCGCCAGCGCATCAGCGTGCACTCGCACATGGAGGGACTGTCGCGAGAGGAACTGGATGACTATCTCACCCAGCAGTGCAAGGCCGCCGGCGTCACGCAGCCGCTGTTTGACGAGACGGCGCGGCAGACTCTCTATCAGGCCACCAAGGGGATTCCGCGCAAGGTGAACAAGCTGGCCATGACCGCCCTGCGCATGGCGGCCGAACGGCGCCAGCAATCGGTGGGCGAGCCGTTGCTGCTCGATGCGGTGACCGAGGCGCTGCTATGACGGCGGCGCCCGCGGTGGTCTCGCTCGAGCAATTGCTGGCCGGGCGCGGGGAGAGCGAGCCCGAGTGTTGGATCGGACCTGGCGCGTCGCCGCCGCAAGGAATTCTGTTCGTGGGCGGAGAGCCGAAAGTGGGCAAGAGCTTGCTGGTGGCCAATCTGGCGCTGGCGCTGGCGGCCGGTCAGGACCACGCGGGGTTCGTGGTACCGCAACGGCGGCGAGTGTTGATGTGCCAGTTCGAACTGCCCACCGGCCAGTTTGCCGAACGGATGGCGGCGATGCGCTCACGGCTTGGCCCGACCGGGGCCGATACCAACCTGTTGGTTGACACACGCGCGGCGGGCCACTTCCTGAGCGCGCCGCAAGGGATGAATCATTTTCTGGCGGCGGCGCGGGCGGCCGGGGCCGAGGTGATCGTGCTCGATCCGCTGTACTCGGCCCACGATCAGGACGAGAACGACACGCGGGCGATGGCGGCGCTGTGCCAGAGCCTGCTGCGATTGCGGGAGGCGGCCAAGGCGGCGCTGATCGTGGTGCATCATGTTCGCAAGTCGGCGCCGCGGGGCGAAGTGGGGAGCGCATTCCGCGGATCGTCGGCGCTGCACGCGGTGGGCGATTCCTACTTACTGCTGCGGGCTTGCGGCCAGACAGCCGGGACGGTCGAGTTACGGTTCCAGTTCCGGTATGCGGCCGCGCCCGCTCCGCGGCTGTTGCGGCTGGATCCGGACACGCTGTGGTTTTCCGGCGCCGGTCCGGAGCCGGTGGCCGGGACGGTGTCGCGGCGCAAGGTGGAAGCCGGGGATGTGCGCCAGGCACTGACCGGACTCGGCTCCGCGGCGCGTTTCAACCGGTTGCGCGACCGGCTGATGTCGGAGACGCGGTGCAGTAATCGCACGGCGCAGTTAGCCATCGCCGAGGCCTGCGACCACGGAGTGATCTTACGCCAGGACGGCCAATACAGCCTGCCGCCGCCTTCCTGATCAATGGATCGAGTTATCCGTCCGGGGTCGCGCCCGGCGGATGCCCAAGGCCGATGCGACGGGGCTGGCTCCGGAGAGATCGGCTTGCAAGCCCTCCAGTACGCACTGCCGTGCTGGAGGGCTCTCCTGTTGGGCCGTTCGGCCCCATGCCCATTTCTATGGTGAAGCCTCCGAGCGGAGGCCTTGGGCATTCAAACGCGACGACCGCCCGGCTTGCCGGGCGCACCCAATTCGGCGTTCCCCGCCCTCGGGCAGGCTACCGGTCCTGGCCTACACGCGCTTGTATCCTATCCCGCCTGCGCCGCCACGGCGCCGGAAAACAATTTGAGAATCGCGGGGGAGATTATCGCGACCCGTTACATTCCATCACCCTCACCGCG
>CADECY010000316.1 GCA_902825945.1 uncultured Acidobacteriota bacterium
AGGAAGAGGACGTCAAGCGCGGTAAGGAAGCGATCGACGAGATGAAGCATAGCGGAATGCTCCCGCGCGAGGTCGAGAACAAGGCCGTCGTCGCGTATGTGGAGGCGCTGACCGCCAAGATCGCCGGCAAGTCCGACCTGCGCGTACCCGCCAAGGTTTTCGTGCTCGATTCGGCGGAGGTGAACGCGTTTGCGCTCCCCGGCGGATTCCTGTTTATCGAAATGGGCCTGCTCGACGCCGTGGAGGACGAAGCACAACTGGCGGGCGTGATCGCCCACGAACTTTCGCACGCCGTCGCGCGCCACGGCTACAAACTGATGCGGCGTGCCACGATCGCATCGGCCGTCTTCCAGGCAATTCAGATCGCCACCGTCCTGACCACCGGTCCGATCGGCCTCGGCGGCTACTACGCGCTACAGTATGGCTTCTACGGGCTTGGCCTGATGATCAGTCTCGACCTGCTCGGCGTCAGTCGCGAGTTCGAACTCGAAGCCGACCAACTCGGTGTCCAATACGCCTGGAATGCGGGCTATGACCCATCGGGGTTCGTCCGCTTCTTCGACCGGATGTCACGCCACGAAGGCTACGTGCAGGGCGTGAGCTGGTTCCATACGCACCCGCCATTCTACGAGCGCATGGTGCAGTCGCGGCGCGAGATGATGTATCTCCCCGCCAAGGCCGAACTTGCCGTTGACAGCACGGAGTTCCGGCTGATGAAGCAGGCGCTCGAGCCTGCGGCGGCCCGCGCCCGACGGGACGGAAAGAAGAAGCCGTCGCTGATCCTTCCCGAGCAGGAGTGCCCGAAGCCCAAGCTCGAGGAAGTCAAGCCGGGCGTACGGATCGAGGGGCTGTGTGAGATCCCGGTTCCGAGCGTCGAGAACAAGCCTTGAATTGAAGGTTCCCGGCTCGCGAGGTCCGAGAACTGCCTCCTGGACCGGTGCGGTGTGTTCATGTGTCCGATCTTGTTTGAACGCGCAAGTCGAGCGCAATCAAAGGGATCCAACGGTCGATCTCTCCCGCAACCCTACACACGACGGCGCCTCATGCTAATCGCCACCTGCCGAAGGTGCGGACATGAGCCGACAAGGCCAGGACACCGCGAGATCAAATCGCGGGAACTCGGCCTCGCCCTCGACGTTGCGCTCGAACCCTTCTCCAGAGACGATCTATGGAAAGCTCGAGCGTAGATTTGGCGGCCATGCGCTGCGCGGCCGCCTTACCTACGCTTCCGGTTCCGACCCGAAGCGAATCACGTTTCCGTCCGGATCCTCGACGTGCATCTCGAGAGCCCATGGGTAGTTGGTCGGCTCCATGCGAATCGAGACGCCGGAGGCCACCAGTTCCTCGCGGAGATCGCGGACGCTGTCCACTCCCATCCACACCCACGCCTTGCCCGCGCCTTGTCCACCCCGGCACAGGTAGATGCTCGAAGCGTCGCGGCTCACGCAGGTGAACTCTTCCATCGCCCAGTCCGCGTTGCGAAATCCCAGCTGATCGACATAGAAACGCAGGCTGGCCGCCATGTCTTCCACGCGAAGGATTGGCGTTGCGTTCTCGAAATGCGTCTTCTTCATCGCGAAAATCGTAGCACCTCGAACGGCCGCTGTGGTAAACTAACGATTTCATGCGCATTCGCCGCAGCGGAAGCCACGTCCACCACCATCACCACGGGTGTGCGCGGGTCGGCTTCTAGTTCCTCATTTCAGATTTCCTCACAGAAGCAAAGCCCGCCGAGTCTCGGCGGGCTTGATTTTTTTCACGCACTGATATCTCTATGACTCTTGACTTCAAGAAACTCGACGGCCTCGTTGCCGCCGTCGTTCAAGACCACGGAACCGGCCGCGTCTTGATGGTCGGCTTCATGAACGAAGAAGCCTGGCGCAAGACGGTGGAGACCGGCTTTGTCCACTTCTACAGCCGTTCGCGAAACAAGCTCTGGATGAAGGGCGAATCGTCAGGTCACCGGCTGGCCGTGAAGGAACTGCGCACCGATTGCGATCAGGACGCCGTTGTCGCCACGGTGGAGCCGATCGGTCCGGGTGTCTGTCACGAAGGCTACGAGAGCTGCTTCTTCAAACGCCTCGAAGGCGGCGCGTGGAACCCTGTGGACACACGTACGTTCGACCCGAACCAGGTATACGGAGGCTGATCGATGAAACTGAAACTCGGAATTCCCAAGGGCTCTCTCGAGACCGCCACTGTCGACTTGTTCCGGCGCGCGGGCTTCAACATTTCGGTGTCGTCGCGCTCCTACTTCCCGGGCATCGACGATCCAGAGATCGAGTGCATGCTCATCCGGGCGCAGGAGATGGCGCGCTACGTCGAAGACGGCGTGCTGGATGCCGGACTCACGGGCCGGGACTGGGTCATGGAGAATGACGCCCAGGTCGAAGTGGTGGCCGATCTCATCTACGCCAAGCAGAGCTTCGGTAAAGTTCGCTGGGTGCTCGCGGTGCCGGAGTCGAGTCCGGTGCAATCGGTGAAGGATCTGCAGGGCAAGATCATCGCGACCGAACTCGTGGGTGCCACCAAACGTTATCTGGCGAGCTACGGTGTGACCGCGAAGGTGGAGTTCTCGTGGGGCGCGACCGAAGTGAAGCCTCCCGTGCTGGCGGACGCGATCGTCGAGGTGACCGAGACCGGATCATCGCTGCGAGCCAACAAGCTGCGCATCGTCGAGACGGTGCTCGAATCGAACACGCAGTTGATCGCGAACACCGATTCGTGGAAGGACGACTGGAAGCGGCGCAAGCTGGCCGACATCAAGATGCTGCTCGAGGGCGCGATCAATGCGCTCGGCAAGGTCGGATTGATGCTGAACGTTCGCAAGGACGACTTGGCGACCGTCCTCTCGGTGCTGCCTGCGTTGAAG
>CADECY010000317.1 GCA_902825945.1 uncultured Acidobacteriota bacterium
GCTACTACCAGGAGGATCGCGCGAACCACCAACCCGACTTCTGGACCTGTCTCCATCACCGCCTCCAGCAAGACCTTCATCTCCGGCTCCCGTTCGGCTTTTTCCATCGCCAGAAGGCGCGCGGAGTCGTGATCCTGCTCGATGGGCTCGACGAGGTGATTCCGCAACATGACCGCGACGCGGTCGAGAAGGCGATCGCCGCTCTGCCTCTCCCGCGCGGTTCGGCGATCATCCTGTCGAGCCGCCCGCACGGTTACGCTCCGCCAGCACCGGCCGCCCGCAAGTTCGAGATCGTCGAGTTCGACGCAGAGGAGATTCCGGCGTTCATCGAGAAGTGGCGTCAGGTCCGCGACCGCAATCCCGGCGAGACAGGGCGCGGCACGCGCGACCTTTGGAAAGCTCTCGAGCAGCAGCCTCCCGTGCGCCGCATGGCGGGCAACGCGCTGTTGCTTACGATGATCGTGCGCGTGCATTTCTGGCTCGGCGAACTTCCCGATAGCCGCTTGCGGCTCTATGAGGTGGCGGCGAAGTCGCTGGTCCACGATTGGAGCGCGACGGCTGGGCTGCCTGACGCGACTTCCCTCACCGACAAGCTGGACTTTCTGTCGAGTCTCGCGTTCTCGATGCAGGATGAGGCTCCCGCTGGAAAGCTGGGCGACCCGAAGCACACGCTTCAACTCCCGATTACCCGGATTCGCGAACAGCTCGAAGCGTATCTGAAGCGCCGTGGACTCCCCGCCGGGAACCTGGACCCGCTTCTCGAACGCCTGCAAGTCCGCGATGCCATCCTCGCCAACTACGGCGGAGAGAGCTTTGGCTTCATCCACCGTTCGTTCCAAGAGTATTTCGCGGCGCGCCACCTGGCTCACAAGCTTGGGGTGAGGCGGATTCGTGAGCGGCTGCACCGCGATGGCTGGGACGAGACGCTCCACATGGCAGTCGCGCTGCTGCAGTCGGAGCGGCGTGAGTGCCTTCTCGGCCTTCTGCGCGATAGCGAGGTCGAGTTCGCGCTTGGGTGTCTGCGTGTTTCCGATGGCGAAGATGCGTGGTTGCGCGACCTAATCCGGTTTCTGGCGAAGTGCACTTGGGCTGGAAGGGAGTATCGTGGCCTGACGCTGGAAGGATGTCTGAATGATCCGGAGCCACGGGGCGAGATCATCGATGTATTGGAGCACCTGTTTGATCGCGACCGGCGTCAGGGGCGCGCGCTTGCCGCCGCGGTAGATCTAGCCGAGGCGATGCGGGGCGAGGCCGCGATTGATCGATTGTTGGAGTCGTTCTTTTCGGAAGCGGGCGGATGTTTCGTGGAGGACATGGCCGCGATTCCGGCGGGGGAGTACGAGTATGGGGAGCCAGGAAAGACGGTGCCTGTGGTGCTCGGAGCGTACCGGATCGATCGGCATCCGGTGACGAACGCGGAGTTCGAGATGATGATCCCGAGCCGCAAGGCTGCGCGGCTTCAGGACGCATTCTCGAGCGCGGACGATGAGCCGGTGATTTACGTCAATTGGTACGAGGCGGCGCTTTTCGCGCGCTGGCGCGGGGCGCGACTACCGACGGAAAACGAGTGGGAGGTGGCGGCTTCCTGCTTTCCGGGTCAGCCGAAGACCGTATATCCGTGGGGCGATACGTTCGATTCGGCGAAGTGCAACACATGGGAAGCGGGTCCGCGCCGCACGACACCGGTAGGCGCGTACAGCGCCAAGGACGGTGACAGCCGGTTCGGTTGTCAGGATATGGCGGGGAACGTTTGGGAATGGACCGGTGGCGAGTACGCGCCAGGAAGCTGGATGTTCGTGTTGCGGGGCGGGTCGTGGGTCGACGTTCGGGACGACGCGGCCTGCGCCAATCGGTTCCACTTCGACCCGGACATCCTCAACGTCAATTTCGGGTTTCGGTGTTCCAGGACTTGAAATTACCCTATACCCTATTGCCTCTTATCCTCTCTCCTCAGGATCGCGGAGAGCCAGCAAACAGAACCCTCCGGCCGACGCCACGCGGAGCCGGAAAATTTTGGGGCTCGGACCGCGCGGGGAGTTGCCTGCTCGCGCTTCGCGCTCGTGTTCGGAAGTTGCACGCAGAGACACGCAGTTTGCTCCCGGAGGCGTGATTGGCGCCGGGCGCGCTGAGGCAGGCGGTGCTCGAGGACGCGCGCGGCCAGCTACGCCTTTAGCTCTTCGATTTGCTTGGTCGCGATCCCGACGGGGCGGTCTATCGGAACGCCGGCGCAGGCGAGCAGTGTGGTGAGGAGATCGCCCTGATTCCCCTTCGTATCCGCGAAGTAGCGTCCCGTCTTGATCGAACCGCCGCCCTTGCCGGCAATGATGAAGGGCAGGTTTTCGCGGGTGTGCTTGTTGCCATCCTCGAGCCCCGAGCCCCACATCATGATGCAGTTGTCGAGCAGGGTGCCATCCGCTTCCCGCAGGTTCGCCATCTTCTTCACCATGTAGGCGAACTGCGCGATGTTGAACTCAGTGATCATTGCGATCTTGCGAACCTTTTCCGGCGCGTTGTTGTGATGGGTGTTGGAGTGATGCTGGTCGCTGAAGCCCAGTTCCGGATAGGAGGCTCCGTTGGGTGTGGAGCCGATGTAGGTGCTGACGCGAGTGGTGTCGGTCTGGAACGCGAGTATGTTCAGGTCGCACATCACCTGCATGTACTCACTCCGCTTTTCGCCCTCGGGAATCC
>CADECY010000318.1 GCA_902825945.1 uncultured Acidobacteriota bacterium
TGACTAATCCGCCAATTACGACGGTGGCCAGTGGCCGTTGCACTTCCGCTCCGGATGTTGTCGAGAGCGCCATGGGGAGGAAACCGAAGCTGGCCACCGCGGCTGTCATCAACACAGCGCGTAGACGGGAGACGGCGCCGATCCGCACCGCGTCGAGCCAACTCATTCCAGCGCCCCGGTTGTGATTGATGAACGACATCATCACCACTCCATTGAGTACCGCGACACCCGAAACGGCAATGAACCCGACGCCCGCGCTCATCGAGAACGGCATGTCACGCAGCAGAAGCGCGAACACGCCACCTGTCACCGCGAAGGGAATACCGGTGAAGACCAGCATGGCTTGGCCGAGAGAGTGGAAGGTGATGAAGAGCAGCAGGAAGATGAGAACGAAGGTGACCGGAACCACGATCATCAGCCTCGCGCGGCCGGAATCGAGGTGTTCCCAAAGACCGCCCCATTCCATGAGATAACCAGGCTTTAGACGCACGGTGCGATCCACGGCGCTCTGGGCCTCGCCAACAAAACTCCCCACATCGCGTCCTCTTACGTTGACCTCGACCGAAATCCGGCGTTGCCCGTTTTCGCGGCTCACTTCCACCGGCCCTTCCTCGCTACGGAACTCCGCCAACTGCCCCAAGGGGATCTTTTGCCCGGTTGGCGTGCTGACCAGCAGGTTTGCGAAGGCCTGGGCGCTGTTTCTGGATTCGGGCGTCAGCCGTGCGACAAGGTCGAAACGCTTGAAGCCCTCCAGCACGGTCGAAGCCTGAGTTCCAGCGATCGCCGTCTGGATGAGTTGCTGCACGTCGGCGACGTTGATGCCGTAACGGGCAATCGCCGCACGGTTCGCCTTGATGCTGAGGACCGGTTGTCCGGTGAGTTGCTGCACCTTCAAATCCGCCGCGCCGCGCACCCCGGAAAGTGCCTTGGCCACTTCCTGCGCGCGAAGACGAAGCTCGTCCAGGTCTTCACCGAAAATTTTGATTACTACATCGGACCGCGATCCCACACCTTCGATCAACTCCATCATTCGGAATTCGATGGGTTGAGAAAACGTGTAGTTCATCGTAGGAAGCTCCTTGAGCTTCATCTCCATTTTGCCCACGAGTTCCTCGCGGGAAGACGCTGAGGTCCATTCATTCTGAGGTTTCAACAGAACATAGGTGTCACCGGCGTTGACGCCCATGGGGTCGGTCGCGATCTCTGGACGCCCGATTCGCGTGACCACCGTGGTCACCTCAGGAAATTCGTGGATCGCTCGCTCTAGCGTGTTCGTCATCTTGATGGCTTCCGGCAGGGAGACGCCCGGTAGGCGCACCGCGTTGATAGCCAACGCGCCTTCCTCAAGCTTGGGGAGGAACTCCGATCCGAGCGAGAGCGCGAGGAAGCCCGCGACGGCGACGAGCGCGAATGAGGCGACTACCGTCCAGGCGCGATAGCGCAGCGTGAATGCAAGCAACGGACTGTATGCTCGCTGAAGCAGACGAACCAACGGATTCTCTTCGTGGTCGTCCTCCTCTGTCTCTGCGGATTGCGCCTTTACCTTACCCTCTTTGAGAAACACGGCGCATAGTGCAGGCACCAAGGTGAGACTCAGCACCAACGCCCCCGCGAGTGCCAGGATTACGGTGAAGCCCATGGGGCGGAACATTTTGCCCTCAATTCCTACGAGCGAAACGATGGAAAGGTACGCGGCGATGATGAGGATCTCGCCGAATTGTCCGGCTTTGCGTACCTCCACGCTGGCCGACAGAATGGTTTCCCGGCGTTCTAGAGGTGTCAGGGTGCGGCCAAGCGATCGCCGACGCTCCGCCAGCCGGCGCACGCAGTTCTCCACGATGATCACCGCGGCGTCGACAATGAGACCAACGTCGATCGCGCCTAGACTCATCAGATTCGCCGACACGTTGAAATAGCGCATGCCCGCAATAGCGATGAGCATGGAGAGTGGAATTGCGGCGGAGACGATCAGCCCCGCGCGTACCTGAAGCAGAAACAGGAACAGAACGGCCACCACAATCAAACCACCTTCGGCCAAATTGCGGAAAGCGGTTTGGATGGTTTGATCTACCAGCTGGCGGCGGTCGTAAAAGGCCTCGATCCGCACGCCGGGCGGCAAAGCCTTACCAAGCTGGTTCAGTCTTTCGATCACCCGCGTGGACACTTGCCGGCTGTTTTCGCCCTTCAACATCATCACCACACCCAGCACAGTCTCGCCGCGTCCGTCCTTCGTCGCCGCGCCTTGCCGGATCTGTGAGCCCAAGCGCACCTGGCCGATGGTGCGGATGTAGACCGGGGTGCCCCCTTCCGCACTCACGACTATGTTTTCGATATCCGCGATACTCTCCACGAGCCCTACCCCGCGAATCAACTGCTGCTCGCCAGCGGTTTCGATGTAGCCGCCGCCCACGTTCTGGTTGTTCTGCTTCAGCGCGTCAATCACACGTGGCAGCGTGAGTTGGTAGCTCACCAGCTTGGCGGGGTCGATCAACACCTCATACTGCTGCTGCTCACCTCCATAGCTGTTCACCTCGACTACGCCCGGCACGGTGCGCAATTGTGGCTTGATGAACCAGTCCAGCAGCGTTCGAAGATCCATCAGGCTATAAGCGCGGGGAGCCTTCGCATCGATTGTGAGAACGAACTGCACGATCTCCCCAAGGCC
>CADECY010000319.1 GCA_902825945.1 uncultured Acidobacteriota bacterium
AGGGGCCGCCTCCTTCTGCGCGAAGCGCTATCTCCGCACTTCGCTTCCAGTTCGAAGGGGATGCTCTCATGATCAGTTGCCGCGATTTCATGGAGGAGATCGGCGACTACCTCGATGACGATGTCGCCGGCGAAGTGCGCCGCCGTCTCGAGGAGCACCTCGCGCACTGCAAGACATGCACGGTGGTTTGCGATTCCGCTCGCAAGACGATTCGCGTGGTAACCGAGTCGGATTCGTTCGACCTCGATGAAGGAGAATTCCTGCCCTTGGCGGACAAGATCATGGAGCGTATTCGTCAGACGCGCGACTGACCGCGATGTGATAGTCTAGCGTGCATGACTGGGGCTGGGAACGGAGCCGAACATAGGAGCTTTCTGAGGATCGAGGCGGGCGCGGATGGCGCCGAAATCCTCGATCGGATTCGAACTGGATTCGGCTTTCTGCCGAACTTCTTTCGAGTCCAAGGGGCTCGGCCCGATCTGATCGAGTCGGAGCTGGGACTCATCGAAGGGATATTGGGCCGACAAGGTGCATTGAGCCGGCAGCAGAAGGAGTACATCTTTCTGATCTGCTCGGCCGCCAACCTCAGCACCTATTGCGTGACGGCGCACTGCGAGATCGTGCGAATGTTGGGTATCGAAGGCCCGGAACCCGAACAGGTGGCGCTCGATCATACCGCCGCAGACCTCTCCATGCAGTTCAAGGGGCTGCTCAATTTCGCCGCCAAGCTCAATCGATCTCCAGACAAGATCGCCGAGGCCGATGTCAACAGGCTCAGGACATTCGGATACTCGGACGAGCACATCCTCGAGGCCGTGCTGATGGTGGGCTTGGCGCGCTTCGTGAACCTCGTCTCGCTGGGATTGGGGCTGGTTCCCGATTTCGATAATCCGGAAATCGCCCAGACCATAGCGGCGCGTACAGCTTCCTTACGGGCATAAAGAACATCGCCCGTCCGTTCGCGGAATAATTCCCGCACCCTCGGGAATTCAAGGGCATGCAAAGACTCGAAGGCAAGAATGTCCTCGTTACGGGGGCCTCGTCCGGAATCGGTAAGGCGATCGCGCTGCGATTCGCGCAAGATGGCGCGAACGTTGCGGTGAACTACCTGCGTGGAGACGAGGAGGCGGAAAGCGTGCGCACCTCCATCCAGAAGGCCGGCACGCGCGGAATCATCGTCAGGGCCGACATCTCGAAGGAGGATGAAGTGCGATCGATGTTCGCCCAGGTGCGGGAGACGCTCGGCCCGCTCGACGTGCTCGTCAACAACGCGGGCATTCAGAAGCCATCGCCGAGCAACGAAGTCGAAATGGGAGACTTCGACCGCGTGATCAACGTCAACCTGCGCGGCGCGTTCCTGTGCGCGCGGGAAGCCGTGCGGCAGTTCCTCGAACACGGCCGCGGCGGAGTCATCCTCAACAACTCGAGCGTCCACGAGATCATTCCGAAACCGAAATACCTGCCTTATTCGATCAGCAAGGGCGGCATGGAGAACCTCACGAAGTCGCTCGCGCTCGAGTACGCAAGTCATGGGATTCGCGTGAACGCCGTGGGTCCGGGTGCGGTGGTGACCCCGATCAACAGCGCCTGGACCGGAAATCCCAAGGCGCGCGCTGAAGTCGAGAGCCACATCCCGATGGGCCGCGCCGCCGCGCCCGAGGAGATCGCCTCGGTCTTCGCGTTCCTCGCCTCCGACGACGCCTCCTACATTACCGGCCAGACGATCTTCGCCTGCGGTGGACTCACGCTGTACCCGGAATTCCGGGTCGCATGGTCGTCGGGAGAATAGACGATGACACACGAAGGCAGAGTCGTACTGATCACCGGCGCCAACGGCGGATTGGGATCGGCGGTCACGCGAGCGTTCCTCGACGCCGGTGCTCGCGTGTTCGGTGTGTCACGCGGAATCTCGAATGAGGATTTCGCGCGTCCGATGTTTCGCGCGATTGCCGCCGAGATCAAGACGTTCGACCAAGCGTCGGAAGTAGCGGGCCGCGTGGCCGCCGAGGCTGGCCGAATCGATTCGCTCGTCCACTTGGTGGGTGGTTTCGCGGGCGGCCAGACCGTGGAGGCAACGGACGATTCCGTGCTCGATCGCATGCTCGACCTGAACCTCCGCGCAGCTTTCCACCTGCTGCGGGCTGTTCTTCCGCAAATGCGCGCTCAGGGCGCTGGATCCATCGTGGCCATCGGAAGCCGGACCGCCGTGGAGCCCCAGCCAATGCTCGCCGCCTACTCCGCGTCGAAGGCAGCTCTCGTGTCGCTGATTCGGACCGTCGCGCTCGAGGGGAAGGCGGATGGGATTTCGGCGAACGTGGTCCTGCCCGGGACGATGGACACGCCCGCGAACCGAGTATCAAGTCCCGGCGCCGATTCGTCGCGATGGGTTCGCCCGGAACAAGTCGCGTCGCTGTTGTTGCATCTGACTTCGCCTGGCGCCTCGCAGGTATCCGGCGCGGTGATCCCGATCTATGGGGGCGATCTGTGACTCTGCTTCTCGCGATCGGAGCCGCCTATGCTGCGATTGGCGTGATCTTCGCGCTTTGGTTCGCGGCGTCGGGAGTCGAGCGATTCGATCGCGCGGCGCGAGGCGCGGGCATCGCGTTTCGCGGGTTGATCTTTCCGGGAGCCGCCGCGCTGTGGCCTGTGTTGTTGG
>CADECY010000320.1 GCA_902825945.1 uncultured Acidobacteriota bacterium
GTAGGATCGCGCGGTTTCTCAGAAGCGCAAAGGCCGCGCAGGCGCGGCGCCAGGAGGGGAGGAACACGCAGAGGGTTGGGCGCCGGAGCGAGTCCGTTGTGCGCGTGTTCCTCAAGAAGCGCACAGGCCGCGTAGGCGCGGCTCCAAACTCTCAGGAACATGCCGCTGGTGAGGCGCCGGAGCGAGTCCGTTGTGCGCGTGTTCCTCAAAATGGAGACTTCGGTTTCGCCTTGGCATCCAGGTGGAAGGCAATTCCGGCCGCGACCTGATTGGTGTAAACCCAGAGCGGCTCGAGGCGGCCCTTGCGGTAGGCGACGATCACCGAGAGCGTTTCGCTGACATCGAAACTGACCTGCGTGTTCAACCACTGCCGCGTGCCCTTGGCGAAGTTCCGTACCATTCCCTTGTCCGGAGCGATGATACATCCGTCGCGGGTGATCTTGTTCAACTCCGCGGCACAAATCGCATTGTCCTTCTGCACGATGAAGTCAGCGGGCGAACTGTGAATCTCGTTCCGGAACAGTTGCGCGAACTTGTACTCGAGGCTCAGGGTGAACCTGCCGAAAGGCGGCGAGGCTGGCTTCACGGCCAACGTCGCGCCGGCGGCAAACCGGGCGATGCCATTGGGATGTTCTGTCTTGCTCCGCTCGCCGGGAAACTGAACCTCCGTCAGGCGCTTGCCCATGTCGAGCCCCGCGCCAGCGTCCAACTTAAAACGCGCGCCGGCTGCATCGAGCGGGCGCATCGTCAGTCCACCGCGCGGAGCAAAGACGAAGTTCTTCGTCGTTCCTGTCTTGGTCGACTCGAGTACCGCGGGCAATTGAACGCTGAAGAATTGGAATACTTTCGGCACGGCGCATCCGTTACGAGGCTCCGCGACTCCGGCGCTGTAATCAAACCGGCACCCTTTGTCGGCAAGGTCCGCCGGACGTCGAGGGGAATCTTCAGCGAGATCCTGTTGGGGTCCTCGGCGAGTTCGCCGCTGTTGAACAAGGCGCTGATCGACGGGAGCACGTGGACCGACCACTTCCGCGCGTCCCGGAGCGGCCGCACATCGCCGAGTTGCATGAGCGTGCCTTCGACGCGGAAGCCGTAGAGTTGGCGCGTCGACAAGTGTGGCGGAATGGTCGTCGTGGTTTGGTAGCCGGCGGGAGGCGGATCCGGCGCGAAGGCGGAACGGTCGGAGCGGACAAACGCCTCGACGTAGAGTTGATTGGAGGCCGGGGACTTCGGATTGGCCGCACTGAACCGGATGCCCTCTGGGCGCCGGCTCGGCTCGAACTGTCCGAGACTGCGAAATGCGGCGACGTGGTTGGCGGGCCGTCCGGTGGTCGATACCCTGGCAAGCGGGGCACCAACACCGCGCGACTTACGGCGCGCGGGCTCCGCCGAGGCGGGCGGCGCCGAAGTGAGGTGCGACTCACCCAGCCAGATCACTCGGAAATCGTCCGTGGCGGACTGCATCGCACGGAAATTGGAGCGGCAAAACGTCAGCGTCAGCGTTCCGCCGTCCGCATCATAGCCGACATGGCTCACTGCCATCGGGAGAGGAAGTTCCTTGCAACCGAAGTCACCGGACGGCACACGGTTCGACCAATCGCGCTCGACTCGCGCCGCCGCCTCTTGGCCGGCCGCCTTCGCGTACTTGTCCCGCAAGTACGCTTGCACGGGTTTCCAGCAGACCTCTGGTTCGCCGCTACGCGCGCACTCGAGCGCCATGCGGTAGGCTTCCAGGTGTGCTCCGCAGAGTGCCGCGCCGGACCCCGAGCTCACGCACCACGCCGTTGGATCGAGGAAGTGCCGCTGCCAGTCAGCTTCGTCATCCCCGGCCTGCCACGGCCGGTAGATCACCTTGAATACGAGTCTGGAAGCGTCGATCACCGAAGCATCCGCATCCTCTTCGAGCGTGAGGTCATTCGGAATCGCCAGCGACACGGGTCCGAGTGCCTTGCCTTTGTATTCGAGCGGGGGCAGCAGCAGCGTGGGCGCCAAGTAGGCCGCGGGGTCCTTCCAGGCCTTCTCGAGGCATTCCACCGCCGCCGGGTCGAGACTGACGCCCGCCGCGGCGAGGCCCGCCGGGTTGAGGAACGGGGCTTCGAGGTTCTCGCAGCCGGCGTCTCGCGGGGCGCCGGATGCAACAGGCAGCACGCTCACCCGCGCCGGAGGGGACGACATGCCGGGAGGGACTTGCAGGCTGCCCGCGGGAGCGCCGCTGACGCCCAAGTAGACATGCTGCACGACGCCTCCGGCGGGTAGCTTCACGCGCTCGACCTTTTCGATGACGATCGAGGGACTTGCCCCTGAAAGCGCAAGCGCGGTGATTCCCCAGAGCAAAATCGTTCGAAGCGCGACGGGCCGCGGAACCGCGGCCGCAACAGGTGAGGCACACGGGGAGATCCGGGCGGCGGCCGGCTCCGTTGTGCGCGTGTTCTTCGAAAGCGCACAGGCCGCGAAGGCGCGGCGCCAAAAGCTCGGAAACTCGTCGCGGGTGGGGCGCCGTAGCGAGTCCGTTGTGCGCGTGTTCTTCGAAAGTGGTGTTGGTGTTCCCATGCCGGAGAAAGCGGAGACTGCCCGGAAATGGTGACATGGGAAATCACGGATGCCTGA
>CADECY010000321.1 GCA_902825945.1 uncultured Acidobacteriota bacterium
GCAAGCAAGCGGCCTGCGCAAACCGAGCTGCGCCCGCAAGCAATCGATCCCGGCCGAAACGAGTCATAGCGGCCTTGCCATTTCGCGACCGTCGCGACTACCATGACAACGTGCGCCTCCATCAGATACCGCTCGACCCGAACTGGACCCTCCTCCTCTTCGCCGCGGCGATCCTGCTCATCTACTGGGAAATGTGCCGCCCCGGCATGATCCTTCCCGGCATCGGCGGACTCACCCTCGCCATCCTGTGCGCCATCAAACTGGCCGCCGCGCCCCGTCACAGCCTCAATCCCTGGGTCGCCGTGCCGGTCATCTTCGCATTGGCACTGATCACCGGCGCCCTCGCCTGGCTGGCGGCCCAGTCCTACCTCCACAAGCGAGCTCTCTGACGCTGGGAGTACGGAACTGGACCTCCCCCCGGCGCGCCCTGAAGCTTGTGCCGCGCCCCGCCGAATATCTACACTGGAGACTGATGAGCTTCCGATTCCGGCATTCGATCTGCAACGAAGTCTTCGAAAAGTGGGACTTCGCCGAGTCCTGCAAGGCAATCAAGAAGGCAGGCTACGAGGGCATCGAAATTGCCCCGTTCACCCTGAACGAGTACCCGGCCACGATCACACAGGAACAGCGGCGCGAATACCGCAAGATCATGGCGGGCGAGGGGCTTGCCTTCGTCGGCCTGCACTGGCTGATGGTTTCGCCGAAAGGCCTGCACGTTACCACCGGCGACGACGCCCTTCGCGCCAAGAGCTGGCAGCACATTCACGACCTGATCGACCTCTGCGCCGACCTCGCCGAGCATCAGGTCGACAAGGGCATTCTCGTCTTCGGATCGCCCTATCAGCGTGGGACCACGGGCGGCATGTCGATCGCGCAGGCGTTCAAGAACTACGAGGCGGGCATCGCGTCGGTCGCCGAACATGCCGCTCAGCGCCGCGTCACGGTGCTGCCGGAAGCCCTTCCGAGCGCACAATGCGACGTCATGAATCTGGTCGAGGAAGCAGCCGGAATCGTGGCGCGCGTCAACAGTCCGGGAGTGCGGACGATGTTCGACACGCACAATGCGGCCGACGAAAAGCAGCCCCATCCGGAAGTGGTGGATCGCTTCTTCGACGTCATCCGCCACATACACGTCAACGAAATGGATGGCCGCCACTGCGGCACCGGCGATTACGACTTCGGCGCGATCTTCAAGGTCTTGAAGCGCCGGAACTACCAGGGTTGGATCTCGCTCGAAGTATTCGACTTCAAGCCGGACGCCGTCACCATCGCCACCAACAGTCTGCGATATCTGGAACAAGTAATCGACAACCTGGGCGAATAAATGAGCCGTTATATTGTTACCGGCGGAGCCGGATTCATCGGATCGAACCTCGTGCGCGCGCTGCTCGATGAACCAGGCGCCGAGGTCTCGGTCATCGACAACTATCTCACCGGAAAACGGGAGAATATCGCCGAACTTCGGGACCGGATCCGCGTCTTCGAGATCGACATCCGCGATTACGATGCGGTCCGCGCCGCGGTCGATGGCGCCGATTCCGTCTACCATCTCGCCGCGATTCCTTCGGTGCCGCGCTCGATCGTCGAGCCCGTTCCGTCGCATGAGGTGAACATCGACGGAACCTTCAATGTGTTCCGGGCCTGTTCGGCGGCCAAGGTGAAGCGCGTCGTCTACGCTGCTTCGTCATCCGCTTACGGCGACACGCCCGTGCTGCCGAAAACGGAATCGATGAAACCGAACCCGAAGTCGCCGTACGCCGCGCAGAAGTTGATGGGCGAATACTACGCCTCGGTCTTTCACTCCTGCTACGGACTCGAAACCGTCGCGCTCCGATTCTTCAACGTCTACGGGCCCCGGCAGGATCCATCGAGCCCGTACTCGGGCGTCATCTCCGTCTTCATGAAATGCCTCCTCGAGCGGACCTCGCCAACGATCCACGGCGACGGCACACAAAGCCGCGACTTTACGTTCGTCGAGGACGTGGCCGCTCTCTGCCGCCGCGCTGCGGCCGCGCCATCATCGGCCTGCGGGCGCGTCTACAACGCGGGCAACGGAAACCGTTACACCCTCAACGAGGTTTGGAAGACGCTCAACGGAATCGAGGGTCTCGACATCCCGGTCAACTACGGCCCGTCCCGAGCCGGAGACGTCCGGGACTCGCAAGCCGACACCACCGATGCCCGTGAGTTTCTGGGTCACGCACCCCGTTTCAGCCTCGAACAGGGCCTGGAGCGGACACTAGCCTGGTACCGCACCTCGCTAGCCGTCCCAGCCTAACTGACTACTTTTCTGTTCATTCACGATCACTACTGTCCGGCTATTTCTCGAATAGAATCAACTGGTTGGCGGGGATGGGT
>CADECY010000322.1 GCA_902825945.1 uncultured Acidobacteriota bacterium
TCGAGCTCAAAGGGACGCGCGCGCCGCTGGGCGTATCGATGAGCGTGTCTCGAATCGCCTGGAGTGATTTCTTTTCTTGCGGACCATAACGAACCACCAATGGAAAGCTCACCTGGCCTTCCAGCACGCGGCTGACTTCCTTGCCCACATAGGCGGTTTCCACCATGTCGGCGGCCTCGCCAGTTTGCAGACCGAGGCGCGCGGCTTTGGCAGCGTTCACTTTCACCTGCAAAGTGGGGATGTCCATCTGCTGTTCCGTAGAGAGGTCCACGACGCCATCGACACCCGTCATGGCGGCCTGCACCTGCTTGGCAAGGGCGCGAAGCGTGGCGAGATCATCGCCGAACACCTTTACGGCGACGTTGGCGCGAACGCCGGAGAGGATGTGGTCTATGCGGTGCGAGATCGGTTGCCCCACGGTGACGTTCATGCCGGGCATCAACGTAGTCTTGTCGCGAATTTCCTGGAGAACTTCTTCCTTCGGCCGGGTTTTCATCTGAAGCCGGACATCCATCTCCGCCGCTTCGACGCCTTGCACGTGCTCATCGAGTTCGGATCGACCCGTGCGGCGCGATGTGGAAGCCACCTCAGGCACTGTGAGCAATAGGCGCTCCAGTGCAGCGCCCAAAGCGTTTGATTCTTCCAAGCTCGTCCCGGGAATGGTGACGGCATTGATTGTCAAAGCGCCTTCATTGAACTCTGGCAGGAATGCACGCCCCGCGGTCGATAGCTTCCACCCGGCGCCCACCACAGCAACCAGAGCCGTGAGCACTACTAACACGGGAACTTTCAACGCCAAGCGCAGGACCGGTTCGTAGAGCGCTTTGATGTGGCGCGAGAGCCACGGTTCCGTGCCGCTCAGAATGGACTTGGCGCGAGGCAGGAGGAACGAGCACAATACCGGCGTCACAGTCAGCGCCACTAGGAGCGAGGCCAGAAGGCTAGTGATATACGCGAAGCCGAGAGGGCGCAGCAGGCGGCCTTCGATGCTGGTTAGCGCCATCAGAGGCAGGAACACGAGCACGACGATGATGGTGGCGAATACCACCGAGCTTCGAATCTCTGCCGATGCTCGATAGACGACGTCGATGGCCCGGCGCCGCTTGTCATCCGGGAGTGTGGCGTTTTCGCGTAGCCTTCGGATGACGTTTTCCACGTCGATGATGGCATCGTCCACCAACTCGCCGATGGCAATCGCCAAGCCGCCAAGCGTCATGCTGTTGATCGTGAAGCCAAACCAACTCATTGCCAGAACGGAAGCGACCAGCGAGAGCGGCAGCGCAACCAGCGTGATCAACGCCGCACGAATGTTGAATAGGAATAGGATGACGATGATCGCCACAAGAATGGCGCCGTCGCGCAGAGCGCGAGTCAGGTTCTCCAAGGCGCGCTCGATGAAGTCTGCGCCACGGAATAGGTCGCGCTGGATGCTGATACCGGCGGGTAGGGCGCGCTGGATGTCCGTCAACGTCTCGTCGACAAGTTTTGTCAGTTCCAACGTGTTGGTGCCTGGCTGCTTTTGAATGCCGATGACGACGGCAGGCTTTCCATTGTGCGAACCCTCGCCGCGTTTCAACTCAGCACCGACTTTCACCGACGCGATGTCGCGAACGAAGATCGGCCGCCCTTTGCGCGACGCAATGACCACTCCGCCAATCTCCTCTTCAGACCGGACGCGGCCGATGCCCTGGATCAGATACTCCTCGCCGCCCGTCACATGGAAGCCCGCGGAGGAGTTACGATTCGCGGCGGCCAGAGTGATTTCAACGTCGCGAAGGGACAACTCGTATTCGCGCAACCATCGCGGATCCACTTGGACCTGATATTGCTTCTGCTCGCCGCCCGTGGGGATCACTTGCGACACACCAGGCACGGCCAGCAGCCTCCGCCGGACCACAGTGTCGGCGATGGTGCGCAGTTCCAGGGGCGTGTGTTTGTCGGATTCGAGCGAGATGAACAGGATTTCGCCCATCACCGAAGAGATCGGCGCGAGGTAAGGCGCTTTGACGGTGGGCGGCAACGACGGCGCGGACTGCGTCAGCTTCTCCGTGACGATTTGCCGGGCGCGTAGGATATCCTGACCCCAGTCAAACTCGACCCAGATGATGGCGACGCCTACGGCCGTGGCGGAGCGAACGCGGCGTACACCGGCCGCACCGTTCATCGACGCTTCGATGGGAAACGTGGCTTGCGCTTCCAAATCGGTGGGCACCATGCCTGGCCCTTCAACAAGCACAACCACGGTAGGGGCCGTCAGGTCGGGCAGAACATCGACCGGCGTGTGGAAGGCGGTGTAGGTCCCTCCAACGAGCAGCGCCATCGCCGCGAACAGAACCAGCGAGCG
>CADECY010000323.1 GCA_902825945.1 uncultured Acidobacteriota bacterium
ATTGACGCGGCTGGAAACCCTGGACCCACGGGCGGCCAAGGTCGTTGAGTTGCGGTTTTTTGGCGGCCTCAACGAAGCGGAGACGGCCGAGGCCGTCGGTATTTCGGTGGCCACGCTCAAGCGGGACTGGGATTTTGCCAAGGCTTGGCTTGCCGGGCAACTCTCCTAACGAATTGTGTCGCTTTGCTGGCACTGCCGTGCGGGAATCTGAGTGTCTGAGGCCTTGGTTTTTGGAAAGATCGCGAGTAAACGACATAGCGCCCCGCATCTTTCGAGTGGCGCGGTGCGCTGGTACCCGACGCGCGGCCAGTCCACTCTCCGGGCGAGATCGCGACTACACGATCTTTCGTCCTCGGAGAAAGCTCGCATCCTGGTCCGGCGGTTGCCTCGAACGCGAAATCCGTGAGGATTACCCGGACCTGGAACCCGCCCACCTGCGCGAGTGCTTGCGGCTTGCCGTCCTCCCACGCGATTTGCGAAGTTGCTGCGGGCTCTCTCAATCCCCGAGCCGGAACTCGCCGACACCCCGAATAAGAAACCGCGATCCCGGATCGCGATCCATCCCATTTTCAGCAGCTTGCGCCGTATGGCACGTTTCGCTCATGGAGAGCGGTTGCGCGATTGTTCCAGGGAACGGACCTGGCACATGCTGACCTGGCCCCGCACATGGGGCTTAAGGAGATGGTATGAATGTTTAGGCTCGGGCGGGATAAGCTCCGAAAGAGGGCAACCTCGTTCGGAGTAGACAGGTCACAGGCTGCATGTGTTTTTGAGGCGTTCGACCTCGTAAAGGAGATTGGTCAGACCTGTGACCGGAGCGCCACCGTAAGGCCGGCATGCCGGACCTTGAATAGGAGAATGGTGACCGCCGCAGAGCCCGTCTACTCCACCTGGAGTTCACAAGGACAGGAGGAGTATGGAAACGCCAAGACATATTGGAATCGACCTGCACCGCAACCAGTTCACGTGTTGCGTGCGATTGGAAAACGGCCGCAACTATTTAACGGATTGGAAGCTGGAGGATCTGCCGCGATTCGTCAAGAAACTGCGGCCGAGCGACCAGATCGCAGTGGAGGTAACCGGGAACACGCGCTTATTCCATGACGCTGTGACGCCGTATGTGAAGCGCGTGGTGGCGGTGGACCCGAACCAATTCAAAGTGATCAGCCACTCGGTGAAGAAGACGGACCCAAACGACGCGCGCAACCTGGCGCTGTATTTGGAGAAGGATCTGCTGCCGGAGGTGAGGATGAAGGACAGGACGCAAGCGCAACTGGCAAGCCTGACGCAGACGCGGGACACGCTGGTCAAACTGCGCACGGCGCTCAAGAACAAGGTGAACAATATTCTCTCGGCGCACGGCATCAACCTGGAAAAGGAAGCACTGTCGAGCGAGAAGAAGCTGAACGAGATCCTGGCGATGCGGTTCGACGCGATGGTGACGGTGGAGTTGGAGGTGCTCATCGAGGAAATCCGCAGCCTGAACCAGCGAATCGCCCGATTGGAGAAGACGATCGCCGAGGAAGGCAGCAAGCTGGAGGGGCACAAGAATCTGACCAGCATCAAGGGGATCGGTCCGTTGACGGGAAGCATTTTGCTTTCGGTGATCGGTGACATCAACGATTTCGCCGACGAGGGCAAACTCGCGGCCTACTTCGGGATCGTGCCGCGTGTGTCGAATTCCAACGAGACGGAGCGCTCCGGACGGATCACCAAACGTGGCAGCAAGCTGGGACGTACGGCTTTGGTGCAATGCGCGTTGGTCGCGCAACGGTACAGCCCGTATCTGAAGCGGTACTACGAAAAGGTGAAGGCGCGGCGCGGGACGGGCAAGGCGATCATCGCCTTGGCGCGGAAGCTCTTGGGGATCATCTATCGAACGCTGAAGAACAAGTGGGTATTTGAGAACTTTCCGAATTTTGTGCTGGCGGAGGGGTGAACCATGGCGGAAGAAATGCGTGATGCCGCGCCAACACCGCGCGGTAAGGTGAGCGGGGCGCTGCCCCGGATCCCCGCCGGGGGGAGACCCCCTGAACCCCCCGCGCGCTTTCCCTTTTTCTCGAGTTTCCAGAACGGTCCTCGCGGTCAAGGGTGCGCTTCGCCGCGCGCTCCGCGCGCGCCCTTGACCGCTCCGGGCCGTTCTGAAGATCCAGCTGTGAAGAGGGAAAGCGCGCAAATGCAAAGCTCTGCGGCCAAGTCCGGCCTCCCTTTGGTCGGCCCAGGGCCGCTCATCAAATTTGGAGTAGACAAAACATCATAGGAGAGATACCCGCCTCGTTGCTCGACGACCTGGCCGCGTTCGAACGTAACATTTTCTCCAGCCCGCTGTCACGGGCCTTG
>CADECY010000324.1 GCA_902825945.1 uncultured Acidobacteriota bacterium
ACGCGCGCCGCTTCAGCCAGGGCGCCGTTGATCCAAGCCAGCAGTTTCGTCTTGCTCGCGGATGGAAGAGGCGGCATCCCCTTCGGCGGCATTTCGCCGAGGTTCAACTGCTCGACTGCCTTCTTCCACGGCTTCGGATCCCGAATGACATCGGCGAACGAGGTGAACCGTTCGAGGTTCAACTCGCCAGCGTGCTTGGCGGCCGAGTGACAGACGGCGCAGTATTGGCCGACCATCGGCCGGATCGACGAATCGAACTCCGATGCGAGCGGCGCCGCGATCGCGGGAGCCGACAGGGCCACCAGGAACGTTCCGAGTGTCGAGGAGAGGTTCGCGCTGAGCGTCATGGACTGTATTCAGCTTATCGCCCAGCCGGGACCACGGCGATGCCGGCGGGCGTGTGTAGTGTTAAAATGACAGTGGTGCGTATACAGATCTTCGCCGCCGCTTTCGCGATCGTTGCCCTTGCTCGCGGACAATCGACCAAAGCCGAACTGCTCGGCCTCGTGCGTGACACGAGCGGCCTCCCTGTTGCCAACGCTTCGGCGTCGTTGCGCGGCCTCGACACCGGCTTTGCCGCGTCCGCTTCCACAACGCGCGATGGTGCCTATCAGTTCCTCGCGCTGCCGGCCGGCCGCTACGCCCTCTCGATCTCCAAGGACGGATTCGCGCCGCTCGTCCGTGGCGGAATCGAGATGCAAACAGGGGTGCGCGTCTCGATCGATGTCGAGCTGCAACCGGCGGATTCGAGGGAAGTCGTGGAAGTGACGGCGTCCATGCCGCTATTGCAGTCCGGCCGGGGGACCGTTGGCTTCACAGTCGACCAGCGCCGCGTCGTGAATCTTCCGCTCGATGGACGCAACTTCGTACCGTTGATCGCCCTGGCGCCCGGCGTCAACCTTCCTCCGGGTGGGCTGTTGCCGCGCATCAACGGCAGCCGTCCGCGTGTGAGCGAGTACATCTATGACGGCATCAGCGTGCTGCAGCCGGAGCCTGGGCAAGTGGCGCTCTACCCGATCATCGACGCGATTGCCGAGTTTCGGGTCGAAACCAACAGCTACTCCGCCGAGTACGGGCGCTCCAACGGCGGCGTGATCATGGTCCATCAGAAATCCGGATCGAATGAGTTTCGCGGCACGCTGTTCGAGTTCCTGCGCAACGAGAAGTTGAATGCGCGGAATCTGTTTTCTGGCGCGGGTTCCAAGCCCCGGTTCCGGCGGAATCAGTTCGGCCTCGTTCTCGGCGGGCCGGTCCAGCGCAACCGTACCTTCTTTTTCGCTGCCTGGCAGACTTCGAAGCTTCAAACGGGCGTCACACGGATCTCCACCGTTCCGACGCTGGCCCAACGCAGTGGCGTCTTTGATGCTCCGGTCTTCGACCCGGCCGGCGGACGGCGCCTGGCTTTCCCCGACAATACGATTCCCCAATCCCGCTTCGACGCGGCGGCGGCCTCGCTTGCCAACCGCTATCCGGCTACCACGAACGCTTCCCGCGCGAACAACTATTCACGCACCGCGAACGAGTCGAACGATGCCACGCAAGCGGATGGCCGGATCGATCGCTACTTCGGCCAGCGTCATCGCGTCTTTGGCCGCTATTCCTGGTTGCACGATGAGAGCAGGCCCGCCACGCCCCTTCCCGATGGCAGCGGCAATCTCACCACGGGTGTCACCGGCAACGCGGTCACGCGATCCGGAAGCTTGGCGGCCGAACACACAGCCGCAATCTCGGCGGCTTCGGTAAACCAATTCCGCTTCGGATACACGCGGCGGACCTTCTCTCGCGGCCCTGTTGCAGCGGCGTTTGCCACCTATGACATTACGGGCCTCCAACAACTCGGACCTCCGGCAAGCAGTAATGCGGCCTTCGCCACTTCGGTGACACAGTTCCTCGACAACTACTCGTGGGTCCGCTCGGGTCACAGCATCAAGTCCGGCGCCGACATCCGCCTGCAGGCGCTCGATGTCCGTGAGCCCGCCAATCCGTCCGGGAACTACCGGTTCAACGACATCTTCACGAGCGGACTCAGCCCGGCGGGCTCGATCATTGCCAACACCGGCAATAGTTTCGCGTCATTCCTGACCGGACAGGTGGCCAGCTTCGGTATCGATGTGCAGCCGCGAGCGATCCAGCCGCGCGCCCGCATCGCCGAATTCTTCCTGCAGGACGACTGGCGCCTTTCGCGGCGATTCACCGTGAATCTCGGCGTTCGGCACACACTGAACTTCCCGTCCACTGTCGTGGGGAATCGCGGCGCCGTCTTCAATATCGCGACTCAGACAATTGGCTTTCTAGCAGCCGGT
>CADECY010000325.1 GCA_902825945.1 uncultured Acidobacteriota bacterium
GCGCGGTGATGACGCTCTCGAGTTTCTTCAGCTTGCCGAGGCGTTCCTTGCGGCCTTCCTCGATTCGCGCGAGGAGCGGCTTCGCTTCCGCTTGCACGGATTCCGGGAACTTCTTCACGATCTCCTACGCGCGCTGGCCACCGATCGGGCCCCGTGCCGCTTCGACTCCGGGCAGCGCCTTGACAAGGCATTGTAGTGACTATAGTGACTATCAATCGACGAAACCGAAAGTCCACTAAATCAACGGATCGCTATACATGCCTGCGGACGCGACTCGCATTTCATGCCACATTCGTCCAAGGTTATCGCTCGACAGGCTGAGCGCGCAGGACTGGGCAGCAGAAGATGGCTCCTCCCCATTGGGTCACGATTCGCCTATCCACTGTGTCGCAGGATGGTCTGTGGAGAATCGCTCCGCTTGTTGCTAGCGAAGTCTGGCGAACGTCAAAAGGGCGTCACCGGGCGCAGTGATCCCGCCATGAGCGGGCCTCAACGAAGGATGTACGGCGTGGAACTGTTTTTGCGACCCACCCTGGTCCACTCTCCGGGCGTGATCTGACTGGATCGCTGTGACTTTTGGGTTGGCGGTTCGAGTGCTAAAATGCAGGTGCGGTGAAACGCGGTCGTCTGAATGCTTTCCTACCGCGCCTGGAGTTCCGGTGGTGAGGCGCGGGTCTCGTCGTTGTCTGTGTAAACTGTTCGGAGCCACGATAGCCACGATGTCATGGTTGGTCGTTGGTCACAACCGACGAGGAGCCAAAAGCCTTAAACAATGCCGAAGGAGGGTCCGTGAGGTTCCTAATGCTGCTGGCGGCTACACTGTCGGCGATCTGCCAGACCGGCGGTTCGGAGCCGCCGAAGTACACCATTGATGAGATGAAAGCGGGGACCGCCTTGGTCCGCTCTGCCCACCCTGACCTCCAGAGCTACATAGACGACATGCGCCAGTTGGCGCGCCGCTTCCCGATTCGCGCCCCTCGCGACCCGAACGCATCACGAGTCGTGCACTACAGTATTTGGCTTGAGATGTTGTACTTGGCCGCCAAGCACGGAACCCTCTCTGGGACTGAGAGTAGAATTAGAGGGTCGCCCCGAACGGTTACGCCCCCCGGAGTTTCACCGCGACAGCAGACTCTATCGGGATCGTGCTCCCCTGCAGTTGAGGACACTATCGCAGGGACGTTCAACGGATGGGACGGAGAGAGTATTTTCAAGCTCGATAACGGCCAGATATGGCAGCAGATGGAGTACAGTTATATGTACTCGTATTCGTACCGCCCCACGGTAACGATATATGAGACCTCCGGCGGATGCAGGATGAAGGTCGAAGATGAGGAGGAAACCGTCCTGGTGAGGCGGATAAAGTAGCCGCGATGCGCTTCATCACTCAGGGTACAGATCGCCATCAAGCTATTGCGCGGCCGGTTCCGGCGTCGACAATGTCGATAAGGTGGACAGGGGGGACGCTTAGTGGCCGCAGCGCGGACTATCGTCGACCGATTGTGAGCCAAGCCTTGGTCGGCGAGCTTTTTCGGCCACTATTTCCCGCCTGCTGTTGCGATCGAGGGAGATTCCGATGACAAATCTCAAATGGACCAAATGTGAGGGAGACCAGTGGTGCACGCTCTCCCGTGTAAATCTGGATCACCCACACTTCAAGGGCCTCCAAGGTGTGTATATCATATGGCATGGTGGCACCGGTGGCACCCAGCCATGGACCGTGTACGTTGGCCAGGGCGCGATCGCCGAACGGCTCGCCGAGCATCGACGGAACCCGGAAATCCTCAAGTATTCGCAACATGGCGGACTATTCGTTACGTGGGCTCAGTGGCATGTCTTAATGCCATCGCTGGATGGGATGGAGAAGTTCTTAGCCGATACACTGAAGCCGAGGGTTGGATCTCGCCACCCCAGCGTTGCCTCAGTTGAGGTCAATCTCCCCTGGTAATGCGGTAATGCCTCTATCTTGCCGCTTGCATGGTGCATGATGAACCACGAAGAGCCCGCCCGAATAACGACATACAAAATTCCTCGGATAGAGGTCTATGAGGTGACTGAGGATGAGCTGGCGCGGATTGAGGAGACTCATGGGCAAGTTGGCCTGGACATGAACTTCATGATTGCATTTGGGACATTGGCGGCATCCATACTCTTGTCCCTTGTCACGAGCTCACTCGTAGAGATGGTGCGGGGCCTATTCTGGCTGGGGCTAGTGGCCTGCGGCGTCTTGGCAACCTTTT
>CADECY010000326.1 GCA_902825945.1 uncultured Acidobacteriota bacterium
CGCAAACTCCTGCTCCGCGTCATCCCGAACGTACTCGAAACCGATCCGGAGTGCCGGGCGATCGAGTCCGTCTGGAGCGATCTCGGTTTTGGCCCCGATGGTGCGGCCAAGCCATATCACACGGTCCTCGTAGATCTTCGCCCTTCGCCGGATGAAATCCGGCAGGCCCTGAGTGCCCGGTGGCGCCGGCAGTTGAATATTGCCGAGCGCAACGATCTGGAGGTTCGAGAAGGGCAGTGCGACGATCTATACGGCACCTTCATGTCCTTATACCGGGAAATGTTGGAGCGGAAACGATTCGACACGACCGTCGATGTTGCCGAGTTCGAGCGAATCCAGCGGAGGCTGCCTGCGGGCCAGAAAATGTCGGTGCTCATCTGTTGCCTGGCTGGAGTGCCCGTTGCGGGTCTGGTGGTCGCCACGGTGGGAAACACGGCCATCTATCTGCTCGCGGCGACTGGGGACAGCGGGCTGACCGCTCGCGGCTCCTACCTACTCCAATGGCGCGCGATGATGCGCCTCAAGGAGTCCGGCCATGAGTGGTACGACCTCGGAGGAATCAATCAGGAAGCAAACCCGGGGGTCTTCACCTTCAAGACCGGAATGGGCGGCATCGAGACGACCCAACTCCCCACTGTCCAATTGAACACGGCTCCACTCAATGGGGTTGCCGTAGCGGTAGGGGACGGCGTGCGTCAGGTCATGAGGCGCTTGGGGCAGACCGCGAGGAGATGAGCAGGTGAGCGGACCGATGAGCCTCGACAGTGCGGTCGTGAGGCCAGTTTTGACCATTGTGATCGTAAACTGGAATGGCGGCGAACTCCTTCTGCGTTGTCTGGAATCACTGCGCTTGTACGGCAACCCTAGGCACATGCGGGTCATCGTGGTCGACAATGCCTCCGCCGACGGTAGCCGGGAAGCTGCTGCGGGGCGATTTCCCGAGTATCGCGTGATCAACAGCGGGAGCAACCTCGGTTTCGGAAGGGCGAACAATCTGGTCCGGAACGAGATCGAGAGTCCCTTCGTGTTGTTCCTCAATCCGGATACCGAGGTGACGGCGGGTACTCTGGACTGCGTCATCGGGGAACTGCAACGCCACCCGGAAGTGGGGGCCGTGGGCTGCAAGATGGTGGACGGCGACGGAACCGTGCAGCCACTCGGCATCCAGTGGGGTATGACGCCGTGGACGGCTCTTCTCGAGATGCTTTTCGTTACGACGTCCACACGGCGCTATCTAACGCGCTGGCTCCCGGTCGTCGATCCCGAGCGTTCGGCGATGGTCGACAAGCTCTATGGCGGGTTTTTGATGGTGCGCAAGGCGATTCTGGACGACTCCGGTTGGTTCGACGAGCGGTATTTCATGTACGCGGAGGATGCGGATTTGAGCAGGACGATTCGCGCGCGTGGTTGGAAATTGTTCTACTGCGCCGACGCTGTCATCATGCATGTCGGCGGCGGCACGACGGCATCCGCCCCGAGCGGATTCAGCGTGATGATGAAGCAGGAATCGATCAACAAGTTCATTGAGAAATACCAAGGTGGGGTTGCAGCGTTCCTGCACCGAGTGGCGGTTGCCGTGGGGAGTTCGCTCAGACTGACGGTGACGACTGCCGCTTGGATCGCGGCGCTCCTCGGTCGCAATCTGGAGTCCCGCGGGGTGTGGAAGGCGAGGAGCAACGGTTACAGACTCATGCTCTACTGGTCCCTTGGCGTCGCGAGGGCACGTATTCCCGCCTCTGCCGGCATCCGCTGATCCCGTTCGTTGAAGAAGCAATCGCGTGTATATCCAACAAGAATCACTGAGCGCGGACCGTACGCCGGCCGCCATCGCCGGGGGCGAGCCCCTCGAATGCGAAGTCTTTACTGACTTCGCGCCACTGGAGGGCCGCCGCGCCGAGTGGGATACGGCAGTGGAGGGAGCCGGAGGAAGCGTCTACATGACATTCGACTGGGTGCGCACCTGGTGGCAATACTACGGGGGCGAGGCCCAACTGCGGCTCTTCGTGTTCACCTGCCGGGGGAGAATCGTCGCGCTGTCGCCGCTTTACGTGGAAACCCTCGGGGCCGGGCCCTTGCGGCTGAGGGTGGCAAGTCTGGTAGGGGCCAACATCCCTCCC
>CADECY010000327.1 GCA_902825945.1 uncultured Acidobacteriota bacterium
CAAGAAACTCGCCGAAAAGCTCGGCGAAGAACTCTCCGAAGCGGTGGCCGAAAAGCTCTTCGACGAAGCCGCCGAAATCGAAAAAGGCACGCTGCCGGACGCGATCCTCCAAGCCCTTCGCCAAGCGCTCCGAAAGACCCGCCAGAAACAGTGGGGCCTCTGGTTCGACAACTGGGACAGCGCCTGTGAGCAGGTCCGCGCCCACCACTGGAGGGACACGAGCGGACTCGCCCGCGCCATCGGGCTCCTTCAAGTCCAGCCCGAGAATCACTTCCTCATCGAAACCCTCGAACTCCTCGACCTCTCCGCGCGCCTCGCGGGCAGCGCCCATGCCAATCCGGAACATATGCGGCCCGAACTCGCCGCGCACCTGAACCAGCACCTCCCCGCCGCCTTCATCGCCGCGATCAAGCAGTTGTTGGGGCAGCCCGAGTATCTCCCCGCCAATAGCGAACTCACCGTAGCCGGCGTCGCGCTCGCCACCGCTCCCCGCACCGCTAATACTCCGGCCCCGCTCACCGGACCCGATGACGAGCGCATCGCCCCCCGCCGCGGATTCTTCACCGGCCGCGTGCCCCAACTCCGTGACCTGCTCGCTTTCCTCCGTGGCGCGGACAGCATCTTGCTCGTGACAGGCCAGGTCTACAGCGTCCGCGGTGCGCCAGGCATCGGCAAGACCGAGCTTTGCAAAGCCGCGCTTCGCGCATTCCTAGGGGAACGGCCGGAAACGCGGGCCTACTATGCCGACGTCACCGGTAAGCCCGGAGCCGATGGACTCCGCTCCGCGACCGCCGAAGCCCTCGGCGACCGCCAACTCGCCCAGCACCCGCACCGCCTTCACGCGGCCCTCGTCCAGCACGCCGATCTGCTCTATCTGGACAACCTCGAGGACGCGATCGGCGATGATGCGGAGGCGGGGGCCGCGTTCGAGTGGCTCGGCCAACTCGCCGCCAGCCGCGTCAAGATCCTCGCCTCCTCCCGCCGAGGCTTGGGCGACCTCGCGCACGAGTATCCGCTCGGCCCGCTCGATGCCGATGCCGCCGAAGCTCTCTTCCGCCGCTATTGGACCCTCGCCGGCGGCGAGCCGATCACGGATGAGCCCGGCTTTCGCCACTTCCTCGAGCATGACCTCGATCATCACGCGCTCACCATCCGCCTCGTGGCCGCGCAAGCCGGGGAAGCGCGCACATGGCAAGGGCTGCGAGACCTCTGGCGCAAACACTGCACGCGCTTGGCCGAGGTGGCGGGCGTCAAAGACCGCATCCATAGCCTAGACGCTTCTCTCGCCCTCTCGATGAATCGCGTGAATCCGGCATCCTCGGCGCGCGATCTCTGGATCGCGATGGCCTGTTTTCCGGAAGGGCTCAGTCCCGCCGCCCTCGCGGCAATTGTGCCGGACGAGGCCGCCGCCCGCGACGCGGTGAACCTCTTGAGCCGCCTGAGCCTCATTGACCGTGCCGGTCACCGCTGGACGATGCTCGCGCCGCTGCGCGAATACGCAGCCGCGCTGCCGACGGCGGAGGTCGAGCCGGTGTGGGTCCGATGCCTGGCCTACTTCGGTACGCTCGCGGCTGTTGCGGAGTCGACCGAACGTGGCACTGGGGAAGGCCGCGCGCCGGCGGTGCAGGCGCTGCTCGCGGAATTCCCGAATCTTGCGGACTCAATGATCCGCGCGTCCAGCCGCCCGGCTCTGCTCGATCTCACCGGCTCGATCCACCACACCCTCCTTAATAGCTATCTGCTAACAGCTTCCTCGGCGCGCACCCTCTTGCGGCACTTGCTGCCGGTCTTCCTCGCGTCCGGCCATCGCCGCCACGCCGGGAGCAGCGCGCGGTACCTCGGCGACCTGGAGAGCCGGACCGGGGATGTGGCGGGAGCGCGAGCGCGCTACCAGGAGGCCCTGAAGCTCTATGAGTCCGAGCAGGATAACTTGGGCCGGGCCAACACGCTGAAGTCGCTGGGCGACCTGGAGAGCCGGACCGGGGATGTGGCGGGAGCGCGAG
>CADECY010000328.1 GCA_902825945.1 uncultured Acidobacteriota bacterium
GTGCCGAAGTCGTAGCTGCTCGCGCCATCGGTCACCAGCGGGGCGGAGTGTGTGTGCGAAGCGTTGAACCACACACGGTCCCGCGCGATTCCGTGCTTCGACCGGACCTTCGCCGCGATCGCCTCCGCCATCGGCTTGCGAATCCCCACCAGGTCGAGCGTCACCGCCACGGCCTTCGCGCCGGACTCGTCCTCGAACGCCATCGCCTTCGCCCAGATGTCGTGCAGCACCCCTTCGGAAGGCTTGGTCCGCGCCGCGTAGCCGGCAAGCCAGATCGACTCCTCTGGCGTGATCTTCACCGCCGCCGCGCCCACTTTCCACTGGGCGTGCATCATCGCCGCGCTTGCCGCGGCCATCAAGAACAGTTTCATATCTTCACTCCATCGAAATTGGCGCGGCAGACGCGCAGAACGTTTCCGCCGAGAATCTTCTGAATATCGGAATCGGAATACCCCCGCTGGACCATCCCCACCGTGAACAGCGGCCAGTTCGTCCACGCGAGGCTCTCGACCTGCGCGCGCGTCGCGTTCGAACCATACGACCCCGGCGGCCACAGCGCTTCCCAACGGACCCGCTGCCGTCCCCGCTTGGGCAGCTTCGCAGATTCCGCCGCCGCGTTCCGCGACGAATACGCGACATCGGTCCCGATCGCCACGTGATCGGCGCCGAACTTCTTCACCGCGTAGTCGATATGATCCATCATCGACGCGATATCGCCCGTCCTCCCGAGAAAGCCCGAGATACAACAAATCCCGATCAGCCCGCCCGTATCGCAAATCGCGCGAATCACCTCATCGGGTTTTGACCGGATATGTTCGTGCAGCCCCGCGCACGTGGTGTGGCTCGCGACCATCGGCTTCGTCGACGCCTTCGCCGCTTCGAGACTCGTGCGCCAGCCTGAATGCGCCACATCCACGATCACCCCTTGCCGGTTCATCTCGGCGATCGCCGCGCGCCCGAAGTCCGAGATCCCGCCATTGGCCGCCTCGCCGCATCCGTCGCCCAGCATGTTCCGGCGATTGTAGGTCAGGTGCATCATCCGCACCCCCAACTGGAAGAACACACGAATATAGCCGAGTTCGCCAGGCACACTCGTCCAGTCTTGCTTGATCGGGACTCCGTTGCCCGTCATGCACACGCAATGCCGCCCCGCCTTCTTCGCCGCGAGCACGTCATCCGGCTGTACGGCCTGCGAAACATGCTCCCGCAAGAAGTGCGTCACGTATGTATACCGGCCCAACCGCTTGATCAGCCGGTCGACCGCCGAGCCTTCCTCTCCCGCGTTCTGGAAAATGCAGGTAACACCCGCCGCCCGCCAGGCATTCAAATACTCCTCGCGCTCGGCGGCATTCGTCACATAGCGCGTCATGCCGTGATCCTCGAGCAGATCCTGGACCTCGGCCTCGCTCGCCCCCGCTTCGATCTCGCGCTTCACCGCATCGCCGTCGATCGCCGCCCGCGGCATGAACCCGTAGGATTCGAACACGAGCGAATTCCGGTGCAGCTCGAGTCCGCGCTCGAGATCCCGCTGGCTGGGCTGGAGGATCTTCAGCCCCGCCTCCCGCGCCCGTTGAATCGTCTCGTTCGGACTCGCCAGTTGTGCCGCCGCCGAAGATGCCATGTAGGCGCCGAGTGAGGATGTAGTCAGAAACTGCCTGCGCACCATCCTGGCAGTCTATCGAAAAAATTGTCCTGCGCGAGGGAGCTCGTGCCCGTCTCGCGGCGGCGTCCTGAACAAGGCAGCAATGCATGTGCCCTTGTCTCACCGCAGCCTTGACCGCTCTGGGCGAAGACGAGATCGGTAGGGCCTCACCAACGAAGTCGACAGAGACCACGCTGAAGCGCGGAATCAGCGTTGGTAGAATCGACATTGGAGATGCCCGATGACCATTACACTGACGCCAGAAGAAGAAGCAAAGCTCGAGGCGATTGCCGAAGACCGGAGTGTTGCACCGGATGTCATCAGGAGTGGCGTTGTGAAGGAGA
>CADECY010000329.1 GCA_902825945.1 uncultured Acidobacteriota bacterium
ACTTCCGGCGAGCTTGGCGCGTGATCTACGTGGTGAAGGAGCCGTGGTCGCATGGATACAAGCTTCGGACGACTCGGCCTAGCTGCGCTCCAACCCTACTTCGGGGCCAATCTCGTGTACTTTCTGAAGTTGGCGCAACGGCCTTCGGGGAACGACGTCGACCTGCTGAGGGAGATGATGAGCCCACTGTCGGCGGCGGTGTTGTATGGCGATCAGCGAATCATCGATCGCATCCGGCCCCGTGTGCTCGAGGACGTAAGGCAGTCTTTTCCCCTGCGTTGCCGTCTGCCTGCTCATGTCATCCCGGTTTGTACTGATTTTGGCACGGGATTCAATGTTCCGATGACCTGCGATCTCTCGAACGAGTGGGATGCGTCCGATGCCTTCGGACGATTCCGCCTGGATGGCCGAGGTAATCCATCAGACGGCCTCCTCTACATTCTGGAAAGGATCGGATCCGCGTGGCATTCCTTATCAGGCAGCGGCTTTCCATTGCGTTGGCGCCGGGCGTACGCCCTCAACCTGGCGATTCCGGTTCACGTCGGTGGCGTTGATGGCGATAGCATGCAACTGCCCCTAGCGCTCATGATCCTCCGCGAAGCGGCGTGGTCGTTCACCGGACGCTGGCCGTTCGGCAAGGGCCCTGTGTTTTGCACCAGTCCGATCCGGGGAGACATGTTCAAAGACGCTCGCGATGTGGAGGCCAAGCTAAGGGGGTTCATCCGGGAGTTCGGACGAGGCAGGGCCGCGATTCTCACCGACCAGCAGAAGGAACGTCTTGAACGAGTCGCCCCTGAGCTGCTGGCGGCTGTCAAGACTGTCTCCGCGAATGGTCTTACCGATCTCTTGAAGCTGGGTCCCTTGCAGGCCGGTTTGCAGGCTGTTTCGGGGCCCCCGCACCCATCTGAAATCGATCATCTGACTCGTCTGATGACCACACTCCAGCGGGGCGTCCGTTTCGCGGACTCGCTCGGAATCGGAGAGTACCTGCTTCCCCATGCTTGGTCAGCCCCTTACAGGACGAGAGTCTGCTGCGGTGTTGCCCACCTGATGCTCCATCAAGGCAAGGTGCAGCGGGCGAAAGAGTACCTCAGGATCGCTGAACCCCATGTTCGCGAAGATGCCGGCCTTGGCGCTGACGTGCGAGCACACTATTTGGCGATCAAGGGCATCCATCTGCTGGATTGCGGCGAACCGCTTGCTGCTCTGCACTGCTTGGAGGCCGCTGACTTGGCCCCTTGCTCATACATCAGCCGGATAGAGGTTATCGGAACCAAGAGCCAAGCGCTGCGCGCGTTGAGTGAATTCGACGGTGCGGTCGAAGCCGCGCGGGCCGCGGTCGATCTCGCCAAAGAGGGGCTGGCCTCCGAGGCGGGACGCGACTTGAACTACGTGGCGCACGCTCTGATTCGTAAGGCGTTGGATCTTCCCGCGCGACAACGCCGGCCGCTGCTGAAACAGGCAAGGGCGCACCTCGCCGAATCGAAGGGTCCATGGGCTCCGGTCGAGCCTCGCCGGTTCGAGGCGCACCAACTGTTTTGCCGCCACTATATTGCCGAGTGGGCCAGGGCGGCGTCGAGGCGATCTCACCCAGGAGAGCCACCACGCGCGCTCACCGCCGATTGGATGCACGCGTGGTTGTTCATCCTTCTCTCTTGCTCTAGGAACCGTGCAAACGGCCTCGTCCGGCGGCGTGAGTGGGCCACGCAGTTGGTCCGGGATAGCGAGGTGATCATGAACGCAGACCCGCAGGGCGGGCGCATCGTCTTCGAGCTGTTCCATCGTGTCTACCGGGTGTGGGAAGCAGCAATTCATGACTCTGAAGTGGGATCGCATCGCGATCAGCTTCTCGGGTGGTGTGACCGAATTGCCCGGAGAAATGGTGTAAGGGGGTGGATGTGCCTGCTCGGACCAATCCTCCGCGAAATGCCCGAGACTCCCGAAGCCCGCATCGAATGGGCCGACCGTCTCTGCTCGGCCAT
>CADECY010000330.1 GCA_902825945.1 uncultured Acidobacteriota bacterium
CCCACCGGAGTCAAAGTGGTGAACGTCTTCGCCACGGTTCGCGAGACGAACGGACGGCTGCGTCCGGACCTCGACAAGGAGGTCTTCGCCCTCGCCGAGAACGGACACCCGCAGGAGATCAAGTACTTCGCGCGCGAGTCGGACCTTCCGCTGACCATCGGACTGATGATCGACACCAGCATGAGTCAGGAGCGCGTGATCGACGCCGAGCGCGGCGCCTCTTTCCGCTTCCTCGATCGCGTGTTGCGCGAGACCAAGGATCAAGTCTTCATCATGCAGTTCGACATGGGCATTCACGTGCCCCAGGGTCTCACCGCATCGCGGCGCGATCTCGATGAGGCGTTGTCGCACGTGAACACGCCCACGCGAGCGGAGCTGAACGTCGTCACCGCGCGCGGCACGCTCCTGTTCGATGCCGTCGTTCGGGCCGCCGAAATCATGAAGCCGGTCCAGAACCGTAAGGCCGTGATCGTCATGTCGGATGGAGTCGATGTCGGGAGCCGCGCCGAGTTCGCCGAAGCCGTGGAGGCGGCGCAGAAAAGCGAGATGATCGTGCATTCGATTCTGTTCGGCGGCACCGGTGGCCGCCGCGTGCTCGAGCGATTGTCGCTCGAAACGGGTGGCACCTTCTTCGAGGTCCACAAACGATTCACGATCGAGCAAACCTTCGCCGCGATCGAGGCTGAACTGCGAAGCCAGTACAGCGTCGGATATGTATCCGATAACCCGGTCCGCATCCCGGGATTCCGGCGGATCGAACTGCGTGCCAAGGACAAAACGCTGCGAGTTCAGGCAAGATCGCGTTACTGGGCCGAACCGTAGGCGGCATTCGAACTGCTGTATACTTGCTGGAAATCGTCGAGTCCAGACAAGTGAGGTCCAATGCATCCAAGAATAACGCGGAACCTGTGGCTCGTGCTTGCGTCCGTTGCGGTACATGCACAAGACACTGCCGTACTGACGGGAACCGTTACCGACGCGAGCGGAGCGGCGGTGTCAGGTGCCAACGTAGTCGCGACCAACGTCGCGAATAACTTCGAGTCCACCACGGCCACGAACGCCGAAGGGCTCTATCGGATGCCGTTCCTGCGTCCGGGCTCCTATCGGGTCACGATCACGTCGTCCGGATTCAAGAGCTTTGTCCGTGACAACGTGGAACTGCGCATCGGCGCCACGCTGCCGATCAACGCGGTGATGGAGCTCGGCACGGTCGCCGAATCGGTGCAGGTGAACGCGGCGGTTCCTCTGCTCGAAACCGAAACCTCGACGACAGGCACGGTCATTACTGGCGAGTTCTTCCAGCGCATGCCACTTTATCAGCGCCACTCTCGCGCGCTCCTCTACCTCACGCCAGGCGTGAACGTTGGCGGGCTCGCCTATGCCGGATCGCTCGGCGGATTCTCGATCAACGGCGGCGCGACCTCGAACATCGGCTTCTTCGAGGACGGCATGTACGGTGTCCAGCCTAGCGGCACCAACACAACCGACACGATCCTCAGCACGATCGAAGAGGCGAAGGTGATCACGACCGTGCCTCCCGCCGAGTACGGACATTCCGCCGGAGGCGCGATCGTCATCGTGAAGAAGAGTGGCACCAACATGCTTCACGGAGCCGGAGGATTGCTGTTCCGCGAAGGTCCGATGCAGCACCGCCGGTTCATGCAGCCTGCGCGATTCGAGCAGACCGGAAACAGTCTCCACTTCTACCAGCCCGACTTCAACGTGAGCGGACCCGTGGTCATTCCGAAGCTCTACAACGGCCGCGACAAGACGTTCTTCATGTTCGCCGGACAGTACCTGATGGAGCGGCAGGGCGAGCAGATCTCGTGGAGCGTCCCTACGGCTGACGAGTTGAACGGCAACTTCAGTTACGGCGGCC
>CADECY010000331.1 GCA_902825945.1 uncultured Acidobacteriota bacterium
CCCATGTCCATGTTGCCATCCTGTGGACCCCAACTATGGCGCCACGAGGCCCGATGGCTCCTGGCAACGTAGCTCCAAGCACCGCCGCGTACCTCTTTGTCTGTCCCGCCGTAACTGTCAGCAGTCCATTCAGAAACGTTGCCTATCATGTCATACAGGCCCCACGCATTCGCTTCGAGTTCTCGCACCTCGTGCGTTCCCCGCGTGCCCCGCTCTGCGTTGTGATAGCCCCAGGAGATCCGCGCCAACTCACCGTACCGTGGGCTCGTTGTACTCGCCCGCGCCGCGTACTCCCACTCGGCTGCTGTCGGAAGTCGACCTCCCACCTTTTCGCAATACGCGTTGGCCTGATTCCAGTTCACGCACTCTACTGGACGGTTCGGACCCTTGAAGTGGCTCGGGTTGCTGCCCATCACCCGCTCGTATTCCGCCTGCGTCACTTCCGTCTCTTTCATCCAGAAGCCCTTCGCTATCGTCACTCGTTTCGCGGGGTTCTCGTCGTCCCGGCATTCCCTGTCCCCAGGCGAACAACCCATCAGAAAGCTCCCCGGCTCGATCCAGACCGCACCTTCCCGCTTCGCGCTGTGCCGTACACCCGGACGCAGGGCCTCCACCCGCAGCAAAGCAACCTTCGCCAGATCATGCCCGGGAAACATCCGCACGAACTTCTCGAACACCGCCGGATCCTGAGAACCCTTGATCCCACTCCATGCTTCGAACGCCAGATCCAACGCCGGAGCAGCCACCGGCTCGCCACTCAGATAGACCGGCCCGCTCAGGAACCCGTAGAGATACGGGACCTGCTGGCGTCCCGTCCGCTCGAACACCTTCATCTGCACGGTCTCGAACAGCCCCTTCAACTCGCCCGGCTTGCGAAGCCCCTCGAGCAAAGCCGCCGTGTAGAAGCTGTTGCGCGCCGATCCGTCGAAGCGCGCCACCTGGTTGTGCGCCGATGCGTACGCGATCATCGTGCCTTCGGCGCTTCCCTTCATCTCGCGCAGTCCGGTGGACGACTTCGCCGGAATCACCAGCGCGTTTCGGCAGGCATCGAAGATCATCACCCGCACGGCCGCACCGCTGGACTCGATCTCGTCGCGCACCGCCGACATCCGATAGGCACGCGTGTCGACCAGCGCATCAAGCGATGGCGGACTGAAGTCGACGGGCAGCAGGTAGTTCTCATCGCGGACCTGACCGCCATGGCCGGAGTAGTAGACCAAGGCGAGGTCGCCCTGCCGGACCTTGGTCCGCGCGAACATGGTGATCTCCTCGATCAGCCGGTCGCGCGTGAGGTTCTTCTGCGTCACCACCTCGTCGAAGCCCAGCGCTCTCAGGGAGGCCGACATGTCGTCCGCGTCGGCGGAAGCGGGAGGAACCGTCGCGATGTTCGTATAAGCGCTGTTGCCGATGACGAGCGCGACCTTGCGGGCAACACGGACCGGCACGGCGGACTTGGTGGAGTCCTGCGCGAGGAGGGCGGCGGCGAAGAGGAAAGGTCCGAGCGTGCGCATGGCGTCTCCTTATTATGCGGCCACTCGGGGAGAGCTTACAGGCCGTGGCGGTCGACAGAAGAAGGCGCTACAGTACCGGAGAGGAGCACCAACGTGACGATTACTCCCAGCCCGAGCGAAGAAGCGCTGATCCACGCCGCGATTCAGGCCGGACTGATCGGGTCGGCCGCCGATGCGCTCGACATCGGCCTTCGCCAGTTGCGGGATCGTTTTGCCGTTGCTCCAGTGGACCCGGACGCCACGGCGGAGCCGGTGATGACGCGGATCATGTCGGGAGACATCCCCGTGGTCGCG
>CADECY010000332.1 GCA_902825945.1 uncultured Acidobacteriota bacterium
CAGACATGGAGCCCGGCTTCGTCGTTGGCTTCGAAGAATCGCTTCTGCTGCAAGAGCAGGTGGCGACTTGGCTGGGGCCGGATGTCGCCAACTTCGATACTTTCGAGCGATTGGCGCGATCCCTTCTGCGATCCGGCGATGGGCCAAGCCATGGTGATGAGCTCTATCGAAACTGGCTAGACAGTTCCACGAAATGGATGGACCTTCCCAGCGCGCCGGCGGATCCGGCCCACTTTGAACTCGACAAGCTCTTCGTCCCGCTGTATGTCAGAGCCGGGCAGGAGATCGCGCTCGCGGACGCATTGCAGGAGAGAACGTTGTTGATCGAGGGGCCGGCGGGTAGCGGCAAGTCGACCCTGCTACGAAGTGCGGCCCGGAAGGCGCTCCAGCAGGGGCGCTTCGCCGTCCTGGCGCGCCTACGCGACATTGAGAATAGCAACAGTTGGCACCATTCGCTGGACCCCTTGCCGAGGTTTCTCGCGAGTATCAAGTTTGGCCTCACGGAGGCCGACTGGCATGACCGGCTGAAGCAGCCCGGCACGATCGTGTTCCTCGACGGACTCGACGAAATGCAGTACAGCCTGTCCGTTTGGGACAAGATCGCTCAGTCGATCCATCTCTATCCGGACTGCCGGTTCTGGGTCACCAGCCGGCCCCTCGCCGCGCTCGCCAAGTCTGCCCCGAAAACACACGGCTTTACCCGAGTGACGATCGAGGGTTGGGACGACCGGGCGGTAGATGCATTTCTGGCGAACTGGGCGGAATGCGGCGGAACGCCGACGGAAGCGCTGCGAACCGCTCTGACGAACAGCAAGGATCTGCGGGAGCTTGCCCGAAGCCCCTTGATGCTGACCGCGTTGGCGACTGTGTCATCGGACAGCGGAGGAGTTCCTGGTCAGCGAAGCCGGATTTTCGGGAGAATCATCGATTGCCTTGCCCGAAGCCGGGATCAACATCCGGAGAGCCGGCTCAAAGCGATGGAACGGATCGCTTTCGACATGCAGGCGGTGCCGGGAGCGCGGGCGATCGAGATAGAAAAAGGGGACGCGCAGCTTGCCCTGCGGAGGTCACCCATGCAGTCGCTGGACCTCGAACGCGAGGAAGCGCGCAGTGGACTCATCGTTGCGAATGGGCCTTTGCTTCGGTTTGCGCACCTGACCTTTCAGGAGTTCCTCGCCGCTCGCGCTCTGGCGCGGCTCGACGAAACGGAACTTCACGAAGAGCTCCTGCGCGACGATCGTGCCTTTCGAGTGGATTGGCGGGAGTGCATGCTGCTGTTGGCGGGAATACTCGGATCGGAGAAGGGCTTCCGCACGGTGGACCGGCTGCTCGACGCACTAGCGAATCGAGCGGGCTCGAAGCTCGAGGCTCGGATCCGGTGCGCGGCGCTGCTCGGTGCGATCGCGCGGGACTTGGCAGTCGAGGGCTACCGGCCGGGATCGGAAGAGTTCGCCAAGATTCTGAAGAAGCTCCCGGAGATGTTCCTGGCTCGGAATGCGAGGGTCGCCGATCCGGCGATGCGGGTGGAGGCCGCGGATGCCCTCGGGCTGGCCGGAGATCCGAGACTGCGGCTGCCGGGCGACGAGGATTATTGGGTCACGATTCCAAGCGGCAGCTTCAAGATGGGCGGCGGAGGCACGCAAGAACCAGAACGCCCAGTGCGCGTGAAGGCATTCGCGATCGGCAAACATCCA
>CADECY010000333.1 GCA_902825945.1 uncultured Acidobacteriota bacterium
CTTCTACTCAAACAAGCAGGGCACACGCACCTCTGCCGGTCCGAATGTTTGTGTGCCAACCCATGAATCACGCCGTCGGATTCGTCGAACCTCGGCGCGATGAGGTCGAAGTACTGAGCGTCTCCGGCATTGAAGCGCCTGAAGACGGAGTGGGCCACGTGATCGGCCAACTGCACCAACCGGGAGGCACGCGAGTCGATGAACATCGGCGTGTCGGCCAGGTTGCGAACCACGCCCCATTGAGTGCCAACGCGCCGGAAGTCCTGGCTCAACCGCTGTAGAGGCGTCTCTTGCGTACTGCGATCCAGGATGATCAGTCCCCGTTGCCGGTCTCCCTGCTTGCCCTTACGGGCGAGGAAGAAATCGAACCGCTGGCAGAGGTCCTCGAAAGCAAGGGCCACGCAGTCTTGGTCGGGTCGAAGCGAGGACTTCTCGATCGCGCAAGCGAAACAGCACGCCGAATCGTAGCTGTTCCTCGCAACATTGAGGACACTCTTCATCACACCGCAAGCTTCCTCTTTCTGAAGCCCCTTCCACGGTGCCTCGCGCCTTGCGAAAATCGCGGAAGCATGGAACTCGACTCGCGAGGGATCTTGCGGGTCGAACGTAGCCGCGATCTTGTCCAACTCGCGGGTGAACCAGTCCGCCTGCGCTTCGTAAACGCAAATCCCGCCCAACACGAAATAGCTCTCCGCGGGGTTGGACGGCGAACCCGCATCGTCCAGGTAGAGCAGGTACATAAAAGAAAAGGCAGCCGAGTGAACTCACGTTCAACGGACCGCATGGCAGCCCTCTCAACCGCAATCTCAGACTACCATAATTTTCGGGCGCCCGTGATCCAATTTTCTTCCCGGCCTGTCAGCTTCCCCTCACCTTCGGCATATCCTAATGGGAGAGACCATGCGCGCCCGATTGCTCCTCGCCTTCATTCTCACGCTACTGACCGCCCTGGCCCAGGACATCCGCAACGTCCGCCCCACCGGACCCGGAACCGGCCGCCGCGTCGCGCTCATCATCGGCAATCGCGCCTACGCCAATCAGCGGCCGCTGGTCAATCCCGAAAACGACGCAGTGGACCTCGCGGACTCCCTCCGCCCCACCTTCGACGTTACCCTCGAGCGCAACCTCGGCAAGGAAGCGATGGACCGCGCCCTGGCGGACTTCGTCAACCGCCTCCAACCCGGCGACACCGGACTGTTCTACTTCTCCGGCCACGGGCTCGAGATCCAGGGCCAGAACTATCTGCTCCCGGTGGACTTCAACGCGCAAGCCGAGTATCAGGTGAAGTCGCGCGCCTTGAGCGCCAACGAGGTGCTCGACGGCTTCCGTTCGCGCGGCGCGGCGGTGAGCATCGTGATCCTCGATGCCTGCCGCGACAATCCGTTCCGAAGCTTGCGGAGCGGGAAAGGCGGACTGGCGACTCTCTCGGCGGAGGGCGCCTATGTTGCGTTCGCGGCGGCGCCCGGTCAGGTGGCGGCGGACAATCCGCAAGGGCGCAACGGCCTGTTCACCAAGCATCTGAAAGAGGTGATCACGCAGCCGGGGTTGACGATCGACGACGTGTTCAACGAGGTCCGCGAGCGGGGCTGCCGGGAGTCGGCGATCGGGCAGCAGCCGTTC
>CADECY010000334.1 GCA_902825945.1 uncultured Acidobacteriota bacterium
CTCGCTGAGACCTATGGCAAAATGCGCCGAGGGATTGTTGCGCACCCGTACGCCATGACGGCCGAACACCTCGCCGAACTGGAGGGAACAGAGTTCGTATTCCTCTGCATGGAGGGTTCGGGGAAGGAACCGGTCGTCGAGAAACTGGAAGAGCTCGGCGTGTCGTTCATTGATGTCGGTCTGGGCGTCTATGTGAAAAACGGTGCCATCGGCGGTCTGGTCGCCACGACGACGAGTACGCCGGAGAAGCGCGACCATGTCCGGACCAAGCAGCGGATCAGCTTCATCAAGCCCGGGCAGGAGAACGAGTATGATACTAACATCCAGATCGCCGACCTGAACGCGTTCAACGCGATCTTCGCCGTGATCAAGTGGAAGAAGCTCTGGGGCTTCTACCACGACGAGGACGGCGAGCATTTCTCCCTCTACGCCATCGGCGGCAACGACCTGTCGAATGAGGATCAGGAGTGAAGCCGCCGCGCACCATCCGCCATGAGTTCGTGGAGGCTGTGCCCAGGGAACGGGAGGAAGGTGTTCTCTACATCTCGATCCCGTTCTCGACGGCTGTGCATAGCTGCTTCTGCGGTTGCGGCCTGAAGGTCGTCACGCCGATCCGCCCCACAGAGTGGCAGCTCGCCTTTGATGGCGAGGCGGTCACGCTGTGGCCTTCGGTCGGCAACTGGGACTACCCGTGCACGTCGCACTACTGGATCAGAGGTGATCGCGTCTTCTGGGCCGGACCCATGTCGCGCGCCGAGATCGAAGCGGGCCGCGCGCGGGACCGTGCAGCGCGCGACACACATTACGGCGGGCCGCCTCATATGCCGCCGCCCGCAGCCGAGCCACAGTCGAAGAGGAAGAAGGGCTTCTGGTCCTGGCTAACGGGGCGCGGCTAACGCGGAGCGAAGCTGCGCCTTCCCGCCTTTGGCTTCGCCAGCTACCTAAAGTCAGCTCCTGGTGCTGAGCCGGACGTCGGCTTCTAGCGCTTAGCGACCTCCCGTGGCGAGAGCTACTTCGAAGTAATCCTCCAAGTGGTCCGCTTCCGGATTTGTCGATGCACTATCTCGGGCGGAGGCGCACAACCTTCGGATCTCCGAGGGTTGGCTCTGGGTCTGAGAATTTCGCTCCGGTGATGAGTTCCAGCATTGCGGGGGCGAAACCGACCTGCCGACCAACCGCTACGGCGCCACCAGGGACCGCGCTCTCAAGTGCCGCGATGGCTGACGACAGAAGCTCTGGCTGCTCGATTGGAAGGGTACCGTCGGCGTCGTAGGTCTCGATTTTCGCTTGGCCGGTTTTCACGAGATGAATGTTGGCGGTTCGGTATTGCGCTGGGGACAACAGCCCGAGGTCGTAGCCGCGCCGTACGAGGGCCCGGACCGATATCTTCCAGCGTAGTTTGAGTTGGAAGAGCGCGCGCCAGTTGATCGTTCGACCGCGGGGAAATTCCCGGAGCACAGCACCGCGCGGAAAAAGGAAGGCGCTGGCGAAGCGATGCGCTTGGTCCTCCGTGGCGCGGTCCCCGGT